>JAHPZI010000030.1 GCA_019058295.1 Promethearchaeota archaeon | reverse complement strand
CGAGAATCTCATAATATGTAGACTTTATTTTTTATATTTAATTTATATAATCTAAATTTAATACTTGTTTTAATTAATTAATTCATTTAAGAGGATTAGATTTAGTATGGGAACTATTGTAATACAGAATGGTAAAGTAATAGATGGCACGGGAAATCCGTGGTTTAAGGCAGATTTATTAATTGAGAATGGGAAAATTAAGAAGATCGCTCCGAAGATTAGAAAAGATGATGCTGAAACAGCAATCGATGCTTCGGGACTTATAGTTTCGCCTGGATTTATCGATATTCATACTCATTCTGATGCTTCAATTTTCTTTTCTCGAGGTGAAAATGTTTTAACTCAAGGAGTTACAACTCACGTGGTGGGTAACTGTGGATTTTCTATGGCACCCATGGATCCAGCAATAACTGAAGATGAACAATTCGAAGTCTTCAAAGATTTTCTTGGACTTGGGAGTATAGAACATGTTTTTATTAATTTAGATGAATATTTTGACGATTTGAAATTAAAGGGCATTCCCATTAATATTGCACCATTAATAGGTCATTCGGTAGTACGTGTTAAGGTCTTAGGTTTAGAAAGAAGAGCACCAACTTCAGAAGAATTACAAGAAATGAAAAAGATTATTGAAGAAGAAATGAAACGTGGGGCATTCGGAATGTCAACGGGTTTGGACTATCCTCCAGGCTCATTTTGTAAAACTGATGAGATTATTGAATTATGCAAAGTAGTTCATCAATATAATGGAATTTATGCAACACATTTTCGAGGATTACAAAGTGGATTATCTAGAGCTACTAAGGAAGCGATCAAAATCGCTGGAACTGGAATACCTGTTCAAATTTCTCATTTTAAACCCTTTGGATTCTGGATTGGTGACATAAGAAAAGCCTATAGTTTTGTAGAAAGAGCACGAAGAGATGGTTTAGATGTTACATTTGACGTGTTTCCTCAAGCATCTAATGCAACTTTTCTTTTAGCGCTAGTACCACCATGGGTATATCTTGCAAAAGATAAATTAGACCCTAATCGTGCCATTGAGACGTTAAAGAAGACTAAAACTGATGAGGAATTAAGAAATAGAATTCATAGAGAAATATCGATGATAGTAGACAGTTTTTTGGGTATAAAGGAAAACGCAGATTGGATAAAAGTATACATAAACGCCCCTAAAGCTCCAGAATATAGTGGTAAAAATGTATATCAACTATCATTAGATAAAAATATGGACCCAAGAGAAGTTGTCATTAACGCATTAATCGATTCTGGAGGTTCCGCAGGTGGAACTTACCTCTCAATGACAGAAGAAGATAACATTATAACAATTACTCACCCACTCACGATGTATGCATCGGATGGGAGAGTAATCCCTGAGGATGATGATAAAATTTTTCCAAATCCATATACCAATGGTACTTTTACTCAAGTATTAGGGAAATATGTTCGAGAAGAGAAATTACTTACATTACACGATGCTATTAGAAGAATGACCTCATATCCTGCTCAAAAATTAGGGTTAAAAGACCGAGGCATGCTAAAAGAGGGTTATTGGGCAGATATCACCATTTTTGACTCAGATAAAATAATCGATAAAGCTACTTACGAAAATCCGAGACTATATTCCGAGGGAGTTGAATATGTTTTAGTAAATGGTGTCATTGCACTTAATAAAGGAGTTTTTACTGGATCGTTGTCTGGAATGCCTTTAAGAAAAAGATAATAAAAAATTAGTAGCAATCAAATTTAGAGAGTAAATTTATGACGGAGGCATTACGAGAGGAAAATGATGATCTCATAATAAAGAGATATCCAAAGAAAATAATTGCATCATTTCAGCTTGGAAATTTTATCGCTTTAATGATGTCTCAATTGTATACTCAACAATTAGCTTATTACTATCAAACTGTAGTCGGTTTGGATATCACATTATATCTTATTGCTATGATCATCTATATGGTATTTAATATGTTCAATGATCCGCTCTTAGGTTATCTCTGTGATAAATCAAAACGTTTTACGAGTCGTTGGGGTAAACGATTTCCATTTATTATTATGGGTGGGATCCCTTGGTGCTTTGTTGTTATTTTTCTCTTTATGGTTCCTTCAATCAGCCAAATAGGACAATTAGGAGTGTTTTTCTGGTTATTATTTTTTTTATGCCTTTATGATGCTGTGTTTTCACTCTTTGATATCAATAGAGTAGCTCTTTTTCCCGATAAATTTCGCGATAGTAAGGATCGAAGAATAGCTGGTACAATTACAACTGTTCTTGAAACGACGGGGATTTTACTTGGTATATTAATACCTGTATTAATTATCGAGATGCTTGGTGGAGAAACTGGATGGACGATCCAAGCGTTTGTAATTGCAGGACTTAGTTTTGGTATTTTTTTGTTAATGATACCCGGTGTACGTGAAGGACCAGAAATAAGAGAACGTCGAGCTCGCCTAGGAGAAGAAGAACCTGTGCCTTTCTTCACAGGGATGAAATCTACCTTAAAGGATAAAAATTTTATTGCTTATATGGCTTTTTATGTATCTTATACTTCCTCTATGGGACTGGTTATGGCTTCATTGCCTTTTTTTGTTGAAGATATTTTGCAAATGTCAAAAATAGGTGAAATTATTTTATTGTTTTATATATTTTCGGTTATAGCCGCGGCACCTCTCTGGTATAAACTATCTTTCAAGATTGGAATAAAACGGGTTGCATTAATTGGGGCAGTTATGTTAAGTTGTATGGGTATACCCCTCCTTTTTATTCCAGTTGGACCGAGGGGGCTTCCATTGGCAATTATTATCTTTATGATAGCGGGAGCTGCTGATGGAGCGATAATAAGCATGACGATGCCATTATTTTCTAGTATAATTGATAAGGCAGCAGTATCCACTGGAAAACGTCAGGAGGGGTTATATAATGGAACATTTTTATTTTTTTCACGCGTAGGAATTGCCTATTCAGCAATAGTATTTTGGATTGTAAGAACATTTACGGGCTATAAATCAGGATCAACTAGTCCAGCTGAACTTATGGGATTAAGAATTCAAATAGCACTATTTCCATTGTTAATTGTATTCATTGGGATCTTCATTTTCTGGAAATTTTATAATATTACATCAGAACAAATAGAATCAAACGCTAAGAAGTTGAGACAACTTGATCTTTGAGCAAATAATTATTCAGTTATTCTATAGCTTCGTGTAGTATTCTACCTTGGGAGTTTCTCGGTTTAGGTATCTTGAGAAGTTTGGCTAAAGTAGGAGCAATATCAATTAAGTCTACTGTTTTTTTTAATTCAATTTCTTTTTTAACACCTGGTCCATTAAGTATTAAAGGGCAAGTGTTTGAAAAATTTCCAAATTTTTCAGTAGGTAAATAATAAGCATGCGCTCCAAAGCATCGTTTTGCGTCATATGTCATAGGTTTTTTTAGAGATCTCTTAGTTTGTTCTGCTGCGTTGAGTTGATTTAAATTTCCATCAAATATCTGATAGGGGGGATTAAGAAAGAAAACGACATCACCGATTCTTTCTCCATTTTGTCCGAGGTGTTCAGCATCCTCTTTTTTAATTGCAAGCTTTACAATTTTAGCTCCAGTTTCGGGATCTTTCATGTCATTAAGAGTTCGTATTATCCCATCTCTAACCGATTCATAATCCGCAGATTCAACGATCCCTTGGGGATCTCTACCTTTTAAATTAACCCATATATAAGGAGGCTCTAAATAAGGGAATGCTACTGTTTTTTGCCAATCTACTACGAATTTCTTGCTGCTTTCGTTCCATTTATAGGCAAGGAGTCCTGCGTCCATTAGAGCAAGGGGGATGTTAGCTATTTTCCAGACAGGTACAGCCCCATGATCGGCTACGAAAACAATAATAGTTTCATCATCTACACATGATTTTACTAAAGACCCAACTAATTCGTCAACTATTTTATAAGCCACTCGCACATTCTCAAATACATGATTTTCACCCTCTTCTGTATAAAGCGGTGATTGTTTGTGTAAGAGTGCCAGCGCTTTATGATTAACGGCATCCAAATGATGAATATGGAAGAAGCATACTTGCCAGCCTAGATTTTGTTTAACATAAGTAATAGCTTGAGCTAGTGAAACGACTTCTTTTCGAGCATATAATAAAAATGGTTCTACTTCTCCTTGAATCATATATTCAACTTCGTGTTTCTCAGGGGGTTCATATATCATCATGTTTTTAATGAGGTGTTCACCTAGAGATTCTGGTTGAGTCCATCCTATCGTATTATAGATGCCTGTGCGTTGAATTTTTAAAAGACTTCCGTCTTTTTCTAACTCCAAAACTTTTATCTTATACAAGCAAGGTAATATGCCATGGTCTGTGGTTAAATCAATTGAAATCCAGTCGCTTGAATCTTCTTTCTTTAATTTTTGCCATTCTTTAGGTAAACCTATGGATAGTATTAGAGAATCGTATCCTTCTCCGATGGAATCTATGATGTAAGACTTAAAATTATTAGGTTTTTCTATGGCTCCATGTATTACTGTTTGAGAAACTTGAAGAGGAGGAGAGTGGCTTTTTAATTCAGAATCGTACTCCTCGGCTCTTGAAATTTGTAATGCAGGTGTTTTAGAATCTGAAGTGAATGTGATTGTTACTGCTGGGGAAATAATCCTAGGGAGCGATTCTGGAATAGGCCAAGTAAAAAGACTCATTGCTCCTTTATTAAATTTTCTAGGCCATCCAGCAGGATAATTTATAACGAAAGGGACTAAAGCATTCTTGTCAGCTACATCCCATAGATATTCTGCTTGACAGTAGTGTGAAAGCTGAGTTCTAGATCTTTGTTGAAGCCCAAGTTCAAAAGGTTCACCTGGGATATGCATATAGAAGCTAGTTGCTCCATGCACACTCGTCGTTGCACCGGTGGCTATTGTTGCCCAATTCGTAGGAGTATCACAAGGAGGACATGATAATGCCTCACCTATTACACCATTATTAACGAGGTTGCTGATGTTTGGTAGAGATTCTTCATCCAGAAATTTTTTAAGAAGGTAAGGTATTGCTTGATCTACTCCAATAAACAGAAGTTTTTGTTTAGAACTCATAGTTCTATATCTAGAGAAAAAAGTAATATACTGTATTAAATGATATTAATTATTCATTAAAATTAAAATGAGTTATTTTATGACAAGGAAAGAAAAAATTGTCTTAATTGGAGCGGGTTCTTTACAATTTGGGTTAGGCTCTGTTGGAGATATTGTAAAGAGAGAGGCATTAGAAGGGTCGACAATTTGCCTTCATGATATTAACGCAGAAGCCCTAGACCTAGCTTATCAAGCGTGTAAATCCGCAATTGAAACCAGAAAGCTAAATTTTGACATAGAATCGACTACTAATAGACCAGATGCTTTGAAAAATGCTACATTTATCATTAATGCTATAGAAATAACACCACGATTCGAGCTATGGGATCAAGATTACGAAATTCCACGCAAATTTGGGAATAAACAGATTTTTGGTGAAAATGGGGGTCCTGGAGGAATGTTTCATTCAATGAGAATTATACCTCCAATTCTCGAAATTTGCTCTGATGTTCAAAAAGTATGTCCTAATGCATTATTTATTAATTTCTCCAATCCAATGAGTAGAATTTGCCTTGCTATTAAAAGAAAATTTCCCAATCTCAAATTCGTTGGTCTCTGTCATGAAATTATGTTAGCTATAATAGGACTTCCTATAATGCTTGAGACACCCTTATCTAATATTGAATTTAAAGCTGGAGGATTAAACCACTTCGGGGTTATTTTAGAAGCTAAATATCGTGATACTGGTAAAGATGCTTACCCTGATATTCGCAAAAAAGCTCCTGAAGCATTCAAAAGGATGAAAACTGTGTTTGAATATGATCTTACTGAATATATCTTTAATAAATATGGATATTTCCCTTATACATCTGACTCACATTATGGAGAATATATACATTGGGCATGGGAAAAGGCTGATTTGGAAGGGGCAAATCGATTCAAAAAAAATTACAGGAAATTAACAATAAATAAGGGTAAAAAAATTGTGCGTCTTATCAATAAAGGTATGGGAGCTAAACTTGTAAAACCAGGGGGTGAAAGTGCCGCCCCAATCATTGAAGGGATCATAACCGATTCAAATCACAGAGAGCATTCAGTGAACCTCCCTAACGACGATATTATTACAAATCTACCTAAAGATCTCGTAGTAGAGTGCCCAGCAATCGTAAATAAAGACGGAGTTCATGCGATAAAACTTGGTGAATATCCTAAAGGATTAGCCGCGCTTTTACGCATCGAAGCGTCAGTACAAGATCTCGTAGTGGAAGCGATTATTAAAAAATCTAAGGAAATTGCGCTACAAGCGCTACTTGCGAGCCCTATTGTTGATAGCGCAACTCAAGCTGAGGAAATCTTAGACGAAATGTTAAAAGTCCAAGGGAAATACATCCAATTAGAATAATATGTGAATTATTTTTTTTCACGATATTTCATAAAATTAACACAATATTAAAATTGATAAATATGTTAGACGCAGATAAGGGACTAGTGTTTCAGATTCAGAAAATGTCCACGGAGGACGGTCCAGGTATCCGAACTACTGTTTTTATGAAACAATGTCCTTTAAAATGTGTGTGGTGTCATAATCCTGAATCTATACTAAAAACCCCCCAACTTGAATGGTTGAAACACAAATGCATCGGTTGCAAGACCTGTATAGAAACATGTAAACTAAAAGCCTTGTCGTTAGACAAGGATGGCATTCATATTGATAGAGAAAAATGTACAAGCTGTGGAGAATGTGCAGAAGCTTGTCCAAGCACAGCATTAAACATGATTGGAAAATTATGGAAGTTAGAAGATCTCTTCTATGAAGTAGAAAAAGACAAGGTTTATTATACTAAATCTAATGGAGGAGTAACCGTTTCTGGTGGTGAACCCACACAGCAACCTGATTTTATAGCGGACTTTTTAAAAATATGTAAAGAAAATGGAATTTCAACTGCGTTAGATACATGTGGTTATGCTTCTAAGAGTGTTTATGAAAAAATTTTGCCATATGTGGATCTTGTGCTTTTAGATATAAAACTTATTGATTCTGATAAACATAAAGAATATACTGGGGTTCCTAATGAGACTATACTGGAAAATGCCATATATATTTCTAAATATGTAAGTGATCATGGTAAAGAAATTTGGATTAGGACTCCTATGATCCCTAAATATACTGCTACCGATGAAAATATAAGGGGAATCGGCGAATTTATTGTAGAAAAACTTAACAATATCCCTACCCGTTGGGATTTGTTAGCTTTTAATAACTTATGTACTTCGAAATATGAAAGGTTAGATATGAATTGGCCCTTAAAGGATGAACCATTGATGAAAAAAGAGGAAATGGAGTATTTTTCTGAAATTGCTAAAAATACGGGTGTAAATAATGTGAAATGGTCTGGAATGACAAAAAGACTTGAAAATAGTGATAATGAGGTTGAAAAAAGGAAAGAAACTAAATTAAAATCTTGTTATAAATAAATAAATAAATAAGATTAAGTTTAAGTAATAATATTTGTGAATAAAAATGGTTGAGAAGGAAGGATTATCTGAGTGGAATGCCGAACTTTCAGAAGAAGCTATAAAATTTACGCAACCAGAAATCATGGCAAAATTAATAGCTACAGTAGATCCTCGTGGTTGGCCACATATAACGTTGATTTCAAGCAATCGAGCCATAAGAAAAAATCAAATAGTCTGGGGACAATTTGCTAAAGGCTCAAGCAAAGAGTATGTGCAAAAGAATCCAAAACAAGGTATTTTTTACATGACTGCGGAAGCTCCGTTTAAATTCATCCAAATAAAGGCAGATTTTACCCATACAAAAGAGGAAGGAGAAGATATAGAATATTTTAACAAGTCAGACTTTATGCGGTATTTCACGTATATAAACATCTACAGAGTTTATTATAACCACATCGTAGCAGCTACTCCAATTAGAGATTTACCGTTTGGTGGTATTTCAGGTAAAATTGCAAAACAGATTATAAAATCAGCGAAAACTGAGCTTGAAGAGAAGCGATTAAACGTAATTGGATATAAACTGTTAACTAATAAAATCGGTGTTAGAGTCATTGCCTATATTGATCCATCAGATGGTTATCCGATTATAATTCCACATCTTCAACTTCAGGCCGTTGATCATAATAGACTCTTTTTTCCACTAACTGCGTTAAAAGAGGATTTATTACAAATTCCCGTGGACTCAAAAGTTGCTGTTTTTGCCGCAAATTTCGATATGGCAAGCCAAGTAGTAAAAGGAACATTTATAGGTTTTCAAACACTTGACGATTTACAGTATGGATTGATTGAAATTGAGGAAATATACAATAGCTCTCCACCTTTAGTAGGGAAGATTTATCCAGAGATAGATCGGAGAAAAAAAGTAACGAAATTTCATTTGTAAAATCATTACAGAATTAATAATAATCTTTTTTCAATGCTAATTGTCATTATCAAATAGCTTATTTTTTAAACTATCAATATATTGATTATCAGTAGCTTTTATAGTATCTTTAAGTATTTTCAATACGGAATCAGATTTTTCGTTATCAATGACCCATTCTATTAATTTCAAACCATCTTTAGGAAAGAGATTTAAAATTGTTTTTATTATAGCATTTTTCACTTCAACATTTTGGTCCGAAACTAAAATACTTTCGAGAATCTTGAAAACTCGCTTATTTTTAAGAGATAATTTGTCTAAAACGGCTATAGATTCAACTCTAATTTGTACATCATCACTAAGTTCAATTATAGCTATTAACAATTCAATAGCATCAGATTTATTTATTATCTTGTTCTTTGCTCCAATATAAATTTCTTCAGGTGTTAATATTTCACTTAGTTGATCAGTTCCTTTTTGATAAAGTTGTGTTTTTCTTGAAATCAATCCTTTTCTTTCCTTGCGACTTGGCATAAAGATGCATTTGTGATTCTCTGGTAACCTATGTTTCAAGCAATATAACATGTCACACCATTTACATTTAAACAAGAAATAATGAAATTCACCACCACAATATTGACAAATTGGCATTGTTTTTTTAATTTTTTAAAATGTCTTTGTATAACTCCAATTAATTTTTTATTTTTAAGTTTAAAAAATTGTATGGTTTTAGTTAAAATTTATTAGATTTTAGATAATTTCTTAAGTAGATTTGATTTGAAAAATTAGAATTTCAATAATAATGTTTAATTACAGAGATTTCGGGCTGGAAAAAGGAAATTTATATGAAATTTTGGCCATAACTTTTTCAAGAGCCAATAAAGAGGATATTATTGAGCCTAATGCAGCATGTATGGGGATTAAAATAAACGAGAAGAATATAATTCAGATTACTCCTTTTCATACTACTACTACTTACAGAAATTTAAAAGAAAATGGTTATTTAGTCATAAATTTTGTCAATGATATATATCTATATGCTCTTGCAGCATTAAAGCCCCCAGAATACTCAAGTGAATTTCTATTAAATTATTTGATATATTTGAGTCTTAAAAAAAGAGGAAGAAATAAATTCCGAAGTTTTCCTGTATTAAAGAGCTCATGGGGGATTCTTATAGGGGAAACTACCAAGGAAATTGAAAATATTAAAAAAGATAATTACGGTGAGTCCCCAAGTTCTACTTTTGAAATAAAAATATTTTATAGCGAGAAAAATAAAGAGTCATTTAAACTGTTTAATAGAGCGGAAAATTTAGCACTTGAAGCTATTGTCTTAGCAACGAAATTAAAAGTCGCGAATAATTCGAACAATAATGAACTTTATGAGAAATTAATAAAACAGATTCAATCCTACATGGAAACAATTAGAAGAATTGGAAAAAATCAGAATGCCTTAAAAGCGATTGAACTAGTAGGCAAATATATCGATAAAAATTAAAGTTTATTTTATTTTTTCAATAAACATGAGGGGAAATTGCATATTTTCAATCCATTCGACTTTTGCCAAGATTTCCACGGATTCATATTCAATTATTAGCTTAGCTCGAATAATTTTTCCTGTAATTTCATCATAATCGAATTGATTTGATTTATTTCCTAAAATTTTACCCCTATCTAAATTGATTTTTACCGATTTTACAAAAGGTTGACAAGAAATAGAAGATTCAATGCCTTTCTCTATATTTTTTAGAATATTCTCATCATTTGAGATAGGAATCCCACATAGAATATGATAAAGTGCACCAATTTTAATGCCCGATTCAAAACAAGCTCGTTCTCTATCAGTTAAATCAGGTGAAAAATATATATTTTCGTTATTTTTTGACATTCAAACTCAATTATCCAATATTTCTATTTTTGCCCCTGTGTTATTGGGTTTACAAATGAAAAAATGTCCACCTATTTCATTTATGAAATTTTCAACAGTATTTTTTAATTTTTCTGCCTCTTCATCCGATTCTGTAATACCTATAATACTTGGGCCGAAAGAGGACATACCATAAGCTTTTACGCCATAATCTTCAAAAAATTTTAATAAATCTCTTACAACTTGGTTCTGTAAACTAATTTCTATTGCTTTAAAACCAATACTTTGAATTCTTTTCAATCCTTCACCAAAGCACCTAAGATCATTTTTCAGTATACCTGGTAAGACTTTCATAATAATTTGATGTGAAACCTCATTGACCTCATCCCTTGGAATTGGAGTATGCTTCTTAAAAATTTTAATTTCTTCTTTTCCATTAGCTCCAGGTCTTACATCAGGAATTACTAATACAAAGCGCCAATTTTCTGGTATTTCATACCTAGATATGGTTAATGCCGGATTTGCCGATATTGAGGCGGAGGAAGGTGAAAAGTTTTCTTTTTCTTTTCCTATTCCATAATCATGCCCCCCGTCTAATATAAATCCACCAGTTTCAAACCCGCGCCATCCAATTCCAGAGGTGCCACCACGTTCAACCATCGAGGTAATTTCTTCAATTGGAATTTCTATGTTTTTAATTTGTGATATTGCTGTACCAATTGCTAAACTTAGTTGAGTTTTTGAGCCTAATCCAACGTGGCTAGGATAATATCTTTTTAAATTGAAATGAAAATTTTTATTGCTTATGTGAAAAAGTTTGAAAATCCTTGATGCTTTTTGGTTAATTACTTGGACAGATTCTCTATAATATCTATTACATTCAATGGTAAATTTATCTGCATGATTGGAAACTTCTAAAACTACATTCGGTTTGTCAATCATAAGACCAATTCCGCCATCCACTCTACCAGTGTACCCATTCTCATCAATCAATGATAAATGTATTCTACAAGGGGTTGTTATTCTAACTTTCATTATAGTGTATTTTAAAGGAAATTATCCTATGAATAAGAAGTTTTAAAATAATTTAAACTTGATAAAATTCTTTTTTTTAGTGAAAATAGAAGGATTTTTTACACATATAGTTCCAATTTAGAAGAAGAGGAGTTCTTAATTCCCATAACTTTATTGATTGCGTTAATAAAATCATTTTGTAGAATCTCATCAGCATTTCTTCTTATTGCAAACATACCAGCTTCAACACATATCCCTTTTAAATCTGCTCCAGTTGCATTCTCAGTCATTTGAACTAACATTTTTAAATCTATTTCTTCTCCAATATTTAAAGGTCTCATGTGAATTTTAAATATCATCTCTCTTGCTTCAGAATTAGGAATAGGAAATTCCACAATTCTATCAAATCGACCAGCTCTTAACAATGCGGGATCTAAAATATCAACTCTGTTTGTAGCACCAATAAATTTGACATCGCCTCTTTCGTCGAATCCATCAAGTTCACTTAGTAATTGCATTAAGGTTCTTTGTACTTCTCTATCTCCTGATGTACTTTCTTCCATTCTGACTGCTGCTATAGCATCTAATTCATCGAGAAACAAAATGGTAGGTGCTTTTTTCCTTGCTAATTGAAAAATTTCTCTTACATAGCGAGCACCCTCACCAATAAACTTCTGAACTAATTCAGAACCGATAACTCTAATGAATGTTGCATTAGTTTCATGAGCAACTGCTTTTGCCATTAATGTTTTACCTGTTCCAGGAGGGCCATATAATAATACACCTTTAGGAGGGGTAATACCAATTTTTTTAAATAAATCTGGTTTTATTAAGGGAAGTTCAACAGTCTCTCTAACTTCCAATATTAGCTGATCAAGTCCCCCAATCTCATCATAAGTAATATCAGGAATATTATCAATTAATTCCATCCCTTTAATAAAAGGATCTAAATGTGAAGGTAATATTTCAACGATAGTAAAAGTACGTTGATTTAATGCGACATCCATTCCAACTTGTAGATTCTCCGGTTTTACTGTTTTACTAAGATTTACAACAAAATCAGGACCACTTGAACTACTCACAATTGCTCTGACACCATCATCCTTTAATAGATCAATAACTGTTGATAGAATTAATGGAGGTTCTCGTAATAGATCAAGTTCACTCCTTAAAGCCTTTAATTCCTGTTCTAATCTAAGTCTCTCACCTTCTACAATTTGCTTTTCTGTTTCAAGAGCTCGGAGTCTTTTCTCAAGATGTTGAATATACACTGTTAGATGATTTTCATCTTTAGTATCTCTCTCTCTATTGGTATCTTCTGTCGCAACTGGCATATTTCATTTTCTTATTCTTTTTTAAAATCGTTAAGTGTATAATAACAGTACTTATATTTATCGTTATTTAATTTATTTTCAAAAGAGTAAGATTTATAAATAAATATTTAGATCTCAAACATCTAAAAGAATTTATGGATTTTATAGGAGTTAATTGATAATTTATCAGATAATTTAATCTCTATTTAACAAACACACTAAACACATTTAACTCTAAGTTTAGATATAATCAAAGAATTTTTCTTTTAATTATGGCTATTTAACTTAATAAAATCGTTGTTATATTATTGAATAAATAAAATAATAGGAGTTATATTATTGAGCGATTTAGAAGGATTAACGAGAAGATTAATAAGTAAAGGGTATTCTCAGGATGAAATCATTGAAAGGATAGTCCAAGAATATCTCGATTTTAAAGATATAGATAAATCATTAGCTTATATATTAGCTAAAGCAGTCTATGAGGAATGCAAAAAAAGTGATATATCTACTATTTCAATTCCTTTCTTAAAAGATTTGTTAAAAGTTCCTATGGCTAATGTAAGTTCAGGAAAGCAAGGAGTAGGATGTCGAGGTGCGGGAGATTTTTTCGTGCATAAATTAATTTCAGAACTATCAGAAACTAAGAATAAAGCGTTTTTATCTCCTAGTTCTTTGGATGATGCGGGAGCAGTTCGATTGAATGACATAACTGGATTTAGAGGAGAACCTTTTGATAGAAATAATTTAATGATCGTATCAAAAATGGAAGGGATTCATTCTCGGTTGAGTGATTTTCCGTTTATTTGTGGATTTCACGTTACTCGAGCCGCTTTAAGGGATTTATACGTAAAAGGTTCAAAACCAATTTCGATTATGATTGATGTGCATTTAGGAGACGATGCAGATGTTGGAAAGCTATTCGATTTCATGGCGGGAATTTCCACTATTTCCGAATTAGCGAAAGTTCCAATAACAGCAGGATCAACCTTGAGGATTGGAGGAGATATGGTAATTGGGAATCGATTGGTTGGAGGTGTTGCGGCTGTAGGTCTTGCTAGTAATAATCTATTGGCACGAAGGAATATAAAAGTGGGAGATAAAATATTAATGACTGAAGGTGCTGGAGGAGGGACAATTACCACGACAGCAATATATTCTGGCAATCATGATGTAGTAAAAGAGACATTGAACATTAAATTCCTCGAAGCGTGCGAAATAATTTTAAAATCAGATTACATAGATGAAATTCATGCCATGTGTGATGTAACAAATGGAGGTATTAGAGGAGATTTGTACGAAATTAATTACGAGGCGAAATGTGGTGTCGTGATTTATGAAAATGAAGTTCGAAAACTAGTTAATCCAACGGTTTTAAAGTTATTAGATAAAGTTGGTGTTGATTATTTAGGAGTATCACTAGATGCATTACTTATTTATTGTTCAGAGAACGTGTCAGAAAGAATAATATCAGATTTATCTAAAAATAATGTCAAATGTGCTGAGATCGGATACGTTGATGATTCAAATCAAGTTTCTATGATTTTTGAAAATGAAGAAAAAAGAGACATATTACCGCGATTTCGAGAATCTGCTTATACAAAAATAAAACAAGAAATTGGTGAACAAACTCCAGAATTAATCAACGAAATGGAAGAAAAAATTGAAAAAT
Source organism: Promethearchaeota archaeon (assembly GCA_019058295.1). Classification (GTDB taxonomy): domain Archaea; phylum Asgardarchaeota; class Lokiarchaeia; order Sigyniarchaeales; family SOKP01; genus LW40-45. Next base: position 190,850 of record JAHPZI010000030.1, on the reverse strand, counting down.
CGGCAATTGAAGCATTAAATAAGAGAAAAAAAGTTTTATTCTTCCTGAAGAAATAATACTTCATTCATAGAACCAGAACGAAAACCTTCAATATCTATAGTAACATAACTAAAGCCAAGATCTTTAAATTTATTTTTGATTTTTTGTAGGTTTTCCTTGGTTAAAATTTCTGGCAAATCAGATTTTAGGAATTCAATGCGTGCTAGACTTTCATCGTGAACTCGTACTCTCAATTGCTTTAAATTAAAGGTTTGCTTTAAAAATCTTTCACCTTCTCTAATTAAATTTAATTTTTTCTCATTTATGACTTGATTGTAAGGGATTCGAGAAGAGAAACATGCCATTGAAGGTTTAGATTGGACATCTAAATTATAATATTTACAAATTTCTCTTATTTCTTGTTTATTAATTTTAAATTCGATATATGGTGTAAAAATATCTAATTCTTTTAAGGCTTGTAATCCGGGCCTGAAATCTTGAAGATCATCAAAATTTGAACCATCAAAAATTATATCAAAATCAAAATCATCTCTAATTTCGAGTATCTCGTTATATAATCCTTTTTTACAAATATAACAACGATTTACTGGATTTAATTTAAAATCTTCATCATTTAAAGGATTTCGTTCAAGAATAATTTGAGATATATCATACTTTAGGGCAAATTTACTTGTTAACTCAATTTCTTCTTCAGGATAAAGAATAGAATGCTCAGTAACAAGTAAAGTATCTTTTGCATATTTTTTTGAAAGAAAAGCTAAAAGTGTACTATCCACACCTCCTGAGAAGGCTACTATTACTTTTTTATTTTTTAGAGATGATATAAGCCTTTCAAGTTTAGCTTCAAGATTTTTTGACAAATTCATCTATATTCTATTGAATATAATTGGTTTTAAGTTAAAAAAATTTGAGATTATATAACACATATTCTGTAAAAAAAAAGTAATAAAATTAGCTTTTTTTCTCGTAGAATACTTGAAATAAAAAAGAGATTTATTTTTATATATATGGTTAAAAAAAGCAAATTAAATATAGATAAAAAAGACCGACGAGCTTTAGGCGTTCATCTTACTTCGGTTGATATTTTTTTAAAATATATTTTTCCAGAAATAAAAGATAAATTAAATGAGTATATTTGGATTGATTTATATGCTGGAGAGGGAAATTTACTTTTACCTATTTTAAATGAAATATCAGCAGAAGAGAGAGAAAATTTTTTTGAAAATCATATTTATCTATTTGATGTTCAGGCTGAGATGGTACATAAGTGTGTTAAAAACGCTAATTCATACGGGATCCCTATTGAAATAGCAAAAAAAAATATAAAGGTGCGTGATAACTTGGAAAACTTTCCCGAATTTCTGAAAAATAATGAATTTCCTATTTTCCACGTTACAAATCCTCCTTATTTATATTTAGGATATATTAGGAAGCATAAAGAAACTCAAAAATATTTTAAATACTTCAAAGCTGAGAATGATGGTTATCAGGATTTATATCAAATTGCCATGATTAATGATTTAAGAAATAACATTGAAAACCTAATATATATTATTCCCTCTAACTTTTTATTTGGAGCGTCAGTCTCTAATAAATTTCGACTAGATTTTTTGAAATATTATAAAATTCTTAAAATGGTTATATTTGAAACAAAAATATTCGAATTCACAGGAACGAATATTTGTATTGGCTTTTTTAAAAGAAAAAAAGATCCCAAAGTTGAGCCAATAGAATTTAACGGAGTAAAAATTAAAAATCAAGAAGATTTAATATCCAAAAATTACATATTAAATCCAAAATTCAAATATCGTGCCGGTTCTGAATTTGACGAGTTCCTTGAGAATTATCGGACACGTAATCCATTAAAAGTAAAATATTATTTATTAAAAGAAGAAGTGGCAAAAAATAAAGGAACTAATCAAATTACTGTTATTGATGCAAATAAATATAGAAATAATCAATATAAAAGGCTAAATCTCCAAGTAGATGATGTGTTAAAAGAAATAATCGAATCAAATATATTGTACGTTCAAACTGTAGATAAAGGTTCAATTGAAGGTCGAGTTGGGCTTGGTATAATAGCAGAAGATTTTGATGTAAAAGGGATTTATGTGTCCTCTAATACTTATCGTACACATCCTATACAAATTTTTTTAGAGCCTCAAATTTCAATTGAAGATCAAATGCTATTAAAGGACTATTTCAATTTTATATTAGAATATTTTAGAGAAAACTTAGATAGTGAATTTTTAACAACATACAAATATTCTAATGCAGAATATACTAGAAAGTATTTAGGTTTGACTCAAGTAAGAGGATTAATTGAGACTTTCCCAATCGTTAAAATAGATTTGAAGAGTAAGAATAGGTTAAAATCGCTAATTTTAAAAAAAGATTTTAATGAAATTTTAGAAGTATTAAAGAAATAAATATCAATGAGGGAGTAAATTAGAGACTCGCAAAAATAAAGGCAATTAATCCAAGAAACGCCCCTACTTTTAGTATTAAACTTATTTTTTTAAAATCTTTTCTTTCTAAATTTTTGCGCAATGAGAGAACTATCGCAAAAATTACAGCTATTAATCCAAAACTCATGAAAATAATGAATAGAATTGGATTTATAATATTTGTAAACAGAGGCAAAATAAAAAAGATAACTGCTAAAATTTCAAATAATAATGAAAAAATGATTGCTTTTTTAGTTCCAAGTTTAATTGCTAAAGTTTTAACACCCTTAGTTTTATCGCCTTCAATATCCTCACAACCCTTAATAATTTCACGAGAGAGTAATAAGAAAAATGAAGTCAAAAAGAAGAAATAGATATAAATGGGAATAGCTAAACTATTTAAGACTGCTCCATAAATAAGCCCTATAGAAAATGAAATGCTAACGATTATATTGCCAATAAATCCTTGTTTCTTTCCCCAAGCGGAATAAAGCCATCCAATAAAACCAAAGAAGATTGCCAATATTATGTTAACAACGCCTAACGAAAATATTAAACTGTGAATAATCGATATCATTACGCCTATACCAAGCGTTAAAAAGAATAATACCTTGGCCTGTGTTAAGCTTACTGAGCCACTCGGGATTGGTCTCTCAGGTCTATTTATTTTGTCAATTTCAACATCGTAAACGTCATTAATAATCATTCCAGAACCGGCAATAAAAAAATATGTAAATATTCCTAAAATAATGTTAATTAATAAAATGTCAAATGGAATTCCTGTGCGCGTGTTTAAAAGACCTATTATGACAGTAAGAGATCCCATAAGACAATTTACGGGTCTCATTATTATAATACTGCCAGCTAAGAAGCTTTTTTTCGGTTTAATTGTTGAATTTTCCATGAGTAAATTAATGAAAATTTGCTATATTTTAATTATTTCGATTCAATCAAATTTCAAATAATAGAAATAAAGAGAGCTTTATTTAAAAATGAATAATATAAATATATCTTATTTTTTGAAATTCTTTTTAGAAGAAACTCTTTTGCCTTCGTCTTTAATTTCATCAATTATTACTTTTAAAGACGCTCCATTATCGTTTAAAATATTAGTTTCTAAGAAAGTTCCCATAACAATAATATCGGCACCCGCTTTGACTAATATTCTTGCGTCTTCTTTAGTTTGAATACCTCCACCAGCAATAATAGGAATCTTTATAACTTTTTTGCATAATTTTAAGATTTCTGGAGGAATACTCTCACTGCCAGAACCAGCTTCCAAATATATTAATTTAAAACCAAACATTTCTGCAGCTAAAGAGTAAGCGGCAGTTAATTTTGGCTTTTTTCTAGGTAATAATTTCGCATTACTGATCCACCCTGCGGTTCCACCAGGCTCGATTATTAAATAAGCAGTTGATATCTGTTCAAGATTTGCCAGCTTAACAGTATAAGAACCAATAGCTTGCTGACCTATTATAAAATAGGGATCTGTTGAGTTTAATATAGACATAAAAAGGATAGCATCAGCTTTTGATGATACATTAGCAATACTTCCAGGGAAGATAATAATTGGTACAGCTACTTTTTCTTTAATTGCTGAAATTGTATCTTCAACTAATCGTTGATCGAAAGCAGTACTTCCTCCGATTAATATTGCGTCTGTCCCAGCATCTACAGCAAGTTTCGCCATTTTTGCTGCGTCAATAGGACCTTGTCGGATTGGATCTGGATCAATTAAGGAAAAATGAAGAGCTCCATCATTATTTAGTTTATTTATGATATACTCGTAGGTGTTTGTTGAGGATTCATCCAGTAAGATATTGACCATGAATTACACTTTTTTAGATATTTTTATTTTCTTTATGTATATTCTTACCAAATGATGTAAATTTTATTTTGTTATAAATATTTTTAGTATGTTCTTTCCAAGCGTCAAATTCACTAATTTCTTCAATATTTTTTGGAAAGTTTTTATAATGGCTTCGGAGATCGTTCATTTTAATACGAAGATAATTTAAATCTAATAATAATTTTGGATTAGAAATACCTTTAATTGCTTTCGATAGCATATCCATAATAGATAATTTAATACCCCCGGTTGAAGCAATTTCCAATATCTCATCACCAGATAATAAATCTTTTTCTAAACCAAAATTTAAAGATTCGTTTGAAAGTTTTTGTAAGACAATCCTTAATAAATCGAGAGAAGCAAACTCTGCTCCAAAACTATTAATAATCTTACAATTATATTCCCACAACTTCTTTATAGAATAATCATCATTTTGAATTGCATCTAAGGCTGTCAAAGCAGCATAATAGCCAGCTCTCATTGAAGGATCTATCCCTCCGCCATGAAGAGGATTGACATGGCAAGCAGCATCCCCTACAAACATGATCCCATTGTCAGCACACGACCAAAGTGGTCTTCTTACGGGAGCAACATCCCCTCCTGTGGAAATTACTTCATAATTCTTAGTCTTTATAAACTCATTAAACACATTTTTTTGGTAGTATTCTTTTACTTGACCTTTATAATCCATAAACATACCTAAGCCAATATTGACCGAAGATTCGTTCTTAGGAAAATACCAAATATATCCGCCTGGTGCTTTTTCTTGATCCAGTATAATAGTAATGTATTCAGGATCGTTAACTTGTTGATCTTGGGGATTAAATTTCACAATTTCTCGATAACATAAAATACAATCTTCTTTTGAAATTTCTTTTTCGATAATTGAGCTTTTTATTTCTTTTCTTAAAGGAGAATAGAATCCACTCGCATCTATTATTATCTTAGAGTTAAGATCTATTTTTTCACCGTTTTTCACTCGTATTTTTAAACCCGAGACAGAATTATCTTTGTAAAGTAAATCTAAAGCGATAGTGTTATCTAAAAATTGTTTAACACCAGCATCGAGAGCTTCATTTAATAATCTTTGCCCAAATTCTAACCTATTTATTTCATAACCTGCTTGTTTAGGGTCAGTTAAGGTTATGCATTTATTTAAATTGGGAGAATATAATTTTGCTCCATTTATACGACAAGAGAGCTCATTTTCCTTAGGATGGTTTATATTTAAAATATCAAAAATCTCAGTACCAACAGCATCACCACATATTTTATTCCCGATCTGACTTCTTTCTTTTCTATCAATAAGACAAACGTCTAATCCATTTTGAGCAGAAAATCTAGCAGCAGTAGTTCCTCCGGTACCGGCTCCAACAACAATTACATCAAAAGATTTTTGTAAACTTTCCATTTTCTTGTTAATAATTAAAAAATAAAAAAAATTAAGAATTTACAAATAGTATATTAAAGTTAAAAGGTAAATTATTATCGTTGTACCAATTGGGACAGTTAAATCATCTAAAGTGCTTGGCGAGATTAATTCAATTATTGTAGCTAATAAAGCCGTTATAAACGAGTAAAGTATTATAATATTCCAAGTTAATGGTTTCTGCGCTAGTGGCATAAAAATACCAAAATACCAAAAAGACCCAAGACATAATAGAAATGCTGAACCGAACATAGTTGCGGAACCTAATACGGTTCTTGGAGAAGTCCATGGGAGTTGAATTTTAATTCTACCCCAACGTTTTCCTACTACTGAAGCAAGTGTATCAGCAATGATCATTATTAGAATTCCTGCAATTGGAAAATATAGTTGATGAGGAGAAAGCAAAACAAAAACTAAAATCAATATTGTTATTGAAATGCAATAATATAATGGTCCCATTAAGCGTCCTCTCTTCTCCTCAGCTTCCTCTCCAATACTTTCATATAATTCTCTTAATTGTTTAACACTACTTTCTTTCGAACTAAAATAAACCAATAGAGTTAAGCTTAAAGCGATAAAAATAGCATATATCGGCCAAATGAAAAAGGGTACAAACAATACAACTAAACCCGCAAAAAGATGAACCATTTTCCTTGCAGTAAATTTTGAAATTTTATCTTTCTTTTTTAGCGCAACGGGGATAAGAATCATCATGAATACGTATATGTAGCAGACTGCTATCATAAACATATCAAATATAATGTCGTTTAATGAGTAACCGGAAGGTGGTAGTATCTGTAATAACATCTTTGAACCTTTTTATTATTTTTTTAATAATTAGAGGTAATAAATATCTTTTATTAATACTTTCTTTATGGTAGAATCATTAAAAATTATTTTTATTTTCGTAAAATTATTTATAATTTTTATTTTAATAAATCTATAGCTGTAAATTTAAATTAATAAAATAACGAGAAAAAAATCTTATTATGAAAATTTTTGTTATAATCTTTGACACTCTTCGTAAAGATCATACAGGGAGTACCTATGGAAATAATTGGATTCAAACACAAAACTTTGATGAATTTGCTAAGGACTGTTTGATTTTTGATAATGCATATCCAGAGTCTTTACCTACAATCCCAGTTCGAAGAGCAATACATACAGGAATTCGTACTTTTCCTTTTAATCATAAACGACCTCAACTAAGAACTGATGATATAGTTACAATTCCCGGATGGCACCCAATACCTCCACATCAGACCCATTTAGCGGAATACATGAGAAAATATAACTATATTACTTCTTTTATAACTAGCACTTACCACCAATTCAAACCAGGAATGAATTTTCATCTTGGATTTCACCAATGGAACTGGATTAGAGGGCATGAAAAAGATAAATTAAGGGCAAGATACAGGGAAGGGGGAGCGAAACTAAATAAGAAAATTAAAGAACATGTTCCGGGTAAAAATCCTTTAGTAAAAGCGTATCAAAATTTTATGTTAAAAACCTATTTTAGTAATATGCAACATAGAAAGACTGAAGAGGATTATTTTCCTGCGGAAACTTTTAAAAAAACAGTCGAATTTGTTAAGGATACAAAAAAAGATAAAAATGTAATGGCTGTTACTGATGAATTTGATCCGCATGAAGTCTGGGATCCTCCTGATAAATATCTTGATTTATACGTTGATAAGAATTATACAGGCAAAAAAGTTGTTCAACCTGTTTATAGTGAGACAATTGAATATCTTACCGAAGGAGAGTTAAAATATATGAGAGCATCTTATGCTGGAGAAGTTTCAATGTGCGATAATTGGTTTGGTTATTTCATTGAAGAATTAAAAAATTTGGGTTTATATGATGATTCTTTAATTATTTTAATTTCCGACCACGGACATAGTATTGGAGAACATAATGCTACTGGCAAACTTCCAATGTTCATGTATCCAGAACTTGTAGATATTCCTCTTATGGTTAAGCCCCCGGGCAATTTAAATGGTCCAAAAAGAATTAAAAAATCTTACGTTTACGATCATGACATTCTCCCTACTATTTTCGGCTTTTTGAAGAAAGTAAAGCCAGCAGTGTTCGACGGCATAGATCTTTCAATCTTTCTTGATGATGGAGATCAATTAATAGAGGATCGTGATTATATTACATGTGGATTTAGTATTTGTACTTTATATAAAGACGATCGCTATGCACTAATCACTACAAATGATAAATATTATCAGAAATTATTTGATTTATCTAAAGATCCAGAATGGAATGTTAATATCGCGAAAGATAATCCAGATATTTGTGATGAGCTATTTGAAAAAATCGAAAGAGACGCAAAAGGGGATCTTCTTTTAGAAGATAAACATGCTGAGGAACTTCAACAACTCTTAAGTTCATTAAAAAATTGGTATGGACAAGATAAAGGCACTGATTAATATATAAAAATTAAACAGATTAATGATAAAATTAGAAATGGATGCCCAAGAAAGAGTTTTAACCACAGTAAATCATGAAGAACCTGATAGAGTTCCTGCTTTCGAAAGTGCTTTTACAAATAATACGATTGTAAAGCATTATGGTTGTGATCCTCGCCTATCAGGAGGTTATAAAGGCATTTACGAGTTTTCTCGTAGAGTTGGAATAGATTTAGTTCTAAGTTATGTTAGTCTATATCCTAGAGAACTTCTTAAGGGTGGAAGAGGATTCATAGACGAGTATGGACGGATAATGAAAATGGAACCATATAAAGATGGAACGCAAATAATGGCATATCATGGCGGATATTTCAAAAACTTTGAAGAGTATGAGAGTTTCAAGCAGCCAGATCCCAATTTAAAAATGCGCATGAATAACTTCTTATTAGGACGAAAAATCCAAAAAGAAATGAACAATGAAGTATTCTCGATTCCCGCAACCGGTTCTTTAATGGAATGTACATGGGAGGGATTTGGATTAGAAGTATTTTCCAGGTTATTAGCTCGACCTAAACAAGCAAAAAAAGTATTTGATGATCGAGGTAACTTTGCGCTTGAAATGGTAAAAATTCTAGCTGAACATGACGCAAAAATAGTCCTTTTATGGGATGATTATGGTTATAAAAATGGTCTATTTATGAGCCCCAGAAATTATAGAAAATACGTGTTCCCGTGGATAAAACAAATATGTGATGCAGCTCATAAACGTGATTGCAAAATAATGCTACATTCTGATGGGGATTTAATGGAAATTTTCGAGGATATCATAAAAAGTGGTGTTGACATCTTAAATCCTATAGAATCTACAACTGCTAATCCTGAATACGATATTTTCAAATTAAACGAGAAATATGGTGATAAAATAACTTTTGCTGGTAATTTAAGCCCAATAATGTTAGCAATGGGAGAGATTTCTGAAATTGAAGCTTACGCAAAAAGATTAATTCGTGAGTTAGCTCCAGGAGGAGGATACATTTTTAGTTCTGGACATAGCATCAATCCCGCTGTTACAGTGGATCGATTTGAAGCAATGCAGAATATTAGGAGAAAATTCGGAAATTATCCAATCAAAATATAAAAAAATTTTTTAAATTGAAAAATGTTGAGAGTTGGGATAATAGGTACGGGTATAATATCAGATCTGAATTATTTAGGATATTATTATTCTCACGACGCAGAAATAGTTGCTGTTGCAAATCTCGATAAAAATGAGGCAATTGAAAAATTAAAGAAGTGGAATTTAAGAAAAGTAAGAGTTTACACAGATTACAAAAAAATGGTTGATAAGGAAGATTTGGATATTGTCGAAATTTTAACGCCTCATCACCTTCACTACCCTATGACAGAATATTGTGCTAATGCTGGTGTGCCCGGTATATCAGTTCAAAAGCCAATGGCAAACACCATTACCGATTGCGTAAAAATGATTGAGGTTTGCGAGGAACAAAATGTAAAATTAAAATTATATGAGAATTTCAGGTTTTATCCAGTATATTTGAGAGCAAAAGAGTTATTGGATCAGGGAATAATAGGCGAACGTTTGAACTTTAGAATAAATACCATCGGAACCGGAGGTCCGAGTTGGCCTCTTGGGATAAATTCTTATCTATGGCGAATAAATATTGATATGTGCGGTGGCGGTCCATGGATTTATGATGACGGACAACATAAATTTTCAGTGGCCCTCTGGTTAATGGATGAAGAAAGAGTTGAAAAAGTCTATAGTTGGATAGATTATTTTACAGGTGTCATGGATACACCGGCAAATATTTTCTGGAAATATCCAAGTAAAAATTCAGATGACCCTCCCAAATATGGCACAATGGAATTTTCTTTAGCTCCCAATGTGTATTATCCTTCAAATTATTATAACTGTGATGAATTTATTGAGATATCCGGTACAAAGGGAATAATGTGGATAAATCAAAGTACTTCTGGTGGTAATTTTGTATCTAAATCACCTCAATATCCTCCAATTGCTGTTTATGCTAACGGGGAGGTTAAAACTTACGGTGAGGATTTACCAAGAGATTGGAAATATAGCTTTATTAATTCTACCGAACATTTCATCGAAATAATTAAAAGCGGTAAGGGTGAACCAATATATACTGGAGAACAAGGAAAGAATTTATGTATTTTTGCGAAAATGCCATATATTTCAGATCAACGTGGAGAAATCGTTTACTGGGAAGAAATAAACGCAGAAAAAGAAGAAAATGGTTCATGCACTGTTGAAAAATCTGAAGACGCAGACGAGAGCGGATTATCTAAATATGGCAGAAGAATTAAGAAAGACTTAAGAAAAGGGATAAAAGAAGGGTTAAAGCATAAAAAATTTATATATGAATTTGAGCAATAATTTAGTATGTTTAGTAAGAAAGAGTTAAAAATAAAGCCAATAACTAAAAAATATTATGAGGAAAATTTAACTCTCTTAAATTCAGTTATTAGAGAATCACATTTTTTAGCTCGAAAAAAAGAAATTTCATACGAAGAGAGTGAACAATTTCTTGATACATACCTTTACCACCCAAATACAATATATTTAATTGCCTTATATAAGCGTAAATTAATTGGTCATATATCTTCTCTCCCTCGTTTAGAAGATTTGTTAAGCCATATTGTTAATATTGGATATATTATGCATTCTGATTATAGAAAAAAAGGAGTAGCGTCAAGACTTATGGAGAATTTAATTATTGAAGCAAGAAAAAAAAAGAATACTATTAGAATAATGGTTGCTGAAGTTGCCGCAGATAATATAGCCAGCATTAATTTGTTGAAAAAATATGATTTCAAAGAATTTGGATGCCTAATTAATGGTTTTATGAAAAAAGATAATGAATTCGTTGATTTATTATATTTTTCAAAACATCTATAAGATTAAAATTCAAGTTAATTACTAATTTATATCATCAAGATGTATATCTTTACCTAGTTCAGTTGATTTAATTGCTGCTAAATTAAATTTTAGAATATTTCTTGCTTGTTCACCTGATAGTATTGGCTCTTTATTATTTTTTACAGCATCGATAAAATTATTTGTAGCGTTAATAAAGCCATACTTCCAATCTTTCTCAAAATCAGTATATGTTTCCACCTTACCGTTTCTAATGATTATTATTGGAGCAAAAACTTCGGATTCGGACATTTTATTTCCTATAGCAGTCCCTTGGTTTATTTTCATGAGGCCTCGACTTCCTATAATTTCAATAAATTCATCAGTATTATAATAATTTGAAGGAATTTTCATTTCTGGCATTAAGGAAAATTCCATATTGCCATATTGTGGACTGACATGCTCTTGTTCTTTATTTTCTTTACATTTCCACATTACGTAAGCTGGAGCATCAATGCCGTGGAATTCATCTGTCCAAGCAAATACTTTTTCAATTTCTTCCTCGAAAAACCACCACCCAAGAGTAAATGCATGCCATCCATTATCTAAAAGCACCGGTGAGCCACGAGAAGAAGAACCTCCCACTTGTTTTGGATCCTTTCTCCAAAAATTAGCACTTTCTGGTATATCCCAGCCACCCTTAGCGCCTATTGCCACTTTAATTCTTATAGACGATAAATCACCTATATAATCTTGGTCTATAAGTTCCTTTGCTTTCATAATATGAGGCATAAACATAAAATTCTCGAAAATCGAGAGGATGGAGCCTGATTTATCGCAAGCCTCAATCATTTTATCAGCCTCTTCTAATGATAATGCCATAGGCTTCTGAACAGAGATTCCTTTTATTCCTTTATTAGCAGCATAAATAGTTGCTTCTGCATGAAGATTATGTGGTAGAAGAATTACGATTATGTCTAATTCTTCCTTATCTAACATTTCTTTATAGTCAGAATAAACTGGAATTGATTCATTTATATTAAATTGCTTAATCTTTTGTTTTGCTTTTTCAATCGTTCGATTACATAAACAGGTTATTTCCACATCATCATTATTTAAATATCCAAGCACATTAAGGTCAAAAATTCTTCCAGTTCCAATAAATCCGACTTTTAGCATAATATATATTTAAAAAAATATTTAACTTTAGAGATAAAAAAATTTAAACATTATTTAATTTTTCTTAGATTTGTTTACTTAAACCATATATTAATTTATCTAAATGGATTGGTTGTATTTTTTCTCTCCAACGAGGCTCATTTTTATTAATCCATGCTTCATAGCTTTTTCGATCAATATTTTTAATTTCATCAGAAAATATTTCTTTTAATCTTTCAACAATATTTTGAATTGCATCATTGAAAAATTTACTATTTCCTTCTAAGGCATCGATAAATTCGTTAAAATAGCGCATTCTCTTTTTGGGAACAAATAATTGAATTATCATTATAATGGTTTTATCTAAAAACTTTTCTTTTGGCAATACATCAAAATTAAGAGTGAATGTGCTTAAATATCTTTTAATTTCAGCAATTTTATGAGGGTCTATAAACATCTCATTTGAACAGAACTCCACACAACGGTAGCATAAATAGCATTCCCCTTTCTTACTTTTTCTAAATCCTTGTAGTGTAGGGCAAATTTTTTCACATAACCCACAATCTAAGCATGCATCAGTTCGTCTTATTTTTATTATATTAAACCTGCCTAATAAACTCACTATTGCCCCAAATGGGCAGATATATCTACAAAAAGGGCGGTAAAAGAAAATACTTGCGATTATTACAGCAAGTAATAAAATTAACGCAATTAGAAACAAAAAATTCAGGGGAAACCATATAAGGAGAAAACCATTCAAAGGATTCAAAGGCGTTAGAATTTCAAACCCCCATATTAGGATTAGGGCTATAAAACCTCCAAAAAAAATCCATCGCACAATAATGGGGACAAAAGTGTTGGTCTCTTTATCTTGTTTTTCGTAGATTAAATTTGTTTTAAATCGTGCCATTGAAACTAATTCTTGCCCAGCTCCTAAGGGACATATATACCCACAAAACACTCTACCAAAAAATAGAGATATTCCTAAAATTAAAAAAGTTAGTCCCGTTAAGTATATTACATTAGGAAAACCGCCAAAAAGAATTCCACCGCATAATAAAGATATAGATAACAAAAGTATTTTTATTTTTTTTGTCAATTTATTTTTATAAATTAAAATAGCAGCAGATAATCCCACTAAAAACATTATAAGGATGGCAAGCCCTGCAAATAATGCATTTCCAAAATGAGGAAAATATTTAGAATAATCTAATTGATTTTCAAAATTCATTTTATTTGCCATCATTATTTTTTCCCCCTTTTTAGTTAGATTTTATAAATTTATATAATTCATCTCTTTTTTCTGAGAATTTAAAGAGACCTCTGCCTGTTATACTTAAGATTAAATCATCTTCAGAAAGGTGAGGATCCATAATATAAAGCACAGCGTTATTTTTCAGAATTCTGTGAAATTCGCTTAGATTATCTTTTGGTTGTGTAAATGAATGAAATGTATCGAAGCAAAATAGAACATCAATAATACAACTCTTTAAATCAGTTTTACAGTTAGTCTGAATAGTTGTAATATTATTCAATCCTTTCTTGAAAGCTTTTTTGTTTACTTTTTTAATTGCTAAAGGATGTCTATCAACAGCAAAAATTTGTCCATTTGGACCAACCAATTCGGCAGCAACAATCGAATAACTCCCAGGTCCACATCCATAATCAAGAACATAATCATCTACTTTTATGTCGGCGTTTTTTAATATATCTTTAGGTTTCTTAAAAATATCACGAATTGAAAAAAAAATAGACATCATTTTAAAGTCTAAATTCGACTGTGTTTCGCCTTTATGTTTCTCAACATGACTTTTAAACATTTTTTTATACCTCCTTTTTTTTTATTAGTTTTTTTTTTTATGATTATGTGACTAAACGGGTCAACATATTTAAATGTTTTTGTGTCGAAACAGATCAACAAAACTTAAATATGTGTATAATTATATTCTAATTATGGTAGAACTAGAAAAATCATTGATAGATGCATTACAGAGAATGGATCTTGATTCTAATGAAGCACAGATTTATTATACTCTCATAAAATATGGAAAAAGAGGTACCATCGTAAGGAAGCTTAGAGAAGAATTGCCATTCATTGAGCGAACAACGCTATATTCTATTTTAAAAAGATTAATTGAAAAAGAATGTGTTAAGGAAAATTTATTAGATGAGGAAGGGAAAAATCTAAAAACTTTTATTGCGACGGACCCTAAAGAATATTTTAATAAAATTTTTATAAAGAAGAAGAAGGAATTAGATTACTTGAAAGGCGTTAGGGTAAAAGTAATTGAGACCCTCCAGAATGTGTATGTGAGTGGTCTAAATCTAACATATGATGATTTGGATCCCTTTATTCAGCCATATTTTGAGTCCTTATTAAAGAACGGGTGGATCGTAAAAACTCAAAGAAAAGAAGAAGGGATCAATATTCTTGGGGTAAAAGGTTATTATGAATATCACCTCCAACATCCAAAGTTATCTGATAAAATTCAAATGATTGGTTTTGTAGTTTCTATTTACGATAATAAGGTTGAAGATGATGAGCTAACAATAACGTTTTTGATAAAACAACTGAAAAAAATTATCAACGAAATGCATAAAGCAGATTTTAAAAAAATTGAGATGATTGATGGGGAAGTTGAAATGTTTGGTAAAATCTTTCCTTCTATAGTCATTAGAGCAGAAGAAAAGCAATCGAATAATTATGTTGATTTCGGAAATACTGCTATTCTTCCAATTAAAAATAAAGTTTTCTTCATTTGGGAAGAATTAAATCACGAAAATCCTGAATTTGATAAGAAAGAATTACACAATTTATTAGAAGAAATAGTCGAACTTGTATTAAGAGTTGAAGGAATTTCTTTTCAAAAAAAATAAAAAATAAATTTCTGAAGGAATCAGAAAAATCTAACATCAATTAAATTTATAAAAGCTCTATAGCACAAATACTTAACGATGACATCTGAAAAGAATAAATTAGATCCAAGCAAATCATATGAAAGAGCTTTATATCTCGGTTGTGGATATACCTATGAAGATTTAGAAAAACCGAGAATTGCGATTGTTAATTCTTGGAACGAACTTAATCCTGGGCATATTCATTTGTGTAAATTAAGTAAATTTGTTAAGGAAGGAGTGAGAGAAGCAGGTGGCACACCAATGGAATTTAATACAATCGCCATTTGTGATGGTATTGCTAATTCAGGAAATTTTTCTAAATATGTTTTACCTTCAAGAGAAATTATCGCCGCTTCAATTGAGTGTACAGTAAAGTCTTATAATTTCGATGGCATGGTAATGCTTTGCTCTTGTGATAAAATCATTCCTGGAATGTTATTAGCAGCTGTTAGATGTAATATTCCTACGATTTTTTTAACTGGGGGGATTATGGAACCAAAAACCTTCGAAGATGGCCCTCTTAAAGGAAAAACTTTTGTTACGTGTGATATTAAGGAAGCAATTGGATTGTATAAAGCAGGAAAAATTACCAAAGAGGAATTTTTTCTTATCGAATCTGAAACTTGTTGCTCTCCTGGAGCTTGTAATATGATGGGGACGGCTAATACGATGGCATGTATTGTGGAGGCAATGGGACTTTCATTACCTGGTTGTGCTACTATGGACGCCATTAGCAAAGAAAGGGAAGGTTTATGTAAGGAAACTGGTAAATACATAATGGATTTAGTTAATGAAAGTGTGAAAGCGTTAGATATTATCACGAATAAATCTATAGAAAATGCTATTAAAGTTGCTTTGGCTTTTGGTGGCTCAACTAATATGATACTTCATATGTGTGCGTTATCACATGAAATCGGTGGGAGTCTAAATCATTTTGATTTTGATACCTTTAGCAAGGCTATACCATTATTAGCCAAGTTCAAACCAGCTTCCGAATACAATCTTACTGAATTTCATAATGCAGGAGGTGTGAGAGTTCTAATGAAAAAATTATCTAAATTATTAGATTTATCGACTAAAAATGTTCTTGGATTAACTTTAAACGATTATCTTGAATTGATAGAAATAGAAGATTACCAAATCATTCGAAATTTAGAAGATCCAATAGCAACCGAAGGAGGCATTGCAGTTTTAAAAGGGAATCTTGCACCTGATGGCGCAATTATAAAACAAAGCGCTTTAAGCCAAAAAATGCGTCAACATAAGGGACCAGCAAAAGTTTTTGAGTGTGAAGAAGATGTAAAAGAAGCGCTATTATCAAATAAAATTCAAGACGGAGATGTTTTAGTCATTAGATACGAAGGTCCAAAAGGTTCACCGGGAATGAGAGAATTATCTCTCCCCGCTGCGATTTTAGTTGGTATGGGATTAGGAGATTCAGTGGCGATGATTACTGATGGTCGTTATTCCGGAGCAACTCGAGGCCCATGTATTGGGCATGTTTGTCCGGAGGCAATAGAAGGAGGACCTATAGCAATAGTTCAAGATGGAGATTTCATCGAGATTGATATTGAAAAACGCATATTAAATTTATTGATTTCAGATGATGAATTAAATGAAAGATTAAAAAGATGGAAGAGGCCAGAGCCTAAAATAAAAGCAGGATATTTAAATTTTTACAGAAAACATGTTTCTTCTGCCAAGGATGGTGCCTATCTTTATTAAGAATTATTTCTTGTTTAATTTTATAACCTTAACTGAATGTGCTGGTAATTCAAGAGTCATATTAGGTTTAACATCGTCGATTTCTTTATGTTCTAATTTAATTTTATTGCGATTTTCTATTGTGTTATATTCAAACGGAGATTGACTGTTTAGTTCTACAAGTACTCCTTGTTCCTTAGGCGAGAATCCCTCTATCTCAAGAGTGATATTTAATGGTTCCGTAAAATGTTTATTAATAAGCATTATCGACAATTTATTACCTTCATCGTTAATAGTGGCATTACAATCGATATATGGAACATTATTAGCTTTAGGAATACGTCTAAATTTATCTGTATCAAATGTTTCACAATTTACATTCAAATTCTCTATTAAATTATTATACGTATGATCGACAAACAGTTTGAATGCCAAATAAACTGGAGTCAAGATTAAACCATCTGGATCTGTTTGAATAGTCCCAATACAATTAACTAACTGAGCCCAATTAGCCATCGGACATTTATCTGACATTTTTTGAAAAGTCATCAAAATAATTGCTGTCCAAACACCATCTTGTAGGTTATAATTGGTTTTTACTATATCCATAAATAAATACCATACGCCCCATTCGTCAAAAGCTATACGTACGTGAGAATTTTTCCCTAATGCAGCAATAATATCGTTCCATGTATCGTTAATATCATTTTCAATTAAAGGACTTGATGCCATTAACGCATAATAACACCTTTGATTATCTGGGTGTTTTTTTCCAGTTACCTTACCTGCACCATATGGTAAATATCGATGAATGCTAATATAATCAACCCATTCTTCTCCAATATTTTTTAAAACAGTACGATTCCAATTAGAATTTTCGTAGCCACAAGCGACTAATTTAATTGTTGGATCTTTTTCTCTCATTTTCTTTGCGAATTTAAGATATTTCTTTGCATAATTCTCAGGTAATTTTTCGTATCCTGGCTCCCAAAAGCCAAAGATCTCGTTGGCGATTCCCCAAATTTTGACATTATAAGGTTCTTTCCTCCCATTTTTAGCTCTTAAGGCACCATATTCGGTATCAATAGAGCCATTACAATATTCTACCCAATCTGCAGCCTCTTCAGGTGTTCCTGTACCATAATTCACATTAAGATAAGGCTTAGCACCAATTTCTTCACATAAAGTTAAAAACTCGTCGGTACCAAATTGATTTTCGATATCAGGTCCAATTTCTGGTGGTGCTCCCTCTATGGCCCCCCAATGTAAATTTTTAACGAATTTTCGTGAATCTCTCGAACCAATTGCATCCTTCCAATGATATACATCAGAATAGCAACCTCCAAACGCTCTTAAGACGGTGAGTTTCAATTCTTTTACCGCTTGTAAAACGTCTTGTCTCATCCCAATTAAGACCGGATTATCGGTAACTAATGGAACATTGACAGGATCATATGCCCATAAACCATTTTGAATGCATTCCCCTAAATGTTCAACAAAATTACTATAGATCATAGAATCAATAGGTTTTTTAGGAGAACCTACATTAATACTAATTTTATTTTCATTTGTCATTGGTAATTAAATTAAATAATTTTTATTAAATGTTTTTTTAATTTATCAAAAATTAATAAATTACACCCATGATAGATGGAAACCGAATAAAAGAAAATTTAGATGACTTCTCATTCCCAAGATTAAGCGGGACTGAAAACGAGAAAAAAGCTTTTGAAATTGGAAAAAAGAAGATAGAAGATTTACAATTAAGACCTTTGGTTCAAGAATTTTCATTTACTACTTTTTATCCTCGTGTTTATCAAAAATTAGTCTTTACACTGGGTTTTTGGTTTCTATTTGTATTATATTTGAATTTTGGAGATCTTTTCTTTTTTTTTAATTTATCAATTATCCTATTAATTTATATTCCAATATATTTTAAAACCAGAAATCCAGAGAATATAAAAATAGGAAAAAATAGGAGATCCCAAAATCTATATGTTAATCTGGAAGAAGAAAATAAGAATAGAAATATTTTATTTCTCTCACATTTAGATTCAAAAGGACAAAGATTACCTATTAAATTTCGGGGAATTTTTTTTAAATTATGGGTTTATTCACTGATATGTGGTTTAATTATAATTATTTTTAAGAATATTTTATTCATTCAATATAGTTTTTGGCTTTATATTATAGGAATAGTCCCTATAGGAATTAACCTAATTTCAACTGTTATGATTGATTTAAATATGACTAATAATAAATCTCCAGGTGCCATTGATAACGCATCTGGAATTGCTACTGTTTTAGAATTATTAAATCATTATTCAAGTCCAAAGTTTAGATTAAAGAATTATAATTTATGGTTTATATTTACAGGCGCAGAAGAAACAGGAACAATGGGAATTCGAAATTTTTATAAGATTATAGAGCATTTAGAGAGGGAAAAATCTATTATGTTTAATTTTGATGCGATTGGTAGAGGTTTAGATATATGGACTTCTACAGAAGGAGCAATTTATTTTAAGAGTGCGGAAAATTTGAATGCTTTTATCCATACAAAAAAAAAATTTATCAGAACTGGGCGTAGTGATGCTTATTATCTTAAAAAGAAAAATTTTAGAGGATTTGGTTTTGGAGATAAGAATTCGTATAAGTATCTTCACACAATCAACGACACTGTTGATAAAGTCGATCCTTTTCTTTTAGAAAAGCTTTGTAAATATATATTAGATGTAATAAATAGAATTGATAATAATACCAATAATAGATAAATAATTGATTGATGTAATTTTATGTAGATGAAGTAATGAAAAGATTCGAGATTAATAGAATATTATGTGAAGGAGTGTTGAGCAATTAATAAATTAAACAATAAAGAATTAGGTTTAGTTTTAACTTCTACTAAAACAGCTGAATATATCATTTCTCGTTTAGCACCATTTAGGAGAGATGAAAAAATTTTAGATCCTTGTGTTGGACCGGGTATTTTTATTGAAGAATTATTAAAATCTGGAGTCAAATCAGATCAAATTCAAACTTATGATATTAATCCAGATTATAAAAAAAAAATGAAGGATCTTGGAATTTCTTTTACGGATCAAGATTATTTGTTATCTTATACTCCCCTATTAAATTTTCAATTTGATGTGATTATAGCTAATCCACCCTACCTAAACAAATCAAGTCAATATGTAAAAAAGAATAAAAAAAAATTACATAAGATATTCGGAAAGATTAATGCTCATGAGACTTATTCAATGTTTATAGTAAGTAGTATATGGAGATTAAAAGAAGGAGGAAGACTTGGATTTATAACAAGCGACTCTTTTTTGACATTAAATACACATACGAGATTAAGAAAATTTATCCTTAGTACATGCAAAATCAAGGAAATCCTCTTAGTGCCTAAAAATTTGTTTGATAGTCAAAATGTAAGTATATCTACAGTTATAACTATTTTAGAAAAATGTTCTGGAAAAGAAAATAGAATAAATCGATCAGAAAATATTATGAGAATCATACCTCGGATTGAGAGTGAAAATGATTATAATAATCCAAAAATAGTTCATGAATTTAAGCAAAAAAGATATCATTTATTACCTTTTAATTTATTCTTTACTGATATCGAAGAAGAGGTCATAGATTTATTTGAAAAATCACCCAAATTAGAAGGATACATAAATGGAAATATTGGGATGCATACTCATAATAATTTAAAATATATTGCTGCTGTGGAGGGCACTGAATTAGCTGAAATTTTTGAAAAAAGAAATAAAAAAATAACCAATTCTAACAAAAAACATAAAATTATCCCAAAAGCTCTTCTAGAAACTAAAAAATGGAAGCCCTATATGAAACGGGGAGGTAGTGATCAATATTACCGCCCAATAATAGAAGCACTTTTCTGGACTCCTGAATCAATTTCAATTTATGATATTCCTAATAATGTACCTTTCGAACAAGAAGGAATTGTTATAAGTGGTGTAAGCTCAAGGTTGGCAGCTCGATACATGCCTAAAGGATGTTATTGGGATTCAAATAAGGCAATTGGCTTTATTATAGAAAATAATTCCCTCTCAATAGAATATGCTCTTGGTCTTTTAAACTGCTCTTTATATAATTACCTTATGAATGGTATTATAAATAATACGAATAGTATTCAATTAACTGGAATTCACGCTTTACCTTTTATTTTACCCGACAATGAAACAAAAGAAAAAGTAGAAAGTATAGTTAAAAAAATAATTGAAAATAAAAAGAAAGATATAAATTACGACTATAAAAATGACCAAAAAGTTATAGATGAGTTAATTTTCGATTTGTATGCAAAAAAATTTAATTTCTCTCAGCAATTTAAAGAAAAATTAGATAATAAATATTCGATTTATAACAAAAATTAAAATTATATATTTTTAAATAATAATTATTAAAAATTATAAAATAGAGGTAAATCAATGCCGACTATTCATGTAAATGTATGGAAAGGATTTGGTGTAGATAGAGTTAAAATCGTTATTGAGAAAATTACTCAAGTTTTTGTTGATTTAGGTGTACCTCAGCATGCCGTTGAAGTAATTGTCCACGAAATTCCCAGAACTCATTGGGGGATTGGCGGTGAACCTGCTTCAGAAAAATTTAAAGATGGTGCCCCGGGCTTTTCCCCTAAATAATAACGCTGGTAAACAATTGTTAAATGTACACTTATATAGCTAATTTTTTCCCTAAATTATAACATTGTTTTATTGTAGCTTCTTGTTTTATAACTTCTCCTCTTTTAGTTACTCCAGGAATGATAATTTTTTCAATAAGGGGAATTTCTAAATACTCAAAGCATTTTTCAAACATTTTCACTAATAGGTCAGCTGTTTCCAGATTATCTTCCTCGAATGGGATTACAATTACAGCGGATTTACCTTTTATTTTTATCCGGTTTTCTGGACAATTAAAGTAGACAAATCGATCAATAAAGGCTTTCATTAACGCAGTTGGTCCATACCAATATACAGGGGTGCCAAACAAAATTATGTCATTTTCAATTATTCTTGGATAAATATTATTCATATCGTCGCTTTTACTGCACTCACTGCCTTTCCAGCATGTATGACATCCATCGCATTCTAGAATATTTAAATCTTTTAATAAAATAATATCTGTAGCAGCTCCTTTTTCCTTCGCTCCTTCTAATATTTTGGAAACTAAAACATGCGTATTACCATTAATACGGGGACTTCCCATTACTCCTAATATTTTCTTCATAATCTTTTTATTAATATAAAATCTTTACATTCCTTTTTTTTAAATCTTCTATTGATTGTGGAATATTTTGAATAAAATTTTCTGTTAAATTTAAAGATACTAATGACTTTAATGAGCCTATTGATTCAGTAATTTCTCGGATATTATTGTTTCCTAAATCTAAATATTTTAAATTCTTAAGATCCTTTAATCTTTCGGGAATTTTTTGAATTTTATTATGGCTTAACCATAATTCTTCAAGTAGAGCTAGCGAACCTATTGACTCAGGAATTTTTTCAATTTGATTATGTCTTAAGTCTAATTGCTCTAGAAATTTAAGTAAATCTATTGCATCAGGAATTTCTTGAATTTTATTATTTTTTAAATCTAAATATTTGAGGTTTGTTAAATTTTTGATGGACTTGGGTATTTCTTGAAGGTTATTATTGTCCAATTTTAATGATATCAAGGATTTTAGAGAACCTATTGATTCAGGAATGTTTTTAATATTATTATTACTTAACCATAATGCTTTAAGAGAAGTGAGTGATCCTATTGATTTAGGTATTTGATTGAGATTATTATTGCTAACATTTAGATATTGTAAGTACTTGAAAGATCCTATTGATTCTGGAAGATCTTTTAACCCATCAAGATGTAAAGCATTTACATGACCATCTCTTAACGCAAAACTTCTTAAACTGCCATATCTAACGCCAAACACCGAGTTTGACCTGGTTTCATTAAAAAAGTCAAGATCAAATTCTAAATTTAAAAGTAATAATAATTCATCTGGAAGTATTCCGTAAATCGCCGCAATTCTCTCAAAATTAGCAGTTAGTTCTTTCTTTAAAATTTTAAAATTCTGGTTTTCTTCATTTTCTAAAGAATAAGCTATTGTTTTTAATACAATAGCAGAATTATCGCGCTGAATTGTCCATCTTAACGGATCTATGCTATCTTTTGGAAATTTGGATACTAATACTTTAGCGGCGGCGCCCCTTACCGATGGGCTTTCATCGGATAATAAATGATTTTCCAGTATTTTAAAGATTTTATTATTTTTTACGTCTATCTTACTAAAGGCATCTATACATTTGGCTCTTACATTCTCACTTTCACTAACTTCAATTATAGAGATTAATAGCTCTATTGCTTCATTAAAACTAATATTATTATTAATTACATTATCTAGGATCTTCTCTGGAGTCAATGAATTATTCATTCTTAGGGGTCCATTAAATAAATTTTATAATTTTTCTCCTTTTATCTCTTCTTCATATTTTTTTCGGCGCTCAGTTAGGTATTCTGGAATCGGTACATCCCACCAACCCACAGCAGGGCTCCCAGTATATGGGAACTCACGATTCACTAAAATTTCAATGACTGCAGGTTTACCCGATTTGGCAGCTCTTTCTAATGCTGGTATAATCTCTTCTTTTTTCGAAATTTTCTCAGCATAGCACCCAAAGGCTTCACCTATTTTAGCAAAATCAGGGGAATACATATTTCCATCCTTATCTTCAAAAGCAGTTCCATAACCTCGATCTTCTCCAAAAGCAGCTTGTTGAAGATCTTTTATCGCTATCCAGCCAGCGTTATTTAACACAATAATAAAAAAGTTTTGTAATCCTAATTGAACCGCAACAGATAACTCTGAGATTGTCATCATAAAATCTCCGTCACCCACAAATCCAAGAACATTTCGTTCAGGTTTTCCTATGTCTATAGATCCCAATTTGGCACCAATAGCAGCGGGTAGTGTATATCCCATAGTTGAGAAGCCACCTGCAGTAATACAAGTTTTTGGCTCGTAAAATTCCATTTCTTGAAGCATTTGAGCTTGAATATTTCCAGAACTAGTCACAATTACAGTATCTCTGTCGAAAAATTTTCTTACTTCACGAATCACTGTTGAAATCATGACCGGAACTTTAGAATCGTCTCGATATTCGTCAAGGAAAGCAAACCACTTTTTCTTCTCCTCCTGAATTTCCTTAAAGTAATCTGTATTCTCAAAGTCTTTAAAATATCCTTGTTTATTTATTTCGTCTATAATCTGGTTTAAACAAGCCTTAGCGTCTCCAACAATTCCTACTGAAACGGGATAATTTTTACCTATTTCTTGGGGATCTATATCTATTTGAATTAATTTTGTAGGAGGAATTGAAAAACTAACTCCATCTTTATATGAACTCGCAGTTTCGTCAGCAAAGCGGCATCCCACGGCAAGGATTACATCGGCTTTAGAGCTCATATTCAAACCAATCAAAGTTCCTTTACTTCCAGCGGACCAACAAAATAATGGGTGATCATTTGGAAATGCATCCTTAGCCATCATAGTTACAACGACAGCAGCACCAATTTTTTCGGCTAATATTTTCACTTCTTCAAAAGCGTTAGCAGTCACTATACCACCACCTAAAAATAGCACAGGCCTTTTTGCTTCTTTTAACAAATCAATAGCTATTTTAATTTGTTCAGGATCGCCCAAAGTTTTTCCAGAAACTCTTCTTTCTAATGGTTTTGGAATATCTACATCAATTGCATTAGCCTGAACGTCCATAGGAAGATCTATAACGCATGGTCCTCGCCTTCCTGACATCATAATATTAAATGCACGTTGCATGATGGTTGATAATTGTCCTACAGAACTGACCTGCCAATTCCGCTTACATATAGGCTCAAGAATTCGGGGCATATCTGAGTCTCTCTTTCGTTCAATTTCTTGAAGGACGCCTTTTCCCCGCATGTGAGTGTGTGTATTGCCGTTTAAAACGAGTACGGGAAATGAATCCACATATGCATCGGCGAGTCCGATTGCTGCATTAATGGCTCCAGGACCTATTGATGTAAATACTACAAGTGGTTTATCAGTTATTCTATAATAGCCTACTGCTAAATGGACTCCTGACATTTCTTGTTTTGGTTGGATAAGAGTTAATTTATCCTTATCCTTATAGAATGCGTCTACGACGGGTAAGTTCCCATGTCCAGGTATACCTACAACGTACTTAACACCTTCTTTAATTAAATATTTTGAGATTATTTCTCCTCCTGTATATTTTACCATAGTTATCAATTATTATTTTGCAGTTTAATTTTAAATTAATTTTGCGATTGGTATTAATTCAGCATCTCCTAGTTTTTCAGCAAGATCTCTTGCAATTTTTAACGAATTGCCAGTTCCCGAAAACCAAGATATAGTTGTTGTTAAAATTAATTTTCATTATTAAATTTTAAACAATAAAATTAATGATATAATTTAATTTTATTATTACAGATAAGAATATATATGTTAATTGAAAAATTTAGATGTTTTTGATTAATGATTGATGAGACCCGAATTAGAGAAAATTTAGAATTTATTTCATTTCCCCGATTAAGTGGAACGGATCATGAGGAAAACGCATTCAATATAGTAAAAAATAAAATTGAACAATTAAATTTAGAGCCTTCGGTTCAAAATTTTTCATTTACTTCTTTTTATCCTCGGATTTATCAAAAAGTGGTATTCATACTAAGCTTCTTAGCCTTATTTATCTTATATTTAAACATTGAAGGGATATTAACCTCCTTAAGTTTAATTATTATATTTACAATTTACCTACCAATTTTCATTATTACAAGAAAACCTGATAAGATTAGAATAGGAAAAGAAAAAATATCTAATAATTTATATGTGAAAATTCTTGGAAATTCGGAAAGTAGTGAATTTACTAATGAGGGTTTAAAACAAGATAATGATAGGAGTAATATTCTATTTCTGAGCCATCTTGATTCAAAAGGTCAAAGATTACATACAAATTATCGAGTTTTTTTTTTTAAATTATGGATATACTCCTTAATAGTTTGTTCAATAGTGATATTTCTAAAAAATCTTGTTTTGGTTCAATATAGTTATTGGTTACTCGTAATTGGAGTTTTTCCTTTAATAATTAATTTTATATCTGTAATTGTTCTCTGTTATAATACTACTAATAATAAATCTCCGGGTGCTATAGACAATGCTTCTGGAATAGCATGTGTTTTGGAATTATTAAATTATTATTTAGATTCAAAAAATAGATTAAAAAATTACGATTTATGGTTTGTCTTTACCGGCGCAGAAGAATGTGGAACTATGGGAATTAGACACCTTTATGACAAAATAAAACATCTCGATCGAACAAAAACCTTTTTCTTGCTGTTTGATACTATTGGAAGAAGTATCGATGTAATTACAGGGAAAAGAGGAGCTTTTTTTTTTAAAAATGCTAATGACTTCACAGTTAGACTACATTTCCCCAAAAGAATTAAATTAGCGCGTAGCGATGCTTATTTCCTTGCTGATAAGAATTTCGGTGGTATTGGTATATTGGATCAGAAATCCTATAAATACGCACACTCAAAGAATGACACTCCTGATAAAGTAGATTGCTTACTATTAAAAAAGCTTTTAATGCACATTACAATCATGTTAAAATTTGTTGATAAACGGGGACTTTAATGGTTAAAGCTATTATAACGCATATTGCCAGATAATTTAATAGAAATTAAAGAATTTTAGCAAAAATATCTTTAGCTTGTTGATATGCTGGATTATCGCTTAATGCTTCCAATAAATTACCACCAGTCAAATTTATTCTACTAATATCATCATCATTTGAAATGAATCCTAATAAATGGATGTTCTCGTCTTTAAATTCTTCCACTTCTTTTTCTAAGATATCTCTAACATTTTCGGGGAAGCGATTCCCTAGAATCCAAATATTTTCAAATTTTAATTCTAATTCTTTAGTAATTTCAAGTATTCTTTTCATTGTATGAATACCCATTTTACTGGGGTCTGTAACTATTACCAAGTCTGTAACATCTCGACCCGTTTTTCTGGCAAAATGCTCTAATCCTGCGGGCGAATCTAACAATGTTATATCATAATTTTTGGAAAGGGTGTCTATTACATTCTTTAAGACAGAATTAATAAAACAGTAACAGCCTTCTCCCTCCGTACGCCCCATTTCTAAGAGATCAAAACTGTCCATTTCAATGAGACATCGATATACATCACCCTCAATAATTTGATTTTTAGGCATATCCAAAGGTAATTGCCTTTTTTGGATTTTCTCCTTCAAATCTTTCATTTTTCCTCCAATAGTATCTTTAAATTTTACTTCTTCATTTATAACATCCGCAATATTCGCATCTGGATCAGAATCTATCACTAAAATATCTTGATCTTTTTTGATTTCAATGAGATATTTTAATAATAGAACTAAAGCAGTGGTTTTCCCAACTCCTCCTTTTCCAGAAAAAGCTATAATTTTTTTCATATTAAACCTCTTTTTTTATGGTAATTCTTCTATTTAAAGGAAATTGATTTAGAATTAAAAATTTATGACTAATAATTTAAAAAAAAGATTTGTTTTAGACAATTGTAGTATATCAAAAATAATCTTATTTAGAATAAATAATAATATGCATGATAAACTGAATTTGGATAAGATTCTAAACAAGTTAAGTTATTTTTCGACATTTCTAAATTCTTTTGTTATTAGAAATCTTATAACTTCCGTCATATTTTTTAAACCGTGGAATTCTCTTATTTTTTCTAATTTCTCATAGATTTCCTTGTCAAGAATCACTCTTAACTCTTTATCACTTTTATCTTCGATGCTCATTGTAAAAATAATAATTTTGTTACCTAACCCTATTAATATTTAAAGGAAAAATTATATACCTAGTGATCATATAAAAAAACTTACTTTTATATATTAGTTTATCATATATTTATCCATAGAATCTCCAGAAAAAATGTATAAAATCTGGAGTAATTATAATAAGACCTTTTCAGAAGAATCAATTTGAAATCATTCTTATGTAGCCTTACACGGGGGAGGAGGTTTCTTGAAAGAGATTTATATAATTGATGATGATGAGAATATCTTAAAATTAATCAATATGATGCTTTTAAAGAATTTTAAAGATGTACTCATTATGACTGAAACTAATGGTATGCGGGGTTTTAGACTAATTAAATCAGGAAATGCAGATCTTATTATTTTAGATATAAATTTACCTGGAATGGATGGGATAAATATTTGTAGAGAATTGAGAAAAATTCAAAAATATAAAAAAACACCTATTCTGGCATTTACGGCTTTAGATATGAAAAAAGAACAGGAACATATTCTAAATGCTGGATTTGATCTTTGTATTAATAAAACAGCAGATTTACTTCACTTAGTAAAGATTATTAAAAAGCATCTCAAATAATTTAGCGTCTTTGCCTTTGTTGCGATGATTGTTCTTGACGATAGACAGGAACAATTTTAGATGTAAATTCTTCAAGCGTATAGGGAAATTCGTCCTCACTTGAAATCTTACCTAATTCAAGCATAATTTGTCTTGCTAGAATCCAAAATACTAAACCTAATGCTTTCTTGCCTCGATTATTAGCCGGAACCGCAAGATCGATGCCAACAAGCGTGTCATCGGTGTCAAATAAAGAAACTACTGGAATTCTTGCCAATTGAGCTTCTCGTAAGATCACCTTATCGGCATGCGGGTCTATAATTACTACCACTGACGCATCTTTAACGTACGTATCTATAATTGGATTAGTTAAACTCCCAGGAATGAAACGATTGACGATTGCTCTGCATCCGAGGACTTCACAGAATTTCTTAACTGGTTCCTTACCGTATCGTCGAACAGAACTAACAATTATCCTATCACTTCCTTCCTCTACATATTTGGATAAAAATTTAGCCACTATTTTTAGACGTTTATCAGTTTGTGTTAAATCTATGACATATAATCCATAATTAGTTTGGCGATAAATGAATCTTCGGGCATCTCCAGATAATAATTTAGTACCAATATGAATTCCACAAGATAAATAAAGTTGTTTTTGAGCTTCGTCTTTATCAATTAATTTTTCCTCTACCTCAAGCTCTTTTTCCAAATCCTCAGTGTCGAGTAAATCCAGTTCTTCTTCAAGATCAATAAAATCATCCTCAACAAAATCGTCCACAAAGTCTAAATCAATTTTGTCATCTTTTTTTTCTTTTTCTTTTTCTGATTTAGTGCCCTTATTTTTCTTTTTAGCCAAGCAAGCCGCCTTTATTATTTTTATTTTAGTATTTATTTTGTTCAGTTTCTAATTCTTTAATTATAAAAAATTGTATAAATAATAAATTTTTTGATTAGGTTAGATAATTTTCAATAACAATCAGTTAAATGTGAATAGATTTTTTGAATAATATTGTCCTCATAATTGATAATATGTTTATAATTAAAATTAGAATTTAAAAAAAATTAGGCATAATATACTTTATCTCTTTTTCAATAGGATTAAAAATGAAGAATTTAGAGGATTATCCTAATATAAATGACATTTATACTCATAGAATAAATAATTTTATTTATTTTTTCAATCATTTCTGTAAATAACTAAAACTTAAACTTAATTATTTATTTATAAATCTTAATGGTAAAAGAAAAAGCAGAAGAACTACCTATCGTTTTACCCGATCGAGATTTTGCATTAGAACTGTTAAAAAAATTAAAAGTTCCTTATAGTGTTCGGCGACATTCTCTGAAAGTATGTGAAAAGGCTTTAGAAATTGCAAATAAAATTAGGAAAGCAAATGTCGATATAAATTTAATTGAAATTGGTGCTATACTTCACGATATTGGAAGATCTAAAACACATGGATTTCAACACGCATTAATAGGTGGTAAAATTTTAAGAGAAAGAGGATTTCCAAATGAAATCGCACGTATTTGTGAAACTCACATTTTAGGAGGTTTGGATAAAGAAGATGCCAAATCTGTGGGATTACCTGACGGAGATTATCTTCCAGAAACCCTCGAAGAAAAAATTGTTTGTCTTGCTGATAAATTAATGGCGGGAAGGAGAGAGGTTTCAATTGAGGAGAGATTTCAAATTTGGTTTTCAAAACACGGGAAAAGTAAAATTTTATTAAAATCTAAGAAAAGAATTGAAGAAATTCAAAAAGAAATACAGAATTTATTTTAAAAACTCTTATTTTAAAAGCATTTTCTTCAACTGGTTGATTATTCCCCCTTCATTTAAAATATTTGTTAGAAATTCAGGCAGCTTTGCGAATTCAACTTTAATATTTTTAGTTTTATTAAAAATAACACCTTTATAGAGAGAGATTACCAAATTATCTCCTTTAGAAAATGTATTTTCATCCCAGGTCAAAGTAATTCCGGGTATACCTACATTTATTAAGTTCCTAAAATAAATTCTTGCAAATGATTTGGCAATAATTGCTTTAACTCCGAGAATTTTAAAAACATTAACAGCTTCTTCTCTCGAGCTTCCTGTCCCGAAATTTTCTCCAGCAATGATTATATTTCCTTTATCTATTTTTTTTACAAATTGAGGGTCTATAAATTCTAATGTACATTTAGCCATTTCATGAGGATCCCTCATAGTAAGAGTATGGCTTGGAACAATATCATCTGTATTGATATCATCGCCTAAAATGTAAGCAAAACCATTTATTGCATCCATTTTTTACAACACCTCACGAGGATCTGTAATTTTACCATAGATAGCGGAGGTCGTAACAGTAGCAGGAGATGCCAAATACACTTGAGAACTGGCTGCACCCAACCTACCTACAAAATTTCGATTCGTCGAACTAATACATACTTCCCCCTCTCCTAATACACCCATATGCCCACCAATACAAGCACCACAAGTGGAGTGAGTGACTACAGCACCGGCATTTATAAAGATATCTAATAAGCCTTCTTTCATGGCTGTTATATATACTTCTTTAGAAGCTGGTGTAATTATAAATCGAGTTTTTGGATCTATCGATTTTCCTTTTAGAATTTTCGCTGCGATCCTTAAATCCTCAATTCTTCCATTTGTACAACTTCCAAGAAATGCTTGATCAATTTCAATACCTTCCACGTTTTCTATTTCAGCTGCATTTCCTGGACTGGAGGGTTTAGCCACCATAGGAGTAATTTCTGATAAATTATATTCGAGAGTTTTTTCATAAATTGCTTCTTTATCAGGGTGAATAACATTATATTCTTCTTTACTACGCTTTTGTATCCAATTTTCTAATTTATTATCAGATAAAAAGACGCCAAATTTTGCCCCTGCTTCAACAACCATATTAGAGATTGTCATGCGTCCATCTATTGAAAGAGATTCTATACCATGAAATTCTAATGACTTATAGATTGCTCCTTTTGTTGTAATATCACCAATAATTTTTAGAATAATATCTTTTGACATAACTCCTTTATTTAGTTCCTCTACAAAAGTTATTTTATATGATTCGGGAACTTTAAACCATAATTTTCCAGTAGCAAAAACAACTGAAACATCAGTAGCTCCGATACCAGTAGATAAACAATTAAACGCTCCATAAGTAGTTGTATGACTATCGGAGCCAACAATTAACATTCCTGGTCGTGAAAAACCCATTTCTGGTAGCACTTGGTGGCAAATTCCTTTATCCATTCCCATATCATGTATAAAATTATACTTTTTGGCAAAGGCTCTACAATCTTGATGCATTTGAGCTGCAGATATCGTAGGGGCTGGCACCCAATGATCCAATATAAAAAAGATTTTATTTGGGTCCCAAACGTAATCAATTCCAAGTTTTTCATATTCTTTATGAATTCTTCCTCCTAATTGCTCGTGAACCATTATTAAATCAATATCACATTCAATAAACTGTCCGGGCGATATTTCTTTTAAATCCGAATGTTCTAATAATATTTTTTCTGCTACTGTCTTGCTCATTCTTTTTAACAACCTATTTCGTGTTCTTCACTTAATATTTTATAATCTTCATCAAGCATTAAAATTACTCTTCGAGCAATTATGCATGCTTCTACTAAAACTTGAGAATCTACTTTGTCTGTTGTATCAATGGCACTATGAGTATATAATGCAGCCAATTTAGTGGTAATATCAATGGCACTATAATCCCTTAAATGAAATGGAACAGAATCGGTATGTGCTCCTGTTGTTATATGAAAACCATGAAGTTCAACATTTTCCTCTGATGCTGCGTTTTCCAAATATTTACTAAGAATTGGAGCAACTTTTTTCCGAGGGATAAATCCGTAAGATTTTAAATATTCAACTCTATTTCCTCTTTTGCTTTTTGCTGCTGAAACCATATCAAAATTTAATTGAAATATCTTACCTTTAACAAATTGGTCTTCGTGATTATTTACAAAAAATCTTGAGCCCATCGTTCCTAATTCTTCTGCAGAAAATTGGCAGAACCATATATTAAAATTTTCTAAGATATTATCTTTAAAAAATCTACTTAATTCAAATACAATAGACATTCCAGAGGCGTTATCTAAAGCACCAGGGGATTTATTTTGAGTATTGAGAAATATCAATAATAGATTTGAGAACGAAATTAACCCCGTTAATATCCAAATACCAATTTGTAAAATTAAATAATTAAGCTCTAAAATGCAGTAATAACAAAGCAGGGAAGCAATATAAAACCCTCCAAGAATAATTCCGCAAAATAACCATATTCTATAGGAAATAATTCTCCAGGCAGTTTTAAAAGTTTGAGATTTGGAATCAAGATGAGCAGATATTATAATATTACCTGCTTTTTCAATTGGCAGAGATTTCGCTGGTAATTTCACAAAAACATTTGTAGCTTGAATAGTATTACCGAAATATTCTCCCCAAAATCCTTTTTCTTCGGGATGTTTTAATCCTCTTATAATTAAAAAAACTATTAATGTCATCAATCCTATTATAAAAAATGTAAAGAGGATGTTAAGGTATATGGCTAAAACAAAAACCAAAAGAGCGTTTAAACTAATTATCCCTATAAATTTAACAAGCGTCGTAGAATAGAAATCGGAAAATTCAAATTTTTCTTTTTTAATCTCATTCTCAGTATATCCTATTTCTTTAAATGTATTAATAGTTAACTTTACTGCTTCTTTCTCACCATCTGTTCCTGCAAGTCGAGGAAAACTAAATTTTTGAACATTTTTATAAATCCTATCTTTACTATACCAATGATTATTAAGAGGGGCTTTTGTATTCACAATTTATCTTATTTCAATTAGGATTATTAAAGTTTAATCTTAAAACTAGAAATAAAACAAAGGATTAATTTCTTATGCTTTTAATTTATTTATAACGATTTTTTGAATTTTTTCCTGTACAAATTCAATAATATCGTCAGAATTAATTACGTAATATTTTAATTTTTTAGCTCTAGTTAGATAAAGATCCCTTACTTTATCTAAAAAAGGGGTTTCTTCAAATTTTTCTAAAGCTCCAGACTTTCGAGCCATCGCTACTTTTGGATCGATATCTAATAAAATAGTTAAATCTGGTTGACCTACAAACTTATTAAGTTCTTCTACCCAATCAATAGATATTTCATCAGATTGTAATGACTGATATATTATGGAAGATTCAAGATAACGATCTGATATGACTATATATCCTTCATCAAGTTTTTTCTTAATTTCATTATGATAATGGAGATTTCTATCTGCAGCAAATAAAAGAGCATCTGTAGTTGGTGGAATACTATTATCCTTCAAGAATTTTCTTAATAAGACTCCAATTTCGTTTTTAGAAGGTTCTTGAGTTAAATGAACTTTAAGTTTTTCATTCTTTAAAAAACCCTCAAGTAGGTGGCTATGAGTGGTTGTACCGCTACCATCCAATCCTTCCAAGACTATAAATACAGATTTTTGAGTTAAATTCATTTTTTTCATTTAAATCAAATATTTAAAAGTATAAAAATTATAAGAGAGTATTATTTTTGAATATCTTAGAATTTAATTCATTTTGAAAAAGTAAAAAATAAAAGAAGATTATATTTTGACAAGCACTACTCCAATGGGTTATTGTCCGCACTGTCAGCAGAACGTTTTACTACATAGAGAGCCAATTAATCCAAAGTTAGCCATTATTTTGATCTGTTGTACATTCGGAATTGGTTTTTTCATTTATTTAATTATATATTATTCAAAATCCGAAAACAGATGCGTTCATTGCGGTACACAAGTTACAGCATTACCAAACCAATATTCTCAGACTATTAGCCAGTTGCCAAATCAACAACAAGCTCAAGTTAAAACAATTGAATCTGATATAGTTAAATATTGTCATTTGTGTGGAGGTAAATTAGATAAACATACCCAAAATTTTTGTCCTCATTGCGGTAGTGAAATAGATTGAATTTTTTTTCTATTATACACCAATTTTGATCATATATTTTTAAATATTATTCTAAATCGGTTCTATTTTATGGTAAAAATTGGACTCGAGATCATTTTAATATTAACTATATTACCTTTTATTTAATTACTAAAAATTCAAAATTGGAGGTAGTAAATTTGGAATCATTAGGATATTGTCCCAATTGTAAAAAAAACGTAGTTAAAGAAAAAGGAAGTTTTAGCTTTTTGTTAGCATTCATTTTGGCTTTTACAGGGATAGGATTAGTCATATATATTTTATACTATATCGACCAAAAGCCAAAATATTGTGAATTTTGTCGTACACTCTGTCAACCCCCACAACTAGAAAACGTGACACCAAAATTAATAACTAATGAAAAAGTAAAATTTTGTTATAATTGTGGAACTGAAATAGAATATAGAGATGAAGCTAAAATCTGCAATTTTTGCGGAGATAATATAGTACAAAAATTTTAATTTTCTTTTTTAATCTTCTTTCTTATTTTTTTTAAGTTGTTCTTTATTATTTCTAAAATAGTTGACTCAACGGGTGTACATCCTTTAATAAAAGTACCATTTTCTCGTTGTTCATAAGTACAATTTCCAATTAAAAATGTATCTTCATAGAGATCGGAATTTTTTATTCCTTTACCTATAGCTAAATTGAGTGGATTTTCGGCAGTGAAATGATTATCAATAAAATCCTTATTATTTTTCAATAAATTAAATATTGTGGAAAGACATGCAGAGCAGGAATCAATGTCAATTAAATTCACATTTTTATATTTAATGCTTATTGAAGTTGGAGGGGGTTCTAAAGGTCTTACAAATTCTTGAATATTTTCGGGAATTATTAAGATATCTTCACAATTTTTTGGAGCATTTGGTATCATATCTGATATGAGTTTCAAATGAGGGACATTTTCTAAAGACCATTCTGGTTGAGTTAATGCAAGGGCAATGATATCTGCTGCAAGGTAATCTGTAGATGCTATTATTGTGTCTAATTTCACAGGATTTCCCGAAGAAGGTCCCATCCCCTCTTGAGCATATGATGCGTCTATTACTATCAAGTGAGGATGAAATATATGAGCAAGATCTGCGATTGCAACATCTAATTCTTTAATTTTCCTTATCGAATCTTTCAATTGGCTTATTACTTCGGGAGCTTGAAGATGATGTAAAGTAACTTTTTTTCTTTTATAGATTAACCCTTTTAAATTTTTAAAACTTAGAGAAGCACCACAGTGCATATGCATTTTTAAGACGGGAATTGATATTATAGAATCAATATCATTCCAGTAACCGGTAACCTTGATTTTCTTTAGAATTTTTCCATTTGGTATATCTAATTCGATGGGAGGTTTATCATCTAAATCGATAAATTGAATATCGTCATCGTTCAATAGATTATTATAGCCGGATTGCTCAAATGCCTTTCTTGTATCAGTATTTATTATAGGAGAGTCACCAATTAAAAATCGTGCCTTAAATTTTTTTTTTAAGTAATTAAAAATAGCAATTACAACTTCAGGATTTGTATTTATTCCTAAATAAGGATCCTCTTCTCTGCCAACATTTGGTTTTAATAAGACTGTTTTTTCTGTTAAATCAGGAATTTTAATTTGATCTAAACATGTTTTAACCGCTAAGGTAATATTTTCATTGCATGCTACTGATACAATAGGTTTTTTCTTCTTCCCTAACATTATTTAATTCCTAAAAAATCGATTATTTTGTTTTTCATAAGGGCACTATTTGGTGATTTTCCAGTCCACCATTCAAAAGCTATAACTCCTTGATTAATCAGCATATCTAAGCCACCAAGGGTTTTACATCCAATTTCTGCAGCTTCTTTCATTAACTTTGTTTCTAAAGGATTATATATCACATCAAAAACAAATAAATTACTTTGTAGCAATTCCTTGGATATTGGAGTTGCGTTAACCTTAGGGTACATACCTAAAGGTGTTGCGTTAATTAAAATATCCGTATCTTTAATATCTTCTTTAATATTGGTTTCACTGCTTAGTTTCCCTATAACTTCAGCCTTCATCTTATCTTTTACTTCCTTAGCTAAATTTATAGCTCTTTCCTCAATAATATCAGTTAGGATAATTTTTTCAGCTTCTTTAGATAAAATATAACATATAGCTCTTGCTACTCCTCCTGAGCCTAGTATTAATATTTTTTTACCTAATATTTCGCAACCAGCATCTATAAGAGATTTCCTGGCGCCATCACCGTCAGTATTTCTGCCTTTTAATAATCCATTGTCATTCTTAATCGTATTAATGGCACCCATTTTGCGAGCAATTGGATCAATTTCATCTATATATTTTATAATTGTTTCCTTATGAGGTATTGTAACATTCACTCCCTTTATCCCAAGAGCCCTTATACCGTTTATAGCCTTTTCTAAATCATCTGGATGTACGTTAAATGCAACATACATATAATCAAGGTCTAATTCTTGTAATGCAGGATTCCACATTGTAGGAGACATTGAATGCTCAACGGGATGTCCAATGAGACAAAAAGTTTTTGTATGTCCGGAGAGTTTCAAAATTTTTTCAGACTCTTATTATTAATTATATTGTTAAATTTAGAATTTAAGATTCAAATTAAGTGTTTTTAAACTAATATTTTATTTTTAATTCTAACATTAATTTTAGAATATATTAATTGTCTTAAAATATTATTTCTTATACATGTTTTAGGAGCGTAAAAATATGTTAAGACTTGAACGGGATCAAAACCAATTTAAAATATTCTTCAAAGAATTTGAATTTTTAAGACATTCTAATAAAAATCCTTGTATAGAAATTGGTACTGGTCAAGAAAATTATCGCATGAATGATAAACATTGTGGAATTTACAGACCTAAAGATAATAACCTGCAAATGCAGGGGCTTAAAGAATTTAAATTTGTAGAAATTAGTGAAATTAGGATAATAGTCGAATTCGACGACTTACTCAAACTCCAGTTAAATATAATATCTGATCGTCTTGAAGTTGATATATCTTTACTGAAGAATAATCAAAATTACAATCGTTTCACAATCCATATTCCCGCAATTAAAGATGAATCGATTTATGGGCTTGGTGAACAATTCTCTGTGTTAAATATGCGTCGCCGAAACGTGCCTCTTTGGAGTCGGGAACCTGGTTTTGGACGAGATCATTCTAGATTCTCAAAATTGGCAGAATTATATTTAGAGGGTGGTTCAGGCGCCTGGCATACGACATATTATCCGCAACCTACTTTTGTTTCTTCACGAAATTATTTCATACATGTGGAGAGCTATGCATATGCAAGATTTAATTTTTGTAGTAGAAACTTCCATAGGCTTCATTTTTGGGAAATACCAAATCGAATTATCATTGATGTTAGACCTACAGCTGTAGAGGTGATCCAATCGCTCTCAAATTATTTAGGACGACAACCCAACCTTCCTGATTGGTCTATTAATGGTTTATGGTTAGGAGTAGGAGGAGGTCTTGATGAGAATAGTCAATGGAGTATTCCTCAGAAATTAAAACGAGCACTTGATGCGAATATAAAGGTCTCTGCAATATGGTCGCAAGATTGGACAGGACTCTATAAAATCTCGCGATTTGAAACCCGTTTATTCTGGGACTGGCAATATGATAATCAAAGATACCCCAACCTTCCAGATTTTATTAAACAATTAAATGCAAAGGGAATAAAATTCTTAGGATATAACAATTGTTTTCTAATGAAGCACGGCGATCAATATAAGGAAGCAGAAGAAAAAGGTTATCTAATAAAGAAGAAAGACGGAAATGTTTACGATATTTTAATGCTGACATTTTCTGTAGGTATGATTGATCTCTCAAATCCAGAAGCATGGGAATGGATAAAAGAAATTATTAATGAAAATATGCTTAAGATAGGATTGAGCGGTTGGATGTGTGATTATGCTGAATATATTCCTATGGATTGTGCTTTATATTCAGGAGAGGCCCCGCGTATTCATCATA
Organism: Promethearchaeota archaeon; assembly: GCA_019058295.1. GTDB lineage: Archaea > Asgardarchaeota > Lokiarchaeia > Sigyniarchaeales > SOKP01 > LW40-45. The sequence goes on along the minus strand of JAHPZI010000030.1, from coordinate 152,578 downwards.
ATAAATATCCCGTCCTTTGGGCAAAAGTAAACTATGAAGCCACAAAAGAATATGAATCACAAGAAGGAAAGGATGAGATTATTTTCTTCAATCGTTCTGGAGGTATTGGAACTTCGAAATATTCACCATTAATATGGGGGGGTGATCAACTCGCAAGTTTTTCTATTAATAATGGATTGGCATCCGTCATTTGTGCCGGATTATCAATAGGTTTTTGCGGAATTGGTCATTTTCACTCTGATATCGGAGGTTTATTTACTTTTTCTGCATTTAAACGCACAAAAGAGCTATTTATGAGATGGACTGAACATGCAGCTTTCACATGTGTTATGCGATCTCATGAAGGACATGAATATGAAGGGCGTATAGACTGGAAATTTGATTCCGATGAGGAGACCCTAGCACATTTAGCAAAATTTACACGTATTCATTCACATCTTGTACCTTATACCCGTCATATATTAGACGAGTATCGAACTACTGGGTTGCCTTCAATGCGACATCCTTATATTCATTATGAAGATGAGCCAATCCTCCATCGTATTAAATATCAATATCTTTATGGAAGAGATCTCCTTATTGCTCCAGTATATTCAAAAGATAAAACCACCTGGAAAGTTTATCTTCCAGAAGATAATTGGGTCCATCTCTGGTCAGGTAGAAGTTACAAAGGAGGATGGCTAGATATATCTACACCAATTGGAGAACCTCCTGTATTTTATAGAGCAATATCAGAATTTTCACAACTATTCAGCGAACTAAAAAATATTTAAAATAAATATTATATAATTATTGAAATAAGTAAAATTTTAAAATTTTAAGAGAAAAAATGACTAAGGATTCTATTGCGCTTATTGGTTTCATGGCAACTGGAAAAACTGTGGTAGGAAATGCATTAGCTGATGCTCTCGGAGACAATTATAGATTTATAGAAACTGATCAAATTATTATTGAAGACGCTGGGAAAACGATTCCTGAAATTTTTACTGAAGATGGAGAAATTAGATTTAGGGAGTATGAAATTGCTGCTTGTAAGAAAGCTGCAAAATTTAGTAATGTTATAATTTCATGTGGAGGTGGTGTCGTTTTAAATAAAATTAACATTGATAATTTAAAAGAAAATTGTCATATTGTTTTATTAAACGCCTCAGCAGAGGAAATTTACAAAAGAGCCATGAAAGATGGTCAAGAGACTAGACCTGTCATTGATAAAGAAGATCCAGAAGCTGAGATTAAAAAAGTTTTAGACTTTAGAAAACCTTTTTATGAAGCCGCAGCAGAGATAATTATTGAGACAACAGGAAAAAAAATTGAAGATATTGTTATCGAAATCATCTCGAAAACAAACTTAAAAACCTAAATTTAAATTTATAAAACTCATCCATTGTTTAATTATAAACAAAAGAATATATTTTATTATGTCTGATTATAAGCGAGTTAAATGTTCTAATTGTGGAAATGAGAATCCACGTAAACTTCATGAAACCCCTGATAAAACTAAAGTATTATATTATTCTATGCAAGGAACACCTGTTTATGCGAAGCAAGTTAAATGTGGAGATTGTGGTTTTGTGTTCGATCGGTAACCAATCTCACATTTGGTTGCGACACTTCAGCGGAGGGAAAGAATAATAAATACTAATTTTTTTTTTTAAATTCTTATAAAGATATAATAATCTTCAGAAGTTTCTACTTTTCTAAGTAATAAAAAGCACTTAATAAATTTTCATCAAATCGTAATTGATATATTTTTTTCCATATTTTAATTTGATAATGGTAATTAAAGAATTTAATCCTATAATTGTATTATATAATAATTATAATTAAGAAAATTTTGTAAATTATAAGTTAGATGGGATGAAAAAATGGAAATTGATACCACAATTTTAATTTTTTATTTTATTGCATTAGGAGTACTCTTAGGTTGTTATATAATATTTGGTTTATTTTTCATTAGAAAATTTTATGTTATGAATAAAGAACATGAATCTACAAGAGAAAAATATTATATATTTTTAATATATGGGTTATGTTTTTTTTTCTTGTGTATTGGGCGAATATTTTATACTATTTTTGACTTTGCAACTGAATTTAACGTATCTGAAAACATGACTTCAGAAAATCTTATCATGTGGAAAATAGGAAATGGATTTCAATTAGTTACTCTTGGTTTATTAATAGGTTTATTAGAAAAAAGAATACTACATGGTCGTGATAAATATCTATTGTTTTTTATTTATATTACATTTGTATCTCTTGGAATGATCGCAACAGATCTTTTACTTGCCACTTTCTTTTTGTTCCTGCCAACAATTATGGTGCTTTATATTCCTATAGCATATATTTATATCGCAATCAAAAGTGATGGAATAATAAGAAAAAGAGCTCTATTAGCATTATTCGGTTTTATAATATTATTTGTTGGATCATTAATGCTAAATGAATATATTCTAATTGTGATTGTAAATATGACTGGCTTAGACCGAATACAAATTCATGCAATTTCTCACATTATAAAGTGTGTAGGGGTTATTTTGATCTTTTTAGGCTTTCAATAGAAAGCACTTAATAATTTTTTATCAAATCATAATTGATATATTTTTTTCTATATTTTAATTTGATAATGGTGAGTAAAGAAAATAATCCTATAATTGTAGGAGTAGCTCAGTATACACAACCTAAAGAAACTACTCAAGCAGTTGATCCTCTTAATTTAATGGTCAAAACTGGCCAAATGGCTCTTAAAGATGTTGGAACAGATGGTATAAAGGAATTAATAGATACAATCTACATGATTAATGTCTTTAGCTGGTCTTATGAGGATGCTCCAGGTGAACTTAGCAAAATACTCGGAATAAAGCCTGTCCAAAAAGTTTATTTGCCAGATGGTGGTAATACACCTCAGATGATGGTAAATCGGGCTGCTAAGGCCATATACTCTGGAAAAAGCCAAGCAATTCTTATTACAGGTGGTGAAGCTCACTATACAGCTTCACGAACCAGTTTAACACCTAGAAATTGGCCTAAACGCAAAAATCCTAAATACATGGAAGGAGAACGTTGGAATGGTATAAATCATTTTGAGAATCACTACAAACTGATATTCCCTTCTTGTAGTTATGCCATTTTTGAGACAGCTATACGCGCTGCGTCTGGTAGAAGTCTGGAAGAGCATAAACGGTATATAGGAGAACTTTTTGAAAGATTTGCTAAAATTGCATCCAAAAATCCAAATTCTTGGACTAAAAAAGCTTATAGTGCTGAAGAAATAGCCACTGCTACTCCTGAAAATCGTATTATAAATTATCCTTACACTAAACGCATGTGTTCAAATATGTTCGTCGATCAAGCTGCCACTCTAATAATGACGAATGAGAAGATTGCTGAAAAATTCAAAATTGATAAAAAACGTTGGATTTATCTAATGGGTTGTGCCGATCTTAAAAACATCCACGATATTACACGACGTCCACGAATTCACGATTCTCCAGCATCTAGGGAAGGATCACGACTTGCCTTAGAACAAGCTGGTCTCACGCTGGAAAATATTGATAAATTTGACCTATATAGTTGCTTTCCTTCCATTGTAGAAATCATGATGAAAGAAATTGGCATTCCTGAAAATGATACTCGAGACCTAACTGTAACGGGAGGAAATCCTTTTTTTGGTGGTCCCTGGAGTAATTATACGATGCATGCAATTGTATCAACTATTAATCTTATTCGTAAAAATCCCTCATTAAAAATAATGGTTGTAGCCAATGGAGGATATAATAATAAACAATCATTTGGAATTTATGGTAATGATCCACCTGTTAAATTATGGGGCGATAATGATGAGGCCAAGGTACAACAATCAATTTTAGCAGAGATTTTACCAGAACCAGTTGAAGAAGCAAATGGTCAACTTACTATTGAGGGTTATACATTTATTTACGACAGAAAAGGATATCCGAGGCGAGGTGTTGTAATCGGCCATCTTGAGAACTCTCGTCGCACTCTTGCATATATAGAAGCAAACACAGAGGTATTGTTAAATCTGGAGCAACAAGAACTCGTTGGACAAACTTTTCCCGTTCATTTTGATTCCAACAACAATTTTAATGTAATTTCTATTACTGACCGTAATTAATTCCACTTATTTCTAATCTTTTAAGATAAGAATCAAGACGTTTTTCAAATGAGTTGAAATTCTTTTTCTTTTTAGGAGTCCATCCTGTTTCTGCTACAGCAATTAGGCGCGGAAATACTTGCCATTCCAAACGCTTACGATCTTTAACAAATTCAGCCCATAAACAAGCTTCAATTCCAAGGATATATTGATGATATTTTTCTTCTAAATCATTTGGAATAGGATCATATTGATAAGTTTTAATTAATGGAGTTATTTTATAAGGATAATTTAAATAGACAGCAGTCATTTCTGACATAATTACGTCCCTTCCGTTTCTTATATGATCTATAACTTCCAATATTTGACCGAACCAATATTGGCAAACGGCATTTTTAGATAACTTTTCATTTAGAATTTCATTCCAACCCATTAATCTGCATCCTTGAGAAGATAAGTAATCCGCAATTCTATTTGTGAAGTAAACTTGTAAATCTCCTAATTTCTCAAGCCCTTCTTTATTCAATCGAGTTTGACAATCAGGACATCTTTTCCATCTTCTTGTAGGAGTTTCATCTCCCCCAGTATGAATTATCTCAGAAGGAAAGATCTCTATGATTTCATCAAAAATATCTTGGACAACTTGAAATGTTTTTTCTTTTCCTATACATAAAACCTCTCTATGAATACCAAAATGAGTGCTGACCTCGAAGGGTCCACCTGTACAGCTTAACTCTGGATATGAAGCGATAAATGCTGTAGTATGACCGGGAACATCTATTTCAGGAATAATTGTAATAAATCGTTCAGCAGCATAATCAATAATTTCTTTTAAGTCATTTTGTGAATAAAAACCAGAAACAGGAATTCCATCTAATCGATTTTGAGGAGTGATTGTTCCTTTCCTTTTCGATCCTATCTCTGTAAGAAGAGGATATTTTTTTATCTCAATGCGCCAGCCTTGATCATCTGTAAGATGCCAATGAAACTTATTAAATTTTAGACGCGCCATTTGATCAAGCAATTTTTTTACTACATCTTTGCCAAAAAAGTGTCTTGATTCGTCCAGCATAAATCCTCTCCAAGGAAAACGGGGATAATCCTCAATTTTAACACATAGAATAGCCCATACTAAGTTTGTTGCATTGGAACTTTCTATTTCAGGGGGAAGAATCTGTAATAATGTTTGGATGCCATAAAATACTCCTGCGGGCGTGATAGCAGATATATTAATCTCTGTTGGAGAAATATGAAGAGAATATCCTTCTGGCTTTAATTTTTTGTTATTATCATTAACTTTAAGGATTATAACATTGGAATCTTTATCTCTTGGAGGGATCTCTTTGATGGGTAGATTAAAACCCGTCGCTTGAGTTAGTATTTTTTTTAAAAATTCAGCATTCTTTTTTAATTGTGCATCCGTTAGAATAACTGTCTTATTGGTTAAAATAAATTCTCCATCTTCCGGAATAATCTTTACTGGTTCGGGTATAATGGAAATTTCTGAAATTGATCTTTCCTTTTTTAGCGTCATTTCTAATTTTTAATTATTAAATAATAATTGATGTATTTCTCTAATTTTTTTAATATTTATTTGTCCTGGTGCAGTTTTATCCTCTAAAGAACCATAAGTTAAGAGTGAGCCAAGCTTTGCACATGTTATTCTTGAGAAAATGCCTAATTCTCCCATACAAAAACTAATAATGCCCTGATTTTTTTCTTTCGCAGATATATCTCTACATAATTTTATTGGAATTAAGTTATCTTCAAATTTTTTAGCAGTAAATATCAATTTATAAGTAATTTTTTTAAAACTTAAAAAATCAACTAAATGATTATTAAGTAATTTATCTTTAAATTTTTCAAATATACTAGTTGCCACTTCCAAAGATGGGGTTTTATCAAAATCATGATAAGAAAATATGAGCTTTACATTTTCATTAGCGAAATTTATAATTTCTCTTAGATTTTCTATTTCTGTGTTCATTTCAATATCAAGATATTCAGGCTGAGCTTCAATCAATAATTTTATTATTTTTATGCGCTCTTCTTTATTTAAATCGCATTGACCTCCTTCAGAGGGATCCCTAAATGTAAAAATGGATAAAATATTAGATCCTACAAGATCTAGTAAGCTCTTTATAAAATCAGGTGTTAATTCCGAAATTTCATCAATGTAATCAAATCTAAATTCAATTAGATCAGGCTTAGTTTCTAACACTCTTTTAATTATTTCTTCATTCTCCTTTACATTTCCTGATTTAATTGGAATTGCAACGCAAATGTTAAATTTCATGTAATATCAATTTGATTTTATACTAAACTTCAATTATTTTTTTAATATCAGCAGCAGACAATTCTAAAGTATTTTCGGCGTCAACCTTTTTCAATAATTTCTTCTTTTTATAATATTTAATTATCGGTTTGGCATTTTTTTCGTAGGCATCTAGACGATTCTTCAATGTTTCTTCAGTATCGTCGCTTCTTTGCTCAAATTTTATTTCGGCGCCACATTTATCGCAAATCCATTGATCCTCCCCTTTTTCTATTTTAGGCGGTAAGGTATATTTATTATATATCTCGCCACATTTATTACAACCAAACCTTCCTAAAATTCTTTTCGTTATGACGTCTCTACTGACTTCTAGTAAAAGTACAATGTCAATGCTACTGTTCTCCTGTAATGCATTACTTTGTTCAATATTTCTTGGAAAACCGTCCAAAATGAATCCATTTTCAAGAATATCTTTTTTATTTAATCTATCTATAACAAGATCGATAACTAAACTGTCTGGAACAAGCTCTCCACGATCCATATATGATTTAGCTTTTTTTCCTAATTCAGTGTTATTCTTTACGTTTTCTCTAAATATATCTCCAGTACTAACATGAATAATATCTGGCAAGACCTTCTTTATTTGCGCAGAAAAGGTTCCTTTACCACTTCCTGGTGCTCCCAGAAGCACAATTCTTTTCAATTTATCATCACATCGAAGATTCTTAAATACTTTTTACAGTAGTATAAAAAGTTAAAAAAATAATAATAATTTTTTGTAATTCTATAGATATTTTTTACTTGCTAATTACAAATTAACTAATACAGAAGTTAAAATGACTTTATCTATAAAAATACTAAGAAAATAGCTTATACAATAATTCATTCCCAAAATTAGTTAATCTATATCGTCTTTTTTTTCTATATTCTTGATTTGGGAGTTCTTCAACTAATCCATAACGTATTAAATGTTTTGATATATGATGGTAAGCACCGTTTTCTGATATATTTAAACTTTCACCAAGCATTTGTGCTGTAAAATCTTTATTATTTTTCAAAAGAACATTCAAAGCTTCTAAAACATGTTTAGAATATTTTATATATCTTCGAAATTCAAAATTTAATTGCCCACCTAAATCCTTTCTAGCAATAGGAAGACTATCGTATCCAATCTTTTTTAATGTCTTATAAAACAATATATCACCAATTCCAAATTTTTCTTCTAGCTCCTCTTTATTTAAACCAGATATAATCGCTTCGATAAATTTATCTATATCAACATCTTTTGACAATGATCTGCTCAATCTCTCTGCATACTGTTTTTTATAATCTTCTAATACACCCAGATCATCTCGAATATCATCTAACCCTTCATATCCCATTTCATTCAACTTATCATAAAATTGGACATGCCCTATTTTTAGAATTTTTTGAATTTCTAATCTGGTTTTTAATAGTTCAATTTGTTCAATCATATCTTCATCTAAGATTATTTTTTTATTTGGATGAGCCATTGAATTAATATAACTTCTCCTTTTATTGGCTTTTTGTTCCCCGCCAAATAATTTTCTGGCTTCAGTTATATTTTTTACACTATATTTAATTTTAAAATCCCTAATTCTTCTTTCAATCGTAGGAGTTGATGTACCAAATTCACCTGCGATTTCATCCAATAATAATCCTTTTTGAATTAATTGAATTAATAAACCTTCATCTATATTTATCCATCTATAGTGATCTTCGCCCTTTTGCCCTTCCTTAGGAACCCCACGATCTCCTCCACCTCTATTTATATTATAACCATAATGAGTACCATATTTAGTAATCCATGATTGATGGCGTTCAATTTCGTCGATTTCATTTTTATTAATTGAATCGACATCGATACAATATTTAAGTACTTCAATAATAAATTCACCACCTTTAGTTCTGTATGACATTGAGTCATTTATTATCCCATTTTCAACAATTGTAAATCTTTTATTATAACGAGCAAAAGCTTTGGCAAGAAAAGAATTTGGAGGACTTTTGAAATGTTGTCTAAACCTCTCTTTTAGCTTTTGGATTGTTCTCCCGATGTAAAATTTTCTTCTTTGTAATGAATTATCCTTATTAGTATCAATGATTCTATAAATAATTCCATAATAATTACCCCACTCAGAACTTGTAAAAACATCAAATTTTTTGAAAGTTATTTTTCCCTGAGAATTTTTTAAAGCTTTTCCAAAAATGGCTCGTTGATTTGGTTTACAATGTCCGCTAATACAACGATGGTTTTCATAATCTAAATAAATATCATTATTCTCTTTTTTTTCAATCATAATAAATACAGAACTAATTATACCCCGGTATTTATAAATATTTATCAAAAGTAAAAAAAATGAATATTAACATCAATTCAATTTTTTAAAAAAAAGGTTTTAAACTACTCTATTTAAATCACATTGAGAAGTCATATATCTATTCTAAGATATAAGATTCTCTAAATCTAATTAATAATTTCTGCTTTTTCTTCCTAAATATCGTATTTAGCTTTTTTTTCCATGTTTCTTGGATTTTTTCTTCTTTCTTTGTTCGAGACTAAATCTTATTCCTTCATAAATATAGATAATTCCGAAGACTGTCATAACAAATGTGAGAATTAGAAATGCGATCAGGGTAATATCTCCAAATGGATCATATATAAGAAATATCAAAAAAAGAGTTATTCCGAGCAAAAAAAACATTATCCCCCCAGTATAACTCGGAAGAAAAAGGAAAATTCGGTCAAATAAGTAAAAAAATATTAATGTGAGACTAATGCTTATTGATATAATAAATGATGCTAAAATTTTAGGAAGAAAATCGTATAATAGTAAACATATTCCAGCAGTACTAAGGCTTAAAACAAAACCTAAAAAAACCAACCGCATATAAACTATTGAAACTTCATCTATTCTATCTCTTCGAAACTTCTTTACCACAATTTATACAACTTGAATTTTATCTTAATATATATTGCGATTCTTCGCTATATAAATATTATATTTAGTCCAAGATATAAGATTCTCTGAATGTTAAAATTAATTCTGTAAAAATAATATCTCTCCTTTCTTATGAAGTTCTTCTTTTTCAATTGGAAAAGTATCTTTAATAATCCTCACTAATTCCTGAAAATCCGATTTTGAAGATATTTCATATTCTAATCCGCTCTTCATAATATAAAGATCATAATTATTAAAAAATGTAATTTTGCGTTTTTTCAATTCAAATCTAATTATTTTAATAGAATTAAAAGGAAAAAACAGAATCTCATCTTTTTGTTGATGAAATGAATAAGCATCGCAGATAAATTCTTCCGTATAGCCATAATGTTTATGAAACCATCTCTTATTCGTTATGATGTACATTTCATTGTATTTTTTATAATCTTTAAGGTTTAAATGGATATTTTCAAAAGATTTCTTTTTAGTCTCAAAATCTTCATAAAAAATAAAAATAACAGCAACCTCCATAGACAGGAGGATGACACAAAAGAGTATCAACATTAAAATACTTTTTATCTCACCAAATAAATAAATTAGAAGAAAAAATATGAGAATAAAGCTTGGAATAAACAAGCTAACAATTATTGCCTTATAAATATATCTCAAGATATATTCAATCTTAACATGTTTCCATAAGATTCTCTCATCCTCTTCTAATAAAGCTTCAATTTTTTCCATATTCTCAATGAGTTTTTGTCTATTATTTCATTCCTAAACATTTAATATTCAATCTAAAAAATCTATTTTATTTTTTTGGGACAATCGAATCTACGATATTTAATATCTTCTAAATCGTCTGATTCCTTTATTTCTTTCTTAAAATATTTAGAGAATTCTTTTATTAGTTCAATTACTTTTTCAACAGATTTGTCTCTTGTAAAGTATAAACACCAAAGTCTCAAAGATCTTTCTCCTTCGGGAAGATAGAATTTTAGGTTATATCCTGTTACAATTGAGGATCCTGTTTCTGAACCTGACCTCGTTCGATATCTTTCTTTTATTATTTCTATTTTATTTATTTCATTCCATACAAATTCAATAGCTTTCTCATTCCTCATCTTAAATTGAATACTTTTATTTGAGATTATAAATTGTCCACTTTCAAATATTTTATGTATAATTAAAGCAGATATCATAGCAACTATTAATCCTATATAAAAAATAACAACAAACCTTAAAGCGTCATTCCCTGAAATTAAAAATACAAATAACCACCCTGAGAACATTATAATAGCAAGTATAATACTAGCTATTATTAATGTGCGTAAAATAAAAAGCCACGGGAGATTTTTAATATAATTCTCTTTAGTAAAAATTTTTTCATTACATTGAGGACAACTTAACTTGCTTCTTTTAAGTACGGAGTCGCAGTAAATACATCTTTCCCTATTGGCTTTCATAATTCTTCACTATTTTATACAAAACATATTTTGCAATACATAATCTCATCAACTAACTTGAATTGTTTTTTTTATTAAAATTTCTAACTCTTCTAATACTTCGGCTCCTTTTTTTGGAATTTCAGCGCCTCTGAAAGAATCTAACTCACTCATAATTAAAGTTCACGATTGAATTTTATCTCAAATTTCAAATCCAAATAGTTATTCCTTATCTTTTTTATTTTTTCTTTTTGTTCCAATATCAATTATAGCTCTTCCTAAAAGATAATATAAAAATATTGAAGTCAGAAGAATAATTATAACTATAATTGTTTCTTGACTAATGAAAACCACAGTTATAATAAAAGTTATGAATATATAGAAAGGTAATCCTAAGGATATAGCAACAAGCACATTGAATAAATCTATTCCATATTTAGAAATATCAACTCCTTTTTGTTCTAAGATTTTTATTAAATCAGGTGACTTTTTATATACTTTCCTATTCACATGAAATTCTTTGAGAGCAGTTAGACTATATATTGATTTTGGAAGTGGTTCCATTTTATTACGCTTTAAGTTCAAAATTTCAAGTGATTTTAATTTTCCTATTGATTCTGGAAGGATTTTTAACTCATTAAAGCTAAGATCGAGAAGTTTTAAAGATGTTAAATTCCCAATCCATTCTGGAATCCTTTTTAATCCTGTTCCAATTAAATATAATTCCTTAAGTGACGTTAGATTTCCCATCGAATCTGGGAGATTTAAAATTTCATGGTCATGAAATACTAATTCTTCAAGAGATGTTAAATTCCCTATTGAATCAGGAAGAGTGTTTAATAAATAATTATCCTGTAACCATAGAGCCTTTAATGATGTAAGATTCCCGATTGACTCTGGTAAGGAAACTAGCTCAGAGGCATATATAGTTAATACTTCTAAGGACTTTAGATTTCCGATTGAACTAGGAAGAGTCCGAATATAATTCTGACCTAAATGTAAAACTTTAAGGTGTTTCAAATCCCCAATCCATTCTGGAATAGTCTCTATACGATTATTTAGTAAAGATAATGATTGAAGTGAATGTAATTTAGCAATTACCTCTGGAACTTGTTTTAGTTTACATAGAGGTAGTCCTAACCCGATAACTCGATTATTTTTGATTGAAAACACTACTTCAACATCAATTATAATCTCACCAACTAACTTAAATTGTTTTTCTGTTAAAGCTTCTAACTCCTCTAGAACTTCAGCTTCAGATTTCGGGATTTCAGCGCCTCTGAAAGAAACTAAATCAGTCATAATTTATTTCTTGTTAATTTCTATTTATTTGTTTTTATAACATCTGAAACAGGTTTTATATTGTTTTTTTCAGTTTTAAAAAAATTTTCAAAATTTTTAGGGATTGTTTGCTTTGAACGAAGATATATTATCCCTCCATAAATGTGATGCTCCTCTTGTTCAAAATGTAGTAAATCATTTAAGATTTTCACTGCATTTATTAGTTCTTGCAATGTTAATTCGATATACAGAGTGAGAGGAAAGCTAAAATCAATTTTACTGAATAGATAGAGTTCACATTCTTTATCATTCATATACTCAACGCCAACCATTTTGATATTATCAAGATTGACTGAAAAAATATCATCCTTATGGTCAGAAATTGTAATAGCAACTTGTGCAACGTAGGCTTTCTCTAAGTTTTTAAGGTGCTTGTGAATATATCTCATGTTAGTTATTATTGAGCAATATTTATAATTCTTCAGCTCGTTTTTAGGTAATATTGTTCTCTGTCTTTTCATTTCTTTTAGATTTTTAGAGAGAATTACGAATGGGACTAGCAAAATAACGACTAAAAAAATAAAGACTCCTAATTGAATGAAATTAAAGGTGATTATAAACATTATTAACGCATAAATGCCCAAGGCACTTGGAACAAGAATAAAAACTAGGGAAAACATTACCTCTTTAATTGAATCTAAATAATAATTGAAAATTTTACACTTTTTCCATAAGATTTTTTCATTTGGCTTTAAATAAGAGTCTATTTTTTCCATATTCTCAATGATTTTTTGTCTATTATTTCATTCCTAATATTAACAATTAACTATAGAATATTTAATATTATATTTAGTTCAAGATAATATAATTAATATAGAGAAATTATTAAAAAAAAGTGAGAAAGTATCCCATTAAGAATTCAAGAATTTAAGCGCAATGCGGATTGGGAAAAAATAAAGATAATTGAAGTCGACTGTGAAGGGGAGGGGATAAAAGAAAATCCTTACATTATCGACCCTGATGTGAATCTCCCTTCAGGAATAGAGATTTTTGAGTCGAATTCACACATAGTGTTCAGGGACATTAAGTGGAAATCAGGACCGATTAATCAATTATCATGTCATTATTGCAAAAACATAACTATTGAAAATTGTGAAATCGATACAACGGGCTTCTATTACTGTTCTCATATAGATATTAGAAATTTTTTTGGCAACAATTTAGATTTTGTAGAATGTGAAAAGTGTTCTTTAGATAATATTGAAATCGAGTGGCTTTATCTTGCGAAGCTTGATGAAAGTACGATAAAAAACTCTGAGATTTTATGGAGATTCACTAACTTTGGAAATAAAAGTAGGGGTAATGTTCTCGAAAACAACAAATTTAGTTTCAGGGATGTTGAGTTGGACTCAAAACTAAAGGACATCGATAAACTACCAGTTTTGAAAGACGATGAGTTTACTATATATAATGATTTTTTTGAATGTAGGGGTGCTGGTACGAAAACCGACCCTATAATTATCGAGAACGTCAACGCAAAATCTAAAGTTAAGTCGAAATATGGTTATAAACATCATTTCAATGATATTTTAGTATATAAGAATAGGTTTAATGTAATTATGAAAAATTATCACCCCAAGAAGGTCAAGTTATTTGACACTCAAAACATGATTTTCGAAAACTGTAGCTTTACAAACTCATTTTCTCTTGACAATTGCTCCAACATTATGTTAAGAGATGTAAAAATTAAGAAGCTCGAGTTTGGTGCGTGCCATGATATAATTATCGAGAATTCCTCAATAGATAAAATCATAGCGAGAGAGAAAGTGGAAGGAATAATTACTCTAAAAAACTGTAGCGTCAATCGGATTAAAAAGAGTGCGCTCAAGAAAATAGTTGATGAAAACTAAATATTATAAAACTCTCCTTAGAACTTAAGCCAATCCGATCTGAATTTTATCTTAATATATATTGCGCTTATACGCTATATAAATATTATATTTAATTAATAACAATATTCTCTTATAGAATAAAAAATATAAAACAAGAGACTTAACTTCTCTATAGAAATCTATTAAAACACCAGTGATTCATAAAAATGGGAAAATTTAAAGATTTAACGATTTCAGGTAAAATAACAATAACTTTATTCTTTACTTCAATAGTCTGCTTAATTATTGGTTTTCCAATCATATTTTATTTAGCTTTTCTTTTAGAATCGTTGGTTCTTTTAACATTATTTCCAGCTATTATTATGATTTTAATTGCATATCTGTTGTTAATATCATTTAAAACAGCCCCTAACTATTTATTAAAAAATGATGATTATCTTAAGGAAGCTAAAAGTGCCTTAATCTTTATTATATTATTCTTATCAATTACTATAATTACGACCTTGTTCAATCTACTATTCTTTAATTAAAGAGAAATATAAAATATAAAAAATAAGGTTGTTCTTCAAATATAATTATTTTAAAGCCCAATTAAAAGAGGCGGGGAAATCAAAAACAAGTAAAAAACATAAAGCTAATAACAACTAGAATACAAAACTAAGTGATAAAAATAAAAAATGATCAAATTTGCTCATGTTCTGTAGCTCAGCTTGAGACAATTTGAGAAAAAATGAGCTTAACCAAAATGCATAAAAAGTAATAAATATTCAGTATTAATAAAATACCTAATAATGTGATGATTATGGAATATATTAAGGATATCTCTGAAAATATTGATAAAATCGGATTTGAACCATATGGTAAAATCATAAAAATTGTATTTGTAGGTGGAGATGTTCATATCTATGAAAATGTTCCAAAGGATATATTTGATAATTTCAAGAATGCAGATTCAAAAGAAGATTATTATATTGAAAACATACAAAAAAGTGATCTTGATTATGAGGAAACAGAAGAGAATACTGAAATCGATATTAAGAAATCATTGAAAGATCAACAACGTAATCTTATAACTCAATTTGTTGATTATAACTTGAATACATTATCAGAATTGCTAGAAAAAAACACAATTAATCTTCACCCCGAATATCAACGAAGATTTCGTTGGAATGATGAAAGGCAATCGAAATTAATAGAATCCTTTATAATGAATGTTCCAGTTCCTTCAATATTTTTAAATGAAGATGATTTTGGAACATATTCTGTTATAGATGGCAAACAGAGGCTAAATTCTATTAAAAGATTTTTTAGAGATGAATTAGAACTGGTTGGTCTAAAAGTATTTCAAGGATTAAATGGAAAAACATTTTCTAATCTACCACTACCATATCAAAATTATCTAAAAACTCGAGCTGTTTTAAGGGCAATAATAATACTCAATGAATCTGATGAAGATATTAAATATACAGTTTTTCAACGTTTAAATACTGGAGGTGTACAATTAAATGATCAAGAGATACGGAATAGTGCTTTTCCGGGAGATTTAAATGATTTGACGCTAAGATTGTCTGTGAATCCAACGTTTCACAAATTATTAGGAGTAGATGATAAGAATGAATCCAAAATTTATCAAGAGATGAAGGATGTAGAGTATGTACTTAGATTCTTTACTTTCTTTGAGAATCCAAAATATTTTTCAGGAGATATTACATGGAAAATGACTGATTTTGTTAGAAAAAATCAAAGGATGGAGGAGGCTAAAATTAAAGAATATGAACAGAAATTTCTTAATACTATTAATTTTATTAATAGACTATTTGGTGAAATTGCTTTTAAAAGATGGTTGGAAGATAAGGGTTATTGGAAGAAAAAAATGATAACTTCATTATTTGATGCTGTAATATTTGCATGTGTCGACCGTGATGTTAATGTCAGTATACCAAATGATTTTAATAAAGAAGATTTTATTTCAGAATATAAAAAACTTTTTTCAGATAAAGACTTTAATGATTCTATTTCTTTTCATATATCTTCTTCCACTGCCTTTTTCAAACGGAAGGAAAAAGTATATAATTTAATAATGAATGCCTTAGAAAGGTAATTATTCAATGAATAATTCAATTGCCTATAATGAGTTTCTTGAATCCTTAGAAATTGTCAAAGCATTAATTAAATTAGATACTTATAAAGAACCACCCCCGAAGAAAGATAGGAACTATGTTTATGGTTTACGAGGGGGTTCAATAGTTTTAATTGTTGCGTCTTTTAATGAATTTTTAAATAATCTATCAAATGTCTATTTAAGTGTCATAAAAAAATACAAGAGTATTATAGATTTCTCAAAATTGCCTCCTGATTTAATAATAACAAATGTTAATAAAACCTTAAAACAATTTAAAATGAAAAAGAATATTAATAATTTAACCAATATAAAAAATTCATGCAGATCTATTATTAATGATGAGATAAATCCAGCTATTTTTAAATTACAAAGTTCTAATCCTAATCCAATTCATATAATAAATCTTTTCAAAGAAATTGGGTTTAAGGATATTTTTAAACATATAACAAAAAGATTTCAAAGAAGATGGAAAAAAATAGTCTCTACAAATATTATAAAAGAATTATTATCTGGGATAATTGATAAAAGGAATAATGTTGCTCATAAAGTATCTATGGCATCTCAAATAACCAAAATCGATTTAAATGATGCTATTAATTATCTACAGATTTTAGCTTGGTTATTAGATTCTACTTATAGAAAACAAATAAATTCTATTTGTATATTAGCGAAGATTCCATAGAACCTAATATATTATTCTTATTTTGGTTTTATTTAATGCTAAATATGTTTAATTTAAAGATAAAAAATATTTAGTTTATAGGTTTATATTTGGAAATATTAGGTTTATAAACTATAATCAAAAGGATTTATAAAGTCTCCAAAACGTATAAATCTTAATTATGATGGTAAAAAATATTGATAAATTTATACAATCTTTAGAGGATATTTTCGAAGTTAATATTGAAGAAAATAAAGAAATCCCATTTGAAGAGCGAGAAATAAAGTTTCTAGATTTATATTTAGATGAGTTCTGGCAGTATTTGCAGAATAATTGGCAGGAACTCGATAATTACGCGATTAATTTTTATAATTCCTATCTTAATTATCAATCGAAAAAATCAAATTGGAAGTTAATTCTCAAAGACTCAGAAAATTTATCTGTTATAGATTTTGTTTTAAAGCACAGTCAAATCAGTTCCGCATTTGAACAATCTATAAAAGATAATAAGTTAAAAGAAAAAGATATAGAATATGAAAAGCTGAATATTTTAAAGAAATCTCCAAGAATACTATCCAATGAAGATTTGACAAAATTCCAAAAATTTAATCTTTATAGTTTTGAATTTTTTGAAAATGGGCCATTAAAAATTAATCTACATTTAAGATTAAACAAGAGTATTAATTTTAACTTTCTTATTTTAATCAACTTGACTGTAAATTATCCAAGTGCTAATCAGGAATTCTCTATGGAATTTATTAATGAATATTATCATTCTTTTATAATAATGTATGAACTTATTAATTATTTAAGCGAATTAGGGTATAATGAAGTAGATCAAGAGTATGCTAGCAGAGAAGTTTACATATCTGATGATTTGAAATATGGGAATATAATAAACAATTACTATAATATCGTTCAGAATGAAATAACATTTGATCCATTTTCGAATTCCAGTCCTGAGAAAAGGATCTTTCCCCCTATTGAATTTAAAGCATTTTACTTGAACTTATTACATAATTCTGCTCATGAACTCTTTTCATTTCTAGCAAACAATCTAAAAGAAATTAAAATCATCATTGAAAGATACTCTAATATCCTAAATCCAAAATCTTACTATGATGCATTTGAAAATGAACTAAAAGATTTTCTAGTAAAAGGAAAAGATTTGTTTTTGAAAGCTGAAGATATACTTTATGAAAAACTCACTCCAGAAAAAAAAATTGAATATAAAATACCGAAAAAAAAGAAGTTAACTCTAGATAAAGTATATAGCCTATTTTTAAAGGAATATAATAAAGATATTAAGAATGGTATAGAAGATGATGATGCAGGTTTTAGAAGTAAAAAGGAATTTTTCGATAAATATCAAAAACAATTAAAAGTTTCTCAAGGAACATTTTATAATAAATTCGATAAAATAGCAACCAAAATCAATAATTTTGAGAAAAGAGAAAGGCTAAAACCAGGAGGGGGTGAAGAATTTAGAATAATCCCACCAGAGCGAGAGATTAATTATATCAAGATTAAAAAAGATATTACGCAGATTAGTTTAGCAACTAATGATTATACAAAAGAATCGTATGATGTTATGTTAGAGTATGAGGAAGCAATGTTCTACTATACTGATAGACAATTTGATGTGGCTAAGAAAATACTTAAAAAAATATACTCATCATATCCTGAGCCCTTAAAAGATCAATCAATTATTTATTCACAGATTCTCTATTATTTAGGAGAGATCTATTTTAAGATGTGGAATTTGGACAAAGCATTAATTATTTTTTCAGAGGGTAATGAAATAGAGAGTAAATCAGAAAGGAATTTGTTTAAATTCAATGTAGAGATGCTAAAAATTCAAAGATGTAAAGGAGATTATTCAGATCTATCTGAAAGAGTTTATGAATTAGAAAAGAAAATCCAGACAGCATATAAGATTAGACTAAATAAAATTAATGAAGAATTTAAATTTATTGACGATTTAAGAATTGAGGATCTCGATATCTATCACATTTCTCAATTAAAAAAAAATCCTAATTTTCGAAAAAATCAGACTTTTATAGAAATTATTATTTTAGAATTGAATCAATTGAAATTAAATTTTTTAAAATTAGATTTAATAAGAAAAGAGATTTTAATTGAGTTAAATGAAAATCCAATCAAAGAAATTGAACAATATGGGAAAGTGGTTAAAAAAATACCAAATAAAATTCAAATTCTTTTAGATAATGCGTATGATATCATAGAACTATCATCGAGAATTAAATTTAATAGAGAGCACAATTTTTTACTTTCTTTTGATCTTTTTAAGCAATATTTTGATAGCATTAAAGAGAGCGAAACGAGCCCATTTTTTACTGGAGAATACTACGTTGATTTTGAACAAATTTTTCCTTTATTTTATTTTAAATTTTTAAAAGCAATAGTAAATGCAGAATCCTATCATCAAAATCCCGAATATTTAGAAAAATACGAAATTAATAGACTGGATTTAGAATCGAGAATGGAATATTACATTAAAATAAGTAAATCTAAATTGAAGAGACCAGGTTTTTCAATTAAAACAGGGAATTTGATTAATCTTTATATAAATTTGAATACACTAATGGATTACACAATAATATTGGGAGAAAACTCAAAATCTAAATATTTGGTAAATTTAGCAAAAAATATAAGAAAAAAGGCAATTGAAAAAAGAGACACATTAGAAAAAGCAATGAAACAATCAAGAGAGAGAGAATAGAAACGAACGAAGAGAGGTTGATATATGACAGTTATAGTGTTTGATGGTAAAAATGATAAAAAATACGAGTTATTAAATCCATATACAATAATTGATGGATCTAATGTCGCTTTTGAAGAAAGAGATAAAAATAATAAACCTAAACTTTCTAATATTCTAAATATTAGAAAAAAACTCAATAAATATGGAGTTAAGCAAAATAGAATTATTTGTGATGAATCACTAAAATATTGTATTGATAAGCGAGATGAATTTATTGGTTATATAAAAAAAAAAGAAATAATCATCTCTCCAAAAGAGATTAAAGCAGATCTTTATGTTTTACAACTTTCATTTGAAAATCATGGACTTATTATATCTAATGATAAATATAGGGAATATTATACAATTTTTGGAGAGGATTGGATTGAAAATAAGAGAATTCCATTTGAAATTGTTAATGGAGAGATTTTTTTTAGCAAAATAATTTTGAATAAGGAATTGATATAATAAACACCAATTACATTAAGTTTTTTAATTATAGAATTTGTTTAAACAATTATTATGTTAAATATCATTTGAATCTTATTATTATTAACTTCCTAAACTTTAAATAGGATTTATTTGTGAAAAGTTTTATAAATTATAGGATGAAATTATATTTATAATAAGACAAAATAAAAGACTAAACATTAAGACAAGATTAAAATGTCCAATCAAGAAATAACAACCCAATTTCGAAAATTTGGTAATAAATTAATCCCTATATTAATTTTAACAGTCATTTCATCCGTTTTTTTCTTAATCTTTACTATTTATTTACTTACTCATTCGGTTTATTTGATTTTTTATAATTTAAATTATAGTAGGTGGTTGTACTATGGGATTTATTTACAAATTTTGATATGGTTTATTTTTCTATTTATGTTAGGGAATATTAAAAATATTGCTGATGCTCATCTTAATAGTGAGCTCCTTAGTTTTCGCTCTAAAATGATTGCATTATCAATATTACGGATCATTGGATTTTTTGTCCAGTTAAATGCAATTTATATATTAACAAGTATTTCGTCTACTAGGTATGGAACGACCTCTTCCTATTTGATTGTCTTCGGAGCAATTTGTATGGGAATTAGTTTAATTGTATTATTTATTGCTGCTATATTGGAGATTGTTGCCTGGGTTCGCTTAAGCTCTGGTTTATCACTTATTTTACCAGCTAATAATGCGAAAGCGGGTGCTATTTTATGTATGGTTGGTGCTATTATAGATGTAATTATACCGCTCTGGTTTATCTTAAGATCATTAAGTGGAATTTTTAGAATAATTGGATTTATTCTGTTAATATTTTATCTATATAATTTAACAGAAGATAATATAGCCCCGGCACCTCCTCGTTCATCCCTATCTATAAGGGTACAACCGGCTGCATCAGCCACCCAGCTTACTCCAGTATCAACACTGTCGGATTCCTCGATTATTTACTGTCCTGCTTGTGGGATTAATGTAAAACCAGGAGCTAAATACTGTACTAGTTGTGGTAGGGAACTCAAGTAAAAAATTTTCTTTTTGACTTCATACACTTGATAATGAAATAAAGGAAAAATAGAAAATTTCTTTTTATGTTTTTTGAACCTTAAGGATAATTAAATTAGTGACGAACTTTAAAAAAAATAAGAAAAATAGATATGTTTTAAAGCTTTTAATCCGTAGAATATGAATTTTCAATCTTTTTAATTAGAGATTTAACTACACACTTTTCCTTTAAACTAAAAAGACTGGTAAAATCACGCTTTATTGAAGTGCCATAATAAGTATTTCCAAAAAATGTGTTTGCTTTCTTAATTGCATCTAATAAAAGTTTCTTACTCCCTAGATGAAGATATATCGAGATATCATTAATTATAAGAACTGAAGTAGGGTTTTCATCATAAATTTCTAATATCTCATGGGTTTTTTTGTAGTTTTTACAGGCATTTTCAAATAGTTCTTTTTTATTACTTGCCCTTAACCTTGGTGGTATTATTTCTCCTTTAAAAGTAATATTATTACATTTTATACTCTGAGGATAAAAATCGTCTATTTTACCGCCGATTTTTATGTCATAATATTTAAACAACTTAGGGGCAAAATCTAAGATGCTTATGTTTTTAGGATTAAATTTTTTAATTTTTAAAAGAAATTGGACAAATCGAGCAGTATAATAAGTTTTTTTTGTGTTAGTTTCTCCATATAATATAGTTTGATGGTCAATAAACTCGTTGAAATTTAAACTCTCGGAAAATAATCTTCCCATGTGATATCTGCTCTTTTTAAGATTCTTAATATTAAATAGCCTAAAATGCAGCCAGGGATACAGCTCATAGCAAATAAACCCCAATATATAAATAAGCCCTCAATACCTCCGAGTGGTGCAATTAATTGTGCAATTGTACCTCCTATAAATACCGTGCCTATTGGTTCAGTTAAAGCTGCTAATTCTACGTGTTTAGGATATTTTTTTCGCAAAATATATGCAGATAAACCGACGACAAAAGCTCCAGATATCCCTCCATGGAAAGCGTGGATTGTACCTATTCCTAAAACAAAACGCAAAATAGCAATCCCCAAAGCAACCATGCAACCAAATGACATTCCAATCAAAACTCCTGCTATAGCATTAATAAAATGTACAAAAGGATTGATCTTAGTACCAAATATGGTGAAATAGGCAAAAGGATTTAGATAACTTAAAATTAATCCAACTGCGATAAATATACCAGCAGTCGCTACTCTTTTAGTGAGAGTTGTTTGTAGGACTGTTTTTTCTCCAGCTCTTTCTTCCACTTGATCGGAACTTTCTTCATCCATAGTTTTCACATGATTTACTTTAAATTTTGTAAATTAATTATTAAACTTATTTTAATATTTTTTAAATTTGTATGAAGTTTTTACATCTTATAAAATAGTTATTATTTGTTGAAAAAAATGATACAAATTGGAAATAACACAATTAATCCGACGAAAATTATATGTTTAGGTACTAATTATATGGATCATATTGAGGAAACCAAGAGAGAAGTTCCAAAAGAACCTCTTATTTTTCCCAAAACTCTAAATTGTCTTATAACAGATGGAGAACCAATTATTTATCCAAAATTATTATACAATAATCGCAAATACAACAGAGTTGATTACGAAGTAGAATTAGCATTCATTATAAAAGATAAATGTAAAAACGTCCCTTCTAGTGAAGTCTACAATCATATCTTGGGGTATACTGTTTTTAATGATGTGACAGCTAGAAAAATGCAAATAAAAGATATATCTTCGCAACAACCATGGTTCAGATCGAAATCACTAGATACGTTTGGTCCTATTGGTCCTAGAATTGTTGAAGACATAGAAGACCCTCATAATCTAAATATCGAATTAAAAGTAAATGGAGAAGTTAAACAATCTTCAAATACGAAACATTTACTATTCAAGATTCCAGAAATACTTGAATTTATCTCACAATTTTTCACGATGGAACCGGGAGATATTATAGCTACGGGTACACCTGGAGGAATAGGGGCTATTAAACCAGGAGATCTAATTGAGGCCACTATTGAAAAAATAGGAACACTTACTAATAAAGTACTCTTAGAAGGAGATTAAATAATTTAATATTTAAAACTATTTGTGATTTAGATATCTAAATAACCTTTATTCTTTTCCATTGTAATATTATGTAACCGCAACCAAGCTTCAATGACGATATTCATGAACAAATTTGGATCAATAATTTTGGAGGGCATATTTATCAATACACCCTCTTCATCGTCAGTGAGTTTTAAATGTCCTTCTTTAATATCTTTCACGTTTGATGCAATAATTCGAACCTGATTTTTATCAAAAAGGTCCGGATGATTAAGAAAGACAGGTACAAGGACATCCCATATGTAGATAAGATCAAGGCCAGTATGTTCATTGTACGTTGAGAAAAGGCTTTCAATAAGGTGCTTAATATTCTTAGGCCAAAAATTAACTCTTTCAAAATGTTCTTTTGTAAACGGAACTTGTTTACAAATTTCACTATTTATCACTGTTACAGGGCACTCTGCATGAAAAACACGGAAAGTTGCTTTAGGATCGCGTCTTAAATTCACATCAGGAAGAATTAAATTCCCCATTTTAAATGGATGCTCAATATGACCCCCCATCAAGATTACTTCTTTTAAATTTCGAAAAAAGTTAGGATCAATTTGAGCTGCCGCTTGTAAATTCCCTAGTGTACCTACTGCTAATATGACTATCTCTCCCGGATTAGAAGCAGCATTGTTAGCAAGGAAATGTGCGGCTTCAGTGGGAGCGGCACCTCTCCTGTTTGCTCCTATTTTCAATGGGATATCCTCTCTACCTATGACCTTTAGAAGATTTTTTGTATATCGCATAACATTTTCAATTTTTCCATTACCAAATACGGTTGTAATTCCTAAAAGCTTGAGATCGGAGGAACCAAGAATATAAAAGAGAGCGAGTCCATCATCTAACTCCCAACCAATCTTTCCCATAGTATTATCGCAATCAAAAATAACCTTTGTTATCATCATTTATAAGCTCTTTTAGAATTAAAAGAATTTATTTTAAAGCATTTTCTATAATAGTTGGAATAATTAATACAAAATATAACATATTATTTAACTTAAAAGAAATTTTTATTATCAAGTTCTAATTACTCGAAGAATAATATATATCGATTTAAAGCAAACTAAGGATTGAATAAATGTCTGATAACCCCTATTTAAAATTAAGAGAATATTTAGATCATTTCCCTATAGGATTCCCTAAAACATCAACTGGGATTGAAATCAAGATTTTAAAAAGACTTTTTACGGAGGAAGAAGCTAAGATTACCGTATTGTTAACTCCATTACCAAATACGGCTGCCAGAATTGCAAGACGCGCTAAAATGGATAAAAAGGAAATGGAAAAAAAATTAGAATCGATGTCTAAAAAAGGGCTCATATTTAGAGTCCAAAGGGGGGGTAAAATACTTTATAATTCAGCACCTTACATGATTGGATTGTATGAATATTCTGTAAATAAAATCGATAAGGATCTTGCAAAAATGTTTAAAGAGTATTATGATTTAGCTATAGTGGATGAAATGGGAGCGAGCAATGTACCAGGATTCAAAGTACTTCCTGTAGATGAATCAATTGAAGCTAACACGGTCCTCTATCCATATCATGAACTCAAGAAGAGTATAAAAAATGCTAGAAAAATAGCAGTTTATGATTGTGTCTGCCGAAAAGAAGCCCGATTACTCGGAGAGGGATGTGATTATCCGATGGAAGAAACTTGTTTGGCCTTCGGAGCAGCTGCTGAATATTATATTGAAAATGGATGGGCACGAGAAATTACTCCGGAAGAATGTATAAAAATTATTGAAGAAACTGATAAGGCAGGATTAGTTCATGCAGGAGTTAATTCTAAACATTTATCAAATATCTGTAACTGTTGCCCTTGCTGTTGTGCTACCATGAAAGGAATCACAAAAAAGGGATACGATAAACACATGTACCTAAATGCCTTATTTGAATCTATAATTGACCAAGAATTATGTGTTGGCTGTGGAAACTGCGTTGAAAGGTGTCCTGTCGACGCAATTACATTAGATGAAATTGCTACTGTTAATAGAGAGATGTGTCTCGGTTGTGGTTTATGTGCTGGAGTCTGTCCAGAAGAAGCTATAACTTTACATTTAAGAGAAGACCAAGAAGAGCCCTTTGAAAGAGTTCTTGAGTTAGGGAAAGCTATGTTTGAAGGAAAAAGGAAGAGTTCTAATTAATTTATTCTATTTATTAAATGTAAACTAAAAATTAAAATACGGAAAAAAGATCTACAACTTAATGACAGAAGAAGTTAGTGAAGAAATTAAAAAAGAAATTTTTACATTAATCTCTACACCTGGAGTTCAGATTGAAGATATTGTGGAAAAACTGAATCTCGATTATGATAAAGTTATGGATATTTTAGCAAATGAATATTTAAGAAACAATCTCGACCACGGTCGTAGATTATGTTGCAAATTTTAAATACAATTCCTATTTTTCTAATTAAAGAAAATTTTTAATAAAACTTTTTAATTTTAATTCACTCTACAACACACTAAGTTCAAAATATCTTTTTTGAAGGACTTAGGACGCAATAAAGCGGTTTCAATATAGTCAAGATATTGAAAAGTAAGAAATTATACTGTTAGCATTTTATTTGCGTTCCTTGACCTTTAGAAACAGGTTTTGAATAAAAATAACAAAAAAAATTGTAGGATAAATATGAGCGAAAAAGGTATAGTGGTAGTACAAGCGCTGGTGAAAGGTGGAGCGGCAAGCGGGGGACCTCCCATAGGACCGGTTGTAAAGTAAATCAACTCGAATTACTTAGTCAAAGGTCCTACGGGGATTAATATCAAAGATGTTGTTGATGCTGTAAATGAACAAACTATGATGTTTAAAGGATTAACTGTTCCAGTGAGGATTGAATGCAATCCTGAAACAAAGCAATTTGAAATATTTGTAGAAACTCCTTCGACAGCATCATTATTGCTAAAAGAAGTTGGTGTTGAGAAAGGGGCTTCAAATCCAGGGGAGGACAAGATTGGCAATTTAACACTCGACCAAATAATTTCAATAGCTAATGCTAAAAAAGACATTTTTTTAGATAAGACATTTAAAACTTGTGTTAAAACAGTAATAGGAACAGCCTTATCCGTAGGACTAACTGTAGAGGGTGTGGATCCTAGAATCATTCAAGAGAGAATAGACAATGGAGAATATGATGATAAAATAAAGGAGGAATCGTAAAAAATGAAAGTTGATGATAAATTATTAAAAAAATCATTAAATGCTGCTATTGACTTTTCGATTATAAAGAAAGAAGGATTTAAAGATAAAATTCGCAAATTTGACGAAACTATTGATTTCATAATAAACTTAAAGGATATTAATTTAAGTGATCCAAAACAGAGAATTGACAAGGAATTAATATTGCCTAACGAGGTAATAACAGAGGATAAACCTAACATATGTGTGATTGCTTCTGATGAGATATTAGTAGAATCTAAAAAAATAGGATTGGATACTCTTGACCCAGATGGTTTGGCAGCTTTGGATCGGGAAGAAAAGAAAGACAAAAAAAAATTCGTGAAAAAATACGATTTTTTTGTTGTGGAAGACAAGAATATGCGCGACGTTGCTCGTTTTTTGGCTAGATTTTTAGGGCCTTCTGGAAAAATGCCTAAACCTTTTCCATCGGGATATGGAATTATTTCATCAATAGATGATCTTAGTGTAGCTGTTGAGAGATACAAAAAAATTGTTAGGATTATAGTCAAAAAAAATCCAGTTTTACAGGTAAAAATTGGCAAAAAATCAATGGAAATGGATAAAATTCTGGAAAACATGAAAGCTATTGTCGATTATGTTGCAGATCAAATGCCTCATAAATATAACAACTTTAGATCGATGTTTATTAAGACTACAATGGGACGACCGATCAAGATAGATAATGAATATCTAGAGACATTGGGGGTGAAATAAAATGATATCAAAAAAGGACATTCCACAGTGGAAATTAGACGAAATTGAATACTTAGTAGATTTATTTAAAAAATATAAAAATATTGCGGTTATTAATGTTGGGAGTATTAACGATAAGCAAATTCAAGATACACGTAAGATTTTGAGAGGAAAAGTGGAAATTCGAATGTCTAAGAAGAGTATACAAATAAGAGCAATCGAAAAGTACAAAAAACAGTCAAAAAAAACAAATCTTGATAATTTAGCGAAAAATATCCCTGGACAATCAAGTCTTGTTTTTACAAATATGAATCTATTTGATTTAAAAAAGATTTTCAACGAGAGTGAATGGATGGTACCTGCTAAACCTGATGAAATCACTCCCGTAGACATTTGGGTTCCTGCTGGAGATACAGGATTACCTACTGGACAAGTAATTTCGGAGCTAAATATGACATTACGATTACCTACCCGTATTCAGAACGATACTATATGGATTCGCGAGAAGACCAGAACGCATAAAGCTGGAGATATTGTAGATGTTAAACAGGCGGCAGTTTTAAAAAAGCTTGGGATTAAACCGATAGAATCGTTAATTAAAATCCATTATGCATGGAGTGATGGAGAAATAATACCAGAAGATACGTTGTACATGGATATAGAATCGTTTCAACGAGATGTTGCATCATGCTACTTAGCTGCTTTAGGAATTCTTTTTGAATTGCCTATTTTCCTTGAAGAAATGATAGATGAGTATATTAAAAAAGCAGTATTTGATGCAAAAATAATCAATACTATAATTTTTGAAGGTGGAATTACATCTTCATTGAAAAAAGAGGAGGTTAAACCCGAGGAAGAAAAACCAGATGAGGAAGAAGAAGAAGAGGAGAGTGCTCCAGGTATCGGAGGACTATTTGGATGAGAATTTAAGATGAAAAATTTAAAATTAAAAAACTAACAATAGAAAAAAATAAAATAAAAAGAGGTAAAGAAGTATGGAAAGTATATATGCGGCGCTCTTACTTCATACAGCTTCAAAAAAAATAACAGAGGCGGCTATTGAAAAAGTTCTGACGGCTGCTGGTGTAGAACCCGATAAATCTCAAATTAGTAAAATAATTGCAGGTTTAAAGCAAAAGAAAATTGATGAGATAATAGCTTCCGCAACAGCAACACCAGTAATGGCTACATCTGTTAGTGGGGGTGCTGAAGCCGCCAAAGAAGCTCCTAAAGAAAAAAAGAAGGAAGAGGAAGAAACAGAAGCAGAGCCAACTGGAATTGGTTCTCTCTTCTAAAATATTATAACTAATTTTTTTTTTAATATTTTTTTTTAATATTCCTAGAAAAATGAGAACTCTATATTATTTATTTTATATTTAGGATTTTATCCAATTTGTTATGAATAATTAAAATCCAGAAAGTGGATTCTGAATAATATTTTTCTCTTTCATTCTATTTTCCAAAAAGATTTCAGCAATAAATTTGCCTAGATCAAAAAGTTTTTTTTTAATTCACTTTTAATTTTTATATCTGGATTAATATTAAAATCGCATTTATAACCTAATCTACCCGAAATAAAGAGCTGACGTAAAATGACAGGAGCATTTTTAAGATTCTTTACTCCATTCGTCAAAGTAATGCCAGAAATAAGGAATCCTCAGAGAGAAGTGTCATTCAAGGAAAAATTTATCTGGACCGCCCTGGTCTTGGTTATATATCTTATAATGTCAAACATTCCTTTATATGGTGTTCAACTTGAAAATTCAACAGATTATTTTTATTGGTTAAGAGTAATACTCGCAAGCAAAAGAGGAACATTGACTGAATTAGGAATTGGTCCTATAGTAACAGCGGGACTTATTATGCAGCTACTACTTGGATCTAAGATTATCGACGTTGATATGAACGATCCATACGATCGGGCAATGTTTAGTGGCACACAAAAAGTTATGGCTATTTTTCTGACCATGTTTAATATAATAGCATATATTATTGGGGGTCATTTTGGTAGACCAACTGATCTTGGAGTAGAAAGCATTGTGTTGATTTTTTTACAATTATTATTTGCTGGGATCATTATTATTTTGCTAGATGAATTACTTCAAAAAGGATGGGGGCTTGGTAGCGGTGTTTCTTTATTTATCGCAGCAGGCGTTGCTGGTCAAATCTTTTGGAATGCCTTTAGTTTTATCGAAGCTCCAGGGGAAGGACGTATACCAAGAGGTATAATTATAGCATTTTTTTACGTTTTGTTTGATGACGATCCTACGACAAATTTAGATGATATCTGGATACGAGGGCAGTTACCGTCTCTTTTAGGAATTATTACTACGGTGTTTATATTTGTTGTTGTTGTGTGGTTTGAGGGCACGCGTGTGGAGATTCCGTTAGCGTATCGAGGCTATCGAGGTTTTAAAGGCAAATATCCAATGAAATTGCTCTATGTTTCTAATATTCCAGTTATTTTAGTTAACGCTTTATATGCCAATTTACTGTTTTTTGGTCAATTGTTAGCAGGACCACAGTCCGGATTACGCGGTCAAGGTAATGACTTCTGGCTTGATTTACTTGGTACTTTTGAATACCAAGATACAGGGGCGGGCACAGGAGGCTATCTCCTACCGAAATCAGGTTTGATATATTATCTTTCACCACCTTTAGGGATTGATGCACTAGTGGACGATCCGTTACGGGCGGTCATTTATCTTTTCATATTTATAATTCTATGTATATATCTTGGGAAGATTTGGGTCGAGGTAAGCGGTCTCGCTAGCCGTGACATCGCACAGCAAATTTTAGACTCAGGAATGATGGTTCCTGGCTTTCGCAGTTCAGCGAAAATCATAGAAAAGATATTGGACCGTTATATCCCCGTTCTTATTGTGCTTAATGGGATACTCATAGCGTTATTGAGTTTTATGGCAGATAGTTTAGGTGCATTGACTTCAGGTACTGGACTCCTCATCGCTATAGGCATCATACATCAATATGCTGAGACTATATCAAAGGAGATCGCTGCTCAGCAATATCCAAGCATGCGGGGATTTCTTGGATTAGATTGAATATTATTATCGTTAAACAGAATCTTCTATTTCCTTTTTGAATGTATTTGCTCTAATTTAGATCTCATTTCTTTTAATTTATCTCCATGGAGATCAAAAAGCCTCAAGAAAAGAATTCCAATTATGAGAGCAATAGCTGGAAATAAAAACATAATCAATTTCAATCCGATAATAATATTTGTGCCAGGATTAGGTTTATAGCTAGACCAACCTGTACCTTGAAAAATTATGGCGATTGTTATAATAGAAAATATTTGCGAAAACCTGTGTATAAAAGCATTAACACCATAATAACTAGCTGATCTTTTAATTCCAAATTCTACCTCATCAGAATCAATTACATCACCAATTAAAATATCCACATAAAATAATGCTCCGCCTAATGCTAATCCTTGGATTGCAATAACAATAATTCCTATAATTCTTATGATCGGATCATCATATAAAAGTACAAGAGGAAATAATAAACAAATCCATAAACCTAATGTAAGCATTAACCCATTTCTCATGCCTATTTTTTGACCGATCTTCATATGCAAAGGCAATACAAAGGCAGCTATTAGTAATGCTAACATTAATGCGATCCCTATAAGTAAAGCATCTTTTTTAATTCCAAGAACCCATGTACAATATAGAGGTAATGCAGTAAGCAATGTAGTAAAGCAATACCAGATGCACATATTTGCCAATGTAAATTTTAGAAAGGTTTTATTTCTTAAAGTAAATTTTAAAGTGTCTATAAAAGAAGGTTGTTTTTCAAGTGTTTCTGTCAACTGCTCCTTCTCTTGAACACCTTTAGTTATGAATATCAACGCAGTAAGAAATATTATAACTGCCATAATTAATCCTGCATTGATATACATTAGTTGGAAATGTAATATTGTTGATTGGGAAGGATTTTCCTCAGTCGGAATTAAAGGAGATATAATAATGGTGGGAATAAGAGAAGCACAGATTACAGCAATTATAATAAAGCCCTTGACAAATATATTGGTTTTAGCCCTTTCCTCTTCAGTAGGAAACATTTCTGGGAAAATCGCGTTCACGTTGACACTCCACATCGTATAAACTAGCTCAAAAGTTAATATTATTATAATGAAATATATAAATTCTATTAAGTCATTACCTATTGGAACTGAAAATAATAGTATCATTATTAAACTTAGAGGAATCATAGAAATAATTAAAAAGAATTTCCGTCTGCCTAACCGTTTCTTATATTTGGTTCTATCAGATAAAGCTCCCAAAATAGGGTCATTTACGGCATTCCACACCCCCCAGACGATATAAGCAATCATTACTAATAGAACCGGTATTCCTACTACGGCAAAATAGAAAGTAAATACGAGAATTGTAAAAGCTTGATATGTTAATTGGTCGGGAATAGCACTTAGACCAAAAAGAGCTCTTTTTGATGTCTTTATTGACGGTTTTTCTTCAGTCATTTTTATAAAAACTCTGTTAATTTTTTTTTAATTCGAGAAAAGTACACTCCTTTTAATATTATAAATTATATATTGCTATCTATTATGAATTCTTCAAAGAGTAAGTTATGGAATTATTATTTCAAGATTTTAAAACCCTCCCAATAAAATATTAAAATAATGTTAATATTATTAAATATAAAACATTAATATACTCAAATCTCTAAAGGTTATTATCATGTCGTTATTAAGCCCTCCTGATTCAATGTTATTCATATTGCTTTTATCATTTATTATTGCTTTAGTAAGTGTTCTTTTAACAAAATTACTTGTTGATACTGAAGAACTTCAGAGAAAGCAAAAGCAAATAAAAGCACACCAAGAAGAGAAGAAAAAAATTATTGAATTAGCGGAAAACGATGTTGAGAAATATCGAAAACAGCGTAAAAGATGGGAGCGTCGGGAGGAGATGCTTAAGAAAACGCAACAGGGTATGTCAATGCAGAGATTAAAACCCACTTGTATTACCTTTTTACCTATGATAATAATATTCATCATTCTAAATGTTTATGTTTATGGTCGAACAGCAGTTGCTTATACACCTATGAGCCCTGATCTTTATGGATTTTTAAGATTTGTAACTCAAAATGCTATGGTAAATCCAGGAAGCAAAGATCCTTTAGAAAGTAGGGCATTAATATTTACAGGTTGGTATTTCATTTGTTCATTAGGGATAAATACATTGCTCCAAAGACTTTTTAAACTGCAAACACAAGCTTCAGGAGGGATGGAACAAATGTTTGGCGGACAAAAGTCTACTGCTATGCAATTTCCTGATGTTTAGCCAATTGGGTCAATACAAAATTTTTATTTTTTTTAAAATTGTCTTAAGAGTTAATTAGAAAGCGCAACGGGAGGGAATTTCGTTTCTTGCGAAATGGATAGAAACTTCGAACCCCCGAGTGCAGAGCACACTGGCTATTTGGTAATTTTTTATTTATCCTCTCCAAGCCAGCGCCGTACCAGGCTAGGCAACCGTTGCATAAAAATAAAGAAAAATAATAAAAAATTTTAAAAGAATTATAATAAGTTATAGATTTAACTTATTTTATAGGGATTGACATTGTTTCATTCATTTTTTTTGTCTTTTTAGCTTGTTTAATAGCTGCCTCAACCGCTGTGTGATCTGCTCCTTTTTCAAGATCAATTACTTCAGTCGTGGGTTCAACATGATTATAATTAACACGACGTCTTCGAACTTTTAACCCATCAATGAGCAAATAATTCTTATCTATAACATCCACAATTACGGCGTATTTTCCTGCTTCCCTACCTTTAGTTTTTACAACAATTCGTCCTATATCGTAAGCAGAATTACTCATAATTCGTCACCAAATCATTTTTAGTAAATTTATCCATACTGGTTTATTTCCAGTAAAGATAAACAATGCTATGTAAGATATGAAATATTTTTAATAATAAATTTTTTACGATTTTAACTGTCAAAACTATCTCAGTGTTTCCTTATTATTTTTAAGTTGCTTAACAATCATGTAAAAACTTTTAATAGTAACTTATCTAATTTATTACTATTCAATTTTTTAAAAAAAAAATTTTTTAAGTGAAATTTAAATGAAAAATAAAAACCAATTAATACTATTTGGGATTGTTATACTTATTTTTGCTTTCGGGAGCATCATTTTAAACACACAAAAAGAACCTGATGAGAAAAATATTAGCAATGATAACGCAAAAGGTCAATCAATTAAAGAAATTGATTCAGAGCCTCCAATTGATTCAGGAGATTGGGTAATGAGTAATATTACTATTGATGATAATGGGGGAACCATTGGAGCTCTGACTTGGGCTGAAGCATTAGCTGAACCTGCTGGATGGTGTACTGGTTCAGGTAATTGGGGAGAACCCTATGTTATTGAAAATGTGACCATTGATGCTGGTGGGTCTGGTAGTGGAATATTTATCCGAGATTCAACTGTTCCTTTTATTATTAAGAATTGTACATTATATAATGGAGGTACTAATGGATGGGACGCAGGTATCAGATTAGAGAACGTTAGCAACGGGACAATATTTAATAATACTTGCTCAAATAATCAAATGAATGGAATTACATTAATAAATTCATGTGAAAATTGTACAATTGAAAATAATATTATACAGGATAATGATGATAAAGGTATTATCTTAAATAACCAATGTTATAATGTTACAATACTTAATAACACCATAGGCGAAACACCAACAGGACAAGCTCAAAATTATGGGATATCAATACAAGCCCAATCACATGATACTATTGTAGAAAATAATACCATTTTTGGTCATATAACTAATGGGATTGAAATTGATGATTCTAAGTGTCAAATTGTGAACAATACAATTTATCAGAATTCTCTTAATGGTATTTATGTAACTCACATTGACTCTTCAGGGACTGAAGTTATTAATAACACTATAAGAGACAGTAATACTTATGGGATACATATAAGAAATTCTGCGAATTTTGTCATTGTCAGAGGCAATTCGATAAAAGATATCAATCAATATGGGATAAATTTACATAATGTTATAAGTCCAACATTATCGGATAATGAGATGATTAATTGTGGTGTAGTCGTTTTTGGATTTCAAGTGAGTACATTTACTATTTATAGAAACAATACCGTCAATGGAAATCCTGTTTATTTTTATAAAAACCAAAATGGCTTAGTAAAAAGTGATTTCATGACTGATGGTAAGCCGGGTCAAATTATTTTGGCTTCGTGTCAAGATTCAGAAATAAGAGATTTTAACATTTCCAGAAGCTCAGTTGGAATTGAGTTATGCGATTCAGAAAATATAACTATTAGGAACGTTACAGCCAAATATAACACTCTTGCCGGAATTTATTTAATTACATTTAGTAATAAGAATAATATTTATAACAATACGGTGAGTTTAAATGTAGAAAGAGGTATATGGTTATATTATAATTGCAATGAAAACA
Source organism: Promethearchaeota archaeon (assembly GCA_019058295.1). GTDB lineage: Archaea > Asgardarchaeota > Lokiarchaeia > Sigyniarchaeales > SOKP01 > LW40-45. The sequence goes on along the minus strand of JAHPZI010000030.1, from coordinate 118,072 downwards.
ATATAACTGAAAATACAGCTGAAAACCAACAATATGGAATAATCTTAACCACTAGTAGCAATTATAATAATGTTACCTATAATACGGTAAAATCAAATAATTATGGAATAAGCATTGATGGCTCTAATCGTAACCTTATTTTAAATAATACAGCAAACGGTAATAATGATTATGGAATTTATCTACAAGATAACGCAGTCGGTAATGAAATTATAAATAATACAATATATGACAACGATGATTATGGAATCTACTTAATAACCGATTGTGATGATAATTTCATTTTTAATAATGATATTCGTGAGACCGGTGCACCTTTGACACAAGCAAGAGGGATTTTCTTGGAGACAGATTGCGGGAATAATACTATATATAAAAACGAAATTTATGATCATACCTCATCTGGAATTCTTTTGGATAATGCTGATGATAATAAGATTTTTAGTAATATAATAATGGGTAACTCTGAGGGAATTTATATTGATAATAGCCATAGAAGTATCATAAAGAATAACACCGTTCAAAATAACGGAGGGGAGGGGATATATCTCTGGATGAGTAATTATACTCTCATATGGAATAACACTGTTCAAAATAACGATGTGGAAGGGATATTCCTAGATACTGAGTGTTGCCATAATAGAATTTGGAATAACACTGTCAATAGTAACGGTGCTGACGGGATATTCATTCAAGGCGATGGTTACTATAATAGAATCTGGAATAATACGGTCAGTGATAATGCCGGTTCTGGAATTAAAATTGATGCTTGCAAGTATAATATAATTTTAGATAATATCGTCATAGATACACCCGCTCCTTATCAGGGTACCGTTGGCATATATATAACAAGTATCGCCGATCATAATAATATTTCAGGAAACACTATATATGGATTTAATAGCGGCACCTATCGTGGAATAAGAATATCTACTAGTAAATTTAACAATATTTCTGATAATACTATATTTGACAATTATTATGGGATATATCTCGAAGGGTTTCTTTCTGGAAGTTATAACAACACAATTCATAACAATCTTGTGATAGATAACATAGAATGTAATATTTGGTTAGATGACAATGCTTATTGGAATTATATTACAGAAAATACTTGTAACAACTCAAAATACGGCATTTGGTTATATGATAACTGCGATCATAATTACATTATTGGCAACACAATTGGAAATAACACTGTTATTGGCGCATATCTCGATGATACCGAAGCTGATAATTGCAAGAATAATTATTTCTACAAGAATGAATTCCGTAATAATACCATACATGCTGTGGACGATATGGATGTTGGAATAAATTACTGGTATGATCCTATAGATAAAATTGGTAATTTCTGGGATAATTACACGGGGAGTGATCCTAATGATGATGGAATCGGAAATATACCATACAATATTACGGGAGAAGGAAATCGACAAGATCTCTATCCTATCTGCTGGGATGGTCAGGATGTATTCCCAGGTGGTCCTGCTCCTCCTGCCGCTGGTGATGATGATGACGATGATGAAGAAGATACTGGTGTAGTTGTTGTAGTCGTAGTTATAGTTGTTCTTGCATGTATTGGTGCTGGTGCTGTTGTTGTTTTCATATTAATTAAAAAGCAAATAATTGACTTATCCAAACTGAAAAGAAAAACCTAAAATTATTACTAATTTTTTTTTTTATTTTTTTATCCCTTAAACTGAAAACAAGATTTAATTTTCTTACCATTTTTTAAAAAGAAGTTTATTTTAATTTTATACTGCTAATTACAGAGAGAATTTTGTTTAAAACTTCCTCAATAGACAAGTTTTCTGTTTCTATTATTAAATCATAAGTTTTGTTATCTTCTAAATCAATATCATATAGTATTTTAAATCTTTCTTGTTCTGATTTCTCTCTAACCTTAGTTTCTTTTAATTTCTCATCATAAGAAGTTTGATCTCTATCTGCCATTCTTTTAACTCGAGTTTCTAAAGGGCATTTAAGCAAGATTTTAAAGTCTGCGATATTTTGTAAGATGTGGCCACTTAATTGACTATCAATTATGATGTCCCTTTTTTTAGCGATTTCCACGATTTTTTTATCCAATTCTTGATCGATCTCAGGATGGTTTTCTACATATTGGGTAAACTCTTCTAAAGACATATTCATTTCTTTCGCTAAATCTCTAAATGCCTGACCGGTTGAATAATATTTAATATCAAGAGCTAAAGCAATTTTTTTACCGATTACCGATTTACCAGAACCGTGCTTTCCAGAAATTGTTAGGATCATTTTTAAAGGGTGTAGAAACAGAAAAGTTGTTTTCTATAATAAAAAGTTATTATTGGTTCCAAACTGCTTGTTTTATTAAATCTTGAAGACATTTACTACAATACCTTCCACTTTCCAATCTATTGGGTCTTCTTGTGATTTTATCAGTCTTTTTCATTTTTGAGGGTCTTAGTTTTGGGATAGAGGGTATTGGATTTTTACAGATGGCACAATGGCTCTTTTTAGGTTTTCTTCTCCAATAATGCACTACATTCCGATTTCCGGGGGTTCTTATTTTTTTTCGTGCTTGCGAGTGAGATCTCAAACCAGGTCGTGGCATTTTAATTCATACCTATAATGATAATGATTATAGTACTAAAAATTATTGATAAACTAATATCTTCTCAAATTATAGAAGAAATATTAATTTTATTATTTTACTTAAGTTTTTACATTTAGATTTTGCTGAAATTCTTTTAAAACAGAATACAGCCGATCTACTATTTTTTCTCTGAATTGAGTGTCACTAACGAGTTTAGTCTTATTTTTTGAGGCTTTTTTATAAATCTTTTTTATTTTAAGTTGAATATCTTCCAATCCGGGAAAATCAAATTTCTTAATATTAGCTTTTAATTCTTTCATGAGTTTTATTATAAGATGGCTTTGTCCTTCTAGTTTTAACGCATCCATAAGCGTTATAAATGAAGATGTTATCTCTGAAGCAATTCCAGGCAGTTCTAAAATGTATGACTTCATTTTTTCCGTAGATTGGGAAATGATTCCATTATTACTTTCAATAAATTCGTTAGATGGATCTAGATTTGAGATCTCTTTAAATATTTTAATTGCATTATCATATTCTTTAACGAAATTCATTTTTTCAATGAAATCTGAAAGGGTAATATTTTTCTCTCTTAAGTATGACTCAATCTTTAACAAACCATTCATAGCGTTTTTAACGGCTTTTTGGAAAAACTCGTCTTTAATTGTTCCTTCTTGGTATTTAAAATATAAATTATTTATTGAATTGACTAAAGAAAAGATTTCAGATTCTATTTCAACGTAAAATTCTTTATTTTCTTTCATTTTAAATTCCAAGGAGAGTAGGTCTCAGAAAAAATATGATGACTGCAACAAATCCACCTATTATCAGAGATGATATTAAAACACGAAATGTAGATGAATTAGACAAGTCTCTGATCGCGAGAGTCATTAAAATAGGAACCCATATTGCAATAGTTAAGGCATCCATAACATCAAGAACGGCCCATACTTGAGATTGAAATATACTATTAAAAACAATAGGAGAGATTTCACTTTCAGTATAAATGTTAACTGTTGGGAACGCAACAAGAATTATAATAATTTTAAGTGAGTTAATTAATAACAAGGGAGCAAAACTGCAGAACAGCATTTTATATTTATTCGCTTCTTGTGTTTGTAATAGTGTACCTCCTTTATAAATAGAAAATGGACTCATTTCAGCTTTCTTTTGCATTTCTTTTATTTCTTTTTCACCTCCAAAACGGAGTTCCAATCTTTCGGAAAATCCAACGGAGTAATTAGCACCTTTAATAAAAAACCAAGTTAGAATTGTATAAAAAATAAAATTGATAATAAGTCCAAACGTAAAAAAAACTAAAAAAAATGTAAATGCGAAAATAAATCTAATTGAAGGCGGTTGAAATATAAAATGTGAAATAAAAGCCAAACCCATAAGACCCCATAAAAAAGAGTTCAATAACAAAATGAGATAACCGGGAGCTGCACTTCTTTTATGATTGATATCATTGAATGCGCGAGCTGGATCTCTAAAAAGATAATAGATTTTCATATACCATGGGAGTGGAGTTATCCAGGGATCTTCAATTCGACGAAATAGGAAAAAATTTTCAATAGTCTCCATTTTTAATCTATTGCCGCAGAAAGAACAAACAAAACTATCAGCAGGATTTTCGTTTCCACATCTTGGACATCTTAAGAGTGCGGTGGTTGACATTTATAGAGAATTTGAAAATTAATTTTAATATTCATATAATAATGATCTTATAAAAATTTCTTTTGATTATTAATGTTTCATTAAAAAGGGGATTATTGATATTCTATTAAAAAATAATGTTTTTCTTTGGTAATTATATAATCTCGATTTATAAATTTTTTAATTAACTCTAAATTTGTTTTGGTATGATTTGTAATTTCTAAAACTTTTATTCTGGAAGGTTGTTCCTTGACGTAAGCCATTAACGGTATTAATTGGTCGCTTAAATAATTATCAACTGGAATCTCGTTTTTCACATATTTTATCAGTTCATCTGCTGCAATAATCCCGAGTTTCTCCGAAGAAATGCGTTTTTCTCCCAAAATAGTTCCTGTTGATATAATAGCACCATTATCGGAGTGAGCCCATAAAGAAAGCCCTACTCCAGGACTAGTTGAACTTACCCAAGTATATTTTATCTCTGTTTCTATCTTTAGGTTTCTTTTAATTTGCTGTTTTATTGATTTTCGAATTCTTTCTGCTATATTATCTCTTTTTCTCCTTAATTGATTGGTAATAATAATTTCACCTTCAATTATATCAATATTTCCTAATTCTGTTAAATTTATAGGTATTAGATTTTGTTTAAGAGGAGATATGATACATTTTACTTGAGCTCCTCCTTTGGGATAAAATCCATGTTTTTGAATTTTTATTTCAATGTTTAATCCTGAATTTTTAAAGATTTTATATGTAACTTCATTAAGGTAATTGAGGTCAGGCGCCCATTTTCCAAAAGTACCTCCTCCTGAAAGAGAGATTTCGATTGGGTTGAGTCTTTTAAGATTCAAACAAGCAATTTGAATTGGTTGCAATAGAAGACCAATACTTGCAGCAGTGGCGATATTAACATTTATTTTGGGCAATAGCTGTTTATTAGGGATTAATGTTATTTCACGCGTGCCAACTTTACATTCACTTAATTGACTATTAGTTAATTCAGCAAGAGTTTTAAGTCCTAATACATGCTGCAACCTTAAGCCTGGTTTTGGACGATTTGCACGTATGTTATTAATTCTAATTGGTTGATTAAATAGAATAGAATATCCAGCACTTAATCGAAGTATTGCACCACCCCCTTCTCCAAAAGAACCATCTATTTCCAAAAAAGTGTCGTTCAATAATCCTTCTTTTTCTCTTTTTTTTTGATTTTAATTAATTTGATTTAAAATAATTATTTAACATCAGTTTATCCCATATTAATTAAAAATTTAACATCAGTTTTTCCTACATTAATTTCATGTTTATCATTTGATGCTATATATTCTACCTTTATCCTGTCATCTTTAACAGGAACCATAAATGTTGATTTACCATCTCCCTCGAACTTACCAATTCGTAATTCAATTTCATCAGTCTCAATTTCATCAACATAATTCATGACAGGACCTATAGGAATAATTCCTCCTTCACGAATATAAAGTGGTAACGTTTCAATATCTACCTCAACATTTATCCATTTTCCACCCTTAATACGTTCACCATTCCACCAGTCAGTCCAAACACCTTTGGGGAAATATATTTCTCTTGTATTAGTATCATCTGTTATTGGAGCTACGAGCAGATTATCTCCAAACATGAATTCATTTGAAATATTCCATACGTTAGGGTCATCTTGAAATTCAATTACTAATGCCCGTGTCATAGGAAGGGATTTTTCTACACAATCAAATGCAGAGCCATAAATATAAGGGAGAAGTTGATATCGAAGCTGAATATAATCTCGACAAATTCTCATGATATTTGGACGGAACTTATAGATTTCCCGCTTTCCCATCCCATGAATACGACTATGTGAATGAAATAGTCCTAGTTGCATCCAACGTATAAGAAGTTTGCCGATAGTTAAACCTGCAAACCCTCCTATGTCTTGACTCCAGAATTGATATCCTGAAAGTCCGAAGGATAATCCTCCTTCAAGTTGAGGTATTATATTAGCCCAATTTGATGTACTATCTCCACCCCAATGAACTGGATAACGCTGATTGCCGGCCCATGCTGAACGAGACCACATACAAATCCCACCAGTCATCTCTTTTGTAATTTGACATGCAGCTTTATTATATAATAATGGATAAAGATTATGCATTCGATGTCCTGGTGTTCTATCATAATAAACACCATCTAAAGGTGCGCTTTCACCAAAATCTGTTTTAATAACTTTAATCCCTAATTTGAGGAGTTTACCAATCCATTTTTGATAAACCTCTACTGCCTTTGGATTAGTAAAATCAATACAAGCGGAAACTCCCTTGAATCCTTGAACCATGCAAATCCCTGTATCATAAATTTCTCCCTCCTTAGTTTTAACAAATCCATCAACAGATTTTAACTCTTCATAATATTTGGAACCTTCAGGTATGTATGGAAGTTGCCATAAAGATACTTTAAATCCCATTTTATATAATTCTTCAAACAGCTTCTTAGGGTCAGCAAAGCGCTCTTTATCAAATTCAAGATCACAATACCAATCTTTTTTAAACCAGTGTGTATCTATATGAATTACATCACAAGGAATCTCATTTTCTCGCAATTTCGTAGCAACTTTGAGTGTTTCTTCAGCTGATTTATAAGATATTTTACTTTGCCAATATCCAAATGTCCATTTTGGAGGGAGCACTCCTTTTCCAGTAATATCAGTATATTGCGATAAGATTTCTTTAATATTCCCTAAAATTACATAATAATCTAGAAAATCATCTTCCACAGCAACTTGAACATCGGTAGCACTCATGCTGCCAACCCACACTGTCATAGGACATGAATGATTAAAAAATACACCATAACCTTTGGTACTTACGAAGAAAGGAGTGTTCTTATAGCTACGGGGCGAAGTTGTGCCTAACGCTTCCTTCATGATAAGATCAAGAGTTTGTCCTACTTTATTTAATCTAGTGAATTGCTCACCAAATCCATAGATGGCTTCATGAGGATGAAGATCAAACTTTTCTACACCAATTGGAGAATTATTTTTTTTTGAATAACAAATAGCTGTGCCAAAAGCATCCCAATTGTTAAAATTATTTTTTTCTAATCCACTTATACCACATAGTTTAACATTATTTAGAGTAAATATTTCTATTCGGAACGGTTTTAGTCTTATAGAAAAAAATATTTGTCCAGTCGTAATTAAAATTTGTTTTGATCCTTTCTTTATTTTCAGTTTTGAGGGACCCTCAAACCTTCCTATAACCATAGGATTTTCATTATTATTTACTTTTTCTGCTTCTTTATAGCGAATCCGTATAATGCTATCAGTAATAACATCAATTCGGAGAGCCCCTGGACTTTCTTTCAATTTTCTATATTCTTTAAATGCTTCAGAAAGATCTTCAAATCCATTAAAAGAGTCGTTAAGAGTTCCTTTCCTGATATTAATTGAAGTATCAAAAATTAATGAATCTCCTTCTTTTTTTTGAAGTTTTATGCTATCTACTCTATGTTGAACAACTCCATTGGATTCTAATAATCTCGTTATCATAATTCTATTTCTCTTTTTTTTTTTAATTTAAATAATTAGTATGATTTAAAACAATTATTAAAAATGCTACACTATATAATACATAAAGAGTTAGTGTTAATTTATTCTAACCATTTTTTATTCATATTAATAGGAAAGAAATAATTTAAGGTTAAAATAATGGCTAAAGCTAAAGAATTAATGGACAAAGGAAGTAATTATTTCGATAAAGGCAAATATAATGAGGCCATTAATGTATATAAAAGGGCCTTGGATTTAGAGCCTAATAATATAGATTTGCTTATTAAAATAGGGTTATCTTATCGACATTTAGAAGAATATGATAGAGCTATTGATTATTATGATCGGGTTTTAGACATCGAACCAGACAATAAAACAGCTCTGAACAACATAGGTTACACTAAAGAATGCCAGGGTCAAATAGAAGAAGCTATTGAATTGTATAAGAAATCTTTAGAAATAGATCCATCTTACGATGTTCCTTTGGTAAATCTTACAAATATCTATTTCGAGAGAGAAGAGTATACCGACGTGATAAAAGTGTTGAAAAAAGCGTTAAATATAGATCATTTAAATACTGCGAATTGGATAGATTTAGGACGAGCTCATAGGTTCTTGGAGGAATATGATGAGGCAATAGCCGCTTACAAGAAAGCTTTAAAGCTCGATAAATACTCTAAGATCGCTTGGAATAATATTGGGTGGGTCTATTATTGCAAGAAACTATACGCTGAAGCGATTGATGCTTATACAAAAGCTTTTGAAATAGATTGGCTTTACGATTTGCCTTTTTCAAATATGATCAAAATATATAAAAACATGATTAATGATAACAGCAATGATTCTATAATGTGGAATAATTTAGCTAATGGGTTTTATGTGGCAAAAGCATATAAAAGGGCTCTTGACGCATGTAATCGATCTTTGGAGCTTAATCAAAGTAATGAGGCACTTAAACTTTATGAAAAAATTGAGAAAGCTAAGTCTAAATTTGATATGGTTTCAACATTATTGAAAAGGATAGAAGATGCATTGGATTTATTTTCCTCGATTTCAACTTCCGCTTTATTAAGGGATATTATTGAATACGTCAAATATAAAACACCTGAATTAAGTTCAGAATTTAACAATAACGAGATAAAATTCAAAATTTTTGAAACGATTAGAGAAAAAGGTTTTTACATTAAATTGGATAAAAATAAGTTAATTTTTTACGAAAAACCTGAAAGTGAATCAAGATTAGACTATATGAAATAAATCCTTTAATTATTTTTAAGCGATTTTATTCTTTCAATCCCTTTAAATTCTTTAATTAATTTTGAGACTTCTTTAGGTACTAAATCTAGCCATTCATCATCATCATTGTAGATTAGATCTCTGATGCGTGTAGCATTTAATTTATCCATTTTCAAGGGTAATTTGTCTGCGACCAGATAACTCTTGTTAGTAAATAGAGTTCTCACCCAGTCGCTATTAGAATAAATAATATCGACATCTCCGATTATACCTATTACGTGATCGACCCATTTTTGAGCATTAAAAATATCAACTATGTCAAAGATTTCAATCCTTTCCTTAGGTATCTTTTCGAATTCTAATGTAGATATGATAAATTGCTTTCTTTCTTCTGCAGAGAAAGGATCATTCATAGTATGAGAGAATTGGGAGCTCCCAATTCCTAATTTGACTTTTTCACACTTCTTTAACATTTTTTTTATCACATATAAATGACCATTATGAAATGGCTGAAATCTTCCAATAAACAATCCTACTTTATCTTTTTCGATTTTAGAGCCTTGTTTTTTCTCAAAAAGTGTTTTTATATTCTGTTTCAATAAAAATTCCCAGATTTCTCGAGAATAATCAACTAATTTTTCATAATTCATTAAATTTTTTAGCTCCTCTTTGGTATAAAACTGGCTCCCGTTGAGTTCTAACTCACTGGGATTTGGGTATAGTTTGATAGGGTAGTCAACTAACGCGAAAAAAATGTATGCGATTTCTGGAGTGAAGCTATCTTCTTCAGTGTGTAAATTGTAGAATAAAATCTTTTGAATATATTTTTCAGCAATCCCAAATTCTTCTTCAAGCTCTCTTAACGCATTTTTTTTTATGTCATTAAGCGTTAATTTATCTTTATATTCAACATGGCCTGAAGCGGAATCTGTGAAGTATTCAGGATACCCTCTTTTACTTTTACCTCTTTTTTGTACTAAATATAGGATTTTGTTATCAGCTGTAATTGCCATTAAAAAGAGTCGAACGATGAGGTGGCTAATCTTTTTCTGATGAGCTTCACTACGGTTCATAGGAAAGATATAATTGGAAAGTTGCCCCGCTTGTAGATATTTAATATCTTCTTTTTTGATACAGGCTAAAATTTCATCATTTGATTTCATTCAATAATACCTCATATTCTAATAGTAATAATATCACCTACTTTAAGTATGAAATCTTTAGCAGCATTTCCTTGATTCTTCGAGATTTCAAGATAACCAGTGGATCCAACAAGAAATAATAAAGAATGGAGAGATTCGCTAGCAAAATGGGTTACAAATTTCCCCCGATATTTTTTGTTTTTAGATTCTAATTCTATTGTATCTTTTAGTGAGAGAGATGATCCTTCAATTAAGTTATCTTTTATTGGGATATTTGTTGTTATATTTCCAAAATTATCAATGTATTGTACTGTGCAATGAATAGTTCTCTCATTAGGAATTACTCTATACTCAACGTTAATCTCAGTTAAATTATCTAAATTGAAGTTAGGACCAAATTTACGTAGGGGGACTCCAAGGGTAATATGAGCGGCTATAGGAGCCATAATATCTCGTCCGTGAAATGTATTTGAGACAGGTTTATTGAAATATTCATCATTGTTAACGATTACGCATTCAACAATTTTTTCATTTGAGAATATGGTTGAAAATATACCATTGTTAGGTCCAATAAAATAATAGTTAGAATCAGATTTGAAGGCAAGAATTTCTCTTGAACTACCAACACCAGGATCGACTACTACTACAAAAACTGAATGTTCAGGGAAATGTTTATATGTAGTTTTAATAAGATATGATCCTTCAATTATAGAATAAGAGGAAATATTTTGAGTGATATCAATGATTTTAACATTAGGATTAATTTTTAGAATGATACCCTTCATACTTGCGACATAATGACCTCCAAGAGGACCAAAATCAGTTAAAATAGCAATAATATTTGTCAAGATTCTGTCATTACAATTATTATTTTTTCTGAAATCTTTGTTCTGCTTGATAAAAATCCTGTAATGCTTTTGACTTTAAAGTATATTCTTCTTCTTTTTCAGTTTGCATTAGTTTTTTGGATAACTCGCTTGCTTTTTTATAATATGTATAAGCGGCGTGGAAGTCTTCTTTCCTTAACGCGCTTCTTGCCTCTCTCACGATTTCATCACGTTTTTTAGACAAATCTGGTATATCTACAGATAAACTAGCTCTCTCCCTTAACGATTTAGCTAGATCTCTTACTTTTAACTCTTCTGCAACTTCTGCGGCTTTATTGAAAAGCTTTCCAGCTCTTTCGTAATCTAGCGATTTTAAAGCGCTCTCAGCAGCCTTATAATATTCAGAAATTTTTGTATGCACTTTATCTTCAATTTTTTGTAATAATTCTTGCGCAATTCTTCTTTCTTTTTTACCTTCGCTTAACATTTCTTTAGTTAGATTGATTATACTTTCTTTTAATGCATCAGCGTTTAAAATATCATCTAACGTTTCAATATGTTTTTCATAAATGGCTTTTAATTTTTCTTCAAATTCTTCTTTTGGAATCTCTAAAAAGTTTAAAGATTCTATAGAAATTGCGGTATTTTTCATCGGAGCTCTAAATTTTTCGGGTTCTTCACCCTCGTTTAGTAATACTCCAACTATTATTCCAGAGGCTTTTCGACTTATTTTTCCTGTGAAATTATGAAGATAAGAAATTATAATATAATTTTTTAATTTTAAAAAATTAAATGTATTCTTTGAGTGGTCTAAATTTAGCCTTAAAAACAAATCATTTGATACTTCGAAATCTATTTCAGTGTTTTTTAAATAATAGCCTAGAATTTTATAATCCGCTTCTCTTGGCAATAATACAATAAATAAGCCTTTTGGCATAAAATTTAAGTCACCTTAAAGTTAACTATTAAAAAGTAATTTTAAATGTTAAAAAAAAATTAACTTAAGTTTTTTTTAAAACTCTATTTGTTTCTTCTCTAATAGAACGAATTATAGAAAGTAATTGGGCGTAATATAGATTATTGGAAACAGCTTTTTCTCCTTGTCTTATTGCGTCAATTGCCTTCTTTTCTTGTTTTAGGATAGTGTCTATAGAATTTTTATCCCATAATTCTTGTATTTTTTCACCTAATTCATCAGATAAATCTTTCAAACTTTTAGAAGACTGCACGCGAAATTGTTTTAAAACTTCTACGATTAACCTGATATTCTCCGTTAGGCTTACGGTCTCCTCACTAAATTTTTGACTCATAGCATTAATAGCATTACCCATATTCTGAATTTGGGCAATTGTACCGTCCAATGATTGGGTAATTGAGTTAATTTGTTCAATCATTTGGTCTAAGAGTTGTTCAGCCAAATTAACTACTCACCTCCTCCTCACGTAGATTCTTTTTCATTTTATTTACAGACTCAATTGCTTCTGATAAAAGTAAATTTACAGTATCTTGATTTAGCACTTCAGAGGCTAATTTTTCAAAATCTTCGAGTGAAGAAAGCATTTTTTCAAAGGAATCGAGTGCAAAACCTTGTCGAATTTTTCCAAACTCATTTTTAATTCCTTCTCCAATCTCTTTTAATGCGTCGATATATATTGTTTGAGTTACATTTATCTCTCTTGAGAATTCTGAGATTTTTTCATTCAAATTGCTTATTTTCTGCTCAATATTCATGTTTAATTCGTCTAAAGTATTCTTTAAACCTTGAATTGCTTGCCCTAATTGTGCAATACGTTTATAAATATTTTGCAACAAGTCTGTTAGCATTTCTGCCAAGTTTAAACACCTTATTTAGCTATTATATTAAAATAATAAGTGTAATTTTTTATTTAATTTAATCTATATATAACAATGTAATTATAAAAAAACTTTTATTTTTTTTTAGTTTTTACTAAATTATAGGTCCATTAGCTCAGCCAATAGTGAAAATTTATTTCACCCTCTGAATTGGTTAACAGGTTTTAAAAAAGCTTGGTCAACAAGCGCAGGTCTTATAAGTGGCCGTCAGACATAAAATAAATATTGATAACTCGTCTGATTCTAGTAAAAACCTGAGATCCGGGGTTCGAATCCCCGATGGACCATTTTATACTTTTTTTATCGCCCAGTTTATTGGAAAAAAAAGGATTAGCTTTTTCTTATTTATCTAAATTAATAGAAACTAAATTTAACAACCATTTCTTTATTTGCATTAAGTTCTTGAGTAATCCAGGGACATGGTTTTCTGGGAAAGTTTTATCTGGTTCTAATTTTTGTGTAACGCTCATCCACTTGTTCAATGCTAATTGCACTAAACTTGCTCCTTCAGCTTCCATAAACATTGGCACAACCGCAGCAGATTCTCGGGCATCCCCAATTGCGAAATAAATCTTTCTATTGACACCTTTTATCATTACTAGATTAGCACATTCATCCAGCTTTCTTTCAACCAAAATAGATTTAAGAATTTGCTCTTTCTCGTTCTCTTCTTTTTTAGCAAAAATTTCCTTCCTAGCTTTAAGTTTGGGGGCTATTTCATTAATTAATTTATCACCAGTAGTGCCCTCATTGAAATACTTTGTAATAGATAAATTATCATCTAAAGCTTCGATTAAAATAAATTTTTTTGTATTTGAATAAAGAATTGCTTTTGAACCACCTTTATTTTCATTTTGGGATAATTTTATGAAAATATTTCTCGTACTTACATTGTTATTCGTGTGATACCCTAATTCGAACAATTCTTTATGGTTTAAAGGAGCGAACTCTTCAGTTATATTTGTGGATAACCATTCGGATGTGATTACAGAGTTAAATTGATCTAACAATCGATTTTCCATAATTGATTAGAACCCATGTTATTTTTTAGAATTTGATTATACAATATACAATATTCTTATAATAATTATAATTTTTATATATATTTTCATTTCGATTACGATAGTAAAAAAATATTTTTTATTTCTTAATTATTTGTTCATAAGCTTTTTCAAATCTTTCGATTGCAGTTATAATATCATTAGATTTAGCTCCTATTGAGGCGTTCATTACAATATATGGTATGGGATAGTTATCACAGCACATACCAAAATTTTTATCCTCTGGATTAAAAACTCTAGGTCCAGTAACCCGTAAATTATAGAGAGCCCCTCCTAATTCGGAAATTTGTTCTTTCTTTAGTTTTTCAAGAGATAATGCAACAGCAACTGGATTATATATTTCTAAAATTCTTTCATTTATTTTTTTTGCAATCTCTACTAATCTCTTTTCAAGTAATTTACGATTTTTTTCTTGTTCCTCTAACAGATTTTGATAACCAGTGAGTCCCAACGAAAGCGTGGAAATTAAAAAATTCACAATGGGAGTTGCAGATGCACGACCAGCGTATGTATGGCTAATCTTAGTGATTAAATCATCGTGCGGAGATGCAATTATAGCTCCACCCACGGGAGTAAGGAAATTCTTATCTGTAGATTGAATGATCACATCGACTCTTCCCGCGTCAATGGCAGTACGAATTAATTTCATCCATTCTATACCTTGAACACCATAAGCGTTAATAATGATATGCACAAGGTCATGTTCCTTCGCAAATTTGCTAATTTCTTTAATATTATCGTGTTCTCGCGGTGGAAAAAAGCTCGTAATTGAAATAATGGCAAAACAATTGTCATCCAAATTGCTTTTAATATCCTCAATAGGAACTCGAACAGCATCTCCAAAAATCTTTCCATTAACGAGCTTTACATTACAACCTATTAAATCAATTGCTTTTAATATTGATTGATGGTCAATTCTGGGAAGTATAACTTTTCTCTTATTTATGAACTTATTATCATTCCAATCAGGTTTTAAAGCGCCTAGGCATAATGCCAATGACATTCCAGTACAGAGAGGTACTACTATTGCCTTTTTAATATTAGGTAAGCCAAAATTTTTTAGAAAATTTCGTGCTAAAAAATTAGAGATTTCGTACATTATTGACCCACCCGGAGCCTTTGGTTGTGGAGCTGTTAAAAAACCAGAGCGACCAACTCCATGACAAAAACCACCAGAAGTTTTTAATTGTAGTTTAGAAGCGATTCTTGCTTCTCTTTCACCCACTCTAGCAGCTCTATCATCCTTATCAGTATCCATATTAGAAAGAATCTGAAGTAAAAACTCAATTTGCTCGTCGCTCCAAGGTTCTTTTGGCACACTTTTCTGTTCAAATAGAATTTTTATTGGTTTCAAGAAATTATCTAAAACAATCTGACCTCTATTTAACATATTTTGAGGAATAGAAGAATTTTCAAAAAATTCGCTTATTTTATTAAAATCAACCATATAAGATCACATTTTTTTAATTTAAGATGGCGGCCCTCGAGGGGAATCGAACCCCTATCCCTCCGCAGGATAACTGGGTTTGAAGCCCAGCGTCAGAGACCACTTATCGTTGACCAACTAATTTTTGATCAATTCCGACCGTCAAGGGCCATAAAAAATTATTTTACCTAAATCAAATTATCTATTATTTTAAATGAAATTAACTATTATTTTTTAATATTAATTTCCTAAGCCTAAAAAAGATAAAATAAAAAAACATTTTTATCCAAAATCTTCACATATTAGTCGTCTTGCTCCAAGAGTTATAAGTTTAAGATCGTAAACTAATTCAATGAAACTCACTATCATATGCGTAGTCGCTCCGAAGATAACATATTTTTTTTCATTATTGGGTGCTCGATAATTATATTTTCCTACCGCAATTGTATTATTTTTAAGTTTATAAGTTCTTTCTCTATAATTTTTTTTATTGGTGAAAAATGTAATTGGAATCTTAACAATTTCTTGTACTTCCTCTTCACATTTCGTCATTTTTTGATGTTCATCAACATATCCAACAAAAGGAGTAATAATAAATTTTTTTGGCGTTATGTGATCGTCAAAACATCCTAATAATTTGATTTCTTCATTTTGAATGCCTAATTCTTCTTTTATCTCTCTTAACGCAGTATCTTGATAAGTATTATCAAAATGCTCGTCAAATTTACCTCCAGGAAATGCCATTTCTCCTGAATGTTTGTCACCTTTTCTACTAGTACGGCGAATCAGGACTAAATCATAAGGTTTATTATTGTAAGGGATAATTAGAAAAATTACTGCGGAATTAACAAATTTTTCATCTACAAGAGAGAGCCTATTATTAGAATTAAAAGATTTTAATTTATTTTTAATAAAATCTTCATTAAAAATAAAATCGATATAGGTCATAATATTTATTTTTATAATTTTCTACATATTAAAATTTACTTGTAATCTTTCTTCTGTATTTTATGTAATCCTTTAATTGTTTGATATTTTCCAATTTAAAACGTTTTAATCCAAGTTCCGATAGATCTATGTCATAGACAATTTCAATAAAATTTGAAATCATATAAGCAGTTGCACCCCACACTGTATATGTTTTATTATTTTCTTTATTTTTATAATTAAAATAGAAAATTGGGAATTTATTGCCCTCAATATCAATAGCTTGCTCCCTGAAATTTTTTTTACTGATAAAAAAATCGATGGGGATTTTTATAATCTCTTGGACTTCTCTCTCTTCTTTAGTTAAAATTTGATCTTTATCAATAATACCAATAAAGGGGGAAATGATGAACCTGGTCATCGTGGGAAAGTCGTCGAGACAGCCTAATATTTTTATTTTTTCCCTAGGCACTCCAATTTCCTCTTCGGTCTCTCTCAATGCTGTATCTTTTAAAGATGTATCATGATTAGAATCGAAACTTCCTCCTGGAAAACTCATTTCACCTGCATGTTTTGAACCCCTATTAGTCCGATGTATTAATATTAAATCATAAGGCTTTTCCTTATAGGGAATTATTGCAAATAAAACGGCTGATGATTTAAAAAATTCGTCTTTGATAGAGATTCTCTTAGAAGAGTCAAAAGGAAAAATCCTTTTCTTTATCAAATTTTTATTAAAAATTAAGTCTAATTTGTCCATGAGTTCTAGCAAAAATTTTAAGATATCAGTTATTTACAAAACTTAATATTTATTTGAATAAAATTTTTTCCCATTCAAACACTATGAAACTTCCAAAAGAACTCAGAGAGAAAAGCGATCTTAGTGGAACGGCAAGTAAAGCAAAAAAATGTTCTGTAATAGAATGTGGTGAATCAGCTATACGTTCTCTTTCAGAGAATAAATGGTCAAAGGTTTGTGAAAAAGCAAACTTAAAGCTTAATGAAAATAGACTACGTAAAATTTTTTTATGTAAAAAACACTATAAAGAGGCCAATAAAATGAGAAAATCAGACGAAAAATTAATCCAAAAAAAGGGCTTTTTGGAAGATTCCACTTCTACCAAAAGGGGAAAATGGGATTAAAACTAGAGATAACAATCATTAGGAAGTGCCATATGCTTCAAATTCAGACATCTCCTCGTAAAATGGTTCTATAAGAAGGATTTGCCCCTCAATAATCCCTACAACTAAAAATGACAAGGCTATTAGAAGTATTATAAAAGCGATCAAACTTTTTCTCATTTCTTATCAACTTTTAAAATAATAGAAAGCAATTAAATTTTCGTTAGAATACCTTATTTTATAAGAGTCTTTAAGGTTTTAATTTTACTATCCACATTATCTATTTGTTTTACAAACTCACTGTCTTTTTCTTTAAACTCATTTTCTGATATTTCTTTAGAAGAAAATCTTGCCTTATTAAAGTTTTTTTCTGTTGTAAGCTCGCTTTTTCTGTCAATTAGATCTTCAATCCATAAATTTATTCCAGCAATCAATTCTTCCTTTTCAGAAATAAAATTTTCTAGTTGCTGTTTATACTTTTCTTTTAATTTTCTAACTACATCCTTATCTCTTATCTTTTTTAATTTATGCTCTCTCCATAGATTTTTAAGCTGATCTCTCTTGACTGCAATATCGGTATTTAATTTTTCTACAATAAATTTATCTGTAACCTTTTCTTTTAACTCATTTTCTTTTTGTTTTAATTCTCCGATAAGTGTTTTAACTGCTTTTAATTGAATATTTATTTTTTCCCCGAACTCAAAATCGGTATCATATTGTGGACTTTTCACCATTTTTTGTAATTCTTTCAATTTCTCAGCTAGATTTTTCTTTTTTTCACTAATTTCGTTAAGTTCAAGATGAAATTCTATTTGTTCTTTTACGTCCTCTGAAAGGGGATTTACTTCTTTTTTTTGTTGTTGTTTTTTTTTTAATTTCTTTTCGACTTCATCAAAATCTTCTTCCAATTCCATTTCTTCTTCTAGTTCCGTTTCTACTTCTTTTTCTTTTTTATCTTTCTTTTTTTTCTTTTTATCGAGATCTTTTTCTTTAGACTTTTCAGAAACCGCCGTTTCGGATTTTTTTTCGGTTTTTGGTAAATTAGCAAGTAATGGTTTCCCACAGGAGATACAGAATTTATCATTTTTTTTGGTTGGTTTCCCACAATATACGCAAAATTTAGGCATGATTTAGGTTTTTTTTACATATTATTATAATATATTTTAAATGAAATTTATAATTAAAAAAGTTATATTAGTCCAAATTTTACCATTCATCTTTTATGTGTTTCGTTAAAATTTTTTTAGTTTTAATTAAAAGTTAATTTTAAAAATGGAAATTGAGAAAAAAATTCCAATTCATCTTGGATTATTTGGTCATATTGATTGTGGCAAAACGGCTATTGCTGCTGTTTTAAGCGAATTTATATCAACTGCTGGTATTGATGCACATCCACAAAGCAAAGAAAGAGGTATTACAATCGATATGGGATTTACAAGCTTTATACTAGATAATTATCTGGTAACTTTAGTAGATGGTCCTGGACATGCTGATTTGATTAAAATAAGCGCTTCTTCTATAGAGATAATAGATTGTGCGTTATTAGTTATTGATATAAATAAAGGTCCTCAAGTTCAAACTGGAGAACATTTAATCATGATTGAAGCGCTTAATATAAAAAAGATAATAGTAATTCTTAACAAAATAGATCTATTTAAGGGAAACCTTGATGAAGAAATTACGAAAACCAAAAAATTTTTTGAATCCACCTCTTTTGGAGCAAATATACCGATTTACACGGTTTCTGCTAAGAATAGAGATGGATTTGAAAATTTAAAAGATGGTATTTTAAAAACAATTGAAACTTTAGATATTAAAAGAGATTTTGAGGGGGATGTGGTAATTCCTATTGATCACCATTTTTCAATCAAAGGAATGGGTGCTGTTATCACAGGGACAATATTAAAAGGAAAATTAACTTTAAATCAATATTTAGAAGTGTTACCAGTAAATACTTCAGGAAGAGTTAAAAATATTCAAATTTTTCATCAAAATGTTGAATCTGCTAAAGCAGGTGATCGTGTTGGTATCAATGTAAAGAATCTAAATATCAACAAGATTTATCGGGGGTGTTATGCTACAAATAATAAAAATGCATTTGAATATTGCGATATTATAGAAGTAAAAGTCAATAATAATAATTTATTTAAACCTGAAACCCGTTTTGGTACTCAAGTCCATGTTACAATAGGAATGGTGACGGCGGTAGGAAATATTTATCCTTATTACGAACTGGATGGTAAAAGAGTTAAAACTACAGCATCAAGCAATAATAAAGGATTTATAGCCATTTTATGGTTAAAAGAAAGAGTTTTAATAAGAAAAGAAAAAGCAATTATGCTTATTAGTCGATTAGATTTACCGCCGACCACGCTTAGAATAATAGGTTCAGCAGAAATAATAAAAATTCATACTGAACCTCCTTTATTTTACAAATATAAAATAAAAAAAGGGCGAATTCAAAATCCTAATCATCCTCAAGGAATAGTATGTGAAGGATTAGCTAAGAGCGCTATCGGAGCAAAAAAAATTGTTGGGAAAAAATTAGAGTCCCCATTCACAAAGATTTTAAGCACTTTTGGAACCAAAGGAGCAGTAATTGTCGGAATTGAAAGCAAAGAGATAAAATTAAAAAAAAGCGAGCCAGTTTTAAAAGAGTTAAGAAGTTTCCATTTAAAAAAGATTTAAATTTTCAGAAAATATAATAATCATAAGTGAGGTTGTAAAAATGGCAAATACTGGAGAATCGGAATTTGAAATTAAACAAGAGACATTAGATGTATTGATGCGATCATTAGAAACACTGGAGAGCAGTACTGATTTAGAAGGAACTGCAATTGTCTCTAAGACAGGATTAAGGGTTGCTAGTTCTGAGACAGCAGATGTAGTAGCTGATGTTTATTCTGCTTCACCAGCAACGTTAATTTCCCTTGGAGAAAAAATAAGTGAAGGATTAAATCAAGGTGAATTAAAAGAAATCTTAATTAGAGGCACAAGTGGATACACTATTATTTTAGTAGGCGATAAAGATAACGATTTTATGCTTTTTACCAACTGTAAGAAAGCCTTTAAGCTTGGTTATTACATTCATAAACTCAAAAAGTCTTTTGAGCTAATGGGACCAATTTTAAAAGAGATCGCCCCAAAATAATAAAAAGTTTTATTTTCCTTGAAATTCCCATCTAATTGTGTCCCCATCACGGAGATAATGCCTATCGGCTCCATGACCTGGTTTTTCACCATTAACTTCGTAAATCCATTTACCATCAACTCCATCAATTTCAGTAACCAAAATACCCCAACCATAATCATCATATTTTATATCGCAATATTTATCAAGCGCATCCAAAACAGTAGTTTTTCCTCCCGAAAGAGTGAAACCTTTCCAACTCTTTATGTTTCCGTCTCCAAAATCTACGATCAATGTAATGTCTTCTACAACTTCTAAAGCCGTTTCATTACTTTTCTCATCAGTAGAGGCTGCACCTGAATTAAGCCAATAATTAAAAACTAACAATGAACTAAAACATATGGCACCAAAAATTCCAGTGAACAAATATTTTAACATTTTAGTTTCTTTTTTCCATACTAACAAACCAAATGATGCCGCAGCGCCACATCCAAGTAGTATAAATGGTATTGTAAAATTAGAATATTCTTTTTCTCCCTTTTTTTCCTCTACATCAATATTATAAATAGTTTTAGTATAGGGATTAGGTGGTGGAATTGGATTTGATTCTTCATAATATAGTACTAATTCCATATCAAGTAAAAAATTGCCTGAAACTGCTCTCATCGCCATTAAGAGACCAGTGCGTTTATCATATGTTGTTATTGAATAATTCTCGCCTCCCGTTTCAATAAAAATAAATTTAACTGTTAGTCCTGTTTCTTCAATTGAAAAAAGAAGATAGTTTGATTGGTCTCCTGATCCTTCAAGTGTTGCATTTTCCTTTAAAGATGTTAAATTATTTGTAGGAATGAGAAATCCAGAACTAAAATTATTAAACCCAATGTGTAGATTTAGTGCTGCTTCACTATTAGATATATCATTAAGTGTAAAATTTGTATTTAAAATTCCAGTATTATTCTCAATAAAAGCAATATCTATCCATGGAATGGGATTTTCAAAAATACTATTATCATTAACATCTTTATCATGGTAGCCTGTAAAATTAACTCTTACTAAACCATTAATAGTTGTATTTACATTCCCTTTGAAATCACCTGACATATTAAACCATTTAAAAGGCTCACCAAATGCCTTTACAGTGTAATTATAAGTTAAATCTAAATTATAAGTAAAATTCAGCGAGCTTATTTCCATTTGATATCCACCTAATGAGGTTTTTGCCCATACTAATAAACCAGTCGATTTGTCATAAAGCATATTAGTTTTCATTCCACCTACGTTCTCGTAACCAATATAAAGAAAATGATAAGACTCTTCAACAATAGACTGCCCTGAAAAGTAAGCTTTATCAACCTCTTCTATCGCTATTTTCTTTATATTTGTTAGATTATCAATAGGAATAAGAAAACCCGGCTGAAAACTACTATAACCGAGGATTAAATTATAGGATATCTCAGTATTGGATCTATTTGTTAAAGTAAAATTGCTCACTGGCACACCTGAATCATTCTTAATGATCTCAATATCCATCCAGGGAATTGAATCATAAAAAATATCTCCCCAATACAATGGGTCCTCATTATAAAAACCTGTAATATTAATTTTGATTTGCCCACCAATTTCTGCCGCCCAATCTCCTTCATATCCATAAAGCGGTTCTTCAGATGAAAAATTATGCCAACTCGTAGTTCCACCGAAATCAGTAACATTATATACGTAAACACCATCTAAATCTAAATCTTGACTATAATTCTCAGGAATAGAAGCTGATTTAGGTTTAGATATGTGATTTGAAGAAAATATAGTATCTTCTTCAATTCTATTATTTTGGAGTGTTGAGTAAAAAATTATGGCTCCGATTGCCATTGTAAAGATGAACAAACTTATCAATAAGAACTGTTTTCTCAATTTTTTTACCTTATTTAACAAAAATGTATGTTATCGTAGGATAAGTTTCCTATAAATTTTTAAATTAAGAAATATTAGATCTATTAAAAATATTTTGAAAATTTAAATTGAAAAACAATAATAAAAATATCATATGGTTGATAGCTTTTGGATTTAAAATCTAAAGAAAAATCAGAAAATGTTATAACAAAAGAAAAAGAAAAAACAAGTCAAACAGTTTGGCTCGAAAGAACATCTTTCCGGGTTGCGTTACTCGGGATTTTTACTGCTTTATCGGTTGTTTTAGGCTATGTTTTAGTGTTTATTCCGAATATTGAATTGTTCACATTGATGATATTCTTATCTGGTTTTATATTGGGTAAAAGAGACGGTGTGGTTGTTGGATTAATGAGCTCATTTATATTTGTATTTTTTAATCCATATGGAGTTTCTCCTTTACCGCTTTTTGCTTATCAATTAGTTCATTACGCTTTAGTAGGATTTTTAGGAGGAATAATGTGTAATTTCTTAGGTAAGAAAAAATTTTTTAAACCAGATGAAGATTTATATGTTCTTCCTGTTTTAATAATATTCGCAATCACAGGGGCATTTATTACATTCACATATGATGTTATATCTACATTGATAGGTGCTTTGGTGATTTACGGAACTTTAGAATCATTTTGGCCCGTTTATATAATAGGATTGCCATTCACTACAATACATCTAATTGGAAATACACTTGGATTTATTTTTATTTTACCCATGTTGATCCAATTGATATATAAAATGCTCGATATATCATGAATTTCAATTTAAATCGAAAGAAATAAACAAAATGTAATGAAATTTTTTAAATTTTAATCATTTCGATTCTGAAAGAAGCGTAACTTTACCACCAGCAGCTTCTATTTTTTCAATTGCCCTTTTAGAGGCTTTGTTTACGGATACGTTAATTTTTTTGTTAATTTGCCCCCGACCTAATAATTTTTGGATATTAATATCGTTTAAATTTATGTTATAGGTATCAGCTGATTTTTTAGCTATATCTTCAACCCTATAATCCAGATCCTTAACATTAATAGCATTTACTTTGGAAAGACGGACCATATCCTGAGGTCTCTTAAAGCCTGTTTTTCCCATAACCCAATCTGGGTCTGGAAATCCTAGCTCTTTCTGTTTTAAGTAGTAAGATCTTTTACTTTTTTTCCATTGAGTAGTTTTACCTCTCCCCGCGCGTTGACCTGTTTTTCTATGTTGTCCTACTCTTCCATAGCCACATGTGCGAGTGCCTCTCATTTTTTGAATTTTTTTAGGATATTTTCTCATAGTTCCTCACTTTCTTAGTTATAACATTTTATGAATTAATTCATTAATATATTCTCCCACATTGCCAAGAGTTCCACCTTCAGCGTAATGTTTTTTAATTGATCCTCTATAACCTTTTCTTGGTGGATGTAATCTAAAAACAGGTTTAAGTTTATACACATATTTATCGTTATATTGTATTTTTCCATTTAACAAAGCTTTAGAAAAATCTTTTATATTTTTATATTCGGTTATATTTTTAATATATTCATCTGTGAGTGGTTTATTTCCTACAACTCTTCCCCTGACTCTCAATAATCTTACTAAAGTTTTCTCGTCAATTTTGCCATAAGCAATATAATCTTTACATTTATTTAACATTCCATTATAACTTTTTCCAGCCCATATCAGGACTCCGTGGTTTACTTTATGCATTCTGAGCATTTTTAACGTATCCAAGATCTTTCTTTTCATCCCTGGAGCACCTCTTATTCGAATAGCGAAAATAAGGTTAGGAGTGAAATCAATTTTTTCCTTGGAGGTTAATTTTTTCTTTGCCATAGACATTTCAACCACTCAATTAAATATTAAAATTAAATTTATGAGCATTTTTAAGTGCGTCAAAAGTAGCTTTTACTAGATTTTCGCTGGTTCGAGTATCTCCAAAAGTTTTACTCCAGATATCTTCAATACCGCATAACTTTAAGACTTGTTTAACTTTATCTGCACATGCTAATCCTACTCCCGCCGGGGCAGGAATGAGTTGAATCCTTACGCTTCCGCATTTTCCTATAACTTTAAAAGGGATACTGTGGCTTCCACCACATCCACATTCTTTACTACCACAACCTGTTAAAATTGGAACTACGGAAAGTTTTGCTTTATCTATTGCTTTTCTGATTGCTGGTCCCACTTCTCTACTTTTTGCTGCGCTAACACCCAAAAAGCCATCAGAACCCACGAGTACAACAGCTTTAAATCTAGATCTTTGTCCAGATGCCGTCATTTTTTGAATCATTTTTATTGTCACTACGTCTTCACGAAGTTGTGGTAATAATATATCGATAATTTCTTTCTCTTTAACAACTAAGTTATTTTGGAAAATTCTTTTTAGGTCTATCAGACCTTCTTTTACTAATTCGCCTAGCTTAGTCTTTGGAATCCACAATTCTTCCTCTCTTATTCGACTCATTTTTATCATTATGGAATTAAGCGTTATTTTCAATCATATTTAAAGTATTTGAAAAGATTTGATTTAATTTTGAAGGATCAATTTTCTTTTTATTCAAGTATCCCGAGAAAACTTGATTGTATTTTTCTGGCTCGTTTTGTTTTAATAGTTTTGCGTAATTTTCAATATGAGAACCATTAATTCTTTCTTCTAAACTATCTGGGAAAAATTCTTCGCTATGAGGAATATTAATACCTGCTTTCAAAACTCCTTTAATAGCAGCAAGAACACGATTTCTATGATAAAATATTCCCAGATCAAGTATGGCAGCTTCAATTTTTGCTTTTTTTGCTCTTAGACCTGCTAAATAACCTGTTAAATATGCTGCTGGAATATTGCCAGTATTGGCATTAAATCCAAATTTTATAGATAACTCCTTGGAAAAAGTGGAGATTAATATTTTATCACCACCACGAATAGATTGGATAAATTGAATTCTGATATGATTATTAGAGGCTCTGATAACTAATCTCAACTGTTTTGATTTTAATAATTTCAATCTTTTATGATAATTTGTTTTACCTTGTTCCCGTCTTCTAAAGGATCTTCTATATCGTGGACCGCCGTGAGCCATTTTATCTCCCTCTTCTCAATAATTCTTTGTCTTTAATATAACGATTTAGTTGAGATACGCTATTAAACATACCACCTTTAGCATTTTTATACAATTTTCTATAAGTGCTTATCGTTATCAATTTTCGATCTCTTAGTTTCTTTAAATGAGACCTAATTGGTCTGATTCTTCGAATCCAAGCTCTTTTTTTAGGAAATCGAGCATTTTTGGTTCCTTTTCTTTTTCCGAACCCTCTTCCTCTTCCTTTTATCTTTCTTTGATGCCGAATTTTTTTTCTATAATTTGAAGTCCCTTTTTTATAGGCTTTTTGAATAATTCCCTCTTTAATTAGGTTACGAATATCCTCCCTTGTGATAGCCATAGCTATCTCATCTCCGAGGTATGGGTCAAAATAGACTCGATTTACACCACACTTTAATATATCCGCTGCCATTCTCCTCTGAGCGCTTAAATTCATTTTGTCATCACTCCATTTTTAATAAATTTCTTATTCGTCTAAATCAAGATCTTCCTCATCAAGAAAATCTTCATCTTCTAAATCTTCCTCATCAAGAAAGTCTTCGTCTTCGAGCATAGCTTCAAATTCTTCCATTTCCTTTTGAGAAATGCCTAGATTAAGTATATAGAAATTTCTTTTCTGAGCGTAATCTATTAAATCTAATCGTTTTTTTGATCCTAACCTGCCAGAAATCTTTATAGCATGTTTATTAGGACTTAAATTTAACATCTCTATATCATTTTTATTATTTATTCTTACTTCTTGGTATCCAGATGGATGTAAACCTCGTATTTTTTTAGGACTTCTATATCCAGCTGAAGGAGATTTTACGCCTGTTTTAGTCTTTTTTCGTGTTTGTGAATCTATGCCTCGTGCTTTTCTCCACGAATCCTTAACTCTATCATATCGCCATGATTCAACTCGTCTAAATGAGGGGCGTTTTTTTTTCATCCGTTTTCGAATCTCCAATAATCTCTCTTTTTCTGACATAATTATTACCATACCTTTACTTAATTTGCCATATTATTTCATTCCCAATTTGTTTCTTATACAAATAAACGCCGTCCTGAAATACCCTTGGATCTTTTTTACGAATTCTGCAACATCTTTTTAAATTAGCCGCCGTTTGGCCTAGAGACTCTTTGTCAGGCCCTTCAAGGATGATGTCATCCTCTTCGACTTTTATTTTTACATTTTTTTCTATTATTGCTTTTCTTGGTGCTCTTTCTCCTAAAAAATTTTCTACAAATAATATTTGAGCTCTTTCATCAGCCCGAACAGTAAACGGGAAATGAGAGTAACAAATTTTTGATATATACTTATACGGAGTCTGCACACCAACAATTAAATTGTGAATAATATTCATGATTGTTTTTGCTAAGGCAACAGTTTTGTTTTTTGGAAAATGTGAACTGAATATAATTTTATTTTTTTCAATTGATATCTTTATACCTCTAGCATGCGAAAAATCTTTAGAAATTGGTCCTCCATTAGGTCCTTTTACTATAATTAAATTATCCCCTTTAATTTCAACATCTACTCCCTTAGGAATCTCCAGTGTTTCACTAAAATAGGCAATTTTTACCATTTTTCCTTAACCCAATAATTTATTTAATATATATAACATAAAGAATGTCCACCGATACTTTTTTCTTCAGCTTCTTTTGAACTAATTATTCCTTGATTTGTGGTCAAAATAATTAAACCTAAACCAGGAGCGGGAAGTAACTTTCTCTCCAATGCTTCTAATTGGTTAACTTTATAATTTAAGCGCATCAAGGCCTTGCATTCATTGATTTTTCCTAACAATGCTATTTTGAATTTACCTTGTCGTCCATCGTCATAACGTTCGAATTCACCTATATATGCATTTGCTTGAAAAATTCTTAAAACTCTTTGAAGTAACTTTGAGGCAGGGGTTATAATTACTTCTTTCTTTTTAGCAAATTCAGCATTTTTCAGCATATTCATTGCATCAGCGAGTGTATTTACCAATTACAGAAGACCTCCTTTTAATCTCATGATCTTTCATTCTGATACTAAAGGTAAATAATCGATAAAATTTTAACTTTATTAAAATTAATAAAAACAAATATAAGAATAGCAAAACTGAAATTTAATAAAAGTAATCCTTCATTTTAGCGACAAATAAATAGTATGCCCCAAATTAGAGATTCTATTACTTAAGAGTTATAAAAGAGAGTTGCTTTTATTCATAACGTTTAAATCCAATATCTTTGCCGATTTCATAAAAACATCTCCGACAAATATTTAACCCATAGCGCCTAATTATAGCTCTATGTGTTCCACATCTTCTACACTCCCTTCTTCCCTTACCAAAATCTTTTCCTTGCGGCATATGTTTTCCTTGTTTTTTTATTTTTTTTTAATTATTTATTCACACAAATTCTAAATCGAGCTCTTTCACTATTGAGACATTAAATTTTTTATTAAGAAATTCTTGGGCTTCCAATTTAGAAACATAGTGATGCTTTGTGATTTTAGATCGTTTATTCCTTCTATATTTTACTCTCATTCCAGGTCTCACGATTTTTCCACAAACATCCAATCCATATATTCCAATTTCCGTATCATATTCGATGCCAGGAATCGAAATATGTTCTGTTATTCCAAATCCAAAATTTCCATAATTATCGAAACTTTTTTTGAGTATCTTATTGTTAGTTACAATCAATAATCTTTTTAATAATGTTTCGGCCTCCTTTCCTCGAACTGTTATTTTGGTCCCTATGGGGCGCCCTATTCTTAAATTGAACTCTTTAATATTTCTTTTTGATATTGTTTTTACAGCTTTTTTACCTGTAATAGTTTCTAAAACGGATGTCGCCCTTTCTAATTCCTCGCCACCAGCACCAACACCTATATTTAGTACAATTTTCTCAAGAAATGGCCTTTTCATTGGATTTTTCCATATTTCCTCAAAATCAGTTTTTTGAGTCTTTTTGGCTTTGGATGACATTTAAATTCTCACTTATTTTCTTATATTTGAATTTTAGGTAAATTTATTTCTGATTGATCTTCGCCTATAACGAAGGTATAATCATACAAAGTTTCCGTATGATCTCCATTATGTTCAATTGAAACCGTACTTGCTTTTGGTCCAAATAATTTTTTAATATTTATTATTTTTCCTATTTGTCCGATATTTTTACCAGACATTATGAGAGCTAAATTATTTTCTTTAAATTTCAGATTTTTAAGAATTTCTTGGTCAGGAATAGAAATTTTTAAGACATCCATCCTTTTATAAACATCTTCTTTGGGATTTCTTGGATCCTTTACTCTTAGTAAAACATTTCTTCCATCGTGTAGGTTTAATTGAACATGACCTCCTTTAACAGTAGTTTTTTGATTTATTCTGCATAATTTGAAAGTACTTTCTGCTTCTGGTATTTCATGTAAAAATAAACCATAATGAGAATCTGGAAGTATTCGGTAATGTTTATTAATTTTTTCAATACTTAAGACATCCATTAAACCAACAGGATAATTTTTATGTCTAATAACTTTACCATCAACTTTAAAATGACCAAGATTTATCAATTTTTTTGCTTCTCGATGATTATCAACAATTTCAAGAAGATCTCTTACTATATGTAAGAGCGGTAAACAAAATCTAGATGGATGAGGTCCAGGATATGATTTTAAAAAAAATTTCCCATGTTTTCGTTTTATTTGCAAAAATTTTGGTGTATTTAATCTTTTTAATACTTTTTGTCCTCCATGCCTTGTCATTATTTATTCCTCCTCTCCCTTTCCTTTTCCCTTTTCTCCTTTCTTTGGACCCACCAATTCCTCTTCCCATATAAATCCTGCCTTTTTTTCAATCATAGCAGAGCGCCAACCATCCATTTTCTTCCCAATTTTTCTAAACTTAGTTATAACTAGATTAGAAACATGAATAGTTGGATGAAATTGTGTCCCATCCGCTTTATCAAAGACACATTCCTTAACTTTAACTCTTAAATTTTTAGTAATTTCTAACACTTCGCCCTCAAAATCTCTGAATTCCCCAGAACACACTCTAACGCTGTCGCCCACACGCAAGGGTATTCTTATTATTCCAAATTCTTCTCGAAGAAAATCAGCTAATCGACAAGTTAATAATTTCGACCGTTGATGATTTTTATATTTATAAAGAGCTTTTCTTTGCTTACCAGGTTTTTTAGATTTAACTTTCATGTTTTTTACACTTATTAAATTTTAAATTATTAAACTTGATATTGAAGCAAGCCTAGGAAACATTTCTGCTGCTTCTCGAGCAATCGGGCCTCTAATTTCTGTCCCTTTTGGTTCACCTTCTTTTGTCACAAGAACGGCGGCGTTATCTTCAAAACATAATCTTGTGCCATCTATTCGACGATAAATCCTCTTTTGTCGGACAATTACGGCCTTGAGAATGCTGCCTCGAAGTTCTGGTTTACCTCGTTTAACAGTAACAGTTACTATATTACCTATAGTTGCTTTAGGTAATCGCCTTAATCGCGTTTTAGTATGATCAACATTAATAATTTGGGCAATTTTAGCACCCGAATTATCTGCGATAAGCACTTTTGAACCATTTTGTAATCCATAGCTTGTTCGAGCTTTTGTCACCCTTTTCCTTCCTAATTTTCTTCGAGTTCCCATTTAGTTTGCACCTTAACTTGAGATTTTCTCTAATACAATAAATGCTTTTGTTTTTGATATTTTTCGAGATTCACCAACTCTCACCGTGTCTCCAACTTCAATTTCATGCCACAAGCATTCTGGTAAGTGACAAGCAAGACGAGTGTTACGTCGTTCGTATCGCTGATATTTTCTAATAAATTGCATGTAATCTCTTCTAATAATTACGGTATTCTTTGATTTTTTGCTTACTACAACTCCTTTCGTAATTTTTCCTCTTATCCTTGTACTCCCATGAAAAGGACACTCTGTATCTGAGCATTCCCCTGTTTTTGGAGGTTTTACACCTGGCACTCCTATGTTCCGACTCATTTTATTTTTTCCACCTTTTTTTTCGCAAATTTCTTAATCTATTTTCAGGACGACCAACAATTTTAGTCCCTAATACTTCCAACATATTATAATCTTCGTTAGAAAGTTGAAATCTAAAGATGTAATCTTTTTTGATATATTTTTTTATCGTATTGTTTTTTTCCGTAATTAACATATTTTTTGACTCATCAATAACCACACCTATATTTGAGAAATTCATCTTCTTTTTTGGTTTTGATATAAGTTTTGCATAAGCGTATAATCCTATTAAATCATGATAAATTAAATATTTTGGATTGATATTCATTCTTCTCTAGCCCATTCTTGCCATTTTTTCTCTTCGTTCTTAATAGTTAAGATCCTTGCTATTTGTTTCTTTAATATCTTCGCTTTTGCGGGATTATCGGTAATACCTCCCCCTGTTTGCGCAGAATAAAGTAACATTAATTCTTCTCTTAAATCAACTAATTTTCTCTCCCTTTCCATATCATCCATATTCCGAATTTCTTCGGCTTTTACTATCTTCATTTTTTATTTCTTGTTCTATATAATTTAAAAAGATTTATTCCGATTTTTCTTCAGAGGATTCCAAAGAAACTTCTTTAATATCTTCCTCGTCAACCTCTTCTATCAATTCTTTAAGCTCTTCAGGTACGGCTCCTTCTATTTCTTCTTCTTCAATTTCCTCATCAGACAGTGGTTTCGGTTTTAATTTAGCTAATTTAGCTTCTTCTTGTTTTTGAGCCATTTCCAATTCTTTTTCCTTAATTTTAACTTCGTCACCCATTTTATAGTCAGCGTGCATAATTTTCACTACAACACCAAGAACTCCGCTCTTCTGTATACATTGAGAGATTCCTTTATCTACAGCCTCTTGGGCTGGCATTCCACTTTTCTTCATTGTCCCAGCCCTAAAAATTTGGGTTCTGGCTCGTTGAGAAGTTACTTTACCTGAAATAATGATTTCTACGCCACGAGCACCCGCGTCCATTACTTTTCTTAAGATATAATAGCCCGCACGCCTATAATGTCTACCACGGTCGAGAGAATATGCCAATCTCTCTGACATTATCTGGGCATCTAGGTCAGGATTTGCGACCTCTTCGACCTCTATCTGTGGCATCTCAAGTTCATATTTATCACGCAGAACATCAGTAATTTCTTGTATTCGCTTACCTCCTTTGCCAATTACAAGTCCTGGACGACTTGTTTTAAGAGTTATCCTTACACCAAGAGGAGTTTTTTGAAGGTCTATTCCAGCAAATCCTGCTCGAACTAATTCAGACCGTAGATATTCATTTATTTGCATTAACTTAATCCCCTGTTCTATAAAATGCTTCGATAAAGGAATCTTTTTTACACCTTTAGTTTTATTTTTTTGATTTAATTTTTTTTATTTTTTTATTTTTATTGTTTAAAAAACAATTCTAACTAGGTAATTCGTATAAAACAATCTCTAGATGAGTTAAATGTCTATTCCTCGGCGTCGATCTTCCGTGCGCACGTTCAATATATCTTTTTATTATTCTTCCTCTATTCGCTGAAATATGGATAATTCTACATAAATCGACATCTAAACCTTTATATTCAGCGTTAGATTCTACAGTTGTAAGAACTTCGTAAATTCTTGCCGCCGCTTTTTGGGGATATCTCCCAGCATACCATTTAAATTGTTTTAAATCTTTTCTATGAGCCTGTTTTTTCTTATGACGCCTAAACGGTACTGATTGTTTTAGCTGAATTACATCCTCTAAAAAGCTTTTGGCTTGGTCTAATCTCATACCTTTGAGAACAGCACATATCTCTCTCGCATGTTTAGGTTTTATTCTTATATCCCTGCCTGATGCTTTTGCCATGCGATCAACGTCCCATCGTTCCTCAGTAAAAGAATATCCCCAGTTTGGAATTTTTTACCATCTCATTTAGCTTTATTTTTGATTATTTTAGTGGAACATATTTTGAACTTCTTGTGGCCCCAATTCCGGGAGAACCGTGCTGAATTCTTTTTCGAGTAAGGGCAAATTCACCTAAATAGTGTCCAATCATTTCTGGTTTTACCTCAACGACTTCAAATTTCATCCCGTTATAAACTCCAATTTTAAGACCTACCATCTCAGGAAACACGAGCATATCGCGTACATGGGTTCTGGTGAGTAAGTCTTTACCCCTTTTCTTCGCTCTATAAGCTCTTCTTAATCGTTCCAACAGCTTCTTTTGTCTTGGCGGTAATCCTCGTTTTAAGGAGCGTCTTGCCCTTGCGGGTAATAATTGGATAAATTGATCCATATTCATTTTCTTTAACTCGTCTAAGGTATGACCTCTATAATGGAATCTTAATCTATCGAGTTCAGCCTCAGTGTCTAATTGGTCGTCAGATTCTTTAGTAATTTCTTTCTCTTCTGTTTTTTTTTCTGTTTTTTCTCCTTCTCCATCTTCCATTTCTTCATCTGGAGCCATTATTCCACCAGTTTCTTAATTCAATTTATATATTATAATTTATTTTTCCAATAGAATTTATTATACTAGTCTAATAAGTAAAAGGTTTAATTTTAATTTTATTAAAGAGGGCAGAAAAAGAGTGGAAAAAAACACAAAATTTAAAAGCAAGCAAGAAGATTTTTTGAAAAGATTCTATAACGCCTTAAAACTTTAAATTTCATCATAAGATTTGTCTGTTTTTCTTAAGGGAAAATAGAAATTATTTGTATTCGTTTGGATTAAACACCCTCTTAATATCTTCCTCATCGAAATTTCCATTCCAAGATTCTTTAATCACCACAAATTGTTCCCGATCTTTATTTGGGTTAATAATAGAATGATAGGTATTAATTGGAATGTCAAATTTTTGACCTTTTTTCACATAATAATGAACTTTATTGTTATTAATTATTATAGGATTTCCTTCTAAAATTTCCCAATATTCATTTCTCATTTTATGAGTTTGAATTGAAAGTCCCATTTCTGGTTTAACAAAGATTAGATTATACTTAGGATAGGTAAATTTGAAACTATACCATTTAGGAAGCATGTCTATATATCCATCAGGAATTTCATATCTTTGCTTAAAATCCTCTGGTTTAAAATTTATTCTCTCTAAATCTAAATATCTGTATGGATCGTAAATAATCTGGTGATTAGATATATTATAACTATATTTTATTTCAATTTCTTTTTCCCCCTTATTTATTATCATATAATAATGGTTCGATTTTATAATAAGATCTGACTCAGACGCATTTTTAGTAATAAACGCTGTTCCATTAATAATAAATATACTTTTAATGGCCTCCCGATTTAGTGTTATTTTTAACTCTTGTGAGTCATTTCTTCTCAATAAAGTTCCTTTTTCTGGGAAAATAATTTCCTTTACTATTTCATTTGTCATTTTTTCAAGTCATTTTCTAAATTTCTTAAATTGCTCATCAATTTCATTTATGAATGGCATGGATTCTTGAGCACCTTTTCTTGTCACTGCAATTGAAGCCGCAGCGGTTGCATACTTTACAGCGTTTAATAATGTTTCACCCTGACATAATTTACTTGCTAAAACTCCATTAAAACAATCTCCAGCTCCTACTGTATCTATTGCCTCGACTTTAAACGCAGGAATCTCGAAAACCTCATCATTTTCAACAATTAGGCATCCTTTACTTCCTAATGTTGTAATAACTATTCTTATACCCAAACTTGCTATGTCTTTTGAAGCTTGGATAATTTTTTCTTTCTGTTTGCCTGATAACTCCTTAAATTCTAAAAGAGAATGTAAGCGGAATAGTTCTCCTTCATTAGGAATAATTATATCAATGTTTTTCAAAACACTAATAGGAATCGGTTTTAGTGGTGCTGGATTTAAAATCTTTATTACATTCCCCTGAGAAGCTATTCTATATATTTCTTCAATAGTTTCAATTGAAAGCTCCATCTGAACAACTATTACCTTTGCTTTTTTAATAATATCAGATTTAGCTCTAATTTCCAACGGATTCAACATTGCATTTGCTCCTGGAGCTACACTAATCATGTTTTCTCCATTGTCATCTATCATTATAAATGCTACTCCACTTGACTCCTGAGCATCTTTAATAATATGGCTCGTGTTAATGCCTTCTTTTGTTAAGCGAGAAAGCATTTGATCCCCAAAAAAATCATTTCCAATTTTACCAATAAATATTGTTTTAACCCCTGCTCTCACTGACGCTACAGCTTGATTGGCACCTTTTCCTCCTAAAAATTGTTTAAATATGCCCCCAGTCACAGTTTCTCCGGGTTTTGGAAGTCTTTCTGAATAGATATTAAGATCCATATTACTTGAGCCTATAACGAGGACATACCCATTTTTATCGGACATATCTCTACACTATAATTCCATGGGGTTAAGATTTATTTATTTCTTTCAATATTAACTAATAAATAATCATCATAATATTTTACCTATTTTTGAATAAAGTAAATAATCAGATAAAACCAAATGGTTTTTATTTGAAAAACTTTTAAAAAAAAATATCTAATATAGCTTTATATATTTAAAAATTTTAGATTAAAAATAAAAAATAACATATAAGAAAGGTTTTAAAAATGGCAAAAGATAAAATAATTGGACTAATAATTATGATTTTGGGCATCCTCATCGCTATTCTTTATACTCTGGGCTCAATCGTAGATTTATTTATGGAAGCGATTGGTGTATCTGGAGGTTTTAAAATGCCAATTATCTCCGATATGTTACCATTTGATATCTTCTCGTGGCGCTTATTCGTTGTACTTCCATTATGGTTGCTCGTAGTTCTGATTTGTATCATAGCGATTTGGATTGGATATTCAATGTTAACAACGCCAGCTCCTGTTCCTCTCGAAGAACTTGAGGAAGAATTAGCTGCCGAAGAAGCCGCACAAGAATAATAAAAGAACATATAAATTTTTATTTTTTTTTTAATTTTAAAATCAAATTTTTCTTTCTTATCGTTTTAATAACATTCCATGAATAAATAGATTCAATTCCATTTATTGATGGTTGATTGGTGGTTTTTACTATTAATCAAAACTTTATATTTTTTACACAATTTTTAAACTAAAGGAATTATTTTAATTGAAAAATTAAAAATAAATCGAAAACACACAAAAGTTTTGATGAAAAATGTCTTTTGATATCAAGATAGATATGGATGCCTGTACGGGCTGCGGGACTTGCTATGAGGTGTGCCCAAGCGAGTGTTTTGGCGAGCCAGAAGGTGGCAAAGTTAACGTTCTTGAGGATAATCGTGACGATTGCGTAGGTTGTCGAGCTTGCGAGACACAATGTCCTGAAGAGGCAATAGAAATAATAGAGAATTAGATTCTGTCTCAATAAAAATTGCTAAATAATAAAAAAACTCAAATTTTTTTTTATTTTTTTTTTATAAATCAGCGCAAAGGAATACAATAATTTGTTTTATGAAAGT
The DNA here is from genome assembly GCA_019058295.1 of Promethearchaeota archaeon. GTDB lineage: Archaea > Asgardarchaeota > Lokiarchaeia > Sigyniarchaeales > SOKP01 > LW40-45. The sequence continues at coordinate 82,132 of JAHPZI010000030.1, read as the reverse complement.
TTTCACATCTTTTAATTTAATAGTTTCGTTAACTCCATGTGGATTTGAGCCGGTATTTGCAACTCCAGGCACTATTACATCATATTCATTTAGAAAACCCATATCAGTACTTCCTGAAACACCAATTACTGGAATATTTTCTTCAGGAACATTTTGAACAGAACTAATCACTTTTTTTAATCTTATTGAAGCGGGTGAATTGGGATCTGTTTTCAATGGCGGATAAGCGTATTTAAAAGTAGTTCTCACATCTAATGCTTTACTTTTTTCCTTTCCTCTTTCGATAGCGTCTTGAATTTCTTGTTTTACGTCTTCAAAATTTTCTTCTGGGATAATACGTCGATTTATAGTTAGTGTACATAAATCTGGTACGATGTTAGCCTTTTCGCCAGATCTAATAATATCTAAGTTAAACATAGGAGTCATATTTCGCTTCTCGCCAGTCCCTGGTCTTGGGAATCCGGGAATATCTTGGCTTTCACGTTCTTCGACGATTTTTTTTAATTTCATAAGTTCTGATAAAATGGGAATCATCTCTTCTAAAGCATTTACACCCATGAAATTCATACCGGAGTGGCAACTTCTACCGATTGTTTCAACAATTATATCCAAATCGCCAGCCATACCTATTGGAATTATAGGATTAGTTACACCTTCCATACAAAAAACCATACTTTTTTCCTCGGATGTTGTTCCTTTAATGTAGCCTTGCTCTTCGAGATAACGAACACCAGGGTAACTACCAATTTCTTCATCTGTACAGTTCAAAACTCGAATATTATACTGTGGAGTAAGTTTTAATTTCTCTATTATTTGAAGTGCTAATATTAGACAAATCATAGACCCCTTCATGTCTGCCACTCCTCGACCATAGATTTTACCACTTTTAATCATAGTTGCTTCAAAAGGAGGAAAACGCCATTTTTTCTCACCCTCATCGGGGGCAGGAACAACATCCATATGGCCGTAAAAAGTTACATATTTTTCTTGACCAAAATCCTTTGTTGCTACAAGATTAACTCGAGGACCTTCCAATGGATAAGGAATTTGTTTAACAAGTTCTTCTGGCATAATAACTTCCTCTAAGGAATAATCTAATTCCATAAAATAGGGGGAAATCATATCCACATATTCTCGATAAGAATTACCTGGAGGCACTGTCGTGTCGATATTTATTAAAGTTCTCATTAAATCCATAATTTTATCGGTATCTAAATTGTCTACTTCTTTATAAATTTCGTTAAAATTAACCATTCAATATCCCTAAATTTTAAATTATTATAATTAATCTTATTTAAGATATAATAAAACTATTCGTAGGAAAAGAAAGAAAAAAGTCCAATTTTATTTCTTAGAGGTAAAAATCTTTTTTCATAAAAAATCTTCCATTTCAATCAACATCGATTTGGATTGGTTTACCATAATAATATTCTATTGCATTTTTTACAAACTCCATGGTTAATTTGCAAATTAATGCAAATCTCATGGTAAGGAGCTCCGCATTCTTTACATAGATAAATTTTTTCGCTAAAGTCGGCAAATTTTTTACCACAAAAGACACATTTATTAGAAAATGAAAAATTTTTATCGTTTGCTTCTATAATTTGAGAGGTACCAGATAAACCAATCCCACTCCCAGCTGTCGTTGGTGTTAAATAATCGTCTTTTTGAGATGGCCTTACCCGTTGTCCTTCCAATGGAGTTTGGGAAGGAGATTGTTGTTGAGGTGGAGTTTCCCAATCTGAAACATACCGCTCCGCTGGTTTTTTGTCAAGACCCATTTTTTGTGAAATCTTTTCATCTAAAATATTTGTTATGATTAATGCTGAGGCGTATTTTCCTTTAGCACCTCCTTTTTGAAGATGAGTATGAGAAATCATGTGAATTATTCGGCCCCCTTTTTTTCCAAAATCAAAATATACTAATACAGGAGATTCGCCCCATTTCTGTTTAAGCTCATTTGAAGCTATTAATACCTCAACAGCGGCAGATTTTAAAATTTGAATAGGAAAAGATCGAGTTTCAAGCCACCAACGGAATTCTGTTTTTCCAGTATTAGCACTTGTTTTCTTAGCCCATTTTTTTTGCTGAATTTCACCTAAAACACCATCTAAAAATGGATGATTTGGTTCTAAAATTTGACACGCAACAACCGCATCATCTGTTTTTATTCCGTTCCAACTAATAAACCCAGGAAATATATTTTGGATAATATGGTGAATTGCCCAATCTGTTGTGAGTAACCAGCCACCATTTGACACAAAATCTTTAATTTTTGAATGAGCGATAGGAGGAATTTCATCTCCAGGGCACCCAATTAAAACGAGATCATATGAATCCAAGTCAGTTTTTAAGATAGCTTTTGGTTTTATTATCGTCTTTTCATGGGCATACATATGTTGAATAATTTTTTTCGGTTTTTCGAATTTCCCATCAACAGCAAGAATCTTTCCATGTTCTTCAACCGCTTTAACTACACCACCCTTATTTAGCGCCTCCATCTTTCTCTTCTTAACTTCCGAATAAATGTCTTTCCATGAACTCATTTTTTTGTCAATCTCATTAAAATTAAAAGGAATATTCTTAAAAATTATGTTATAAATAATATAAATTGATACATATTTATATTTTCATAGGTAGCGATATCTTTGATAGAAAATCTTATAGATTTAGGATCTCCATCAGAGTTTTGGGAATATTTTGATCTAATTTCTAGAATTCCTAGATGTTCAGGTAGTGAAGGGGAAATAAGAAGGTTTATACAACAAGAAGCGAAAAATTTGGGATTTGAGACTAAAATTGATAGAGTTGGAAATCTTATTGTAAAAATCCCATCAAAAATTGAAAAAGAGAATAATTTAAAAATAGTATTGCAATGCCATATGGATATGGTCTGCGAAAAAAACGAGGGGATTATTCACGATTTTTCGAAAGATCCTTTAAAATTAAAAATTATCGAAATAGATAAAGAGAAATGGCTTATTGCTGAAGGAACAACTTTAGGTGCCGATAATGGGGTTGGCATAGCTTACATTTTAACTCTCATGAAAAAAATCTATAAAGGCGAATTAACGTATGATATGTTAGATTTAGAGCTTTTATTCACGGTTGATGAAGAGGTTGGTCTGGTAGGAGCTTTTAATATTGATAAGGATTTTTTAGAAGGTAAATATCTTATAAATCTTGATTCTGAAGAAGATGATTCTTTTACAATAGGGTGCGCTGGAGGTATTAGGACGATTGCAGATATTAAAATAAATCATAGAAATATAGAAATGGAAATAAATCCGATACCAATGAAATTGTCTATAACAGGTTTACTTGGAGGACATTCAGGTGTTGATATTCATAGAGGTCGAGCTAATGCGATCAAGATACTGGTCAATTTCTTGTGGAAATTTAATAAAGAAACTCAATTTGCTATAAATTTCATTAAAGGAGGTAATAGATCTAATGCAATTCCTAGAGAAGCTTACGCAATTTTATATTTGCTTGAGGAGGATTATTTACCATTAATTGATCTTTTTAATCAAATAAAGGAAGAAACAAAATTAAGATTTCATAATATTGAACCGAATATCAAGATTAAATTTGAAAAAGTAGAAGGTTTTAAGGACACAAAAATTCTCCCCAATAAGTTAATGAAAAGGTTGCTTTATATTCTGCATGGCATGCCAAATGGACCAATATCAATGCATCCAAAGATTCCTAATTTGGTGCAGACCTCAACAAATTTAGCGTCCATTGATATTCAGGAGGATTTTTTAAAAATAGTAACAAGTCAGAGGAGCTTAGATGAAATCTCAAAAGTAATAATCTATGAACAAATGGAAGCGTTATTCTTTTTAGCAGATAGACGGATAAATGTAGAGCATAATGGAAGCTATCCAGGGTGGGAACCCGATTTTGACTCTAAGTTGTTGAAAATTTGTAAAGATACATTCATAGAATTATTCGCTAAAGAGCCATCAGTTCACGCCATTCATGCGGGACTAGAATGTGGGATATTAAAGGAGAAATTTCCTAAAATGGAGGCAATTTCTATGGGCCCAACCATCGAAGGAGTACATTCCCCTGATGAACGCTTAAGAATTAAAAGTGTTGAGAAATTTTGGAACTTCTTAATAAAATTACTCGATAATATAAATTAAATTTATCATAGATTTTTTCAGTTTACTTGATAAAATATATTAATTTGAATACAATTATTTATTTAGAATATTTATAAAAAATTAATAATTAATTTTAAGCGATAATTTATCAAAAACGCTTATACGTTTTTTTATCAAACGATGTCCAAGTTCGAGAGAATAAAGGAAAAGAAAGACATTAGCGGGTCAGAAACAATAGCGGAAAAAATCAGAAAGCGCACGCCATGGATCTTTGGAAAAAAACTTAGAAGACCTAAAATTGTTTTCCCTAGATTAAAGCATCGAGGTATAACTGTACCTACTCCATCAAAAACATTGGGTATTATCGTTATTTATATAATACTATTTGTACTTCAAACAGGCATAGTATACTTGATTTATAGGAAGCCTCCTGCGCTGGGAGCAGATAGTAAAGGAGAACCAATTTTTCTTTATGCGAGTATACACGATTCATTCATTATTGAAGGGATAGTAGCATCAATTCTTATTTTTCTTTCTTCGACTGGGTTCCTCTTGCTTTATCAAGCTTCAAAACACTCGTTTAATCGGACAATGGCTTTAAGAATTCTGGTTCTTGGTGTAATTATGATCTTCGTAACTTTTTTAGCTTTACAATATATGATTGCTGTTAAAACTGGGAATGATCCGTTCTAATAGTTAAAATTTTTTATTTTTATTAAAATTAGAACTCATTCAGCTTTACAAATTTTTATATCATCGTAATCTACAAGAACTTTATAAAATCCTCTCATTTTTTCATCCAATTCAGCGGATCGAGTGTCTAATCTTAAAATCTGATTAGGAATATTTTGAAGTTTATACTTAGTAGAGAGAATAATTATATTCTGAGGACCAATTTTTTTTAAAATAATTGGTGAAAATTGTAAATTACCTCTTCCAAAAAGAAAACCTTGCCTTCCTATTAAAGATACAATTATTTTTATCTTTTTGTCTTTAATATAAGTTAATATTTGCTGTTCGTTAAGATCTTGTGTTATAATTTTATTATTTAAAAGCAAGTCTATTCCTAGAACAGTTTTTTTCTGATTTAATCTATCTGTAATAGCTTTTGTAGTTGTTCCTGGTCCTATTAAATAATAAACGTCTTTTTCAAAAGATTCAACAATTCTTTTAGCAATTCGCTCTTGATTATTTAAATCAGAATGAGGAGAACCAATCTTAGAATATTGCAAATAATCTGGATTATAGGGGGTAAGTAAATGTCCATAAAGTTTTGAAACCAATTTTCCTTTTCTATATTCGTCCTCATCAATATCTAAAACCTCAGATTCCTTTAAAGGAATTTCATCCCATAAGAATTGAATGATAATAGATGATGCCATTCTAGGATTTATGGAAAAAACGCTAGAGTAAACTTTTACACCCGCAGGAATACCGAGACTAGGTTTTTCTTTACCTATAGCACTTACGATATCTCTTGCAGTTCCATCACCGCCCACAAAGAGAATGAGTTTTAAATCTTTAATGCTTTTCATAATCTCTGCAGCAATGGTTGTATGCTCGGCAGTGGAATCATAAATCTCCTTTATATCATTAAAAATTGGGTCTTCAATAATTTCACAATTAAAATCCATTTTTTTTAGGATTAATTCTCCCATGAATTTGGGGCAAGTGATAAACTTAAGCTTAGATTTTACTGATTTTAATTCATTTAATAGCTCTTTTGTCCTATTTAGAGCATTGGGGGTAGCTCCAAGATTAATGGCTTTTTCCAAAATATCTCTACCATCTGTTCCCTTGAGACCGACGGAGCCTCCCATTCCAGAAATCGGATTTACAATTAATCCTAAAGTGAATTTATCATGCATTATTATATATATATAAAAATAAAAAAAAGAAAAAATTTTTTATAATCCTTAACGAGTTTATTTGCTAGCAACCCAACTTTCATAATCAGCCATCGAAAGCAAATTTCCTTTCTCAGCGTCAAGATTAGAAGGATCTAGGGTAAATAACCAACCCGCCCCATAAGGATCTTCGTTTAATTTTTCTGGTTCATCCATCAAATTGGAATTTACAGATGTAACAGAACCAGATAGAGGGCTGTAAATGTCACCAACGGCTTTACTAGATTCAACAACACAATCGATTGGATCGCTTGTTGGGTCATCACCAGACATTTGTACTTGGCTTAAGGATGCTCCATCAATTCCTTCTACATCAACAAAACTGATTTCACCAAGTTGTTCTTGAGCAAAATCAGTTATACCGACTTTTTTTGAGTCAGGATCCCACCATTGGTGAGTTTTTGTACAGAGATATGATTCTTTTCCCATATAAATCACATTTTTTTTTAACTTATAAGTTATTAATTAGTAATGATATGTTTTTTTAATAATATTAGAAATTAAAATTTATTGTTTTAAAATTCAAAATACAAAATCTATTAAAAGATATTGACTCTTAAAGAACAAGTTGACTATTACTCTGAATTTAAGCATTGGTATCAAAAAATCACTAAAGATTTCAAATTTGATGTGAAAAAAGATTATAAAGCACGTGATTTATTATCAGAAATCCTAAGCAAAAAAGGTAAGAACTGGAAACTTGGAACAACCTTAAATTCTTTTAAAAATGCTATTCAGAGTAGAGCCTCTATATTAATTTACGGATGCGGTCCATCTCTGGAAATCACTGTAAAAAATTTAATGAGAGAAAAAGGTAATAAATTGCTTAATAATTGCGTTAATTTAGCTGCTGATGGTGCCTCTGTATTATTAAAAGAGGAGGGTATTCCCATTGATGCAATCTTCACAGATTTAGATGGGATTACTAAAAGTGAATTTAATTATTCTGATTTTGTTGTAGTTCATGCTCATGGAGATAATATGGATAAAATTAGAGAATTTAAAGAAGATATATTAAATTTTGAAAAGATTATTGGTACAACTCAAGCAAAGTCTTTGAATAATATAATTACTGCCGGTGGGTTCACAGATGGGGATAGAATTCTCTATTTTTTACGATCATTACTTCTACCAGAGCAAAATCTATTTCTTATTGGTATGGATTTTGGAGAAGATATAGGTAGATATTCTAAGCCAGAAATGACAGATAATCAAAAAGCTAATCCAATTAAACTTAAAAAGCTACAATATGCGGTAGAATTGATTGAGATGATTATAAAAAAAATTAAAAATGAGATTTATTTTGTTAATTCCAAGGTTATATCTAAGAAATTCAAATATATTTCGATAGAAGAGTTTAAGAAATTGATACTTGAATAATTTATTATGCTAAATCTTAAGATCTTCAATTCCATTAGTTGTAATTTTAAAAGACACTTTAGTCTCAGGGAGCAATTGCGAATTAAGAAGATGAATATAGTTTTTATCAGCTTTGAGACTTAAATATAAGTATTCTGAGAAAAAATGATTTAAATACTGATTTCCTACGGGTATATCTCTAATGATTGCGTCATCAATAAAATTTGGAGCTACTTGAGCTGTTATTATAGTGATCAAGTTAAATTTCTCAGTAAGATCGTCAATTATTTTTAAAATTTTTAAAAAAGTTTTTCTAGTATTATAATATGAAATTTCTTTATTTCCTTGTTCAGATCTATAATATTTATTGATTGAATCGATTATAAGCACTCTTACATTCTGTAATTGTTCTTGTTCTTCTATTTCTTTTAATTTTAGCAGTAAAGCATAATTACTCATTAATTTTGCCACATTTATGCTTTTGAATATCTTAAAATAATCCAAATTCATTGCTATTGCGATTTGTTTTATTCTCTCTGGTCTAAAAGTATTCTCTGTATCAAGATAATAGGTAAATTTAATATTATCTTTTTTTGAATAACCTAACTCTTTTGAAAAAAGCTTAAACGCTTGAACACAAACTTGATAACAAAATTGAGTTTTTCCAGATTTATTTGCTCCAAAAATAAGATATTTTTTATTAGGATGAAATCCTCTATTCAAAATTGATTTATCAAAATTTTTTAAACCTAAAGGAAGTATATATTGTAAATTTTTACTATTTTGAATTTCATTTAATATAAACTCTGATGGAATTACTCTCTCTTTATTGATGTTTAAAGTTTCAGTTAAATCCATTTTTAATTTATACTCCTATTATTATCTGTTTACAATAGTATTTATTTTTACTATATTTATAAAATTCTATAATTCAATAAAATACTGCTTAGAATACATTTATTAAAAGCAAAAATTAAAATGGAAAAATTAACTACTATACAAATCATAATAAAGAGAGTTGAGCAATTGGCAAAGAAAAAAAAAGAAACTTGTCAATACTGCGGAAAATCCTTTGCATATCTTAGTCGGCACAAATGTAAAATTAAGGAGAGGATAGAAGGAGCAACAGAGGATAAATCCGATGTAGAACGCCATATTGAAAGAATGGAGGAAACAAAAAAGATTTTAAAGCGTTCCTTAAGAAAAGACGAGAAAATGGTACTTGAGATAATTAATAAACAAAAATCACTGTATCTTGAGGATCTTCAAAAACTTACTAATAAAAATCGTAATGAATTAGAAAACATTTTAGATATACTAGCATTGCAATTAAAAATAAAGATTCGTCGTGAGCTCGTGAGTAGTTCTTGGACAAAAAAAATAAGCTCAATCGAAGATTACTCTAATGAGGTTAAAGTTAAAGCACAAAAAATTAATAATAAAGAGGATGATTTCATTTGGAATTTGTTTTCTCGTCAACCTTGTTTTATTTGTCCGTTCATAGACAAATGTAATGATACAAATTTGGACCAATTTAATCCAGAACATTGCCCATTCCTTAGTCAATGGATTGCCCTTTCACTGAAAAAACAAAAGTATAACGTTAACTTTGATGATATTATGGATAGATTGGAATCTGGTGTAGATTAAATTTATTTTTTTTTCTGACCGATTAAATAAATCTCATTACTGCTTTTTCGGGAAGATTTAGGTTTATAAGATTTTACATATAGAGATTTTTTTATTGTTTTAAGAAAAATATTAAAATCTTGGCCTTGAAAAACTTTAACGACAAAATAACCTTTGAATTTTAAATTTCTTTTAGCAAGGTTGAGAATTTTATGGCAGAGATTAACTTGCCTTATTTGGTCGCTGAATTTATTGCCAGATTTCTGAATTGAGGCATCCGAGAGGATAAGATCTAATTTATCGTGAAAATATGATACGAGTTCTTCTTGAAATTCGGGTAATGTCGCATCCATTTTCACAATTTTTACATTCTCTATTGGTGTTATTTTTTTTGTATCAACACCCATTATTTTAAAATGATCTCTATGATAATGCTCGTCATTATATTTTTCTAAATTTTCTTGAGCAAATTTTTTAGCTACTTGAAGCCAAGAACCTGGTGTGCTTCCAATATCTAAAATATAAAATGCCCTTTTAAAAATATTAAATTTTTTCTGAATATCAAGTAATTTAAAGGCTGAACGTGCTCTATATCCTTCTTTTTTAGCTTTTTTATAATCCGGATCCCTTTTATGAAACTTAGGACTTTTTGATATCTTATTCACCATTTAACTATACTTTTCTAATAATAACTCTTTAAGAAGCTTTAAATTCATATCAGATTTTATTGATGTAAAGTCAAAATGAGTTCTTGAACCTCTATAACCTTGTTTCGTAATTATTTTTAAAAGATCTTCCATTTTTGGAACTTTTTGAAGCTTTAATTTCTGACTTAATTTGTGTATGTTATAATATAGAGCGGGCATTTTAATCTCATCTAAGGCAAAATTAAGAATTTTATCTAATTTTTTTTGATTAGAATAACTAAATTTACTATTTAAATTTAAAATTTCCTTAATGAAAAGATCATCATGAAGTTTTCCAACCCATAGAGGGCCTGCATAATTTAATTTTTCCTTTTCACCGCAATTTGGACATTCATGAGGCATTTTTAACACATTATTTTGAATTATTTTACGATATTCGCATTTATTGCAGTGAATAACAAATCCATAATTAATGAAATTTTTAGAGATCTCTTTTTTATTTTTTATGGTTAAAGCGAAAACTCTAATAAAATGATTTGAATAAAAAGTTAAAATCGGAATGATCCCTAGTTTATTGATATTTGCTAAGCGGGCAATGAAATGAACTAAAATCCGTGCGCCAATTTCTTTGCAATATTCAGTGTGAAGAGGTTTAGACATATATTTTCTAATGCAAGCCTGTGGCCTTACTCCAAATAATACTGCTGTATCGGTCGCTGTTATACACATTAAACCGTTTGTTTTTTGTATAGCTTTAAAAGCATCATCAACATAGAGATTTGGAGTTCCAAAAGGATCAATTGATATAACATTTGGTCTTTTTTGTGAATTTTTTACATGAGAACATATGTTTTGAGTTATTTCAGAAAATAATAAATTTGCGTCTTTTTGACTTATTATTATTTCAGGAGATTTTCCATTTATTTTATTAAGTTTAATATTTTTATGTATTAAATCAACTGCTACTGGATTTATATCGTTAATGAAAATCTTTTTTATATCATTACACTCTTTTATCATTCTAAGAGAGCTGATTCCAGAAGCTGCCATACAATCTACAATAACGAGGTTCTTTTGATTAAATAAATGTCTATACGCATTAACAGCCAAACAGGAGAGATCACGATTAATTTCCATCTTTTTATTGTAAAAAACTTTCATTGATTTTGATGGAATATCAGCAACATGAATGTAAAAATTTGCAGAACCTTCTTTAATTAGCGTAAAATCGTTTTTTAAAAAAATTTCTTTTTTATCCATTTTCAAATACAGAATATTGATTGATAATTTTCTTTAACATTACTCAAATCCATTGTTAGTTAAAATGGATGATAATTCAAATTCTTTATTCTCTCGATGTTTTCTTACGGTCAAGTTTCTTAGATTTAATCTTTCTGTTCTTTCGATTTTAATAGAATATGAGACCCAGAAATCCATAACATTCCCACCGCTTTGAACTTCTTCAGTTTGGTCGTTGTGACTTTTTCGAGTTAATTCGTTTACAACTAAAACTTCGATGCCATAAGTTTCAAATATGTATGATAAATTCGCTAAAATCTGATTTAATTGAAAATTAAGACTAACATTCTTTTCTTTTTTCTCTCTAGTTAATTCTAGTCGATATAAATCAGTTATAGAATCTATAATAATAAGGCCAAATGAATTGGCTTTCTCTTTTAAATTATCTAAAATTAAAAACTCTAAATTAAAAATGATATTATATAAGTCTGTGAAATCTGTAGTTCTTATAAATACAATATTATCAAGTACTTTTTTTTGATTATCCTTGAGAATATTTCCTATCCTTACAGAGGGAAAACTTGGTTTACTATATATGTAAATAACTTTATTTCCTTGAATTGACATATTTATAGCTGTTTGAAGCGCGAATGTAGTTTTACCAACTCCAAAATCACCCCAAACAGAAATAATTCCCTCAGGCGATTCAATAATCTCACTTAATCTTGGGAAAATGTTCATTATTAAAATATTTTAATTTTATTTAATATTTATAAATAACATTGAGAAATAACATTTTTATATATTCCGAGAATTTAAATTTCTTTTATTTAGTAAATAGGGAATTAAATAAGCTTAAGATCAAATTTAAAATTTTAAATTTTGGCGATAAAATTCCAAGTATTCCTTGTATTATTATTACAACTGTTAAGGAACTTGAAAGAATTAAAAGTCCGAATAGAAAGGTTGTCATTCTATCCTACGATGAAAATGATGATTTTAATCAATATATGTTAAAAGTAATTGCATCATATCGAATCGGATATAAAGAACAATATTCTAATTTAATTTTTTCTATTGATCCCGGTACTAAGCACATTGGATTACTAATTTATCTAGATGATTATTATCTAAATTCTCATACAATTTATAATAAAGAAGATTTAATAATAAAAATCAAAGATTATGTGCAAGGTCTCCAGAAAACAGATGATTTAATAAGTTTGAAGTTTAAATTTGGTAAAGGGATTCTTCCAATGACTAGAAATTTAATTAATAGCATTTATAGTCTTTTTAAAAATCGAGCTAATATGAAATTCTATTTAATTGATGAATCAAAATCGTCAAAAATAAAAATTTATAAAAAGAAGAGAAAGATTCCTAAGCATGAGGCTTCAGCATTAGTATTATCTTTTAGAGATGGAGTTGAAGTAAATATACTAAGCTTTCAAAATGATATTAAATACATCAATTCAAAGAAACTAAATAAGCAGAATTTGTTAGCAGAGAATAGTGAAAATTCAAACAATATATTAACGTTTAGTGAAATAGCAGAAAAAGTATTAAATGGAGAACTCTCTCTTAGTGAATCAACAGATATATTAAAAAACCTTAAATATTAGGAGTTAAAATTATGAAACGTATCAAGAGTATCGATATTTTAAGAGGGCTGTCAATGACATGGATGATGATCGGCCATCTGCTCGCTTGGTGGATAAGAGACAAGGATAGATGGTTTTATCTTCTAATATTTGATATTTTAGATCCTATAGGAGCTGCCGCATTCCTATTTGTTTCAGGAATTAGCACAGCAATTTCATATAATAATAGAATTGCCAAAATTGAAATATCGGATGGATATACAAAAAATCGCATGAGAAATGAATATTTTTTAAGAGCCTTTTTCATTTTAATCGTCGCTTTGATGTATAATGTATTTGTAGCTATAGGAACCAGTGATGTGTATATGATCTGGACATGGTTTATTTTATTGACGGTTGCTATTTCATTATTTATTGGGTGGCCGTTGTTGAAAACTCCCAAATTATTCAGGATCTTTCTTGGAATACTCTTTTGGATTGTACATATAGTCGTATTTGAAACATTATACCCATTTCGAAATGATTCTAATTACTTTGGAGTACTATACCATATTTTATATAATAATTGGAGTCTTGATCCAATATTACCTATGTTTCCCTTTTTCTTATTTGGAACGGTTTTGGGAGAATTATTATTCGATTTATATAATATAGAAAATCAAAAAGAGAGGAAATCAGCTTTAATGAAAAAAGTTTTACTTCCTTTAATGATAATAGGACCAATTCTCATAATATATAGTATTTCTTTTAAATTTCCTCCAAAAAATCGGAGTTATATTTGGTTAATATATGCTTTAGGAATACAATTAACTCTATTATCAGTTTTATTGTTTTTTGAGGAATTTTTATTTTACAAAACCGAAAAAAGCTATAAATTTCTATTCTACTATTCTTATTATTCTCTGATTATTTATTTAGCCCATAACGTACTATACTTCTTATTTTACCGTCAATTAAATAAATTTGAAATTTGGATTTATATATCGGTGACATTTATTATCATTGGTTTAATTTTCAGTTTTATATACAAAAAATGGGGTTATAAGGCTTCTTTAAAAGCTCAACTAGGAAAATTAGCAAGTGGGCTAGCGATAAAAATTGAAGAAAAAAAGGTAAAAAAAAAACATTTTAGTAAGTATTATAAAAGCTAAAGTAGATTATTTTTTTATAAACAACTTAAATTAAAGAAGTAGATTTTAAGTAATGAGAATAAAGAGTCTAGACATTTATCGTGGCTTGATTATGCTCGGTATGGTATGGGTTCATTTACGTACATGGTGGCTTAGAACGGAAGATGCATGGTTTATTGCCATTTCTAGACTTCTAATTGATCGAATTTTTGGGCCAGCTTTTATATGGATCTCTGGTATAAGTATAATGATATGGTATCGGAATGCTTCAATCAACGCTAAAGAATTAGAGAATTATAATGCTCGTATAATGAAAAAAGAGTATCATTTTCGGGCCTTAATATTATTGGTTATTGCTGTTATTTATAACCTTTTTGTTGCAATTGGAGTCTACGATTTTACATGGATATGGGCATGGTTTATTTTATTTTCTCTTGCTTTTTCAATGTTATTGTCGTATCCATTCTTTAGAACTTCAAAACTCTTTAGATTAATTTATGTATTTGTTATTATAATTATTAATCAAATTATGGTCACTATTTTATGGCCATATAAAGGGCAATTAAACATCTATGGAGTATTATTTCATATTTTTTATCACCCATTATTTTTATATCCAATTTTAATCTCTTATGCATTTTATTTATTAGGTACTGTTTTCGGAGATCTACTCTTTGAATTATTTCAAATAGAAGATATTGCTAAAAGAAGATTAGCTTTAAGAAATAAGTTTTTAATTCCTTCATGTATAATTTGTCCAGTTTTATTTACTCTAGGCGCAATATTTATAGGTGAATTTTTTTGGATAGATTATCCATTTGCTTGGGTACCTTTTTCGATATCTCTTATTGTATTTGTTATGTTAATTTTCTTAATCTTTGAAGTATATGGTTATTTTGATACAAAGAAAAGTTATAAGTTCTCATATTACTTCTCATACTATTCTCTTACAGTTTATTTAGGACATAATATATTATTTTTCCTATTTTTTCGTCAGCTAAATATATTCTATTTTTTTATAGCTTATACCACCACAGTGGTTTTAATGGGATTAGCTTTGAGGGTGATTTATAGACGATGGAGATCAAAATTCTCTATAAAAGTACAAATGGGTAAAGTGGCAATATTTTTAGCATGCCAACTTGAACATATTGATGTGGTAGCATTAAAGAAAGAGTTACAAAGTAGTAAGGAGTAGGTTAGTATATTTAATATTCTAAATCGATAATTTCACATTTTATTTCTATTGAAGTATTAAATTTTTCTAAAATAATATACTTTTTAAAGAGATAATTAATAACATTAATATAATCTCCACTACGACCGATTGCTATACCTCTATCTTCATAAAATAAAAAAATTATTTTAACCAACCTCTTTCCAGTATTTTCCACGACGTTTAAAGTAATGTCGTGAATATAAGTGTCGGGAAAAAAGCTAAACAGTAATTTTATTAATGTTGTCTCAGATCGAATAATTAAAATTTTTTTATCAATTAATTGTGTTCTTAATGTTTTCAATACTCGTTTTGCTTTAAAATAATCTTCGCTTTTTACAAAAAAGAAAATAAATTGATTATGAATTATGACGTTTTCAGGAAAAATTTTAGTATTTTGATGAAAAAAGTGATGAAATTGAATTTCTTTATTTGAGTATTTTTTTTTAATTTTCACTTTCTGAGTTAAAAAAGATCTCTCTTCTAGTAGACTATCCATATATAGGTAAATTTCATATAATAGATTTAAACTCCTAACACTTTATTTAAATATTGACATATTTTTAAAAAAAATTTAATTATAGAATGAAAGAACGTTTGGATATTTTACTCGTAGAAAGGCGTCTTACAGAAAGTCGTACAAAAGCGCATTGGTTAATTAGAAATGGATATGTTCTTGTGAATGGTTTAGAAATAAAAAAACCTGGAAAAAGAGTAGATAACAGGGGCGATATTCGTCTAAAAAAAGAATTTCCTTATGTTGGGCGAGGGGGGCTTAAACTAGAAGCAGCGATTAAAGAATTTTCAATATCAGTTGAAAATAAATTTTGTGCTGATGTTGGAGCGAGTGTTGGGGGTTTTACTGACTGTCTTTTAAAGCATGGTGCTTCAAAAGTATACGCAATTGATACAGCCGAAGATCTTCTTCATCCCTCTTTAAGATGTGAAAAGATGAAAAATAAAGTTGTTCCAATGCTAGGAATCGACGCCCGTAATTTGAAAGAATTAGCTGAAAAAGTTGATATTTGTACTATTGATGTTACATTCACATCAATAAGAGCAATCCTTCCTAATGTAAAATGTTACTTGAAAAAAGATGGAAACATCATAGTTTTAATCAAACCTCTCTTTGAAACTGAATTTCATGAGATAGAGAAATTTAAAATTATTACAGATTTCGAAAAATTAAAACAAATATTAGGAGAAATAATAGAGTGGAGTATCCAAAACAATGTATTTCCATATGGAATTATGAGATCTCCTCTTTTAGGAAAAGGAGGATCAATTGAATTTTTTATCCATTATAGAATTGATAAAAGATTAGATTTTGATAAAATTAAGTGGTTAAAAGAAATCATTTAATTAGTTCTGTTTGTTAATTACGCCTTGAGTTTTCGCAGGATAATTTTGAAACATTTTTCCCCAACTTGTCTTCATAAACTCTTTTATCCTTTTTTTACCGATAGTTGGGTACCAAAACATATCATGATAAACGAGTGAGCCTAAAATAGGTAAAGCCATAAAAAGCTTATTATGCATCATCGGATGTAAAAAGGATAGTTTTCCTTTTCTTACCATCTGATCACCCCAAATTACCAAACTGCGTTTTACTTTAAAATTCCAATTAACCTCAGATAAGTCTTCCCCAATTATTTCAATTTGTTTTAAATCTCCGCAGCCTAAACCCTCATCATGAGCAATTTTTATAGCGGGTAACTTAAGAGGATCAAATCCTAACATTTTTGCAACAACTGCATCAACAGCAACCTGGTCATATCCCGCAAGTAAATAATTCTTAATTCGTGGAATCATTGTTCTTGGACCAGCACCATCACCGCAAACAGTTCCATCTACAATTGCCATTATTTCAGGATGTATCTGTTTTTGAATAATTAGTAGATCGACTAATACTTCGGATATATATTGATGACTAAAATGACGTCTTTTGGTCAAAAGCCCACCAAATGCATTTTTCATCGCACATGTAATTCCACCATTTTTCAACTCATCTCTTGTATCTTTTAAAGAGCCACCAATAGCTCCCGTATGGCCATGAGTCTTCATAGTAGGTAAGTGAATAATTGGTTTTCCTAAATAAAATTCCGGAATTCTGAACCCTTTTGGAAAAATTTTTGAATCTAACACGTGTAATTCTTTATCTTTAAATGATTCAAATTTTGACCTTAACTGATCATTATAAGGTATGAAGGGGATTTTAGTTAAAGGCACAAACCAAGTACCGTATTTTTTGATAATTGGTTTCCATTTATTACCTTCTAGACCTTTCGCGATGTTAGTTACAACGGTGCGATTTTCTGCTGTAAAAAGCTTTTTTGGGTCATAACCATCTTCTATCATAGCTTTTAGAACACCTTCTACTTGCCATGGGGGGCTAGAACACGACGGAAAGAACTTAGACCAACTAAGGTTGAGTTTGATTAGCGTCTGGAGATTTTTTGGAAAATGTTTTTGATATTCAGCCATATGCATTAATTTTGCATAGTCCTCTAGAACTGTTTTTGGAGAGGTTTTTATTACAAATATTTGAGGTTTTTCTGGCATAACTATATAATTAAAAGTAGAGTCCTTTTTTTAGTTTATTGAACACGGTTTTAGCATGGACAAGAGGACTTGAAAGCACTCCCATACTCCTTGATTTTTTCTCTAATAGGCAGTTTTTGATACTTTCGAAGGATTTATCAGCATCTCGAATTAATGTGTAACCATTTCCAATTTCCTTTAAAGTATGAGCATCAGAACCGCCAGTTTCAAATAGATTATATTTTTTATTAAAATTTTTTGCTTTGGTAATACATTTTTTAAAGATAATTCGTGAATTTATAATTTCTATACCATCAATAAATTTATTGATAATATTATCATTTAAGAGATTCATTTTTAGCCTATTATCTCTCAAAAAATCAAAGGGATGAGGGATTACGATTAGGCCATTATTATCTTTTACTTTCTCGACAATAGTATTAAAATTATTATCATTAAATTTAATATCATCTTCAATAAAGAGAATTATAATTTCTCCAATATTGGTATTAATTTCCATACCTGGGATAACAATGATATCTTTATTACGACCTATTTCTTTTGAAAACTTATAACCTCTTAAAGTTTGATGATCCGTTATTGCGAAGCCATCTAAGCCTTTTAATTTAACATAGTTAACAACGTCTTTTGGTTTAATTAGAGAATCTCCCGAATAACATGTATGTACATGAAGATCTAGCTTAATAGAATTCATCTTTTAAAACCTTGAAAATTCAGAGATTCAGTAACTTTAGAAATAGTTTTAAATAAAAGGAATACGTTAATATTCCTAATAGACATATACCAGCAATGACTATTCCAGGATCTAATAGTGCCTTTTCAGTATTACGTGCAATCTTTGGTTTAGCTGAAGTTAAATACATATATCGCATAATAATAAAAAGAGACAATGGAATTGTTAAAATCGTTATATATTCGTGTAAATTAACTCTTTCCGCTGAAAAGAGATTAAAATGTAATATAAGGTATAAGGAGTAAGTAATAAATAAAGATCCTGCTATAATCACATGAAATTGATCTAATAACTTAAGAGAATACTGATCGTAGCTTTTTTTATGCTCAAGGGCATTTTCTTCACCAATGAGTATTAAATCGCCCTTCCTCTTAGCAATTACCAAAAATAATGCGAGTTCAAAAATAGCTAAGAATAACCAAGGTGAAATAAAAACTTCAATTAAGAAGCATCCTGCTAAAGCCCTCCATAGATAGATTAATGACAAAGATAAAATATCTATAAAAGCATAGTTTTTAAAAAGGAGATTGTATAATTGTCCTGTTATTAAGATTAATATTATCATAATAATAAAATTCCAATTTGGAATGATGAAAAGGAAAGTTAAGATAACTATAGCTCCAAATAATAGTGCCAATAAAAGAATAGCAAAAAAAACAGATAATTCTCCAGATGCAAGAGGGCGTTTTTCAAATTTTTCTGGATGTTTTTTATCTTTTTCAATATCTCTTATATCATTTATAATGTAATTGATTGAAGAGGCACAACATAGGATAACGAAGCCAATAATGAGTAAGGATATAACAAAGAAATCAAGTATATTTCCACTAAAAAATGCCCCTACAAAAATTAAACCATTTTTGTAATATTGCCGGCAACGCAATAAATGTATTAAGTTTTTAATTTTGCTCATTATGAATTCTTTAAAAAACGCATTTAAAATAAACTTTATTGATAGAGAACCTTTTCTGGTTTAAATTTATTCATAATTTTATATCCAATCCGGCTAAATAAGCTGGTTTCGGATTTTTTTTGTATCATTGCCGTATCCCATTTAAATGTTATCAATTCTAAGAGTTTATACGGAATATTTATTTCCTTTCCAAAGATATTTTCTATGATTATAAAATCGTTATTATTTTTATCATTACTATTTAAATCTTTTTCAATGCCTTCAAAATTAACATTTAATTTAAGGATCTTTCCAATTTCTAAATTATTTACGGGTTTTTTAAGATAAATAAAAACGCGAATCTGATTGTTTAACAACCAATTGAATAATTCTATTTCATATTTTCGAAAATAAACATTTCGACTAATTGAGAAATAAATATTTCTAGGTCTAATAATTAATTCACTAAGTTTGAAATTAAGAGATTCTTGACGTTGAATAGGATTTTCAATAGTATTACTAAATTCTAACTCATAATCATTAAAGATTTCTTTAGAAATTACATTTATACATCTATATATCTTTAATTCTCCTTTCAATTTTAAAAAAATTTCATGATCTTTAAACTTTTTAATATTATCAACTGAAAGGGGTAATTTTGTTTTTGTTATTGGTTTAAGAATTTTATTACCATCTTTATCTAAAAAAACATAATTTCCACCTATTTTTTCTATATTTAATTCAATATCTGATAGAATCATTGGTGTGTTCTTTTTGAAGAAATATATACTGTTCAAATTTACTTGCGTTTTTGTGTAGAGTGAGGTATTTAGATGTAATTTTTGGGACGTTTTTAAATCAGTAATAATATATTGATCACTATCGCAAATATCATCAAGAAATTGAACATCTTCTAACTTGCCAAATATAATTTCGTCAGTAATTTTATTTTTAAATATAAAGTCTCTTTTTAATTCTATTTCATATATTTCACGTCTATTTAAATTCTCAAGCAATAAAGATACATTTTCAATATTAAAAGATTCTTTAAATTTTTCGTTTGCAATAATTTTAAACGCAAAACGAGCCTTTTCAAATTTTTTGGCGTATTTTTTTTGCTTCGATCTTTTTAAGCAGATAAATGGAAGTAAAGCCTCCTTGCCAGGTTTTAGTTCTTCACCTAGAAGTGCTGCTATTCGAAAATAGGTGGGAGGGTGTGAATTCATTAAATTAGCTAAAAGAGATCCTCTTTTAGGTTTAATTATTGATTGGTTAATGTAATTAGCAGTATCCATGTAATCTAAAAGTTGATTATCTTTTGTTATTTTTTCTTTACACAAAAGCATAGTATTTAATCCAAATTCTCGTCCAGTTGCATAAAAACTTTCCAAATTATAAAGAGCTTTAGCAAGTTCTTTAGCATAACCCGACTTTTTTGTTTTTAAATCTGCTTTACCCTCTAAAAATCTGATAAAAATAAAGAAAAACATATACAACACAATATTTAAAAAGATAAATCCGATCATTGGAATTTCTGGATTACTAAAAGTATAATCGTAATAGGTTGCAGGAAAGCCAAGAAGCATACGAATTGTCATATCGATTGTTGCAATAAAGGTTAATATAAGAGTATGGTTTCCTTTTGTGTGTGCTAATTCATGGGCAACTATTCCTTTCATTTCATCTTCAGGAATTTGATCTATATCTTCAGCAATAACAGCAATTCTCTTATCAAAAAAGGCACCATATGCCATTGCATTTAGTATTGGATATTTGCCAAAACCGACTTTTACCTTTCCTTTTATTCCAATATCATTTTTAACATTTTCGACAATTTCCAGAAATTCTTTGTTGTCTTTTACTCTTTTAATTCCTAATAGCTTATCCAAGATAATCCCTGAGATAAAATAGACAATCCAATTCACAATAATTAAAACAAAATAGATATTCATAATAAAATCAAGTGGTGTAGGATTATCAGAACTTAAAGGAGACATAGATAAAAATTCGAGGGGAGTATATTGATTAATAAATATGATTGCTATCCATGCTATTATATATAAAAACAGAAGTAAATAAGCGGGACTCATAAATCTCCACACAATAATATACTTTCTGCCAAACAATAAAAATCCTAAACCAAGAATTATCCAGAACGAAAACGCAAAAGCGGTATTAATATAAAAGGGATCCTCATAGTAAAAAGATATTAAACCTGCAATAAAGATTACATTGTAAGTTACTAAAGAGATAATTAAAATTTTATTTATTATAGGATATTCTCGTAATTCAATAATACCTGCCCATAAATAGATGGAAAATGCCCCCATAAGAGATGTTAACAAATCTTTCGTTATAAAAAAAATAATGAAAAAGAAAAGAGCGATAGCTACTAGATCGCTTAATTCAGAACGTCTTCCAATTTTTGCCCAGTGGTAAATTTCATTTATAGATAATAGAAAAAGGAAAATAACAGGATATAAAGTCCAATCTGTTAAAATCTCAACACCATGAGGAAATACAATAAAATAAAAAAAATAGAATAGACTGGGTGAAAAGATAATATAAAAAACCAATAAGAAGAACCTATTATATTTTTTCAACAGGAATACCTAATTTTTTCTAAATATTTTAATATTTTTTCTTATGTTAGAGATTTAAATTACTCTAATATTAAACTGATTTTTTAGCCTCTATTTTTTTTCCTTTATTAATTTGAATCCAGAAGTATTTAATTGTAATAAAATAAAATAATACTAATCCAGGAATAAATAATACAATAGCTATTAATTCTTTTATTGGAATTATTATAAAAATTAAATCAATATCAGAAAAAGGGAGATGCATTATGTATATATCAACAAAAATTAAGAAAAATGCACCTCCTACTAACAGCCCAACCATTAAGAAAATAATGCCTCTGATTCTGTTAAATTTATATAAAAAATACGTAGTTGGGATTAAAAGAATAATGCCAGTGAAAATAACTATCATAAAATCTAAACTTCTATTAATCCATACAATAACTAGTATTGTGATTATTGAAAAAAAGCCACAAATAATCGAAATTATGAAAAAATTTAAAACTAATTCTTTTTCATTTAAAGGACCTTTGGCGAGTATCAATCTGGGTAAAGTTAATGCAGCATTTGGTTGATCTGACGCTTTTATTCTATCATCTTCCAAAAGGATAATATCATCCATAGAGTTTTGGATTTTTGAGCTTTCGAGAAAACCTCTGACTGAACTGAGAAGAATAAAGCTGTTAAAGATATGCATTAGAAGTAAGCAAAATACGACAACTTCGAGAGAACCAAATAATGCTATACACGCAATCATTACACCCATACATAATGTACCAATATCTCCCGGAAAAACTTTTGCGGGATATCTATTGTACATGAAAAATGGTATTAACACAGCAATAGCCATAATTGAAAAAAGAACGGCTTCAGCGGAATCCCAAATTATAGCACAGATAAATAAAAAGCATACGGCAATTAAACACGTTCCACTCCCCTCCGCGTTATAACCTTCCATCATATTCACTGTATTTGCAAACACTGCAACGATTATCGGCACTAATAATGGATATATCAATGTCAATCTCGTTTTACCTACAAAAGGGAGTACTGGAGATGAAATTTTTATAAAATTAAAAAGATTAGCAAAAAAGATAGCACTTCCCGTGAAAATTGTTAAAGCTATTTTCCATCTTGAACGCAATTTTTTTATATCATCAATCAATCCTATAACAGCGGCTAGACCTATTGTAATCATAAAAATCAAGATAATATTAAATAAAATAGGAAATAACATAATTGAAAGGAGAGCTGCTGCAAATATTCCGATGATTATACTTATTCCTCCAGATTCTGCAACTTCAGGTCGAGCATTTTTATGGATATCATAACCAACATTTCCTTTCTTTTTCATGTACTTTATAATATATGGAGTAATTAATAGGGTGATTAGAAAGCCAATGGCAAAAACTATTACTAAATATATGATTTCAACAATACCCCATTTAAGTTTTATAATAGAGGTCATTTTTTTTTTTTAATTGTTGTCATTGAGCTTATTAAATTAAAAATTAAAATATTTACTACAATAAAATATTTTATTTTCCAATATAAGGAAATAGAGAAAATTATAGAAAATAATTATAAATAGCCCGGCACGGATTCGAACCGTGTTCACGATGCACCTCGTATCGGGACGAATAGTCGCGGGGTTCAAGGCCCCAAATGCTTGGCCACTACACCACCGGGCTATAGCTAATTATTGGTTTTAAAATTTGATAGAAATCTAAAGTTTAAAAGGTTTTAGATCTTGTTTTAGAAATTCGTCATCCAATAAATTTTTATTGGTTTTAAGGAATTGAGTATCTTTTTCTTTATCTCTATATTCGTCAGGAAGCATTTGAGGGATGGTCTCTATGATTGGAAACCAACGATTACATTTTTCGCAGAATAATAATCCAGATTCGATTTCAGTTTCAATTTTAATTTTATTTAGAAAATATAATTCAGGTAATAGATTTTCAATTTTTTCTGCATTAATATTTTTTGAAAATTCTAAGATTTTATCATGAATTTCAGTTAAAATAATAGCAAAACATTTTTTAGTAATATCATGAGGTGATTTATCTATAATATTGTTTAATTCGTTAATACTTGAAATAACAAGTTTAAAATATGTCTCGGCTGGATTTTTTTCAATTATAATATTGTCTTTAATATATAAATTTCCCTTATCTTCCGAGATTTCAATAATTTTTTGGTTTTTAATCAAATCAAGGTCTCTCTCTTGATATATATCTAAATTTGATTGAAATTCATCTGTTTTAGTTTCAAAAGAAAAAATATATAATTTTAGGGGGAAATATTTATCCATGGGACAGGCAAGAATATCAAATAACCAAGGTTTCATAAATAACTCCAAATTTTTAAGTAAAATTATTTTCTTTTCCAAAATAGCTACTATAGCAGGTAGCTTCTTAATTGTTGAATACTTTTATCAATACTTCTATCTATTTTTTTCTGTCGTTTAAAAAAGTTATCTGATAATTTCATATAAGCTGATTTAGAAGGCAATCGTCCTCTTTTATAGCGAGCTTCTAGAAGATTCAAACTATCTTTCACGCTTTCACGCTCAACCTCAAGTAGTTCTATTTTTTTTACTAAATTTTCGAATGTAGCATTTATGTCCATAACTTCTTTTTTAAAAGGAATAATTTCTTTCTCAATTTCTTGAATTTTTAAAGTATTTTTATTTAAAATGTTTTTATATTTCTTTTTTATAATTTTCTTTCTCCTTACATCTGCCTCTGCTTGTCTAATTTCTAAAATTAAAGCGTTTTTCTCTTCGAGTAAAGAACAGAATTCACGGATTTCGTTAATGGGAATTAACTCTTTTCTAAAAGCAGTTATAGTAGCCTCTTCCTTTCTAGATTTAATTATTAATACATAAGCAGATGCGCATAAAGCAATCAAAATAATAAAAATTAAGGGTCTTAATATAATATCGAAAAAATTAATTGTAAACGTGAATTGTATTTCTTTTCTTTCTAAAGGACTGACGTAATCGGATGTATATACTAATATTAGAGAATTTGCAGTATGCTCAATAGCATCTGGGTCATCGCTTGCAAAATCTAAGCTGAAACATCCTTCTATTATTATTTTTATTGTTTGATCTTTTCCTAAATATTGATAAATTGATGTTAAAATATCCATTTTAACTGATTGTTGAAACCAATTTAAGGAAATATACTTTTCAAATGGCAAGAAATATTGAATAGTGAATTTAAATTTAGTTTCAGGGTTAATTTTTACGCGATTCTCAGATAAATCAAGTTCTAGATCTTTATAAGTTAGATTACTATAATTTTCTTCAGGATCAACAGTTACTCCTAAAATTTCACCCAAATCATCATATACGGTTATCGATTTGGCAGGTCCTGGAATTTCAAAATTTAACTCATCAATGGAGATAGCACCAGTGTTTTTTATTAAATACTCTTCTTTTACTTTAATAGTTCCAAAGGGATTTATATAAATTTCTCTAAGTAGTTCATTTATTTCTAATTTGGTTTTCAAATTATCTGTAAATTCGATTGTAATTGTTTCGTCTTCTAAATCTTCTAAGAAGGGTTCAAGTGAGGAGACTTCGTAAATGACTGATCTGCTGTCTGGGGATTTAGTCCCCCAATCTGTTGGTTCTATTAAACTCGAGCTAGAGGGTATTTCAAACGTCGCAATTATACTCCCTTCTGCTTTATATGGAAAAACGGGATATACAATAGCGGAGTAGTTAATTTTTTGTAGCTGAGCTTCTTTTTTTTCATAAATTAACATGTCTTTATAAGTTTGGGCAAATTTTATCTCTTTTGGTCGATACGGCAACAGGGGTGACTCAAAATAAATCGCGAACATCTCATATTCATTCATAATATTTTCACTACGTTCAACTAATAATGTATTCTCTTGCTCTCCAGTTGCTTCAAAAAATATTAAATCATCAGAATATGTTACGGGCACCCCAATATAAATAGAATCGATCGGATTGGTATTTAAATTATTGAATACTATCGAATCAATGATATTGACTACTCCATAACCGTTTAATTCTGCCTCTCGATTAATACTGGTAATTAAAATATTTTCTGAACCTTCTAAACTGGCAGAACTACGAGGATATTCGATAATAGTTTGATCTTTAAAGGATGCTTCGGAAGAAAATGGAATGAATGAAAGTATAACAAGAGTTATAAGGGTTCCAGTTAGGACAAATATAATTTTTCTTTTTTTTAACATAAATTATCTAAAAATAATTAATTAAGGTAAAATTTTAAATTTTTAGTAGTATAATCTTTTTATAGTAGAGTTTTTAAAATAACTTACGGCACAATTATAATTATGTCTCGTAGACAGTCAAGAAGGAAAAAAAGAAGAAGTAAAACTAGTCCGATGCCACTTGGAGGCGCAGGTCTAATTTTAACAGAATAAATCTCTTAAAAGATTAAATGCGCTTCTTTGAGGATTCAAGCATAGGTGTAAAAATTGGTCCAATAAGTACGGTATTGCTGGCAGCGACCTTAATTTTAATCGTAATTCTAGGACATCTTGGAATGTTTACTTGGATTTTAACTCCAGGAGCCGGAGGAGGCTAAATAGTAATATTCAAAACCAAAATTTCTCTATTTTATAATTTTATTGAGAGCACTTGTTGGTTTAATAATTATGAAAATCTCTGATTTTCAAAAAAAAATAAAAGAAATATATTTCAGTCGAGATTTTAAAAGAGGGATAAATTCTACATTTATTTGGTTAGTTGAAGAAATAGGAGAATTAGCAAGAATTATAAAGGATCAAAAAATTAATAAAGAAAAAGCTTCGGAAGAAATAGCAGATATAATTGCTTGGGCTAATTCTTTAGCAAATTTATTAGATATTGATGTTGAAAAGGCTTTATTTGATAAGTATCCAAATAAATGTAGCAAATGCAATTCTATTCCATGCCGATGCGTAAAATAATTAATTTAAAATTTATTTAAATAGATTATTAAAATATATATTAATTTTAATTGGAGAGGTTATATGGAAAAAGGTACCAAAAGTTTCTCAATAATCCACCCTGAAACTAATATTAATAAAAAAGCTTTTATCGATGATTTTGTCGTAATTGGTAAAGGGGTTTCAATTGGGAGAGATGTTTACATATCTAAAGGAGTAAAAATCTATGGAAAAGCAATAATTAAAACCGGCACCTATATCGGTGAAAATTGCATTATTGGCCATTTTCAAAGAAATCAATTAAAAGAAGTAATAGCAAGTAAAAAATCAATAACTGATTTTGAAGGGCCAGAAGTGATTATCGATGAAAACTGCATAATTCGAGCTGGAACAATAATTTATTCCAATGTTCGTATTGGAGCAAAATGCCAAACGGGTCATAATGTATTGATCCGAGAAAAAACAAAAATAGGGGATTCTTCTTTAATTGGTACAAACTGTATTATTGATGGTAATGTTTCAATTGGAATTAAAGCAAATATTCAAACAGGTGCATATATTCCATTATTCTGTTCAATTAGTAATAATGTTTTTATGGGTCCCTATAGTAAATTAACTAATGATAAATATATGCTGCGCAAGGAGTTCGAGTTAATTGGCCCTACAATTGAAGATAACGTATCACTTGGTGCAAATTCGATCATTTTTCCTGGTATAAGATTAAAAAAAGGTACAATCGTAGGAGCTGGGGCAGTCGTTAATAAAAATACAGAAGAAGGAGATATAATAGTTGGGAATCCTGCTAAAATATTAAAAAAAATTCCAGATGATTGGAAATAACTTAATTCCCTTTTCATAATAACATAAAAAGAGTTAGTGACATGACTATTTCGGGTAAAAAGCTGTGGCTTGACATAGAAGAGCCTAAAACGGCACAAATGTTTATTCCCTTAATTAATATGTTTCATAATGAAGGGATTGAATTAAAAATAACAGCAAGGGATTATGATTCTACTTATCAAATTTTAGACGATCAAGGAGTAAATTATGAGAAAATTGGAAAACATGGAGGGGAAAAATTAGAAGATAAATTAAAACAATATATAGAACGATTATCAAAACTTTTTCCAGTTGTTAAGCGGTTTAAACCAGATTATTTTGTAACATTCTCATCAGTTGAAGGGACTAGAATTGCTTATGGCCTAAAATTTCAATCAATAGGTTTCAATGATGAACCTCGTAATGAACCAGTTTGTAAATTAATTTTACCATTTCTAGATAAAATTATTACACCTCAATGTGTCCCTCAAGAATGGTATACACGCCTGAATGCTGATCCTAGTAAATTAATACGTTATAATGGGATTGATGAGATAGGATGGCTTTCAGAATATACTCCGAACCCTCAAATCTTAGAAAAATTTGATTTAGAAAAAGGCAATTATGTCATAATAAGAAGCGAACCGAGTTTTGCGTCTTACTTTATTGAAAAACTTAAGGCAGAAGAAACATTAATAACAGAGTTCTTTCCACAACTTTATAAAGAATTTCCGAATCACAAATATTTTCTATTAGTCCGAACGAAAAAACAAGAAAACTTTCTAAGAAGTAAACTTAAGAATTTTTCAGGTAATAAAAATGTTGTAATCACTCGTTATTTATCAAATTCAGTCGATCTTTGTTTTTATGGAGCATTAATAATAAGTGGTGGAGGCACTATCGTCCGCGAATCGAGTCTTTTAAATGTACCAAGTATAGAATATTTTCCAGGAGATACAGCACCACAAGAAAATTTTTTGATAGAAAACGGCTTTCCTTTAAAACATATTAAAGACCCAGAAAAAATAATTGAAAGATCAACCGAGATTCTTAGTCAAACACCTTCTAGTGATAGATTCAATTTGTCATTTAGTGAAAAAATTAATAAATTTGAAAATCCCATTCAAGTCTGTTTTGATTTTATTAAGAAGAAATTATTAGAAATTAACTAGATATCTAATTTCTAATTTTTTAGAAATTTACTGTATACTTTCTCAAGTTTTTTGCCTACAGCATCCCACGTGTACCTTTCGATATATTTTTGAGCTTTATCAACCAATTTTCTTCTTAGAGTATCATTTTGTACTAATCTAATAATTTCTTCAGCAAGTAATTCAGGATTTTTTGGAGGAACGAATATGGCATTATCTTTTAATACTTCTTTGTAGGGCTCTATAGATGAACAGATTACTGGCGTTCCACAAGCAATCGCTTCGAGAGGGGTAAGCCCAAATCCTTCTGTAGCATATGAATAATTTACGAAAATATCACCCATAGAATAATAAATTGGGATCTCATCTTCTGGGACAAATCCTAAAAAATGAATATCCTTATATTTTTGTTTCCAAATTTTATAATATTTTTCCATATAAAAATCGGGTTTTCCTCCAATAACTAAATTAAGATCTGGAATTTCTTTTTTCGCTATTTGATAAGCAGAAATTAAATTGTGTACACCTTTATATAGCGCTATACGACCAATGTGGAGTAGAATCGGTCCTTGAATATTTAATACTTTCTTTAATTCCTGAGCCTCTTCTAGACAGCATTTGAATTTTGGTTCAATAGCAGAATACAGATTATATATCTTATTAATATCTACTTGAGGAATATTATGTTTAATTTCACTCTTAATGAATTCTGAACAAGTTGTCAAATATTCAGCCTTTTTAGCAACAGCTTTAAATAGATATTTTTCTATTGGAAATCGTGAGAACGTGGTTTCATATGGTCCCAAGTCATGAAGTGTCGATATAAATTTTTTCTTACCGATGAAGAGAAGGGGCAACGATCCCTTTGGTCCATTTCCATGAATAATATCAAAATTATGATTCTTAAGATATTTTTTAACCTTTAAACTAAATTGAGGTATCCAGAAATAACTTTTCTTGATTAAATTTATTTGAAATATGTTTGGATTATCAAGCTGATAATTCCATTTTCCAGTTAAAAGAGATACATTATGACCTTGTTTTTTCAAATAATCAAAAATCCCTCTAAAAAATTTAGCACTTCCATCTTGACTATCTGGAGCGATAGTCAAAGAAACAAGACAAATGTTTAGTTTTCTCATATAAAAACTAAAATTGATTTTTTAAAATAAATTATTTAAATTATTTAAGTTAACTGTTCAAATCCATCCTCAGTTACGATAATTGTTTCCTCAGTTTGAGCAACGTACTCACCTTTATTTTCTGCTAGCACATAATGAGCCTGTAATTTATTTTGTTTTACTAGTTCTTGAAGTCCAAATGCTACACCCATTCTAAATTCTTTTGCCACCCATCTTTCTGCGAATGGCAATGTTTTATAATTTTTATTCACAAATCCTAGAATTTGTTTAGAAATTTTCCGACGCAAGGGAACCCTTCCTGAATATGTATTTAATTCATATATAAAAGAATTATTAGTCATATGAACGGACCCTTCACCTGTAGATGCAAATATTTCTATTCCAAATACATCCCCTTCTTCCATAACATCTCCACTTTGATTTCCTAATTCGGGAAGAGCCTTTTTTCCGTGAACAATCCATCTCTCAATTTGATGACCCCCTAATTGGCGGATTGGATTATATTTAAAACCTTTGACTATGCTTTCAATTTTTTTCCCTATTTCTCTGGTATTGATATCTGGTTTGACCATCATTTTAGCAGCTTCAACCGCCACCTCAGTAGACTGAATAATATTTTCTAGCAGTACATCGTCATTAAAACTAATTGTATATGCCGTATCCACAATATATCCTTCAATGTGGACTCCCATATCTAATTTAACTATATCCCCCTCTTTTATTGTTAAACCATCATCTCTTATTGGAGATGTATAATGAGCCGCTACGTTATTAATTGATAAATTAACAGGAAATGCCGGTTCCCCGCCTAATTCTATGATTTTCTGCTCTGCAGTGTTAATTAAATCTAAAACTTTTGCTTCTACTTTTAAACGAGGTTTCATAAACTTTTTTACTTCGCTTGCGATTCCACCAGCCTTTCTTAAGGAATCTATTTTAATCTGTTTTTCCTTTTCTTCTTTTTCTTTTTCTAACTCTTCCTTAGAAAGAGTTTTTTTATCCTCAGTCATTATTTTGATCAGTCATTATTTTGATAAAAAGATTAGTCATTATTTTGAAAAAAAGAATAAAATAATAAAAAAAATAAAAAATATTAAAATAAAATGAAAAAGAATAAAATAATAAAAAATATTTAAAATTAAATTAGAATATAATAATAATAACATCATTTTTTTTTAGTTGATAAATCATTGAGTGAAAACATCAGCGATCTTATAGAATTATTGCGAAAAATGGAAGCGGTCAACGCTGACATACAAGGATCTGCAATTGTGAGTGTGCAAGGACTTCCTATTTGTTCAGTTCTTGCGAGGGATGTAAATGATGGTATTGTGTCCGCCATGTCTGCAGCTATCTTATCTGTATCTGAGAGAGCAGTTGAAGAGCTTGCTCGAGGAAATCTTAAGAGAATTCTTATAGAAGGTGTTGATGGAATAATAATCTTATCAAAAGCAGGTAATAATGCTATTTTGGCGACTCTCACTAAAGCAGATGCCTCGCTTGGAATGGTTTTCCTCAACATCCAATCAGTTAGTCAAAAGATTGCTGACCTTTTAGATTAAACTAAAAAATCAACTTTCTTTGTATATATATCAATAAGTTTAATAGCAAGTTTTATTATAATTCATCTGTTAAATGTTACCTTTAGAAGAGTTTTTTGATTCACTAATTAATTTTTTAAAATCGGGAGAAGTATTTAAAATTAAAAGCTTTATCGAGCAAAATGAAATAGAAAACTTCTCAAATTTAATCAACTCATCCTCAAATAAAATTTATAAAGAAAAAATGGAAGAGAACTTTTACAAGTGTCTTTCAAAAAATCTTAAACATAAAAAATTTGAAACCTATAGGGAGTTTTTTAATTTATCATCCTATTTTGATATTTTTATTGATGTGAGAAAAATTCCTGATCGCTTTGAAATTATTTCAGAATTATTATTGAATTGTACAGAAGAAGTAGCTACAGAATATAAAACTTCTTCACTTGGTAAAATAATTGAGCTTTTAAGATTTTTCAACGAATATAATTTGCTTGATAAAGATTTTGATAATGATGATTTAAAAACCATAGAAGACCTCAAAAAAGATAAATTGCTGCTCTCAAATTTAAACGATTTGTTTGGAAATGTATCCAATTCTTTGATTTTATATGTTTTTAAAGTTATGCCTCAAGATCTCTACAATTTTTTAGTAAACGATCGATTTCTATTATATAATTTGAATATAGAGCAATTAATATTTTACATTAAAAATTTTTTTTTTAATCAATACTCAATATACGGTCTTAGTGTTAAAAATTTAGGTTCAATAAAGAAATTCATTAGAGAATTTAATAAGATTATTATAGAGCATAAAAATCAATCAGACAAAAATCAAGGCGATTTACTAACTGAAAATGAAAATTTTATTGAATTTAATTATAAAAATAGTTACAATACATATTTTTATGATTTTGAAGAGTTACGAGAAGAGACTGAAATTAAAAAGCATTTAATATCTCCAAAGAATATAAGGATAAATCTGAATAATATAATTGCTAAGGATAATTACAAATTTTATATTCTAGGAATGGTCCTACTTGGGGGCCTTGGACCTCAAGGGCATGGTTTCACTTATTCAACCCCTAAGGGAGAGGTTGTCGAAATTTGTTCAGACATAAAAGAAAACGAAGCGATTATAGTTAAATATAAGCAGTTTTTAAAGCAACAATTTTTAGTTCGATTAGAAAAAGAAATGAAAAAGTTACAAATTGAATCCTCGATTATCAAAAAAGTTATAGATTATCTCTCAGAAGTAATAGATCAAAAAGAATTAATTAATTATTACAAAAAAGAGCCAATTTTAAAGAAGATAAATAGTTTTCTAAGCGAATCTCGAAAATCTAAATATGATTATAATAAAGAATTTCGCGAATTAATAAACAAGATCTCTAATGCAATTGAAGTTATTTTGAGGCCCATATCAATGATTGACCAATTTAAGGCGAGAATGAATTTAATTGCCGAGTGTAAGATTAAGTCAGAAGATATTGCAAAATTGACCAGTTTAAAAAATAAATCACACTATGATGTCCTTCGAGAACGATTTTTCTTTCAATACATAATAGATTGGTTTTACGAAATCTACATATCCTCAAAAAGATCTTTAAAATAAAATTATGGGACTTTTTAAATGAAAGAACCTCTAATAATTCAACGACCACTCTCTAAAGAAGATTATTCATTTATGTATGATTTGAGATGGAGAGTGTTAAGAAAGCCTTGGAATCAACCAAGAGGATCAGAAAAGGATGATCTCGAAAATGATTCATATCCATTCATTGTAATTTTAAATAATAAAATTGTAGCCACTGCTCGTTTTCATAAAAATAGCGAAAAGGAAGGACAAATAAGATATATAGCAGTTGAAAAAGAATACCGAAAAAAAAGAATTGCAACTAAATTAATTCGGTACATTGAAGGTTTCGCGATAAGTCTCGGAGTCTCCAGCATTATGTTGAATGCCAGAAAAACGGCAAAAGAGCTCTTCACAAAGCTTGATTATGTAATTATTGGAGAAGGTCCACTTCTTTTTGATGAAATCGAGCACTATGTAATGTGTAAAAAGGTAGAATAATAAGAATTTTTAAATATTATTTCCTTATTTCTTGGATTTGATCAAAAATATTATCGAATCTTTCTCTTAAGGAGCCATAAAGTCCCTCTTCTTCAGAAGCGACTGAATTTATCGCTGTTTTTAATCCATAATGGCTCTCAGAGATTAATACTCTTATAGGCAGAGTCAAAATTTCGTTGAATATCATTAGGAGTTCTTGAATGATGTTAATTATCTTCGGGAAGTTTTCTCTGGTTTTTTCCATCGTTGTTTGTTCTGCCGAAATTAATCCATCTTCCCTTTCTTTTTTCAGTTCTTCCCATACATTTTCCTTTAACTCTGAAAATTCAATACCTAAATTTTCTAATGCCATTTCAGAACCTTCAAAAATATAGTTTATAGTATCTTTTCCTGTAATCTGTCTGACATTATCGACCATTTCGACAGGAGCTAGCCCTCCCAAAAAATTTACAAATAATTCATTATAATCACGAATGACATCTAATGGTATAAATAGTAATGTCATCTCTTTAAGATGTTTAAAAAAATAACCTATTATTTTAGCTGTGAAATCGCTACTTAACGATTTTTCCACAAAACCTCCATACTCATTCATCAGATGAACAGCTAAATATCCAATAATCCTAATCATGTCATCCTCGTAATTTCTGAAATAGTCAAAGAAATGATCAGGTTCCATGTTTAATTTATCTCTAATAAGTTCAGCAACTTTCTCTTTAATACTTTCAAGAGGTTCATCCAATAAATCATCCAATTTATCTAACGAAAAAATTTCTTGTAATTTATCAATAAGATCTAATTTGGCCTCTTCTTGAATTTCTTCCTCTAAGATTTCTTCGAAATATTTAATTTCTGGTTTAGAATCCAGAAATTCTTTCCATTCTCTAAAATCATATACTTTACAATAAATTTGTAAGTATTCATCACCTTTCATAAGGCACTTCGTTTCTGTGATTCCTATGCGAAAATCGTTCTTTTTTACTTTTAGTATAAAGTTTGCCACAGTCTCAAGCATACCACACAAACCTGCCGAACAACCCTCAACCTCTTTACTTAATTTGCTGAAATCAAAGGTATCTTCTGTATCATCTCCATATCCTGCACAAATCGGATTAACTGTAACGTTTAAAACGTAATCGTTATATTTTGCACCTTCTTTTGGGATTTCCTCGAAATCATATTCACCCATATTCATTCCGAGGACTATTGAGAATAAAATTTCGAAGTACGTTAATACTTTTTTCGGGTTCCCCGGCATAAACTTGAAAATGCTAGAATGTCGTTCGCAAGATTCAAAAGCAGCTCTTTTACAAATTTCTCTTAAAATAGTAATACTTTCTTCTTCATCCTTTATAATCTCGTTAATTTCTTTGAGGATTTCACGATAAAGTAATTGATAAAATAAACTATTAGTATTTCGACCAAAAGCTTTCAGTATCTTCTTCATCAACCATTGGAATGCCCCCATGAGTTCAAGAACCTCCTATTTTATATTTAAAGATTTGTAAGCATAAATTATCTCCACGAGCCCTTGATTCTTCAACTTTATATGGTTCCAAGAAGATAACCGAAGGATCTTTTAAGTCATTATTTATAAGGAAAATAAGTTCAGATACTAATCCTAATAATATTTCGCACCCTGCAATATTAATATCCTTGTAATTATATTTACAGAGTGAACACTTATAATCTTTAATTATAATTATCTTCTCTTCACTGTTGACTTCAATTGAAATAGAGCTATCTACTATTTTTTGATAAATTGTTTGTAAAACATCTTTTATATTTGAATCATTTACTATTTCTATAGGCTTCCAATACTTAATAAATGTCCTTGCAATATTGCGCCCCATACTTCTTAATCTTCCAATGATATCAATATTGCCCTTTTTTTCCATAAGACGGGCAAGAAAATAGATGCTATTACGCATTTGGTTCATTGCTGCTTCTGCTAAGAAAAGATCGCTTCTTGTATAGCTCATAATCGATTATTATTGTTAATTATATTAAATTATAAATGTAAAATAACGATCAGTTTTAAAGCTTTTAATCTAATTAAAAATATTAAAAATATCTAATCTAAAAAGATTTTTTCTAATAAACCTTCATACAATTTAATATTTCATTAAAGTTCAAAATAGAAAAAATAGATTTAAAATAAGAAATCTTCTAATTTACATTTTATTAATAATCTCACGGAGAATTGGCTCTCCAGCAGCTCCAATCATTATTCCATTGTTCACAAGCGGCTGTCCTTGGACTTCTATTGTTCCTTCTAATAATTTTCCATCTTTAAAAAAGAGTAGCGTAGGGATTGCAGTAATTCCAAACATTTCACCTAAGGGACGATTTTGATCAAGATCCACTTGGATGAGTTGTATAAGCCCTTCATCCCGAAGTTTATGTAATATAGGTGCGACGAATTTACAGGGCCCACACCAAGTCGTATAAACATCAATTAAAAGTATACCATCTTTAGGTCCATCAATTCCTACTGATTTCAGTTCTTCAATATTCACTTAATATTCACTTAAAATTGTTAAACGATTTATAATTCAATTAAGTGTTTTTTCACTTTTATTCTTTTTATTTATTTAAAATAAGGATATTAAAAATTGAAAAGAAATAATTTTAAAATTCAAAAATAATTCATTACATTAATTAATAAAAATTATTAATATTATTAAAATGGCTACTTTAGATTTTGAATTTCGAAACCAAATTCTTGGCAATGATATTGGCAGTACACTTGCTTATTGCTATCAATGCGCAACTTGTAGCGGCGCCTGTCCTGTGGCTTTAGTTACAGAAGGGCGATATAATCCAAGAAGACTAATTTTAGATGCCCTGTTGGGATTAAAAGAAAAAATATTTGGAAAGGAAAACGCTTTTAATATTTGGGGTTGTACAATTTGTGATACGTGCGACGAAGTTTGTCCCCAAAAAGTTGAGCTTACAGAAATATTCACGATTTTAAAAAATATAAGTGTAGAGAGAGGCGAGGCTCCTGAGCATTACACAGGCCAAGCTTCAACCGTATTAGAGCATGGTAAAGCCATACCAAGCCAACCTGCGATCGAAAGAAGACGTGAACAATTAGGATTACCCGCAGTTATGCCTCCTGATATGGATGAAGTAAAAAAGTTATTAACAGCAACAAAATTAGCAGAGAAGCTTCCGAAATCATAAATTTTTTTCGCTTTTTCTTAAAGACTATTTATAAATAAATTTTCATTAGAATTTTATAGAGTTTAAAACTTAATTGAATATAACAAATTATTTCAATTTTTAAGTAAAATTTTCTTATTTGAGGTAATTATTCTTGAGAAAGCCGATTATAGGTGGCAATTGGAAAATGAATAGGGGATCTCCAGCTGAAGCGTCAGAAATGTTAAAACAATTGATACCACTCGTTAAAGATATCCAATCCGTTGACATTGTAATCTCTCCACCTTTTACTGCCCTATATGCTGTAAAAGAGATTTTAGAAAGTACGAATATTAAATTAGGAGCTCAAAATATGTATTTTGAAGAGAAAGGCGCTTTTACAGGAGAGATTTCTCCAAATTTTTTGAAAGCTATAGGATGTGAATATGTAATCCTCGGACACAGCGAAAGAAGAAATATTTTCAAAGAAACAGACGCTCTTATTAATAAAAAGCTTAAAAAAGCATTATCAATGGTTTTAAGTCCGATAGTGTGCATAGGAGAGCAATTAGAAGAAAGAGAAAGTGGAAAAACGAAAGAAATAATCCAAAATCAGATGGATAGAACATTTAAAGATATTACAAAAGAAGAAATGATAAGAACAGTAATAGCTTACGAGCCAATTTGGGCAATAGGTACAGGAAAAACTGCGACTCCTGAGCAAGCTGAAGAAATTCACGCTTTTATTCGTGAACTTTTAACTCAAAAATACGATAAAGAAACATCTGATTATGTTAGAATTCAATATGGAGGATCAATTAAGCCTAATAACGCCGAAGAACTATTTAAACAAGGAGATATTGATGGAGGATTAGTAGGCGGAGCTTCGCTCCAAGTAGATTCATTATTCGATATAATAAAAGCTGCTGATAAAACTAGATTATAACAAATTGACAATTTTTTAACCAAGTATATAATTAAAGTTATTTGTGAGTTTTGCAGGGAACTCCCCTAGATAAGATTCAAAATCAGTAAATAGAAGGTAAAAATAGGGTTCGAACAATCCATCGACCGTAACTCCTATAGCTGAATTAATAAGATAGACCCATAGTTGATTATCCTTATAGAAGCTCTGGCGATGCTCCCATTCCATGGGTCTTATATTTGGTATATCCCCCATGTTTCTTAAAATTATTTCTATTTCTTTGAAAGTGTATTTATCCCCAAAAACAGCAATAGGACTTAGATCAAACGAGGTAATTATAATATTAAATAATCCATATTTTCCAGTTTCTGTTAAAAACTTTTTTGATAGGTTTTGTATTTCTTTTTGATGATTATTAACACGATTTCTTGCGCTAGCATCAGTTAAAATATCAGTAATTTTTTTCTCTTCATTTTCATTGATTGTTTCAGCAGATTGGAGGGGAATTTTATGAGAGATAATTGAGTCATATATAAGGTCGATTTTTGCTCTAACAGATTTATGTAGCAAGTAAGTTTCAGTTTGAGCAGTAATTAAAACATTTCCTTTATATTTTTTTTTCCCTTCTAATAATTCCTCATCATTTTCTCTTTTTACGGATTTAAACTCAAGGGTTCTGATTTCTTTATTTAAATTTTTAGCAAATCCAAATAACGCAGAGACAAGCCCAGCATTTAACTCAAAAACAGCACCGTTTGGATTGTAAGGAGTATTTTTAACTTCAGTGAAATCAAAAAATCTCTGATATAACATAATTCCTTCGGGTAAATCTCTGATATCCTTTTGATAGTAAGGAAAACCGGAGCTTGTTATTATTGATATGTTGTAAATTGTCATAAATAATAATTACTTGAATTGAATAAATCTGTTTTAATTATATATAAAATTTAAATATATAAATTTAAACGAATTGAAATTAATTTGTGCTAATAACTAAAAAATTCAAAGATATTTTAAAAATAGAATTTCTTTTATTTTTCTCTAAATTAAACAAATTTTTTAACCTAATGAGACGTCTACCGGTTCACTACCCCTGATTTTACATTGCTTATCGAAATAAATTAATATTGCATGACCTGAATGGGTATAAACTAATGGTATCGTAGATTTTTTAGAATTTTCAATTAATGACTTTTTTATTATTACAGGGATAGTTTTATTACAAGCTTTACAGTTTACTAATTGTGTTCTAATTATATTGAGATTATTGTAATCTTTAAAGGTGCTTTCTACTGCAGAGGTAAAACTATTAAAAATACTGCTAACATCTCCATAACAAGTTTCGAGTAAAGATTCATCAAACATAAAGAAAAATTTTTCTATTAAATATTCTAAGATCGCCTCTAATAACTGAGATTGAACTTCTGGATTTGACCCTATTGAGAACACAACCTTATCTTTTAAGTAATAGACAATTTTTAAATCTAATTTTAGAATACAATAAAAAATATTATTAACTGGAGGATTTCTAGTCATTCTCACATCAAGTATGCTGGATTTATTATGAGATGCATTAGTCCACTCAAAATAAGTGTCATTTGCCTGATATTTTCCAATATTAAAAAAATATATTTGATCTAATAGGTTTAAATTATGCATAATTAAATGAATTGACTTAATTGATTTTTGGAAAGTAAAACTAAGTCTCTAATTAGATTATTATTTAAAATATAACAAACCAAAAATTTATTTTTTAGGGTTCAGAAAAGAATTTCATGAAATAATTAAAGCGGGTCTTCCTGGCAGAGCTTGAATAGCTTTACCTTCTTTTGAATCTCCTTCAAAATATATATTGACTGGGCATCCATATTTTTTCTCGATAATTGGCTTTATATCGCTGAAGAATTGATATTCCTCATTAGGAGTTATTGTAAATTTAGTGTATTTTCCTATATTTTTTAAGATTTTTCCTACGGTTTGGCCAATATATTTACTATGTATCTTTAACTCCTTCTCTTTCATTATAATTTTCATGATTTCACCTTGATTTTTTGTTTTTTCTATTGAAGACATTAAGAGAGAATAGAATCTATATTTCCAATCCTCAGCTATAATGATTGAAATATCTTCTAAAATTTCTTTTTTCATTGCTAATTTAATGCTATTAATGTCGTCCATTATATTATTCATAAGCTTCCATTTAAAATCGGAGTCAGGGGTAAGCAATTTTTCATCGTAGGACGGCCAAGAGGCTAAGCTAATATACCCTTTTTTATCTTTCAATTCCCAAATTTCTTCAGTAACATGGGGAACAATAGGATGAAGTAATAAAGCTAAATTCTCTTCACACATTTCATAAATTTCTTTATTAACACTTTCTAACTTATATTTAGTAAATTCTGACGTAAATTGTATTATACTATTGACTGCATTTCTAATTGCTATCTTGTCAAGACTTTCCGTAACCTCTTTTATTGTTTTATTCAAGACATAAGTGATAAGCGTATCCCGAATAGTTTTTTCTTTTCTAATGTTCTCAGGAGGTTCGGATAAGAGTGAAAATGCATTTCTAATAAATTTAGAAGCAAAACCAACACCTTCATCTGACCATTCTAAGCCCGATTGTGGACTTGCTCCAAACAATATAAAAAATCGTGCAGAATCAGCTCCATAATCATTCATAATTCCAATAGGATCAACAGTATTTCCAAGAGATTTACTCATTTTAACACTTTTCAAGATATATTCGGTACCACATCTTTTGCATTTTTTATTATTTTTTTCTGCTGCCACAGCAAATGAATCACATTGGGGACAATAAGGATGAGTTTTGTTAATCATTCCTTGAGTCAAAAGAGCTTGGAATGGTTCGTCAAACTTATGTAGTCCAAGATCACGAGTTACTTTAGTAAAGAACCTAGCATAAAGCAGATGCATTACCGCATGTTCAATTCCTCCTATATATTGGTCGACATTCATCCAATAATTAACTATATCCTTTCTATAAGGCCAAACTTCTGTATGTGGATCACAGAACTTAAAAAAATACCAAGAACTATCAACAAAAGTATCCATCGTGTCTGTTTCTCGCTTAGCTGGTTTATTGCATTTTGGACAGGTAGTATTAATATAACTTTCACTAGTTTCCAAGGGATTACCCTTTCCTGTGAATTCTACATCTTTAGGTAATTCAACGGGTAAATCTTGGTATGGGACTGGTACGATTCCACAATCATCGCAATAAATAATCGGAATAGGACACCCCCAATAACGTTGTCGAGAAATTAACCAATCTCTTAATTTATAATTAATTGTTGCATATCCCATTCCCATTTTATCTAATTTTTCCGTAATTGAATTAATAGCAGTTCTGTTTTCCATTCCATTAAATTCTTCAGAATTGATAAGAAGTCCGTCGCTTTCATATGATCTTACCATTTTATCTAATTTAATTTCGTAATCAAATGGTTGAATTACAATTCTTATGGGAATGTCATATTTTTTGGCAAACTCAAAATCGCGTTGGTCATGGGCGGGTACTGCCATAACGGCACCTGCACCATACTCATATATAACAAAATTACCAATGTAAACAGGAATTTCTTCCTTTGTAATGGGATTTATACAATATTTCCCGATAAAAATACCCTTTTTTTCAATTTCAACATCAGTTCTTACAAATCTATCCTGTTTCATAACCTCATTATATAATTTCTCAAATTCACTTTCGTATTCAGTCCCTTTTACCCATTCACCTACCCAGGGATGTTCGGGAGCAAAAACCATGAAAGTAACCCCATATAGAGTATCTGGTCTTGTAGTAAAAATATCAATACTTCTATCTTCACCTAAGATCGGGAATTTAATAATTGCTCCTTCAGATCTCCCTATCCAATTACGCTGCATCGTTTTCACATTTTCTCCCCAATTAAGATCGGTAAAGTCTAGCAATTCTTCAGCATAATCTCTTATTTTCAAAAACCACTGAGTTAAAAATCTTTGTTCTGCTTCAGAATTACAGCGCCAACATTTACCTCCTTGTACTTGTTCATTAGCTAATACCGTATTACAACCAGAACACCAATTAACATAGGAATCTTCTCTATAAGCAAGACCTTTCTCTAAAAATTTTAAGAAAAGCCATTGATCCCATTTATAATAATCTGTATCATGACTATATATTAACCTCGTCCAATCATAGGATAGCCCAATTCTTTTTTGTTGTTCTTTAATAGCTTCTATGTTTGAATCCGTCCACTCTTCTGGATTAGCACCATGATCTATTGCTGCATTTTCAGCAGGTAATCCAAAGGAATCATAACCCATAGGATAAAGGACATTATATCCTCGCATCCGCTTATACCTTGCAAATGTATCGCCAATAGAGTAATTACGTAGGTGGCCCATATGAAGTGCAGAACTTGGATAAGGATACATTTCCAAAACATAATACTTTTCCTTCTTTGACTCTCTAACTTCAAATATTTTATCCTTTTGCCATTTATCTTGCCATTTTCTTTCTATTTTCTGTGGATCGTATTCAACCATTATTAACTAACCTATGAATTTCAATATTACAGAATATATACAATATTTAATTATTCAATAATTGGTTCAATAAATTTTTTTGCTTTAACTACATTAAAAAGATAAATAAAATGATAAAGATATTGGAAATTAGCCAAAAAATTGATTGTAGAGAAACAATCAAATAAGGATTGGAAGATATGATAAATATAATTGGAATACAAGGGATTCCATTCATTAAACCAGGAGATAATATTGGAAGAATTATTCTTGAATCAATTAAAGACAATAATTTATCTTTAGAGGATGGAGATATTTTAGTTATTGCTCAAACAATAATTTCAAAAAGTCTTGGAAGAATTGTTGATCTTAAGAAAATAGCTCCTAGCAATAAAGCTCTCGAAATATATGAGCAACATTTAAAGAAAGCAAAAAATAAAGGAATACCAATAAAAGAACCTGAATTAATTCAATTAATTTTGGACGAATCAAAAGAAATTCTTAAAGTAGAACATGTTATAATCGTGGAAACAAAGCATGGCTTCGTATGTGCTAATGCAGGAATTGACAAATCTAATATCGAGGGTGAAAGCAATGTAGCATTATTACCCGAGAATGCTGATAAAGAAGCTGAGAGAATTAGATATACTCTTAAGAAATTAACTAATAAAGACGTGGCAATTATTATTTCAGACTCATTTGGGAGGCCATTTAGAGTGGGAGCAGTAGGAGTAGCTCTAGGTGTTTCTGGAATTAATGCAATCCTTGATAGACGTGGTGAAAAAGATTTATTTGAGCATGAGTTGCAAAGTACAATCGTAGGACAAGGTGATAATCTAGCCTCAGCAGCACAATTAGTAATGGGTGAGGCTAATGAAGGGCTCCCAGTTATAATAATTCGAGGATATTCCTTTGACTTAAATGAGGAAGCATCAATATCACCCGTTTTAAGAGAAAAAAATTCAGATATATTTAGGGATAAAACAGCATTTTCTAATATTTTAACAAGTAGAAGGAGTTATAAATTTAAATTTGATTCTAAAGAAATAGAAAAAAAAATTATAAAAGAGTGTATTAATCTTGCTAGATGGGCGCCAAGTGCTCATAATGCCCAACAATGGCGATATATCATATTAGAGAAGGATGATACTCGTAGTATTCTAATTGATAATATGAATAAAATATTAAGAAATGACTTGGAAAAGGATGGTAAATCAGAAAAATTTATTCAAAATAAGATAAATCGAACCAGAGAGAATTTCTTGCAGGCTCCATATTTAATTCTTTTATGTTTAGATGAAGATGGAATAGAAAAGTATCCCGATTCTGAGCGAACTCAAAATGAATTTATTTTAGGTGTGCAAAGTATTAGTGCTTCTGCAACATATTTGCTTCTCGCGTTTGCCATAAGAGACATTTCTGCATGCTGGTACTGTGCCCCATTATTTACAAAAGAAATTGTTAAAAAGACTTTGAACCTTCCAGAATCTTTTGTTCCTATGGCTTTTTTTACAGTAGGATATCCCATTAAGAGTCCAAAAGCACCAGCACGAAAAAAATTAGAAGATATAATTTTTAGACTTAAAAAATGAGTGAATATGGAAAATATGAACAATGATTTCTATTTAATATTAGCGGGTGGTGTTGGTGCCGCAAAATTTATTGAGGGCTTAGCAAATGTTGTAAGACCTGAATTACTCAAAATAATTGTAAATACTGGTGATGATATTGAATTATTTGGTCTTAAAATCTGTCCTGATTTAGATATAATTACCTATACTTTAGCAAATTTAGTAGATAAGGAAAAGGGCTGGGGTTTTATTGATGAATCTTTTAACTGCTTGAGTATTCTCAAAAAATATTATGATACAGGATGGTTTAATGCTGGAGATAAAGATTTAGCCACTCATATTTATCGCACCGATTTATTTAAACAAGGTTATACTAAAGCTGAAATTACTAAA
This sequence comes from Promethearchaeota archaeon, assembly GCA_019058295.1. Taxonomy (GTDB): domain Archaea; phylum Asgardarchaeota; class Lokiarchaeia; order Sigyniarchaeales; family SOKP01; genus LW40-45. The sequence continues at coordinate 38,298 of JAHPZI010000030.1, read as the reverse complement.
AAAATTTGTGAGAAATTAAACATCAAGGCCCATATTATTCCAATGTGTAATGAAAATGTTGAAACATATATCGATACTCCTAAAGGAGAAATTCATTTTGAAGAATATTTCATAAAAGAATGTTGCGAACCAGAGATTCTCAATGTAAAATTTAAAGGTATTAAGAATGCAAAGCCTGTTGATATGGTATTAGAATATATAAAGAATGCGAAAAAAATAATAATTTGTCCTTCTAATCCTATAGTTTCTATTGGGACTATCCTTCAAGTAAAAGGAATTAAAAAATCACTAATAAAAGAAAGAAAGAAAGTATATGCGATATCACCTATAATTAAAGGCACAACAGTTAAAGGACCAGCTGATAAATTTATGAGAAGTATCGGTTTAGAAGCTTCTTGCGTTGGAGTTGCACAATTTTACCACGATTTTTTAGGGAATTTTGTTATAGATAATAAAGATTGCAAATTAAAGCCTAAAATTGAAGAATTAGGGATTAAAACTTTTTGTTTTGATACACTAATGACAAATTTGAATAAAAAGAAAGAACTAGCTCAACTTTTGATTAATATTGAATGAAAATTATGCTGTTTCTGCTGCTACTGCCCCCGATTCAATTACTTCTTCTTTTTTCTCTATTTCCTCTTCAATTTTGACATAATCGCCAACCGAAGCAAGAATTTCCTTTATTTGACCTTCTTGCTTTAATTTTATAATCAAATTTCTATGCTTGGCATAAGAAATAGCTTGAGCTATTAACGGGAAGAGCAACATAATTGGTACAAGTAATATTATTATTGCCTCTGGAGAATACATTGCCATACTTTCAGTAATTGCTGGTGGCAGATTAAAGACATGGACAAAGAACCAACGAGGATGCATAATAATAAAACTCAAAATAATTAAAAGAAATATTCTAAAGCTGAAATTAATAACTGTGGAAGTTACTAAATTCAAGGCTTTTGGAGTTGATGTCTTTGCCGTTAAAGTATTTTCTGCTTCAGGATCTTCTTTAAGAAGCCTTTCTAAATATCTACCAAGCCTTCTTGTTTTTGAAGCTGCATTAACGAGTTTTTTCTCTTCCTGCTCTAATTTTCTCTTCTCAATCATTTCTTTTACATAAGAAAATCTCTCAATTGTTTTGCCGAGAAATTTGCCAACTTTTTCTTGTTCTGCTTCAATTTCTTCTCTTCTTTTTTTAGCTTCTTCCTTAATTTTATCTATATCAGTAGTTATGAGCATTGATTCTCTACGTAAGATCCGTAATTGTGTTCCTAATCTTTCGCTTCTTTCTAAAGATGGTTTGGTAACTGTATCTGTATAATTAATTTGAAATGCAATTTCTAAATAAATATAGCACATTATAGCAAGCAAGGCAACTGGACTAAATATAAATTCAAAGAAATTATTTAATGGCAACTCTGTAAATTTTCTTGAAAGAGGATTCACTAAATTCTTTAATTCTTTGAATTTAACATTGAATACACGCAACATATTATTAAAACCAAACACCATTAGAGGTATTACTACCATTAATATTAAAAAACCAATTGCAATAAGACTATATTTCGGATTGTTTTGGAATATTGCTCGAATAAAAAATATAATCACAATTATATAACATATCAGAAACGAAAATAAATAGAGATTATTAAGAAATTTTAAAAAATTTTCAACAATTAAATCTGGAATTTCCCATATCTCGGGAATTTTTCCTTCTGGAAAAGAAAACCATAAACTTAAATAATTTTTAAAAAATTCATTGATAAATTGAGACATAAATTCCTCATTAAAATCTGGACTAGAACTAAATAGAAATGCTATCGCTAAACCAATAGAGATTGCGACGATATATAGACAATAATAAATTGAATAAGTAAGAGTATTTTTTAAATAATATATGACTTCAAAAAAGACAAATTCTCCATCAGGATTTTCTATTACATTTTCAAAATTAAAGATAGAGCTAAAAATAACTAAGATAAAGACAAAAATTGCTGCATTAATGAGATTTAAAATGAATAAAAACTTTCTAGCTAACATCTTTAATAAGCAAACCCCTTTTTCTTTGCTTCTAAATAATTTTTTAGTACTTGCTTCATTATATCATCGGGACCAACCGTCACAAGATTAATACCATAATTACGGACTTCATGTCTAATTTTAAGGATGTGTTCCATCATTTCTTCACTTATAGCTTCAGCAAGAGCTTTATCTGTTGATGATAAATCAATTTCATGAATTTCAAACCAAGGACTGAATGGATTAAAAATAATAACAGTGTGGTTGAAAGGAATTAGTTTTCTAATGGCTATACTAATTTGTTTTGATTCTACTTCTAAATCGGAAATAATAAAAATTAAGGATCTTCTATGAAAAAGCCTTATAAAATAATCTATAGCATAAATAAAGTCACATTTACCTTGAGGTTTAATTCGAGCAACAAAGTCTAATACTTGATAAAAATGATCCTCACCTCTACCAGGTTTTAGAAAGTGAAGGTTCTTTTTATCTGAGAAAATAAACAAACCAACATTATCTTTACGAGCTAGTGCTACTTTTGTTAACAACATGCAAGCCCTAATAGCATATTCAAATTTAGTATTGTCGATCGCTCCTCCTGCCATTGTGGTTGAACAATCTACTAATATCATGACATTAACATCCCTTTCAGTTTCAAATTCTTTAACAATTAATTTTTGAGTTCGGGCGCTTGCCTTCCAATCAATTAATCTAAATTGATCTCCAAAAACATATTTGCGCATTCCATAAAATTCTGAACCAATGCCTTTTTGCTTAGATCTTTGAGCGCCAAAGCTTAATTCTAAAGATCTCTTAGAACCTAATATTTCAATTCTTTTAATGTCTTCGTATGGTGGATAAACCAGAATGGTTGAAACGCTGTCAGGAACAATTCTTTCAAGTGAATTAAAGCCTAATCTATCTTTAATCGTCACACTCAATGGTCCGAGAGGATATTCACCTCTAACCCTTGGTTCAAGCACATATGAAAACTTTATTATATTTTTAGGACCTATTCTCGTGGTAATATAATTCTCTCCCAAAATTAATCTAAAAAGTTGTGGATTGTAATAATCTCTGATTTCAATGAAATCAAAACTTTTTCTACCTGTATTCTCTATTACTACTTTAACATGAAAGAAATCGTCCTTGAAAACTTTCTCTTTTTCAAGTTCTCGATGTACCTTCAATTCTTCGATATTCATCTGATAGTGGAAAATTGGCAAGCTAATAATAGTACTGAATAACAATAATATTGCAAAATAGATCAAAAAATAATTAACAAATGCAAAACCCGCTGTAAGAAAGAAGACAGCAAATAAAACTAATATCCTACCCTTTCCACCTAGTATTTCACAACACCATATTATTTTTTAAATTTTTTTAATAAAAACATTTTCTATTTTATTCAATCCACCATCTAATCAGAAAAATATAAAAAATCTTTAGATAGGTATTGGAATCTCTTCTAAAATATTTTTTATAACTGTTTTAATATCGAGACCTTCAAGTTCTGCCTCTGGTTTTAATAGCATTCGGTGATTAAACGTGGAGACTGCTAACGCTCTAACATCGTCTGGTGTTACATATTTTCGACCTAAAATGGCGGCTCTTGCTTTGGCAGTTTTCATTAAAACTAGACTTGCTCGTGGTCCACAGCCTAACGCGATTTGTGGGTGATTACGGGTTTTTAAAACAATATCTCTGATATATTTTAAGATTCTATCGTCAATATATACTTTATTCATTAATTTTTGAGCAGCCAGAATTTCTTCTCCCGAAGTAACGTGATCTACAGCTGGAGATTCACCGGTTATTTGTCTCTTGAGAATTTCAACTTCCTCGTCTTGTTCTGGATAATCAAGCCAGAGTTTAAATAGAAAACGATCTATTTGAGCTTCAGGTAGAGGATACGTTCCCTCCATTTCCACAGGATTTTCCGTTGCTACTACTATAAAAGGCATATCAAGTATTAATGTTTCTCCTTCGATTGTCACTTGCTTTTCTGCCATTGCTTCAAGTAGTGCCGCTTGTGTTTTTGGAGCTGCGCGATTAATTTCATCAGCCAATATTAAGTTTGCGAAGACTGGTCCCTTTTGGAGAACAAACGTACCTTCTTCTTGTGAAAAGATTTTTGTTCCAGTTATATCAGCAGGGAGTAAATCTGGGGTGAACTGAATGCGTCTAAAGCTTATTCCAAGCGTATTTGCAAAAGTCTTTGCCATAACTGTTTTACCAAGCCCGGGCACTCCTTCCAAAAGGACATGTCCATTCACGAGTAAAGCGATGAAAAGATGTTGAAGTATTTCTCCATAACCTACAATAACTCGGCTTACTTCGCTTAATACATCCTGTGCTATTTCTCTAATTGGTGTTACGTCAAAATCTTCCTCACGATATTGAGCTTTTTCTGGAGTTTCCATATAGTTTACACTTCCTTTTTTTTATTGGTTTGTTTTTTTTTTATATTTATTTTTTTATTTTATTATTTTTTATTTATTTTTTAAAACTTTAATTGAATTAAATATTGGAGTAAACCCATTCCAGCTCAAAAAATAACTGCTCGAATTCATGTTCACTCCTAACTTTTCTTTTTCCTTTTTTGATTAATAAAATCCTATTCATAAATCGAGTTATTCTTTTTAACTTGTGTCGTGTAATTTTTGGATCTTTTTCTTTTACCATATTAATTACATTTTGAGTTGTAATTTTACGCCCTCCGAGTTGGGCATTTAATTTTCTTTCCAATCTCCTATATAGCAGGGATAGTGCATTTCCATATCGAGCTTTTTCTCTATACCATTCGATTTTTTTAGTAAAAAAGGATGAGGTTCTAAATCTTGCTTGTTCTTCTTTTTTTTCTTCCTCTTTAGCTTTCTTTTCTTCTTCTTTTTTCTTATTTTTTTTAGGTAAATATTTATTTAATGTATATATAGCAAAAAGCGGATAAAACCATGCAGTAATTGGATTAGTAGAAAGATGAACTATATATTGAAGGTAAAAGCCAAATATTCCCGCGGATGACACATCTCTTGATTTTTCTGGTCTTATATGAGCTTCATCAATGGCAATTATCCAATCGTCTTTATCTTCGTCATGAGTAAGCCATTCAATCATATTAAGTGCTAGTTGTTGATTATCATAACCATCTTCATTAATCAATTCGTTGTTAAATAAGCTTGCATCAGCTGAAACTACTATTCGAGCATCATCAGTTTCTTTTGCCATAAAAACCACTTGTTCGTATACTCCAAGAGGAAATTCTTCAATAGGAAAATCATCAGGAAAATCATCACCAAGAGCATCAGCAATAAAACTAAGATCAATATTATCGTCATCCTCATCAAATTCTTGGTCGTCATTTTTATCAACATAGCTAGAATAACTAGAATATCCCAAAACATCCCATCCTGAATATTCAACAAATGGTCCTCCTACAGCAACACTGCTTTTTGAAAGAACAACATTATGAATCCCTTCTGTTATTGGATGATTTGTAAATGTTGTTATAATGGGAAAATCAGGTCTTTTATCGTAGGATAGGTGATCCCGTAAAATCCCATCAGGAAATATTGTAATTGGTATTATTTCTTCCACATCTGGATTCATGATATTAGCAAAAAAAATTTCCCATAATAATGTACTTGTAGACCCATGATCATGACATAATAAAATTGAATTCCCATCTTCTAAAAATTCCATAAAATAGGGAATTTCATAAATAGGGTTATAGAATTCATTTGAACCTAATATAACCAATACTATTGATTTATTGATCCTTTCAGTCGTACTTAAACTTGATTGAATGTTACGAACATCATATCCATCATCTTCTAATAATTTCTTAAAATCAGAACAGCCTTTCCAATCTTCATTGTAAACTGAAAAATTTTGATCATTTTTACCTTGATCGATTGTAGGGGCCAATAAAGGGACAAAAGAAAAGATAAATATAAGTAATAGAAATGTATACTTATAGATTGAGGGGCCTGTCTTTTTCCGGGATTTAGTTTCACGTATTTTATGCGTATGAACATTTTTAATAAAATTTAATAATGCAAAACCTGTAAATGCTCCGCCAATAAAACATAAAAGAGGAAGGTAAGTTAAAAAAATAGGAATCGGTTTATTATAATTTTCAATAAAAATACTAATTCCAATTCCATAAATTATAAGATATATTGTAAAAAAAGTATATATAATTCCCTTTGAAATATTTATACTTTTTTCCGAAGATTTTCCACCTTTAACTTTAACCATCTTAATGTTCTTTTTTGTTTATTGAAATTATTTAATCATAATTCTAATATGAAACAATTAAATGCTAAAAGAAAAATTTTTGTTAGTAATTTCTTTATATAAGGTTGAAAATAATTGTGCTGTGTAATTTATTTCAGCTTTTGTAGGTTCTAAGCCTCCATAGATAATATCTTCAATGCGTTTGACAAATGAATAAGTTGATTCAGGTAATTGTCCTAATTGATTTACAGCAGTAATTGCATATTCACGAATTGTTTGGTGAGGCAAGCGAGGTTTCTTAAATTTGTGATTCATAACAGCACAATATGCCAAGTAAATATAAGCAATTGCTTCCTTTGGTCTATTTGTTTCTACCAGAATTTTTACATTTCGGAATCTTTCTTTAATATTAAACTCTGGCTCTGCTTTTTTCTTCTTCTTTTTTGTCGATATATTAACCATATTTATTCACTATTTCTTTATTTCTTCAAACGGTTTATTTAATAATTTATTTTGAATTTATAATTTTTTTTACTTTTTTCTATTTTTTTAAAATCTTAATTTAAAAATTGGTTACAAAATAATATCCCGTAAGTTGATGATATATTGGTGAAAATAGCTCAACCAATGCATAAAAGTCCTTTTCTTCGATTAAAAACGGTTTGTCGTAAATGATTTTTTCAATATTTTGAATAAATGGATAGATTGATGCTGGATTGAGTTTCAAGTCCCTGACCGAAATAATGGCAAAATCTCTAATTGTTTCACTCTCCTTCATTCTTCTACCATATTTAGCATTTATTAATTCCAGATAAATTGATTGAAATAAATAAGATAAGGCCTCTTCCAATCTTCCTGTATCTTTAAGAATTTTGAGGTTTCTAATTCTATCTTCGAGAGGTAATTTTACTACAAGTGATTCTGCTTTCTGTTTTCTTAAATGAATATATATAAATACAATTAATACAGCAGCAATTCCAATAATGATAGGAATAAATACTATGAAAAAATTTTGGAATGGTGGAGGTGTATCTTCACCATCTTCTCCTATATCTTCAGCTGGAATAATTGGTGCTGAAGCTATACTAATGATATGTGTAGTATTTGAAAATATATTTGAAAAATTAGCTAGTTCTACTCCAAAAATATTATTTCCTTCTGATCCTGTTGGAAATCTATAAATGTAGGTAAAAGTTCCATTTGAATCTGTGGTTATGTTGGCAATTGTAGCATAGTTTCTTGTTATTCTCACGTCTGTAAAATTAATTACTAGATTTGAGTTATTTCTTGCCAATAATTGGCCTCTTATTGTTATTGTATCTCCTTCGTCTGCGGAACCTACTGTATTCCATACACAAGTGATATTCCTATAAATTCTTACTGATAAAAGTTCTTGAGATCCATTAATATAAGGACTATTTCCATTATAGGTTAAATTTAAAAATAATATGTTAGAAACATTATCATCTGGGATTTTTATATATTTGAATGACCCATCAGAATTCGTATTAAAAGGAGAATTCGGAGGATCTAAATCCTTTTTTGTTTCATTTTTCCAAGTGCTCTTTATTATTTGATTGGGAATACCACTATGGTTATCATAATTTAAAAAGCCTGGAATATAGTAGTACCCTCTGGCGAGTTGAGGATTGTTTAAATTATGATTATCAATATCGAAATATGAAGTCGAACTGAAATTTAAGGTGTAATGATTTTTTTTAAGATATAAATCAATCCCTGTATCGTTTGTTATTTCAACTTCTATTTTATGTTCTAAATAGATATTAGTCTCAAAAGGAATTGTAAATTTGATTATAAATTCGCCATTAAAATTTGTAGTACCATTAAATTCGGGATATAGGTTTCCATCCATTAATATGGCAACATTTAGATCAGGAACTCCCACACTAGGAGGAGGTATAGTATAGATACGACCCTCTATTTGAATGGTTTCATTATGAAGATACCAAGTATTGTTAATTTGGTAATTAGTTAAATTTATTTCCCCAACTACAGCGGATATTTTTAGTATCTCATTTTCTCTTTTCTTTTGATTGTAATTACTTGTGTTTTCTTTTGAGTCTTTATGATTAGTAATATTGATTATAAAAATAGAATTAAATATTAGAATTAGAAGGATGAAGATAAAAGAAAACCAAAATTTTTTTATAAGAGTTAATTTAGATTTGATACAGTTTATTAAATTTCACCTTTTGCTTTTTAAGTAAATTTTACGTAAATTCAATTGAAGTTTCTTCTATAAAGAAATAATCAGGATAATTAAATGTATTAATTGGTTTAAAAGTGACAATAATTTTAGTCTCACTACGATAATTTGGCCAATTTTCATTAATTACTATCGAACCATTAAAATCACCATTAATAATAGTTAAGACAGTATCATTATATGCAATTACACTATTATCACTTATTTTAATTATTGAAATATTTATAAAGGCATCGACAATTCCAGACGTGTTATCCCAATTTAAAGTTCCATAAACATATAAAGTGGTCGCATTAACCCAATAACTTGGATATTCATCTTCATATTCAGAAGTATGAAAACCGCCTTCTATAATATAGGTATCAGCTGTGACATTTATAGGAATCAAATAACTGCTATTAGTTACCATATAGTTCTGAATTGGATCGATTCTTGGAACCTCACCAACGAGGTAAATAGTACCATTGAAATCAATTCTAATGTAATATAGTCCTTGAATAAGAGATTCATTTATTCTATTTATATCAAATTGAAAATATCCGTCGCTACCTGTAATTGCATATTGATTTCCAATTAAATATGTTGTCACATTTTGAAAATTTTGATCCAATAACAAAATCCTTAGTACTAAACCTCTTAAAAGCGTCCCATTATCTTTAATAACTCCTGAAACACTAAAACTCTCAATTTCTCTAGTGATTTCATTATCTCCATTAATAATGAAATTTGGGCTAATATCAACAGTTTCATTAATTACTATTAATGTAAAATTAGCATTTGTAAAAGTATGAAATTCAACTCTAATTCGATGTATTCCAGAATGATTAAATTTGTCTATTGAAATATTAAATTGTACAAATCCAGCAGGAGTTTCAGAACCATCATATGTATAACTCTCTAATAATGTATTCGAATAATCATCATAGATCCTAGTCGTATTCCCATTCACAGAAATGGCACCCCCGGCGCGTACAACTCGTACCTGAAAGTGAGCTTTATTGCCACTTCCATGTGTATAATTTTGAGGTTGATTAGATTGATCATAAACATTTCTTGTTGGAATATCCTCTACACTAAGAAATATTTCAATTTGGTTCCCATCAATAACTTGAAGTTGATTAGGAAGATAAGTGAAATTACTCAAATAATTTAAATTAAATATCGCAGAATAAGGGAAACTTAATAAATCAAAAAATCCATTGAACTCAAGTTTTAAGGAATAATTATTGGGAGATGTATCGTTTCTAACACCTCTTTCAAAATCAAAATTATTTGATCCAACTGAATCTGGATTAACAATCGTAGATGGAGTTATGAAACTCGAATAATCAATAGAGCTTCTATTCATTTTTATTTCAATTTGAGAATAACCAATGAAATTGTTTTTATCATCAAGTAATTCACATGTAATATTATACGTCTGTGGTACAGCTGCTGCAATATCTAATTGAAATGGAATTGGTAAATATGAGTTAATTTTTATTGAAATTGACTCATTTATTATATAATATGAATAATTTGTGACACTTCCAATTTTAGCATAAACTAAAGTGGGACCAGCATTATGAACTGCCCCATTATTAAATATTAGAGTTGCTTTTCCATTCACACCCGAAACAACAGAACCAATAAAACCATCCAGATAATCATAAAACTCTACTGATATTCCGGAGACCCTATTTTTTGTTACAGCATCTAGAACGATTGCTGTAAGATTAATATCATTATATCTTTCTGCAACTATTAGATTATTGAGAGTTGGACCAAATGGATATTCTGTTGGAGTACCATTTATAAAAAAATTAATATCATACGTTAACTCCCTTGTTATATTGAAATCCATAACATCACTCGAATCATTTATAAATGGAGATGCACCACTAAACGCCCAAGAACCATTGAAATCGACCCTAATATCGTATTCTCCATAAGGATTATAATCTGCAACATCTAATGTAACATCAAATCTACCATTATTATCAGTAATTGAAAACATTGGATTGAATGGTTTAGGCACATTTACGGGATCATTAGTCCCTTTATATAATAATAAAAATGTTACATTTGCATTTTCAATTCTTTGAGAATTTATAGGATCTTCAACATATCCTTCTATAAACGTTGTATGAGGTGTTTCAGAAACATTAACTTCTGCTGGAGAGATATTTTCTAGAATCACTCTAATTTCATCATTAAGTAGGTAATCTGTCTCATCAATATGTCCAAGGACAGATCCCTCAATCGTATTAGGCCCTACGATATGTGTATCATCAAGTTTTACTAAAAGCCAAGCGAGTCCATTTGAATCTGTAACAGCAGTACCTAAGACTTGATCTGTTTTCAAGTCTTCAAAAGTGACAGTTAATCCATTGACATTATAATGAGTTGAATTTAATTTAGCAGTAATATTAATATAATCATTTCTATTGAATATATTATATTTTGAAGAGTTCGCAAGAACGGTAATATTATATCTCTCTGGACCGACAGGAGCACCCCCCATACCAAAAGTATCATAAAGAATATCCATTTGAACCCATCTACCGGTTCCAATACCCCACGGAACGAAAATCTCTGCCCAATTATAGATATTATTATATTTTATTGGATAATATGGGTTGTCATTTGTATCATTGAATTCTTCTATCAATCTGCTATTAAATCCATCAACAAATCTGCTTGCTACACCAAAGGATCTAGTGAAAGCACAAAAAGCAGACGCAAATTCAGAATATAATCCTTCATCATGTTCACAAAACCAATAAACAATATCTTCTCCATCTTCAGGTTCATCATTAACTAATGCATCAAAAGTCAAATCAAAATTGGACTGTAGATAATTTCTAATTTTATTCGCTACCATGAAAACATTATCATTACTGTTTATAATTGCATCTAAATTATTCCAATCCTCCAAAAAAAAAGGGTTACCATTAATATAACTGCTTACGCCTCCTGGTAATTGTAAAAATTTTTGAAAATCGGGATCAGAGGGATTTTGATCTGTACCCCGCGCAGTCTGATTAATCTCTTCATTCGTACGTAAATCTATTCCAAATACATTATATGTCATATTTAAATTATATGTTGTGATATCTTCCTCTAAATCAAAATAAAGATCGAGAGAGGAACACCCTAATTCATCATAATAATACATGGTTTGGTCTAAATTACTAGCCACAATACTATCTTCGATAATAGAGGGATTTACCAATTCATTAAAACGTGAACCAAAAACCATCGAATTTGAACCGTCTATAACTGACAAGGATCTTTGTATTGTATTTACATCTGAACCAGGATCAGCATTATCTGGATAAACAGTTTGTTCCATAGGTACGGTGGATATCCATCCATCCCCATTAAATTGATCAAAGCATTCATATTTCCATAAAATATCTTCTCTTTCAGCATCAATAGGTCTGGGATAATCATAAACTCTAAAAGCCTCTTCATCTGAGAATAATAATGCCGCGATTATTAAACCTGCCATTGTTAAATCAAAATCATCTATATTTCCATCGAGCATTTCCTCTAAGAATTCAATTACATCTTCCGAATCTATTAAATCAGCTAGTTCGGCTAAATCATCTAGATCTATGTCATCTATATCTATACCTAAATCTTCTAAATCATCAAGATCGAAATCACTTGGATCGAATTCTTCATCGTAATTATCTATAAGCCAATCCAATAAATCATCTAAATCAATTGGAAAGTAGCGTTCCAAAAGTTCGGCATCCTCGTATTCTGCTTTGTCTAATTCATCACTTGGCTCAATACGTTGAGTACCAAAAATTAAACTAAAAGCATATACAGAATATACAAATGCAAAAATTAATACACCAGCAAGAATAATAACCCCGATAATCCTTTTTTTTGTAATTGCCGGTCCTAACAATTCTTTTTTTAATTCAGACATAAAAAGATTTTATTTAAAAAATTATTTTCCACAGAATTCTTTTAAATATTAGAAAAAATTGTAATATTTATAATTAACTCCTATATTTTTAGAATATGTAAAATCTATTCAATGCTCTTTATAATCAATTTAAAAATTAATGAGCATAACATAACTGTTAATTCTTATTTAGAATTCAATTTTTTATATTTAAATTTCAAAATTGTATTTAGAAGAAGTAATCCGGTGATTTTATCAAGAATAAAAGTTAAAGAGAAATGATTAATTAGTTTTTATTAAGGCATCAAACAGTTTAAAACTCATAACCACATTTTGTGCAGATCATCTTTTTAGCATATATAGGTTTCGGAATGTAAGAAATAACTTTTGATTTGTCTTCAACCTCCTTAATTGCAAATCCAGAAGCGTTGCAATTAGGACATACCCTTCTGCCTCCGCTCACATCCGAAACAGGTGCTGAAGGCGTACTTACATTTGAGCTTACTGGAGATTGGGAACCCATTGATTGGGAACCCATTGATTGTCGTGCTAAAGTTGAGGGCATTACTGCTTTAGGTTCTTTTAGCTCTTCAATGCGTTTTTTTTGGTAACCAACCTCTTCTTGTAGTTTACCAACTTGTTGTTGTAGTGGAGTGAGCTGTTGCTGCAAAGTAAGAACCTCTTGTGTTGATTCTTGAACCCGATTTTCTAATTGAGTCCTTTCGTTGCTCAACTGATCTATTTCTTTATCTCTTTCGATAAGTATGTTATTTAAATTAGATGTTTGGTCATTTAGGTCTTTAATTTGTTTTTCGTAATTTTGGGCTGACGCTTGAAGAGAAGACAATTGAGTATTTAATTGAGACAATTGAGTATTTAATTGATTAATCTGATTGTCTTTTTCTTTAACTTGTCTCAATAAAGCATCATATTCTTGTTGAGATGGACCACTAGGAACTGCAGGTGCAGGCGTAGGTGCCATTGTTGGTGCAGGCGTAGGTGCCATTGTTGGTGCAGGTTGAGGTGCCATTGATGGAGGAGCTGTAGTTGGTGGTGCCATTGACGGGGGAGCTGTAGTTGGTGGCGGCATTGACGGAGGAGGCATAGATGGAGGCGTTCCTACCTTTTTTTCTCTTTCATCTTCATTATTTTCTGACATTTTATTTTCCAAATTATTATTATAATTTTAAAACAAATATTTATTATAAATAAGTTTAGTTGGGTTTATAAAATTATAGCATAAAATAAATTATTAAAGTGTTTTGATCACATTCTGTTTAAAAACAATTCCAATAGGGTCTAAGTTTATCTTTTAATGCTGGAATCAATTTATCATTAATATAGTTTAATACGTCTTTTCCTGATTCTCTGGGGTTCTCTTCGATTAAGTCATCATCATTATTAAGAACCTTTAAACAATTATGCACTGCGCGTGCTTGTTTATCAATTTCATATCCACCTTCTAAAGTTATCAAAATTCTACCTTGGGCAAATTCTTCAGCAATAGTTTTGATTTTTTTTAGATAATTTGCCGGTGCTTGGTATGTCCAGCCCATTCCAGTGAGTTGATCCGTCCAATGGGTATCAAAACCTGCGGAGATTAGAATAAATTCAGGTTTAAACTCATGAAGCATAGGAGATATTATTTCATCAAAAAATATCATTATAACATCGTCAGCCGCTCTTGGAGGCATAGGATAATTGATTATTTTTCCTTCTCCTTTTCTTGAACCAATTTCGCCAATAAATCCCGTCCCAGGATAAAGCGTTCTACCATCTTGATGAGAGTCAAAAAAGACTAACTCACCATCAGATTTTGAGCCAGAATAAAAAATATCCGAGGTGCCGTTTCCAGCGTGGCAGTCGAAATCCACTATTGCTATACGCTTTATTCCCTTTTCCTTAAAAAGATATTCAGCCGTGATTGCTATATTATTGAAGATACAAAATCCGGCACATTTATAAGAATTAGAATGATGACCGGGTGGTCGTACTGCTGCGAAAGCATTAGTGAGATTGCCGTTTAAAATCTCATCAGCAGCTTGCAAATTTCCTCCAACAGAATATAACGAAGCTTCATAGGTTTTTGCGGAAACGGAAGTATCTAAATCAAGACTTTGAATATGACCAGTCTTTTCTGCTAATTCACTTACTTCTTTTACTTCTTTAATTAAACTATCTTCGTGAACATATCGAATTTGATCTAAAGTGGCTTTTCTCGGTGTAATTACCTTAAAATCAGGATTATCTAAAAGCTTTTTTTCTTTTAAAAAATCCATAATACCAATAAGTCTTTCATGGCTCTCTACATGAGTTCCAATTCGATGTTGAAGATAAATATCATCATAAACAATTCCCGTAGTCATTATATATCAAATTTTAGGATAATTTTACTTTAATATTTTTATATTTTTAGTTTTAACTATTTTTATATTTATACATTATTATTAAATATAATAGATAAAGTGTAATATTATTTTAAAAAAAAATTGACTTATTCTATGGAGTTTAAATTAAAAATAATTATAATAGGAGAGCCAGCTGTAGGGAAAACATCTCTCGTTAAAAAGTTTGTATCGGGGCAATTCGTAAACGATTATCGAGCTTCAATTGGAACGAATATATTTACAACAAAAATAAATTTGAACTCTGGAATAGATGTAAAAATTCACATATGGGATATTGCTGGACAAGAACGTTGGATAGCAATGAGGTCGATATATTATAAGGGAACTGATGGTGTATTAATCGTAGCAGATTTAACTAGAAAAAACACATTTGAACAAATTGAGAAGTTTTGGTATCCAGATCTAAAAAAAAATAATATATCTTCACCTATTATTCTCCTTATGAATAAGAGTGATTTAAAAAGGGAAATTACTGAAGAAGAAATAGAAGCTTTAGGAAAAAAAATTAAAGCTAAAGATATCTTAATTACTTCGGCAAAAACTGGTGTAAATGTTGAAAAAGCTTTTAAACTAATATCTGAACAAGTATTAAAAGACTAGAAAATGATTCTGTAATTTAAAATAATAAATTATTTTAAACTTTAAGAGAAATTTTTAAAAGCTTTTTAATTAATCAAGTTTTTCCTTTATTAGGATGTGTAAATCTCTCCATATATGTCTTAATCTGGTTTTCTTGTAAACTGAATGAATCCATGTTTGGGACAATATAGCGTCCCTTCATTAATAGCTTCTTTAATAAAGTTTTTAATAAACTCTTTGTCTATATTCTCTTCTAATTCAAGAATTTGGATGACATTTTTCTTTTCTAGAGTTTTCCAATTGTTTTCCTCGAATATCTCTTTTAATCTATCCATCAATCGAGTAAGTTTATTGATCTTACTTCTAGGTTTACCAGATAAGATTATATCTACGTCTATTTTTCCCGTTTCTTTATCATAACCAGTATCTTTTAAATATCGTTTAAAGAGTTTGATAATATCATCAACATCTTCTTTCAGTACTTTATTCCTTAGAGCCATCTTTGCATAAGCTTCACTTAATCTCACCAAAGCATCAAGATTTCTTGCTAAAATTGACACAACAGCATCTTCACTATCATATTTTCCCCTTAATTCTAAATAAAAATTTTTTATTCTTTCTTTGGCTTCTTCGGTTATTATTGGAAAATAATTTCTTCTGGCGTGTTTAATATATTTTTTTAAAAGATCTCCACTTATTGGGGCTAAAATACTTTCATTTTCATCTATTTCTTTAAAATCATCTTCTGTAACCATTGTAGCATTATTTAATATAAATTCAGCCATTTGAGCATCTTTAGCAGGATCTGGACGGTCCACAACTTTAAAAATTAGATCAAATCGACTCAGTAGAGGTGGTGGCATGGAAGTATTCTCAGTAAAAGTTTTGTATTCATTAAATCTTCCAAGTCTTGGATTTGCAGCCGCAATTATAGCAGTCTCTGATTTTAAAGTAGCAACAATTCCAGCTTTAGCTATGCTTACTGTTTGTTGAGCCATTCCTTCATGAAGTGCTGATCTATCGGCAGAATCCATTTTATCAAATTCATCAATAGCAGCAATACCGCCATTGGCCAAAACAATCGCTCCTGCTTCTAGATTCATTTGACCTGTTTCAGAATCTTTTATTACAGCAGCAGTTAATCCAACTCCACTAGAACCTTTCCCTGATGTGTATAGTCCTCTTGGTGATACTTCTACAGCGCTTTTTAGGATCTCAGATTTCCCAGTTCCAGGATCACCAATGAATAATACATGGATATCCCCTCTCTTATAACCTCCACTGGTTTTTTTTTTCCTTGTTCCACCAAACAAACTTAATGCACATGCCATTTTAAGATCTTCTCTTCCATAAATGTTAGAGGCTATTGACCGTGCAATTTTTTTCTGAATCATAGGTTCTTTTGATAATTTTTCGATTTTTTTAATCTCCTCTTTTGAGATATCTAAATATTCCTCACTTTTATCTTCCGGATCCACAAAATTTACATCTATATAAGTTTTAAACAGAGTAGAATTAATATTCTTAATAGATTGAGCTAAGACTGATTTAAAGATCCCCATAACTTTAAGTCTATCGCCAGGTTTAACGATATCAACTAAATCATAAGTTAATATTGCTTGAAGAGATCTAGGAATTCTTCCAGGTGGTAGATCTTCCGGGACTTCTTGGATTGTTATACTTTGCCAATCAATGAATTCTGAAGTTTTTGATATAAGCATAAAATCAGATTGAGCTTTAGCTTTACAACGAGTATTCGTACAAGATCTGGGCCATCTTATTTTAGAAGTTAATTGAATAATTTCAAACTGAGCTCCACATAAATTACATTGAAACATAGCTTTTACTAATTTAGGTCTTACTGTGGAAGTTCTTACCAAAATTCCCTTGAACCAGACCAATTTATCAATATTTTTTGACCTTAATCCCCTTATAGGGATTGCTAAGGGACTTTTTTCGTCTTTAGTTGTTATTCTGACAAAATAATTCTGATGGCTCAAACTTCCACTTGATTGGAATTTTAAAACATTTTTAAAAGCCTCTACAGCATCTTCTAATAAAGATTCGGGATTGTTTCTTAACATTTCTGCGATTTGAGAATCAAATGCAAGTAAATCCTCGTATAAGATGATTAAAGTATTTCCAGAGAGAGAATAAATATCATTTATTTGATCTTGGTATTTATAAACGCCTGGTTTATCTTGAAACAAACGATAAAAATCCTCAAACTTCTGAACCTTATTGATGGGACGTGTAGGAGTAGGAGCTTGCGTTGTCAATTAAAAATCACTCAATTTTATTGTTATAGACAAATTATTTTTTATAGTATTTTAATTTGGAATATTAACAACTTATTTTATTAACTAGATATTAAAACTACTGGAAAATATTTAAGAAAAATAGAGGTTCAATTTAGTAATTTATTATTAATAAGGAGAAATACCATTTTTTTTAACTTTCTCTTATTTTATGTAATGCTTCACATATAATGGGATCCTGGCTCATTTCACACCTTATTTTTAATAATGATATGACTCTCTTTTTGATTTCTTCGCCTTCGTATTTTGAGGTTCGCTCCAAGATTAAGGCTATTGAGCGTTGTAATCCTAAAGAGGTTTCTCCGCTCAGATTTTTCAAGAGTTTTGATAAAACTTTATTGAGTCCAATTTTATTAATGATTAAGACCATATCATTGACCATTTTATTTCTAACATCCTCAGAATCATCGTCTAAAAGAGAAATTATGTTTTCAAATATTGAATCGACATTATGAATACCATAGATTTTAAGCAATCCGGTTGATGCTTCTCTAACTTTTGGGTCTTTATCTTTTAAATTCTTTAAAACCTTCTCAAAGGGAATTTGTGAAGTTTTAATTTCTTTAAGATTAGAAAGTATGTTCATGGCCGATCTTCTTACCCAAGTGTTTTCATCATCAAGAAAATATACAAGTTTATTAATGATTAATTCTCTATTTTCGAGGTGTTCGATAATTTCTCCTAAACTTGAAATACTAGCTTCTCTAACTATCCAATCTTCATCCTTTAAACCAATATTAAACAATATATCAATAGCTTCTTCTGGAGATTTATATCCTATAAAACCTAATATTTTTACACAAGATTCTCGAATAAAGGAATCAGAATCTGAGAGAAAATCAATAATTGGAGGGATTGGAATTAAGTCTGGTGATTCCCTAGCAATTTCTAATAAAGATTTAAATAATGAAATCTTAACTGACGGTTCTTGATTATTTAAGGATTGTAAAATAGCAATCATTTCAGGCTTTATCATCATTGGATTCTTTTTTGCTATTTTAGATATAACTTTTGAACATTCTTTTTTTATTTGTTGGTTTGTATCCTTTTCTAAAAGTATTAGGAAAGATTTAATGTTAATTTTATCTGAAAAATCATCAACTAATCCCTCCAATGATAGGATCGCATTTAATCTGATATCATCATCATTAGAATCTAAATAACTAATTAACTTAGGAATTACATTTTTAGGATCATTTTTAGCAATTCTTATTATTGTTGTGGAAACAATACCTTTTTTAATATATTTAGAAACATCAGGAATACAAATTAAATTCTGAACGATTAAATTGGGGTTAGTTTTATGTTTTTCAACAAGAATCTTTGATATTGCTTCTTTTAATTGATCGTTATCAAATTTTAAAAATATTAATAAAGTAGTTAAGATCTTTTCAGGATCTTTTTCCCAGAATCTACCTAGTAATGATAATACGCTATTTAAGATCTCAATATTATTAGGATCTATTTTATTTATAATCAAGTCTATATCTAAGGACCTTGGTTTTTCATTAAAATATTTTTCAAGTGCTAAAACTGAAGCTTTTCTTACATGTTTATTAATATCAGTTAAACCTTCGAGAAAAGGTTGAATTGGAATTGAAAATTTCTTAAAATTCCCTATTTTGGAAAAGAGCTCAAAAATTGATGCTCTAACCGAGCTTGTTGGATCTTTTATAAAGGGGACGATCTTTGTTATTATTTCATCTTTAATGTTCTCAGATTTTAAATTTTTAATATTTTTAATAGTAGCTGATCTTATAAATTGATTAGGATGATTTAATTTTTCAATTAACAATTCTAATGGTAGTTCCTCCGAAGCTTTTGAAAATATATTAAGAGTTTCAACTTGGACATGATAATCTGGATCATTCAATAATTTATTAACATCCAGATTCAATATTAGGGTATTATCTTTTTGAATTAAGCTTGATAAGATTTTTAATCCAAATAATTTCAGTCTCCACTCAGCATCCTCGACAAGATTAAATATTGCAGTTATAGGAATATTATTGACCAAATTCATATCAGCTATGAGCAAAGATTTGGCATAAGGGATACTTTTATCATAATTAGGACTTTCTAATGATTCAACAACCCATGGTAATATTTTATCTGGGACATCGTTTTCCAATTGAACTAAAATCTTATAACAAATTCTCCGAGAATTAGGATGGGGATCGCATATTCCATCTATTAAAGAATTTTTAAATTTCATATCATCAAGAATAGTCTTTTCTTTAAGAGGGATTCTTTCATACATCATAATTAATGTTTCTTCAGCATATTTACTTATTTCTTGATTTTTATTTTTAATTAAATTAAAAAGGGGTATAGGATCAAAAGTCTGGCCACATTGAGTTATAATTGAAATTTTAATATTTTTTTTGAATTCATTTGTTTTAGATAAGAAATAGTATGTAGTAAATATTAACAAAACTACTTCTTCGATAACTGCAGCAAAAGCGAACATTAAATAATTAGGAGTAATATCACGAGTGAATTTCCAGAAAATAAATGTGTTTTCTAGCTTTTCTGCATTTAAGATTAAAAAATTAACTAGTATGTTGATAGCAATGGCGGCTATTAAGTAAGCTGCGAAATAGATATCTATACCTCTATATTTTATTTTACGGGCCCAGAATCTAGTAAAATATCCAAGCACTCCTAAAAAAAGCGTGACGAAAACAAAAATAGAAGACATTATTGCGAAGGGCATTGTTGCCGTAAAATAAAAACCTATTGTTTGAATCATGGAAATCCACGCCCAGACAAAAACAAAAATCATTAATCCTACAAGAATTCTTGGTGCCCATCCTTTTTTAAATTCTTCAAAAGTTCTCTTCCCATCTTCAAATCCAAGGAAAACAGATCTTTTAATCTCTGGGATATGGAGATAAAAATTTGATAACTGGGCAATATATCCCTTAGTTCCATAAAAAGTTAAAATCATTAATGGATAAACAAGCATCCAGCTTATCCATATCATTATAAAGGGTAATCCTAATAATGCAAGTAAAATTGGAGGTAAAAAAAAAACTCCAAAATAAAAAGCCAATGCGATGATAACATTTATTATTTTATAATTTGTTTTATTTATGATTTTTTCACCAATGAACTTATGAAATGGAGTAAGACCCTCGTCTGCTTCTCCGCTAAGAGCAATAAAAAGAAAATCAATCAAAGGGTAAAAAGAAATATAAGCTAGGCATATCATAAATGGAATGAGAAAAAGAATTGGATTCAAATCTGGAGGACTAGTATCTGTCCAGAATTCAGGAGTTTCTATCGTAAATATCAATGCCATACTAACAACTACTAATACCGCAGAACTAAATATAAATCCATAAACGATACATTGAAAGCGATCTTTAAGCTTGAATTCTCCCTTTTTTATAAGTGCAACTTGCTTGTAAATAATTAAAAAGCCAAAAATAAAAACCGCAATAAAGACTATAAATAATATAATAATTATAATGTCCATTTCAGTTTAATAGAGTATTAATATCTTAATATAAATTTTATTTTTCTTAATATAATTAATATAATATATAAAATCAACTTGTTATATTAAATTCTGGTGAGTTTAAATTTGAATAAAATTCATGATAATTTAATTGATTCCCTTAACAGAATAAATTTTATTTTTAAAAATGATGAGATTTATACAGAATGTACAAAGGATCAAAATTCATTATCGATATTTGGAGAATCTTTTGGTCCATTCGAAAAAGGAAAAAAATATAAATTGAAATTATTTTTAGCTATTCCTTTTATTGAAAATAATATAATGAAAATAGCATCGAGTGATAAATGTGATCATGTGGATGTTCAAAGATATGCTATTGCTGAAAGAGATAATCAGAGGCTCGTTCAACAAGATACTGAATATTTTTTAAATAAAATAAAAGAATTCCAATTTTTCACGCAAGAAGAAGTAAAAGCCGGAATTAAACCAAAAGACGATTTAGATCGGTTTTATTCATACTTATCCAGTACAATCGACGGCAGATTATTGAAATTGTTAAGATTATCAAGAACAAAATTATCTTTAGATGATGAGAAAAGGTTGACTAGTTCTGAAAAAATACTATTTAATTATATCCATGAACATATAAGGACATGGAGAAACTTTTTTTTAGGAGCGAATCAATAAAAATAAAATTGAAATTCATATCTTAAGCGAGTCTTTTTTAAATTACTATGCTTATTATTTATGTTTTTAAGAATTTGATTTCTTTAATTCCATATTTTTTAAAATAATCTTCTATGTGTCTAGCTATTTTTTCACCCGGTTTTAATAGATCATAAACTTTTGGTAATAATTCTATTGCATTACTCATAGCATAATATTTTAAATCCTTATCTTTGAGAACTTCCTCAACTGATTTATTATCATCCCTAATTTCGTTTCTATTTGTTAGACCAATGGCAGCTATTATTTTAATATTGTTATCGAATAATTTATTTATAGTTTGGATTAACGAACTTCCTGTAGTAGTTACATCTTCAAGTATTACTACATTTCCTCTTGGAATACCTAAAAAGAATCTGTCTTTAGGGTCGCCGTGCTGTTTAGGTTTTGCTCGACCCATTGATAATGGATAAATTCCATGATTATAATTTTTTTGAATTTTGGCCCATTTATATTGTGTAATTATTCCTATTTTGGTGGCGCCTTCTGGTACACCATAGAAACAGTCGGGTATTAAACCAAGCTTTTCAACAAAACTTATAAGGAAGTCGCTTAATTTATCAATTAAATAGACATCTTCAGCAATATTTCTCCAATTTACATAAAAATAAGATTTTCTACCAGATTTTAATTCTAGGGGCTCATCAAAGAAGCCAATTACTTTGTTCTCAATAATAAAATCGTAAAATTTTTCTTTTTCCCATTTCATTGATTATTATTATTCTTTAAGAGTTAAATATTCTTTTCTCGTACGCGCATATTCTTCTCCGCTAATTTTTCCTGCTAAGAAATCTTTTTCTTTCTCTTGCATGATTTTTCTTTTCTTAGCCAGTTCTTTCTTTCTATCAGCTTTAGTAAAATTATTTGAAATATTCTGGGCGAGTTTAACGATAGTTTTGTTTCTATGTTTTAACAAATTATTAAGATATGGTCTTATTGGTTTTGTCATTTCTATATTTTTTTTAGAGAGTTCTTCAATCCTTTGAAGGGCAGAAATAGTTTCTTCATTATTATCTCCTTCTAATACAGATATTAATCTTGGAATTGCTACATCTTTAAGAATCTCGTTAAGATAATTTGAAATTTCCTTTTTTACCTTTGCATCCTCATATTTTTCAATTTGTTTTTCTCTGATGTATTCAATAAATATAAGTGGTAATTCAACTGGCCATTCTTGCATTTTCTCTTTATCGATTAATTGAACAATACCGCCATCCTTTTTATTAAAAATTCGCATTTCGAATAATCACCTCTTTTAAATCCAGTCCCCAGTCGTCAGTTTCTCTGGAAGATATTGATCTGTTAAAAATTCAAATCCGTGTGAAGAAAGAACTTGAATTTCAGCTTTTACTTTTAATTTTAAAGCTAGATTGAGATCATCATGCCATGCTTTATTTTTTTTAACGAAATCTTCGTTAAGTAACTCTTTAGTCCGTTTGATATCCATCTTAGTCATAGGAAGTCTTCCTTCTTTTGGTATTTTATATTTATCTAAATCTCGAGTCAAAACACCAAGGAGTTTTATATTGGGCGTAGCAAGAAAAGGTGATTCATAACTTAATCTCTTCGAGCCACGTAAATATACACTATGAATATAATGCCCATAAGGGTCCGAATCCACTAAACTAAATACAGGGAGCTTTAAATCTTTACTTAAATGTTTAAGAAACATACGCGTAGCGATATCAGCTGCACCTTTTGCTGTTAATATGATACAAGGATATTTTCGCCAAAATCGAGCTTCTGCAAGCCGGATCATAGCAGCATCCTTCTCAACAACCAAGATAAATTCGGCATCTGATTCAAGAATCTCAATATTGTCAAGCATTGGACTTATCGTCCAACCACCACTTCCTAATCCTTCTAAATCAATAATATCGCTTTTATCTCTAATTCTAAGTCTACCTATACATGAGCCTTTAGCAGAGGCTACAATATGAGTAGAATTTCTTGTTGTATAGAGCATAGTTGCTATGTCTTCAATGCTTTTATCGCTATTTTTTTGTTCCCCAAATAATTTTACATCTGAATAGAAAATCTCTCTTTTTGTAGCATGGAGATCCTTTACAAGTAATTCATTAACGGCTTCTAGAACTCGCATTAATCGAGTTATATCTGCCACACTGGACAGACTGTGGAACTGTTTCTCTTGAAGTTGCTTTCCAAGCAATAATAAGTCGTTCTCTTCATCCCATATAATGTTAGTACTTGTTCTTGAGGGTAATTGAATAGTAGGACGTCCAGAAGCATAGATTTTTTCTATAACTGAATCTGTTAGATCATATAAACGATTTAGCGCTTCTTTTCTGTTCAAATTGTCTATTTGTATTGTTTCAGGGGGAAGATTAATTTTTTTTTTCTCTTGACGCTTTTCTAAATATTCATAAAACAAATCTTTAGCAGCCTTAAAATCCCAATTTCGTTTAGATTGCTTTTTTGCCATAATAAATTCCCAATTTTAGGTTTTTTTCCAATGTTTTTTACCCATCTTAATATCGACTAAAACCTCACCTTTACGTTCTAATTCCTTAAGCTTTATCTGTAAAAATCTTGCATCCATCATATCTTTTATTTTTAACTTAAAGATTAAATGTTTTATTGTTTGCCATTCATTAGTCAATGCATTTAAAATATTTGAATTTGTTATCATCGGTAAGTGCGTTTGTTTAGGTTGTGGAGGTTTTACAATAGGTTTTGGTTTTACTGCAGGTTTTGGTTTTACTGCAGGTTTTGATTTTACTGCAGGTTTTGGTTTTACTACAACTTTTGGTTTTACTTTCGCTACTTCTTTAGGAGGAGGAGGGGCAATTTTTTTCTGTTTTGGAGGGATTTCTTCAATCTTTGGTTCAATAATTTCCTTTTTACTGATTGATTCCTTAATTTTTTTAATTATATCATTTTTTCTAGCTTTTGAAGGCAACTTTATGTTATTTTCATTTGCATATTTATATAATTGACGTACTGTTAATTCATTAAAGTCTTGAATTTTAACTTCTTCTTTTCTAGGTTCTATTTTCTTTACTTCAACTTCTTTTTTCTCTAATTCCTTCTTCTTTACTTCATCCTCCTTAGGAATTTCAATCTTAGGTTTTGCTTCTATTACTTCCTCTTTTATTAATGGTTTAACAGGTTCAATTTTTATTTCTTCTCTCTCAGCTTTTGCCTCGCCAACAGGAGCAGGTTTTTTTCCTATGGCATCTCTCATAAGGTTCTGTAATTCCTTTTCTTTTACCTTTTCTTTATATTTTGAACCTTCACCCTCTGAAACTATGTTATACAGACTTTTAACGAATAGAGGGATATATTTATCGATTAAACTTGCTCGTTTTTCAGTTTTTCGTATTGAAGCTCTTCGATTTAGATAGATCCTTAATCTTCTTCCTATTGCTTCTAGACAATATTTAATCTCTTTAATTAAATCTTCATCGTCAGCTAAAGAGTTTTTTGATTGTGATTTAAACATTAAATGTACAAAGGGTCCAGAAACGTTTACAAGAAGTTTGATTGGACCTTTAGGTAAATTATTATCATATGTTTCTAATTTATAATTTTTCCAATTTACTGCTTGAACTGCCTTAGTAATAGCACAATCAGCACTATCCCTTAATTTAGGAGTTCTATTAACAAATCTTGATAAAACATCTCTTGAACGTTTCGGCGTTTCAATAAGTTTTGAATGTGCCATTACAGCTTCCACAACATATGCTAAGCCTTTTCCACTAGTAGGATCTCTAGTTTCAGCTGCTACAAAATCGTCGTCTCTAGTAAAACTTTCAATAAAATAATCAAATACCTCTCCATAAACATTTTGAGACTCATCTTCCGAAGATGCTATAATATTTTCAAGAGATTGTTTAAATTGTTCTGTTTCCAAACTTTCATCCTTAATATCTACATTAGCTAAAATCTGTGAACTAATATCATGGACTTCTTCATCAGATATTGAAATATTATTTAAAATTTCGTCTTTTATTGTTGGATCTCCTTTCTTTAATTCGTTTTTCTTAACTTCAAGTATAATATCGATTGATTTATTAAGTTCCTCTACGGGAGTGTCAAAATCATCTAAATTATCTGAGACTTTTAAGCCTATTTCTTTTATTAAAGTATTTTCTAACACAGACTCTCCTACAGGGATTGCTGTGTCTGTCGGAGGAGCCATATATTTTACGGACTTAAAAGCAAGAAAAAGGGAATTAAATTGATCGTTTGTTAATTCAGCAGGTTTTGTTTTTGATAATTGAATTTCTTTGACAAGATCCTCTATATCACTTCGATCTTTAAATTTTTTAAGCTCATTTAACCCATCTTTTGAGCTATTTATCATTTTATCTAGATCTGTTCTGATGTTATCCTTTTGTTTTCTTATACCATCAATATCCTTTAAAAAGGCTCTAACATTTTTTTCAAAACTTTTTATTTCTTTTTGAGTCTCTGCTTTTTCGATTAAATTATACTCTTTTTGTATCTTTTTAGAGATCTTTTCATGTTTTTTATTGAGTTCATTATAGTCCGATATTAAATCCCAGTATTTATTCTTAAATTCATCTGAAATAACTTCATAAATTATCAATTTATCTCTTGGTTTTTGAGATCTTCCATAAATTCTTTTTTCAAAACGAGTATAATGAATAGGATCGGTTTTTTTCTCTAATTTCTTGATAAATCCACTTTCGAGAATAAGAAAATTAAGTTTGTCTTGTAGATCTCTCTCTGCAAGATCTATAATTTGTTTTGCTGTTTTTGAACTAATTCTTACAAAATTATCTTTTAAGAATGATGATACTGTGAGATTTTCAGCTTTAATCAGTAAATCTTGAAGATCCCCTATATTTGTTGACGAAGGATGAGGTTTGGCATATTTTGGTTGAATAGGGAAACTCGAAACTTTTCTTGGATAAATAAACTCCTCATTATAAGGATCAATAAAAATGATTGTAATGTGTGGGTTCATTAAAGCTGTCTCTTTTACATAAACATCAACATAGCCTCGAATATATTTAACATTGAGATAATGTAATTTAATATACGTTCCGTGTAGGAAAGGACTATCTATCTCTGTGGGATGAACTAAATATTTTTTCTCATTTTTTGATGTTGTGAAAAATTCTGAAACTATAGCATAAACATTATGTTTATCTTTTGAGACTGCAACAATTGGTCTGCCTGTTGTATTTTGCGCATCACTGAAAGCAGATGGAGCCCCGAATCCTTGCGATCCTCGAGTTTGTTTAAGTTCCAGGCTTTTGGAGGAAGCTAAGTATCTGCCGAATTTTCGGAGATCTAATTTATTCATACCTGTGCCATTATCAAAAATCTCAAAAGTATAATTCATAATATTTTTCTGACTTAATTCGGAAGTTAAAAATGAGGCTGCTTCAGCCTCGCTTAAGCGGATGATTACGATGGGTTCATTATCGATTATAGTTTCTACTGGTTTTATAATTTCTTCCATGTTTTTAATTATATTTTTTACTTCTTCTTCCACTTCAATTTCATCAATTATTTCTTCAGACTTTATTTCTATAGGTTCTAATATTTCGACCTCAGCTGCGTCGTTTTCGACAGGTTCAATGCCAATTTCTTGCTTTAACATATGTTTTGCTTCATCATTTATTGGTTCAGAGCTTTTCTTTTCCTCCTCTTTTTCGGTTTTAAGTATTGATAAATTCTCTAAAGAAAGTTCTTTATCAAGTGTAAATTTAATTTTTGAATCCGGCTTTTTAAGCTCTTTCCATTGAAAAGATTCAATTGCATCTAGAGAATTATCAAGAAATTCAGCGGCATATTGTGAGTGCTTCCAATAACCAAATTCAAATCCAACTAATTGTGTACGCTTGCGCATAAATTCCGCTATTGTTCCCTGTTTAATCGTTGATTTCTCTTTTTGCGCAGTAATTTGAGGCACTCTTTATTTTACTTTTTTATTTTTCTTTCTTTAAAATACTTTTAATTATGTATGTATTTATACATAAGGTAAAAGTTTAATTATTTAGTACTTAAGATATAATCTAATATCTAATATTCTACAAATGTTTTACTTCCTTAAACTTCAATTTTTAGAGAAATTGATTTATTATTTAAAGTTTTTCTTTAGATGAAAAAATCTAAAAAAGAAAGCAAAGAAGGAATATTAATGTTAATTAAAGAAGATTTTTACAGATTTTTAATTCTAAAATTTTCTATAGCCGCGTCTAATATTTTAGATGCGACATAACGCTTGGAATTTTTTTCTACATGGGTAATATGTTTTTCTTTATCTATAATGTAAACTTCATTATCTTTACTTACAAATCCAATATCCTCTCTTCCTACATCATTAGCCACAATCAAGTCAATTTCTGAACGTTTGAGACGTTCGTATGCACGGTCTATTAACTCACTTCGAGAAACATTTGTTTCTGCTTTAAATCCGACGATAAACACCTTGTGATTTTTTCTCCTAGCCTCGTTAATAATTTTTGGTGTTAATCTCATATTTATTTGTAATTCTTTTACATTATCCGACGATATTTTTCCTTCAATGTGATTAGTAGGGGAATAATCACTTATAGCAGCGGCACAAATAAAAAAGTCGTAATCTTTATAGCCCAATTCATCCTTAACAGTTCTTATAAATTCATTAGTGGAAACACAGTTGATTTTATTTAAATAATCAGGAATTTTTGCCATACAATGACCCGCTACTAATAAAACATCAGCTCCTCTTGCTGATGCCTCCTTTGCAATTTCAATACCCATTCTACCACTTGAATTATTACTAATATAGCGAATTTCATCAATATATTCTCTTGTAGGTCCAGCAGTTACCAGAATCTTTTTACCTTCAAGATCTTTCTTTGAGATTAGCAAATCTATTACACGGTCAATTATATCATCTACTCGGGCTATCTTTGCTTTACCTTCCGAGATTCTTGGTCCTAATATATCAACACCATATTTTCGCAGTTTTTTTTCATTAGAAATTAGTATTGGGTGTTTATACATTGACTCATGCATAGCAGGTACCAACACAATTGGAGTGCTGCTACCGAACGCTGTGGTTACAACAGTTGTTACGGGAGTATCATCAATTCCATTTGCTATTTTTGATATTGTGTTCGCAGTAGCAGGACAGACTAAGATTAAATCAGCTCTTCCAACCTCTCGAGGGCGCTCGCCAGCTAGATAAATATGCTCAACCGCACCTGTCAATTTAGTGATAACAGGATTTCCAGTTGCCCATTCCATTAAAGCAGGAGTTATTAATTCAGTCGCAGCTTTAGTCATTACAGCAATGACTTCAGCACCTAGCCGCATTAGTTCTCTAGCAATAATAGGGGTTGAAATAACAGCTACAGAGCCAGTTAAGCATATACATATAGTTTTTCCTCTTAAAATAGTTCCTTTAGTTTCTAGAATATCCTTGCTTGGATGTTTATCAAACATTTTTCCTTTTTTTCAATTATTTATCGTATCTATGTAGAAGGTAATTAAATGATTATAAAAATCTTTTTGATAATAATGAATTGTAAAAAATTGCAAAGAGCAAAAATAAAAGTTAGAGTTTAAGATTTTATTATAATAAATTTATTTTTTTAATTTTTCTATTTGGCTTTTAAATGTCTCTACTTTCTTAATTAGAACATTTTTTTTCTCTAAATACTCTTCAAGATTGAATAATCCAGCATTGAATCTTTTATCAAGAGATAAAATAACATCTCTAGTAGAATCTAGCTGTTCTTCCAAATTTTTAATTTGTTCCCCAGTAGGTATAGAAATCTTTTTAGTAGAAGTTTCAGAAACAGAAGGTGACTCCGAAATTGGTTTTTTAGCAGATGCTTTAGATTTAGGAGGAGGAGAGGTTTTTGTAGCAGATGCTTTAGATTTAGGAGGAAGAGAGGTTTTTGTAGCAGATGCTTTAGGTTTAGGAGGAGGAGAGGTTTTTGTAGCTGGCTTTGTAAATTCTTTAATAAGAGAGGATGGTTTTTTTTCTGGGGTTATTTTGGGTTCAGATGGAAGAGAAAGTTCAGGCGCGGGTTTAAGAGCTTCAAGAAGAGATGGTGTTTTAGTTTCTGCCTTTTCATCTACTTTTGGAGTAGTTTCATAGAGAGTTTTTTTTCTATAATCATGTGATGGTGTATCACCACAAAAATCGAAATACCATGGATTACTTTTATTATTAGGTTCAGTATTGATTATTTCGTCATTTTCTAAACTATAAGTATCGCACTCAGATTTTTCAATTTTATTAGATAAAATTTCAAACCAAATAACAGATTCTTTTATATCTTCAGCACCAGCACTAGATTGATTTTTTTTAGAAATAAGATTGACATTTGGAGAAAATTGGACTTTTAAATTAAACCAATCAATCTTTAATGCCCCGGTTTTTTTATTCTCCATTTTGTTTTCACCTTTTAATTTGTGATATAAAATGTATCTAAAATATAAAAAGAATTACCTAAAAATTCCGAATGACTTTATTCAGATCTATTTATAATTAATTCTTTAAATTTGATTTAAGAACTCTAAAACCTTTTAATTATTTGTAATTCTTAAAGTTATTTTCAATCTTAGTTTTGAAGCAAACTCAGAGAACTTTATAAATTTATCTGGTTTTATTGATATTTCCTTGTCTATATTCAAAATATTAAAGAATTTTTTTCCATAAAATGTGTTTTTAATTTCTGAGACATCATACCATATCTCTGCTTTGTCTTGAAATTTATAAACTTTTCCAGATTCGAATTCTTGTTTTCTGATATTGAGAATTTCGTTCGAATATTTAGAAAATGGTGTATTTCGCATTTTTTTTAAATCAAAAACTATCGTATTACCAACATTTCTTTTTTCTAAAATTTCTTTTATAATAATGTGTATTTCCTTTAAAAATTTTAATTTAAATTCTTGTAAATTTACATTTTGATTTAATAACTTCTTTAAAATTGTAGAATATGGTAAATTCAATCCGGAAAGTTCATTTGTTAAATTTAATAAGATAATTATCTGATTTGCTTTTTTCTCTGGATCAGATTTTACTTCTTCAAAAATATAATCTCTTTCTCTATTAATAAAATCAAAAAGAAACTCTCTAAAGTTCTTAATAAACTGATTATATTTAGGGATAAAGATTTTATTAGGATTATTTACCGCAATTTCATTAGCTTTAAATGGACTAATTTCTTTGTCCAATACAGTTTTAACGAGAGATAATGGATAAAATCCCTCAATAAAACTCATTCCTTTAGAAACACTATTAATTGCGTCTTTAAACGAGCATTTTGATATAACATTAATTGTTTTTATTATATTTCCTTCAATTTTTACTGGAGTTTTAAGACAATAACAAAGATCAAAAGGTTTCAAATCGTGAAACAATGGATTATTTTGATCAGGAATAATTATTTGAGATCCATAGGCATTCACAATGCTTCCTTGTCTCGGTTTATTTGCTAAATCCCATTCAATTATAATTACATCGTTAATATTGGAATATTGTTGATCAATATCATAATTATAATGAATAATTTCACTGAATAAAGAAAATCCTTCGATAGAGTTTATTTCTAAATCATTTTCATTATCTCCCCAAAATTGTTTTTTATAGTAAAATATATCAGGATGATTGGTTAAATTATCTAAGAAAAGCTCTCTAATAATAAAATAATTTATTCCAATATCATTGGATTTAATTATTTGATCATTCAAACCAAAAAATCCAAGGCGCCTTATAATGTATTGATAGACTGGATTTTTTAAATTTACTGGATCGTGTTGAATTATATAAGTATTCCTTTTTTTTCTGAATTCTCCTTTAGAACTAATTATATTATATTTTTCCATTAAGAGTTTCAGAAAAGAGAATTTTTTTAAATAAACTTTCTTTTCTAATTCCTTTATTTCATTTTTATAGCTCCTATATTCATTATAAAATCTATTTTTTGAAATTCCTATTACTTTAAATTGCCTTTTCATTAATTTTAATTTATCTATTACAGCAAGATTTTCAATTTCACCAAAAAAATATTCTAAAATTTCGTTTTTTAAAGATTCTAAATGATTTTTTTCAATTAAAGCTTTAAATAATGGATTTATATCTATTAATTTGTCAAAATTCTTCATAATAAAATAAATTGAAAAATATTTTTCATTTAGACTGGAGCTATAAACCATTTTTTCAAATTTATTAAATAAATCTTTAGAAAATGAGAGATCAATAAAGTTAAAAATAACATTTAAGGATTCGATGATAAAGAGTATATAAATGAAAGAATAATTGGCTGTGGAATTTAATAAATTTTTAAAGCCCTCAATAATGTAATGATTGAATTGTAAAAGAGGATCAATTAATTCATTTTCAATACATGTTTTTAAAAATTCAAAGAATTCAACATATAGGTTATTATCAATGGACTTTTTTAAATAATTTTCAATGATACTTTCGCATTCACTTTGATTAATTATGGCCTTGTTTAGATAGCTTAAACCCTCAACACAATTATCTCTTTCAAAACAGGTGTTTGAGAGCAATATATAATTTTTACTTTTTTTTTTTGAACCAAAATCTTCAGAAGTTAACTTATAATTATTAAAATTATTTAAAATTTTTAAAGCAAGGTTTCTTTTTATCATTAATAACGCTTTAATTAAATGGACGCATATTTTTTTTTCTTTTAGTGAATGTATTAAAAAACTCGGACAGTCATGAAAAATTTCTGCTTTCTCTTCGTCAATAATTAGATGGAATTCACGATCATTATCCAAAATTATTGAATTAATTTTTATTGGATCTTCTCTGATGTAAATTATATTTATTTTATTATTAGGAAAAATCAGTGATTTTTGGTATAATTTTTCACCGAATTCTCCTATTATAAGTTCTGGTAAGGATTCCTTAATCATTCTGCACTTTAAAATTTCGATTTAATTATATCTGATATTAATTGGGGAAATTCATTCCAATCTTTTATTGTTAGTAGCTGTCCGCCAGCAATTTTTACGATTTTTTTTGCATCTTTAAGGTTGAATGAATTTTCTGGCACAACTAAAATAAAATCGATCCCCATACTACGAAAAATTCTTAATTCATTAAGCGATTGCTGAAGATCGAAAATCTCAGCGTCTGTAAAGAGAACATTCAGCTTTTCACGAGTGGCAGATTTTTCTTTAAATTGACGCCTAGCCCATTCAAGTGCTTTTTGAACCATTGTTCCACCTCGTGCGTTAATCGTAAGCAATTCATCTGCCAATTTTTCTAAATCTATTTTTTGATCTAATTCTTTTAGAATGTGCGTGTCTGATTCAAAGAAAGTAATACCAAGTTCATCTTTCCTCATTCCATAAACCAACATTGTCACACAGATTGCCATATAAGCTAATTTTTCTCCGGACATTGACCCGCTAATATCGAGTTCAAAACAAGCGCTTCTTAAACCTTTTGCAGTTTCGAAAACAAAAAAATCATCGTAATTGATATGATCGAGCTTTTTTCCCTTTTCCATAATGTTATTAATAGTTTCTTCTAAATCTACATTTTCGAAATCATCACCTATAGTAAATGGTCTTACGATATTAATAGGAATTGGTCCCGACACCGAACTACCTAAACGTGCTCGAGAATAAAAGATTCCCAGTTCAATAAGCATTTTTTTTGCTAATTCCTTTACTTTTTGTTTCGCATCAGCATGTAAATTCTGACGGTGTATAAACCACTGTTTCAGTAAGTTTTCTCCGGTCCCAGCACTAAGGCTTTGAATTAGCATATCTTGTCCCTCTTCCCCACCAATTTGTCCAGCTCCTTTTAAAGCTTCTTCTAAATTAAAATGCCCAAGAGCTCCTAATGCATCTCTATTTTCAGATGCTAAAGCACTTGATAAAAGCTCTTTCATTCGATCTTTATTAATTTGATCCTTTATTTGATTCATTAAATTGTTTATTCTTTCGAAGTCTCCAATATTTTTATCAATTAGCTTCTTTAGAAGTTGGTAATTTGGTTCTATTAATTCAAAGATTTCGTCATCAGGCATTTCAAGTTTTTTTCCAACTCGTTTTATGTCTTCTGATTCTGGATTTAAACCAATACTTCTAAGAAATTCAACAACATTTTTTAATTCGTTAGGATTCTCACTTGATTCAAGAGCTTTTTTAATTATTTCTGGCAGATGCTGTTCCATTTTTTGACTACAATGCATATTTTCACAAGAATTTGCAAGTTGTTGTAATTGATGAGATAAAGATTTAAATCCTTCGAATTTCTTCTTCTGTTTCAATGCATCTTGAATCGCATTTTCAAGTGCTTGATTTAAAAGGTCATTCCATGATTTGTTTGTAAATGCATTTTTTGTGAGAGTTTCAAGTGAAAGGTTCATATTAGAACCACTGAATTGTTGATTAAACTTATCAAGCAATTGAGCTCTTAAATTAGTACCGAAATATTGATCCAATGAATTGGCTAGATTAAAATTATGTTCAAAAGAAGATTGTTGTAAAGAATTGTCCAACACATTATTTTGATCGAATTTAGGAGTATCACCTAAATTTTTTGCGGCCTGAAACAGTTGGTCAAGATTTTGTATTTGATTTTCAAGAGCATCTTTCATATTTTGAATTTGATCTTTAGGAATGGCATCCGTTTCATTCAAGAACTTCAATGATTTAATAAGATCTTCAAAGTTACCAGATTTAAATAAATCATTAATATCTTTTGTAATGTCTTGGTCATTAAGCGCTTTACTCGTAATCTTTTCCCAATCTCGTTTGGATGCCTGCTGAATTAAGTCATTCAAATCCAATTCTGCTCCCGCTTTAAGATCCTCCGGCGAGAGTGAATTAATTTTCTCCATCATTCTTTTTTTCGCTTCTTCAATTAACTCTTCAAAAGAGGTTATTTCTTCTTTATATAATTCAGAATCATCATTGAAAAACTGTAAAGCAGATTCATAAGGTTGTTTATCTCTATTTTGGTTCAATTCTTCAAGAAATTGTTCCATTTGCTCAATTAAATCTGTATCTATTGATTTAGTCAATTCTATATCATCAATTAGATCTTGAAGTTGATCTAGTTCAGATTTTACTTCTTGATTCATGAAATCCTCTTGATTAATCTGATCAAGAAATTCTTTATCATTAAAAAAGGATGGCATCAAATCTTTTTTATAGTTTGGGAAAAGGATTTCAAAAGCAAGATTTTTAGCAAGTTTTTGATTATCAGGAAAGGAAGTCATAGTGCTAATTTCAATAAAATCATTTGGATTGACTGAGCCTTTGCGATAGTATCGCGCTAAAATTAATTTTGGAATAGATAATACTTGTCTCGAGGAAGGCATCTGGACTATATCGGGATGATATCTCATCCTACGTATAAATTCGACAGCAAATTCACATGGATTTTCAGGAAAAATACCCATGAATCCTTTTTACCCTCCTAAAGTTCTAGCAATAATACCTTCAACAATATCTTCAACTTTCATACCTGGTTTAGGTTTAAGACTACCTAATAATACATGCTTTGCGATATCGGACAAGTAAGAATATGAGTCTTTTTCACTAATTTTTTTTTCTTTTTCTAATGCTCTTTGGTGACCTAATAACTTAGCCATAGCAATTCCTGCTCTTATTGAAGCGGGAATTTCAATATCAATTTTATTTTTTCGAGTTGCCTCAATAATGGAATAGATTAATTCTAATTCAGATTCCTCAATTATAAAATGCTCGGGTAAATTAATTCTAATAATGTCTAACTCCGTTGCCTTTTGAGGATAATCTAACTTTATCCATACTTTTATTCTATCTTTTAAAGCTTCAGATAAACGATGAGTTCCAGAAAGTTCTTCTGGATTCATAGCACATATAAAAAAGAAATCATTATCTGCTTTAATTCGACCTAAATGAGGAATAGCAATAGAAGCTTCTTCTAAAGGTTCTAATAGTGTATTTTGTGAGTATTCCGTCGCTCTGTTAATTTCATTTGCCAAAAATGTACCGCCTTCTAACATAGCACTGAGTAAAGGTCCAGGATGAAATGCTTCTAAAGTGAATCCTTGTTTTAAAGTAATAGCGGGATCAAAACTTTCGGTTCCATCGCTTATGCGAGGAAAATTCCGATTAGATGGGAAGGTTTAATCGATTCATCAAAAGTAATCCAGTGAAAACTCTTATTTTTATCCTCTTTCGCTCTAAGGCTAGCAAAATATCTACAGAGAATAGTTTTTCCAACACCTGGTGGACCTACTAAAGCAGGGAATAGTTGTGTTGCTTCTGCATCACGTAGCAATTCCAGAGCTTTTCCATATTGGCCAGTTAAAATAATATTTATTTCTTCTTCATAACTCTCCTTTATTAAGCGCTTTTCAAATAACTCATTAAACTGCTTTTTATTTAACATATCCTTTATTTTAATTTTAATTCTATATTGAAATATAGTAATGAAATATAGTTAAAACTTTAGACTTATGAAATAAAATAAAAATTATAAAATTTATTTTAAATAATCCCTCGCTTCTGAAAACCTTACATTCCAAAATTCTTTGGTCAAATTATAAACCGAAGATTGATCAATATGTAATAATTCAGCAATTTGTTCAGCAGTTAGGTTTTGTTTAATTAAAGATTTTAATTTAGGTTTTATTAATAATTTCCAAGTCTGTGATAAAGTTCTACCCCATATTTTTTTTACCCATAAGTGAACAGTAGGGGATGAGATATTAAGTTCTTTAGCTATTTCGTCTGCTGTCTTATGTTGCATAATTAACAATTCTAAATCTGATGTAATAAAATCTCTTCTTGCTTCAATCAATGTCATACCCCAGAATTTATTAATTAATCTATATAGAGTAGAAATTGATATGCCAAGCGTTTTAGCTATTTGAACATCAGTCGAATTCTGTTTTATTAATGATTTTAAAATTGGTTTTATAAAAGCTCTTCTTGCTTCAACCAAGCTTAATCCCCATAATTCTTTAGTTTTTTCAAATACTGTTGTATAATTTATTCCGAGTTTTGAAGCGATTTGTTTTGAAGTCAATCCTTTGATAATAAATTTTTTAAGTAAATTCCCATCTATCTCTTTATAACTCGGATTTTCGATTTTTAGTTTTAAAATATATTTTGCCATTTCATTTTTATTCATAAAACGTTTCCTTGCTTCATTTAGAGTTATACCCCAAAATTGCTGTATTCGCTTATTTACTGTTTTTCGACGAATATTAAGTTTTTCTGCAATTTCTTCTGCTTTAAAGCCTTTTTTTATTAGTCTTTTGAGCAAATCCTTATCTACTTCTTTATATATTGGATTATCTTTTCCCCAACCAGCACCATCTCCACCCTCTGTTAAATTGTAACCGAAATCTCGGTCCCTTGAATTGTAATAAGCAATCCAATAAATTTCTCTTTCTATTAATTTCTTTTTTAAGTTTTTTATATTTTTCCATACTTCAATAATCTCCTTTTTAAAATTTTCACTTCCATAAAGTCTCATACCACGATATAAATGCCTTTGATCTCCATTTCTTAAATGTTGTAAATGTTCATTCCATCTTACCTTTAATGTTCTGACGGTTTTCCCTATATATACTTTTTTATTTATTAAATTAGTTAATTTATAAATTATTCCCCTTTTCTTTATTAACTGCCTCCAATTTTCTTGTTGAGATGAACTTTGAGCTTTTATTTTTTTTAATTTATTAGCTAAATGCCTCGTGAATTTCTCTCTTTCAACAAAGATTCGATATCCAGTATTTTTATAATAAAAATTTCTGAAAGCTTGAAGATTTTTAAAAAGTTCCTTTTGTACAATGCCAACTTTGTTAAATTTTTTCGCTAAAGCTAATAGTTCTTCGGTTTCTTCTTTTGTAATAGCATTTCTTAAATATTTTTGAATTAACTGATGTAATTTTTTGTAATCTCTTCTTAATTGTTGATATTGGGTAATTATTCTAATTAGTTCCTGTTTATCTTCATTGGATATTTCTTCTGATTTATTAATCCAATTTATTAATAATTTTTCCCACGGTTCTAATTTCTTCATTGATTTTTTCGAGGTTTCTTCAGCTTTTTTTTCACTTCTACCTTCCTCTTGATTTTTAATTTCTAACCATTTTTTATAACCCTTAGTTGGTTCCCCTCCATAAATAGGTCTTCTCCCTGTTTCTTGACGGTATTTTTCTCTGAGAGATTGTCCCTCTTCCTCTGATTCATCTAGCTCTTTATCTACTTCTTGTTGTTCCATCTCTTTTTCAATTTTATATTCAGTTTCCTGTCTCTCGAAATCTTGTTCTTCTTCTTGTATTATTTCAATTTCCTGCTCTTCATCTTGAACAATTTCTTGTTCTACTTTCTCAACTGTTTCCTGTTCTGATTCTACCATTAATTCTTGTATTAATTCATTTTCTCTATCTTGTTCCGTTGTCTCTTGCTCTCTGTATAATTCCTCCACA
>JAHPZI010000029.1 GCA_019058295.1 Promethearchaeota archaeon | reverse complement strand
TTTTATCATATGTTTAACAGTAACATTAAAAGGAATATAAGATAAATCTATATTCAGAAAAATTCTTCTTTTCGGTAAATAGTAGCCATATTGCTCAGCAACTTTATATATAGGAGCACCTGGCAATGGTTGCATGAAAGAAATATAAGATCTTGCTTTATATTTTTTATGAAGATAAATTGAGAAATCTACTGTTTCTGTTATTGTCTTATTTGTTTCTGTTATATTTCCTAGGACATACGTGAGATGAAGTTTTATGCCCGCCTTATAAATTTGTTTGCATGTCTCCTCAATTTTTGCTTTAGTAATATTTTTTCCCATTATCGATAAAATCCTGTCATTTCCATGCTCAACTCCAAATGACATGCGAGTAAAACCAGTTTGATGCATTAGTTGATATAATTCACTATCACCATGTCCTGCATGAGTAAAGCATTCAAATTTAAGAGGAGTTGAGATTTTTTTCTTAATTTTTTCACAAAATTCTCTTACACGCGAATTTTTCATAACAAATATATCATCATAAAATCCAAATGTATGGACATCGAATTTTTCAACAATTTGAGAGATAAAATCAATAATTCTGTCAATTGAATGATAGCGTATTCCCTTTGGCCTCTGGTCTTTTCCCAAGCAAAAATTACAATTGTAAGGGCACCCTCTTGATCCAATTAAAACAAAATAAGATATCGGACCCCATCGAAGCATTTCGATATAGGGTTCAACATCATCCATAGTTAAATTTGGAATATCATCTAGATTTTCCAGAGGCTTACCCCAAATAATTTTATTATCTTTAGGAGGACCATTATTCATAAAATCAAGAAGAGATTCTTCACTGTCTCCTCGAAAAACATAATTTGCTCCATAATCGAGACCATCTTGTGGTTCTGCAGTAAAATGTACACCTCCTACAATGATAATTATGTTAGGTATCCATTCTCTAACTTTCTTTATTATCAATTTTGCATCATAACTTTGAGAAGTCACAGCAGAAATGCCAATAACATCGGGCTTATATGTTAAAATAACTTCTTTTAATTTCTTCAGAGAAGTATTTAATTGTCGATCGAAAATCATAGTAACAATGCCTGCCTTACGCAAATAAGAATTTAGAAATAAAACACCATATGGTATGCCATAAAAGTATTCTCCAGGTACTCGAATTTGAGAAGCTTGAATAAGAAGAATTTTTTTAAAATATGGAATGGACGTTCTTCCTCTATACTATATTAATTTTTATATTATCACAAGAATCTCTTAAAAGTTAATTTTTACTATTTTTACTTTATTTAAAACGATAAGATTTTCATTTAATTTTATCTTTTAATAGACCTTAATTGAGTTTATTTTAACAATAAGATTATTTGTTAAAGATATTTTAAATTTGTTAAAGTCTGAATTTGGGAATAAAAAAAATAAATTATTTAGTAAATTTAAGATGACATAATAAGGATTTTTACTTAAATTAATTTTGACAAAATTCAAGTAGCTTATTTACATTATTATATAAGATATCTTGTTTTACTTCATTAGAAATAGGCAATGTCAATATTTTGTCGATTTCAAGCTGGATTGGAGATACAACCGGAGAGTCAGACCCAAATAAAATGCGTTTAGAGCCTACAGCCTTAAATATATTATAAATTCCAAAAGACGCAGAAGCAGAAGTCTCAAAATAAACATTCTTAAATTTTTTTAAATTAAATGCTACATCCATACTGTATTCCATGCTATAGGCAGCATGTCCTACAATTATTCGTAATTCCTGAAATTCCTGATTTTTTGCTAATTTTGCGATATCCCTACATGAAACACCTTTAAAAAACGAAGTATCAGGAGCAGAATGAATAAATAATATCAAATTTTTATTATATTCTTGAATAAATGAAACTAATTTAAGAATATCTCTTGGAACTCTGAACATATGAAATATGTTATGTATTTTTACGCCGCAGAATCCTTTTTTAAAATGTTCTTCTAAAATTTTGTAGTTTGATTCTTCTTCCTCAGGTTCTAAATTAGGATTAAACCAAAAAAGTTTATAAAATCGTTCGGGAGATTTATTTGCAATATCTATTACGTCTTGATGAGGTAGCTGCCCTTTTAACATTACTTTTTTAAAATTTTTTAAGAGATCTGCCATATTATTCTCGAGCGGATTTATATTTCCGGATTTATCGTTCTTTTGAAAAAATTTTGCTCTATTAATTGTTGTTATTATTGCTTTCTCTACGTTAAATCTATCCATATAATCAAGCACATTTTTAGATTCTCCTATGAATTTTCCATAGGTATGGAGATGACTGTCAAAAATTCTAAATTTATCTTGTTGATTTATGAGATTTCACCTATTAGATTGCTTATATTATTATAAAATACATTTTCTAACGTTTTTTTATCTAAATCAAGAATTCTAATTTTATTAATTTCTATATCTGGTGTGGTTGCTGCTGGTGAATCTGATCCATACATAACCCGGTGGTTCCCCATGACTTTAATCAAAATATTTATCCCATATGGGATTGATAAACTTGTTTCAAAATATACATTAGAGCATTTAGGAAAAAATTTCAAACAACTAATACAATATTCCATAGTGTAAGCCGCATGCAAAATGACACATTTGAGCTCTCCATATTTTTTAACTAAAGTATAAATATCTTTGACGCGAAATGGTTCTTGGAAAAAGAAAGATTGTCCAGAATGAATAAAAAGTGGAATATCGAAACCTATACAAAATTCCGCTAATTCAAACAAATCATTTGGAATCTTCAAATTATCAAGTGAAGCCTGAATTTTTACACCTTTAAAATTGTAATCTTTAATATATTTTTCTAAAGTTTTCCAATCGTTATCATCGGCAATTCTGGGATTAAACCAATAAACGCCTACTAATCTATCTGAATTTTTCTTAATTAATTCTCTAACTACTTCGTGATTATGTTGGCTTTTTGCATATAATTTTTCAGCATATTCCTTTTCGTTAAAATTTATATCATCTCTAATTAGCAAATTTTTATTAGCAGATGTGTTCAATGCAGTGACAATTGATTTGTCAATTCCGAATCTATCTAAAAAGTCTGTTAAAGTTTCATCCCTTCTCTTAAATTTCCCCAAATAATGAATATGTGAATCGAAAATCTTCAAATTATCAATCATTTGAGTAAAAGTAAACCATCATGTATTTTCTTAGAATTTAGATGATTAAGTAAATATTCAATTCTTTATTTTTTTATCTTAAGAGAAATTTAAAAGATTAATTAATAATGCAAATTGAAATAATATTAAAAAAAAATATTGAAGTGAATTTTCTTGGTAAAGATATTTAAAGTACCTTGGGCTGCTTGGCGAGAGCCAGAATATTTAGAATTAAAATTTCCAGATTCTTGGGACGTATCCGTTTGTAGTATGACCGGAGCGGAAGCACCACAAATATCTGATAATGAAATTAAAGAATCTATTCTCAATCCAATTGGAACTCCTAAATTGTCAGAATTAGCAAAAGGAAAGGAAAAAGTTGTAATTGTTGTTGATGATATGACAAGAACTACACCAGTCTATAAAGTATTACCCTTTGTTTTTGAGGAATTAGAAAAAGCAAATGTAGCGAAGGATCAAATAATTATTTTATTAGCTTTAGGCGCTCATAAACCAATGAATCGACATGATTGTATTCTAAAGCTTGGAAGAGAAGTTGTAGATACAATTTGCATTGAAAATCATCATCCCTATGAAAATCTCACTAATCTTGGTGAATCAAAAATTGGGACTCCTATTGATGTTAATTCTACTTATGTCAGTGCTGATTTAAAAATCTCTTTAGGAGGAGTGATACCTCACCCTTTAGCAGGATTTGGAGGTGGTGCGAAGATTGTATTACCAGGTGTCTGTGGAATTCGCACTCTCGAAGCAAATCATTCCGCTGGAATGAGAGGTATAGGGGCAGGAATAGGTAGAATGACTGAGATTAGGAAAGATATTGAAGATATTGCGGATAAAGTAGGCTTAGATTTCTCTATTAATGCGATTTTAACTGAACGAGGAGATATTGCTGCTTTAACAGCAGGACACTTTAGAGATGCTCATAGAAAAGCTATGGAGATCGCAAAAGAAAATTATTCAACAGATTATACGCTTGAAAATCAAATCTGCTTCTTCAATCTATTTCCTGAAGATTCTGAATTAAATCAATCAGTTAAAGGCTTTAATTTTCTAATGACTGCTTCAAATAAAATTCTTGATAGAAAAGGTACTATTGTGTTAATGTCTTCTTCATATGAAGGGCGTGGATATCATAGCCTCGTAGCTGAAACTGGAGCAAAGTTATATAATAATTTAGGGGAAAGTATCATTTGGAAAGCTTTTGTAAAAAGAAAACAAGTTTATTTCTTCTCACCTAATATTAGTCTTTCTGATTTATATCATTTTTTCCCTAAATCTGTAAAATTATTTCAGGATTGGGATAGTTTAATAAAACAATTATCTGATGATTATAGCGATCCTCCAAAAGCAGCGGTTTTTCCTTGTAGCATTCAATTGGCAGGATAATTTTTTTTTAATAATCTTAATATTTTTAATTTATAAGGCGCTCATCTTAAAATAAAGGTCTAATTTGGCCTTGAAATCATCAAAAAAAGATAAATCTCCATCCCAATTATTGATATCTGATGAGTCGAATGTTTCCTCAAAAATTCTTACAATAACATTGCAGAGTTTATGGATTTTTTTTTCTTTGTGCTTCGGATCTGATCTGCAAACGAGAATAGCGTCATTTTTAAGTGCTGGCACTAATGTGAATTTACAATCTTTCATTATGAATGAAGTTAATTCATCTCCAGATGATATTTTCTTACTAAATGATTTTATTGCGGAAAAAAATGCTCCTAAGAGTGATTTGTCTATTTTCCCCTCCTTACAAAATTCAACTATAGGTAGCCCCTCCTTAGAAAATATCCATAAATCATCAATAATCGAAAACATTTTAAATTGTAAATATTTCTATGACAGATAATTCTATTTTTTTGACGAGGATTCTAACAAAATTAATTTATATGTTTTATAGCTTAGATCTACCACAATTAAAACAAATACAGCACCAAAAATATAAACAATCGCAGTCATAATAGTTACAATTTCGATATATTCTAACGCTAAAAAGATTATGTTTACAACATACCCAACCAAAAATAAAATAATTAATGCCTGAATAGCATACCATTTTTTGATTATTCTAGTGCCAGGGAACAACTCTTTAATTCTTTTAATAATGTACAAGCTATATAAAAAAAACACTATTCCTCCTATTGAACAAATTAGACTTAAATAAAAATTCCAATCCAAACTCAATCTTAACTCCTCAGAAAATATGGTTTTTATTTTATAAATATAAATTTTTAATGATAATATTAAATTTGTGTTTATAGAAAATAATCTCGTTTATTTTTGAATTATTCCCCTTGAACTTGTATATATACCTTTCTATGACGCGGACCATCGTATTCTGCGAACATAATCCCTTGCCAAGTCCCCAATACTAATCTACCATTGTGAATAATAACATCTAAAGATGGTCCAGTTAAGGAAGATTTTATATGCGCATCGCTATTGCCCTCCATGTGAGAAAAGCCTGCTCTTTGTGGAATTAACTTATTCAAATAATTTATTATATCTTTCATTACTGCAGGATCTGCGTTTTCATTGATAGTAATTCCCGCTGTTGTATGGGGGACAAAAATTCGACAGACTCCTTCTTCTATTTTACTATTTCTTACAATTTTATTAATATCGCTCGTTATATTTATAAGAACTTCTCTTTTTGGAGTTT
Source organism: Promethearchaeota archaeon (assembly GCA_019058295.1). GTDB lineage: Archaea > Asgardarchaeota > Lokiarchaeia > Sigyniarchaeales > SOKP01 > LW40-45. The sequence continues at coordinate 52,656 of JAHPZI010000029.1, read as the reverse complement.
TCACTCTCAATTCTTCGAATGCTATCATAATTTCACCTTATTTTATAATAATTAAAAATAAATGTAATTTTTCTTTTAGAATTTTCCATGTTTTCCTTTACCTTGTGTAAATGCTTCACTTCCTTCTAAATATTCTCCACTAGCCAAGGTTTTTCTGCCCCATTCGAATTCATTAGCCATTGCATCCTTTATACTCATCCCAAATTGCTCATAAGTTGATAAACGATCATTTCTCATACATGTTTGAGGATGAAAAGCAATTTCTCTTGCCAATTTTTCTGCTTCTGGTCTCGATTGATTATTTTCAACAATGCGATTAGCAAGACCCCAAGAATAAGCTTCTTCAGCAGTTACAGGGCGCCCTGTAAGAATCATATCCATTGCTCGACTTAACCCAATTAATCTAGGAAGGCGTACAGTTCCTCCATCAATAAGAGGTACTCCAAATCTACGACAAAAAACTCCAAATATCGCGTTTTTCTCAACAACTCGCATATCACACCAACATGCAAGTTCAAGACCACCTGCGACTGCGTATCCCGCCACTGCTGCGATGACGGGTTTTGAGAGAACCATTCTAGAAGGTCCCATAGGACCATCTCCTTTAGTATCTATCCTATTACCACGCCCATCAGCGATAGCTTTTAAGTTTGCCCCCGCGCAAAATGTTCCATTAGCACCCCATAAAACAGCAACTAAAGCATTATTGTCTTGTTCAAAATCTCGAAACGCATCGGCAAGTTCTTTAGCTGTTGGTCCATCAACTGCGTTCTTTACTTCAGGATTATCAATTATTATTGTGTAGATTTTTCCCTTATCTATAGTTTTCTTCTCAATTTTTATAACCATAAAAATTAAAAAGATATAAAATAATAAAACAATTTTCAAATAAACATTTAAAAAAAAAATAAGAGGTTAAAAAAGAAATTATTTCTGATTTAAAAGGTATTCATTCATTTCTACAAAACTACTTGATCTTACCAAAGCAGCCTTAAGAAATTGGAAACCAATGTCATAAGTTGAGCCATCACCACCAATATGTATGAGGTATGGTACTTCACCGTTATACAGACCTTTTGATTTCATGATTTTATATGTTGTTGAAATTGCATCAGCGATTGTTGCTCCTGATTCAAATAGATGATGTACCCATGGTACAGTCCAAGAAGTAACAAAATCCTTTGAAGTAGAGACTTCAGAACAGCTTGTGTTATTTACATAGATAATATTTGTCCCAGCAACTAATTGTGCAGCTGTTGCCATTTGATTTAAAAACATACCCGCACCGCAACCAGGACACAGACCATGTCCAGGAAGCAGATGTTTTTGTGGTTCTAATGCTTTCCGATTTACTCTATATACATCAACTGGTTTTTCTGATCCAAATTGCTCAATTAGTCCTTTTAATTTTTCATTTCGTTGTTCGGTATAATAAATTATCTCATCGATTTCTTTTTCCATAAATTTTGGCCTAAAAAGATGTCTGAATCTGCCCATAGATTTTAAATAATCAACAAATTTTTCTTTATCTATTTCTAAACCTCTAAAATATGAAAAAGTTGGCATCCCATCTTTTACTTTTATTGTGTATAATGGCCAATAACCACAATCGGTCGCGAGTTTAGAAACTTTTACAGCATCTTGAGAAGCATGCCTCCAGCCTCTCATACAATCGGCATATGATTGAATGAAAGCTCCTCCATTTGTTTTTAACGCTTCGACAATCTTTCCTATCAAATCGTTTGGATAAGCTGGATTAACAGTTGCTAAAAATGTTGATTTTGTACCATAAAATCCAAAAGGAGTTACTAAATCTTGTTTCACTCCAACTTTCCCAGGAACTTTTTCTCCAGCAGGACCTGTAGTTGTAGCAGCATGAGGTGGAGTACCACCACTTTCTTGAATTCCTGTATTCATAAAGGCTTCATTATCGTAATTTAGAAATAACACATTACATTTTCCATCTCTGGCCAATAAATCATCAATTTGTATAACATTTCTCTCTGGTTTCGACATTTTTATTTACTCACCCCATGAATTTTATCTTTTGTTTCTCTCACACCTAGATATGAATAGAGAGGCCCTTTCATATCTTTTACGGTTTCCATCTTCTTTTTAGCTATATCAAATTCGTCTCTTGTAACATCGCGACCACCTAATCCGACTATAAAGCTTCTAAATAACGTTCCAAGGGGATATAATGCTGAAGCAATTGTCATTGAAAAAGGGGGTAATAATCCATTTAATGCATCTGATTTCTCTAAAATAATTAGCTTCTCTATATTGTGATCTTGTATAATTTTTTGTAAGTCTTCGTAGGGAAAGGGACGGTAGGTTTTTATTTTTATAAGACCAACGTCTTTATGCTTAGTCATATAGCTGATTATATTCCCACACATGGAGCCCATCGTTATGAATGCTGTCTTTGAAGGATTATCCAAATTAAAAGTTCTAATTGATCTGTATTGCCTGCCCGTAGCTTTTTCAAATCTTTTGTAAACATCTTCCATTATGCCTAAGACGGGCTTTTTTGCTTCTTCTAGATTCATTCTTCCCTCCATAAAGAAGCTAGGAGTGACAATTCCGCCCCATGTCCCGGGGTGTTTTGGATTAATCGTATGTCTTTTCTTCTTTGGTGTCATATTTCTCACTACTTCGTCAGGAATGAGAGATAAATTCTGAACAGAGTGAGATATTATAAAACCATCATGAACAAACATCGTTGGAAATAACGAATCCTCTGATATCATTACAGAAAGAATCGCAGCATCATATGTCTCTTGGACATTTTCAGATACAATGCAATTCCATCCGAGTTCAGAGTTAGTCATAGTAAATTCCCAACTATTCCAAATTGATAAATTTGGAGAGTTAAATGCTCTCGCTGAGATCATCATAGTAAGAGGGACTCTCCATCCTACAGCCATAGGTAATGCTTCAGTCATTAATAAATACCCTTGAGAAGCGGTTGCGGTAAAAGTTCTGGCCCCCGCAGCACATGCAGCTGTTGAATAACTTATTGCAGCTAATTCAGATTCGACATTTACAAAGGCTGCTTTTAATCGTCCTTGATGGACTACATCAGATAATCCTTCTACTGATTGCGTCTGAGGAGTAATTGGAAATGCACAAATAACATCGGGATCCGTTTGCGTAACTCCTCCAGCTACCGCATAATTTCCTATCATTGTGGTTTCAGTAGGTTCTTTAATCTCTTTAAAAAAAATCTTCATTGGTTCTATGGACATTTTTAATTACCTCCAGTTTCTTCAGGTACAGCACAAGACGCTGGACCTTGTTTTGATCTTTTGCTAATAGCATTAACGGGACAAATTTCCAAGCAATTTTGACATGATTTGCAATGGAAAACGTCAATTCCAGCCATATGATATAGACCATCATCTCCTTTTTCTCGTAGAATTGCAAAATCAGGACAAATAAACCAACATTGAGCACAATCAGTACATGTTTCCTTATCCCAAACCATTTCCCATTCGCCCCAAGAACCTGTATTTACTTGATCGCTTCCAACTTTTATGACATTTTCATCGCAGTACCACACTCCAGCCTTATCTAATTCTTTATATCCTGGCAAACCTGGCTCAACTTGTTGCCAAGGAACTTTTGTATCTTTTGAAAAGTCAAGTTCAATATTGACTTCATACAAACATGTTTCTTCAATAGCTTGTTTAATTGCGGCAATGTTTTTCGCAGCTATTTCACCTTTAAATCGTCTCATAATCGCATCTGATAAATCCTCAAGAGAGAATAAGTGAGAAACTCTAATTAAAGCACCTAAAATGATTGTATTTGTTATATTTCTTCCTAAGATCTCCATAGCAATATTAGTTGCATCAATAGTAGCGATGTTTAAATCTTTTCTTTTAACGATATCTTGGATTTCTAATTGATTCATGACAGTATTTATAATCAACCAACCACCTTGAGGCATGCCGGCAGTAACATCCACTTCTGTAAGTAATGAAGGATCTAATACAGAAACAAAATGAGGACCATAAACTTGTTCGTTTGATCGTATTAAATCATAATCAAACGAAAGACGAACATAACTCTCTGTAGGACTCCCCGCTCGTTCCGCTCCAAATTTAGGCTGGCAAATTCCACGACCCTTGAACGCTTCTACGCATAAATTAGAAGCAGTAACACCTCCTTGTCCACCTCTTGCATGGAATCGAAGATTAACGCATTGGTTTTTTAAAACATCATTAACATATTCTTGAGTTAACATTTTTTTCAAAATTCAATTATTTTTTCTATAATTTTGGAATACTTTATTTTAAAATTTATACTTATTAAAAAAATCTTACTTTAGAATTTATTATCTTAGACTTTTTCATTTATAGAATTTAAAAATAGGATTTCAAAAAGATATGTTTTTCAAGGGTTAATCACTTTAAAGATCCCTATAATCAATCTTATCAACTTCTTTAACATAATCTGGTTTAAATTTAGTTTTTAATAAGTTTGCATTACCAGAAGCAATTAATTTGCCATCTATTTTATAGATTTGTGAAATGGCATTTACGACATTTTTGCCTTCTCGAATAATTTTTCCGATAACTCGAATTTTCTCGCCAATTTTGGCCTTTCCTAAGTAATCAACATGAAAATCGATGGAGATTAGAAACCCTTCATAACCTAAAGTTGCAGTCATTATTCCAATAGCGTCATCCATTAATCCACATTGCATTCCGCCGTGAAGTAATCCTGTAGGATTCCCCCATTCAGGACGAATCTCGAATTCTAGCTCAACCTCACCTCTTTTAGCGGAAATTATTACACCATTCAACCATTTAGTAAAAGGAGGAATAGGTCCAGGAGCCTCTCCAAGATTTTTACCTTTAAATGCATTAAAAAGGTTAATAATTCTCTCAGATCTTTCTTCGATTTTTTTATCTTCGTCAGTCAAAGGAATCCCATGTTAATATTTATCTTTATTTTTAAAACTAGTTATTGCTTATAATTAACTGTTTTATTTTTTAAAAAAATAAAAGAATTTAATACTTTGTAATTATAATAAATATAATTATAAAATAAGAATATATTTTTATGCGATTTGGAATTACACCTATAGAAGTCGAAAACATCGCAAGCGTATTTAAAAAAGAGAAGGGGCTTGATAGCTTCTTGAGTTTTCGCTTTTCAGATATTATTTTAGAAGCAATTGAAAAAGGATATCAACATTGCGAGATTTCCTTAGATTTATTTCAAATATTACCGATACAAATGCCTGATGATGAGAAAAAAAGATTGAAAACTTTTATAAAGGAGTATGATATAACGTATTCCGCACATTTCCCTATATGGACCATTGAATTGGTAAGTCCAAATAAAATTATCCGGGATGCCAGCGTTCAAAGTCTAATTGATGCATATAACACGTTCAAATTTTTGGAACCTGATATTGAAGTATTTGTACTCCATCCTTCAGGAGCATTTGCAGCTGAGATTATGAGTATGGAGATTGAGCCAAAATATAAAGAATTTATTGCTAATTTATTCGTTGATTTTGCTGTTTCAAGCGTAAAGAAGTTAGTTAAAGAAACAAAGATGGATAAAACAAAAATTGCGATTGAAAATATTGAATTTCCCTTCCAAAAAACATTAGAAATAATCAAAAAATTGAAAGGACCCAATTTATGTATTGACACCGCTCATTTCTTGGGGGGTTACTCTGGCGATGTCGATCTCGTTGAAGTTACTGAAGAAAACCTTGATATAACAAGTGAAATTCATCTACAAGATTACAATTCTGGTGGAGGTGCTGACCATGCTGCGTTAGGGACGGGACAGAATTTTCCAGTAAACTTCTTAAAAACACTTCATGCGTATAATTTTAAGGGGCCAATAGTTTTTGAGTTGACTTTTCAAGAGGCAAAGGAATCTATAGAATTCATAAAAAATAATGTTCCTGAAATTAAAACTCCAATAATTAAAACTTAATATGTTGATTAATATAATTATGAACAAAATGGAAGAAGTCTTATCTCTTTAAAGTCCAACGAGTATATATTTTTATTCTTTTAACTATTTTCTTTATTAAAATTAGCAAACAATTAATTTTTTAGTTTAAATGACACATTTCGAGACTTCTGACATAGATGTAAAAGATATATCTTTTATTAATAATATTAAATCAATGGCGGTTATTGGAACTTCGAAAAAAAGAAATTTCTTCTTTTTTAGAAACCATGCTGAGAATTTTAAAGGAAAATTATACGCTGTGAACCCAACCATAAAAGAAATACCTGGATTCGATAAAAATATGATCTATCCTTCATTAAGTGCTATTCCCGGTGAAGTTGATTTTGTTTTTATATCAATTCCACCTTCGTTAATTTTAGAAGTAATGGATGAGTGTGTCGAGAAAGGTGTAAAATTGGCTAGTGTATTCACCGCAGAATTCTCTGATTCTGGAACAGAAGAAGGGAGAAAACTAGAAAGAGAATTATTAAGAAGAGCTAAAAATAAAGTGAGACTATTAGGCCCTAATGGTCTTGGTTTATATTATCCAAAATTAGGTATTGCATGGAGACCGAAATTCTCGGCAGAGAGCGGTGATATTGCATTTCTAGCTCAGAGCGGCGGAATATGTAATTTAATGATCTATGGTGGAAATCAGTTAGGATTACACTTTAGTAAAGTATTCTCTTTCGGAAATGGTACTGACTTAGATTTTGTTGATTTACTCTATTTTTTAATTAATGACCCCGAGACCCAGATAATATTGTGTTATATTGAGGGAATTAAAAAAGAGAGAGGGGTCGAATTAAAAAAAATCCTGAAACAAAATAAAAAACCTATTGCAATAGTAAGAGGGGGCCAAACTGAAACTGGCTCAATTGCGGCAAAAACTCATACAGCAACAATTTCAGGAGACAATCATATGTGGAAAGCGATTTTTACACAATATAATATTATTGAATTGGATTCTATCGAACAATTGCTATCTTTTGCCTATTTAATAGAATTTTATGGACTTTTTGATCTAAAAAATCTATCTGTTATTAGCAGTAGTGGTGGTTATGGTGTTATCTTGGTTGATCTAATTGAAAAAGCAGGAATGAAAGTTCCTCCCTTCAGCCCTGATATTCAAGAACAAATAACACAACTTTTTTTTACACTTGGAACAAGCTCAAAAAATCCATTAGATGTTTCTGCACAAGTTTTCAATAGTGAAGCTTTTTATAAAATTATTGATAACGCATTATCAGATACAAATATAGATGGAATGATAGTAGATTTACCAAGCTTTTATTTCAACAGTGATTTATCCTTTAGGACTAGATTAGATCCATCATATGAAAATAAAATGATAGAAGCACTAACCTTAGGTTATAAACATAAAAAACCACTAATTCCAATCATAAAGCGAATTAATTGTCCTGAAGATTGGGAGAGACTTCTAAAAAAACTATTTGAAAGGAATATTCCTGTATTTGGAGATCCACATGAATTTATACCTTTATTACCTAAAATCTCAAAATTTACAAGAGAAAGGAAAAAGAAGGTGAGTTAGAAATTAAAAAATTTCTTGAGGTTTATATATTCCATATATTTCTCTTAGAACATCACAAATCTCTTGAATAGTAGCGTATTCTTTAACGAGATCAATTATAATTGGCATAATATTTTCAGGAGATTGAGCAATTTTCTTTAATACCTCCAATTTTTCTTGTATAACATGATTATTACGATTTTTTTTTAATTCGTCTAGCGCTAAATTTGATTTTTTCTCGATATCAATATCACACTTAAATGGTTTTATTTCAGATTTTTCCTCTGTTTGAAAACAATTTACCCCAATAACTTTATCAATTCCCATCTCTATTCTTTTTTGAATCATGTATGCATTATTTTGAATTTCATTTTGAATATAACCTTTATTAATAGCAGTAGACATTCCACCCATTTCGTCTATTTTTTGGATGTACTTCATTGCCTCTTCCTCTAATCTTTTAGTCAAAGATTCTAAATAAAAGGATCCACCAATTGGATCAACAACATCAGTTATCCCTGTCTCATGTGCTAATACTTGCTGAGTTCTTAAAGCTATCCTGACAGCCTCTTCAGTAGGGAGGCAGAGAGCCTCGTCAAACGAGTTAGTATGCAATGATTGTGTCCCTCCAAGAATGGCAGCTAACGCTTGTAAAGTAACTCTAATTATATTTACTTTCATTTGTGAAGCTGTTAAAGTTACTCCTGCTGTTTGAGTATGAAATCTTAACATTAATGATTTAGGATTTTTAGCATTAAAACGCTCCTTCATTATTTTCGCCCATAATCGTCGAGCTGCTCGAAATTTTGCTATTTCTTCGAAAATATTATTGTGAACACAGAAGAAAAATGAGAGTCTTGGAGCAAACTGGTCAATATCTATTCCTCTTTTGAGTACTTCTTCAACATAAGTGATGCCATTAGCTAAAGTAAAAGCAATCTCTTGAATAGCATTAGCTCCTGCTTCCCGCATATGATAACCACTTATGCTTATACTATTAAATTTAGGTAAATATTTGGAACAATATTCAATCACATCCACAGTCAATCTTAAAGAAGGTTCTATGGGATAAATATATGTCCCTCTTGCTATATATTCTTTTAAAATATCATTTTGGACAGTCCCCATTAAATGCTCAGGAGTTACGCCCTGCTGCTCACCGATAGCAATGTACATTGCAAGGATAATGGCAGCAGGGGCATTAATAGTCATGCTTGTTGATATCTTATCTATTGGAATACCATCAAATAATTTTTCAAAATCCTTTAAAGAATTAATAGAAACACCTACTTTTCCAACTTCTCCATAGCATAAATCGTTGTCAGAATTATATCCCATTTGTGTTGGTAAATCAAAAGCAATGGAAAGCCCCTTCTGCCCCTGTGATATCAAATATTTAAATCTTTTGTTAGTTTGAACAGCATCCCCAAATCCTGCATACTCTCTCATTGTCCATAGTCTACCACGATACATATTTGGATAAATACCCCTAGTAAAGGGATATTTTCCGGAATATCCTATATCTTCAGAGAAATCAATATCTTTGATGTCCTCAGGATCGTAGAGCTGTTTTAATGAGATCCCTGAAGGAGATTCAATTATTTCGTTTGAATCCTCCTTATTAATTGAATTATTTAAAATGTTATTTTTCCAAATTTTCTTATGAGGATTAATATCCTCCTCATTTTTAATAGGTATAGTAATTTTTAATCCTCCTTTTTAATTATTCAATTAATTTGAAAACATAACTATAAACTTCATTACCATCAAGATTATTACAAATTTTTTCATACACAGGTTTTAATTTCATTCCTATTCTTAAATTTTCTTTAGGAAATATCTGTCCAAGAGCTCTTATACCGTTTTCAAACTGTACAACCCCAAGAGCATAAGATCCCTTATCTCTAAATTCCAAAGGTGGAGCTTTTAATATTGTATAAGTCAATAAAACACAAGTGCCATTAGCTTCTATAGTATCAAATGTGTTATTTTTGCATTTTAGACATCTTAGATGGCTTATATCTTGTAAATAACCACATTTTTTACACTTGTTACTAACTAAATTTTCCTTGTTACTCATTAAATATCACATCCTTTCAACTAAGATTGAAATAATATTATTTCCAAATCCTCCGAAATTGCACGTTATTCCTGTTTGGGCATCTGAAACCTGTCTTTTTCCAGCCTCCCCCCTTAGTTGCCACACTAATTCAACAACTTGAGCAACGCCTGTCGCTCCAAGTGGATGACCTCTAGCTTTTAAACCACCAGAGGGATTAATAGGAATTTCTCCATCAATTTCAGTTCGACCTTCATGTGCTGCCCTAGCGCCTTCTCCTTTTTTAAAAAATCCGATATCTTCACTTTCCACAGCTTCTAAGATTTCAAAAGCATCATGGAGTTCAGCAACATCAATGTCCTTTGGAGTCTTTTTTGCCATTCTATAAGCTTGATCTGAACTAACTCTTAATGCATTTAAGACAGTAATATCCTCTCTTTCATATGTGATATGGGTATCAGTGGCTTGACCAATTCCTGTAATTAAAACTGGATTGTCGCAAAATTTTTTTGCGATTTCACCATTACATAAAATAATAGCTGCAGCACCATCCGAAATAGGACAAATATGAAAAAGCCGTAATGGATCTGCTATTATCGGATTACTGTTATCATCACTGAGAAATTCATAAATTGTATTCCAATTACCTTTTCCTTTCTTAACAGCACTTTCCATAAAATCCTCAATCTTTTTTTGAAAATGAGCAATAGGATTCAATGCTCCATTCCGATGATTTTTTATGGCAATATCGGATAACCATTCCAATTTTGCATTATATTTTTCAAGATAAATTCGAGATAGTAAACCTGCCAAAGAAGGAAGTGATGTACCATGTCTCCTCTCTGCTTGATGATGGGTAAGAGTTGCAACAGCTGAAGTAATATATCCTGGAGTGGAAATATGTGTCATCTTCTCACCTCCAACAACTAAAACCATAGAATTCATTCCTGAAGCTATTGCATGAAACCCTGCTTTTACCGCAGATCCCCCGCTGGCAGGTCCATTTTTTAAATGATCCGCAGCAGCAGGTATTAAACCTAATCTATCAACAAGAGCACTTGCAATTCCCGATAAGTGATTAAATTCTCCAGGACACATAGCTCCTAAATAAACTGAATCAAAGTTTTCATCGTTAGTATTAGAGTCGTTGAGTGCTTCAAGAGACGCATCGCATAATAGGTCCATCAAATTCTTTTCTTCTAATTTACCAAATTTAGTATGTCCCACTCCAATTATTGCTACTTTATTCAAGATTAACCAGTTTTAGGGGTTTTTTTTTTCATAAATTTATACGATTTCTAAACATTATTACGAATTTGCAATTCAATTTCTGAAAAACATTCATTTTCAGAAGATTTTTTCTTCTGAAAATGAACATTATTTAGTTAATTATTTAAAAATTGTATTAGCTATATAAATTTTACATATTTAAAGATAATATCAAGAGTAGTTGAAAAAGTTATTTTAGCTGTATTTTCTATAATTAGAGTTTTAGCATCTAATATTATTAGTATTGCCTTGAAGCTATACTGCTAATTTTCGAGACTATTTCAGCAAATTTTTTACCTTCAGCAGCGGACATCCATTCAATGATAAAACGCTCGTCTGCGATATTGTTTTTTTTCATCCAGCTTCTAATTTTCTTCTCTCTTTTTAGGGCATAATCATTGCCAGATATGTAATGACAATCTTGCGGATGACATCCTGTTATCATAACCGCTCCGGCACCTCTTTCAAAGCAATATTTAATAAAATCGATATCTACTCTTCCAGAACACATGGTTCTAATAATTCTAGTGTTAGTTGGATATTGGATTCTACTGGTTCCAGCCAAGTCAGCACCAGCATAGGAACACCAATTACATGCAAAAATCAATACCTTCTCGGAAGCATTTTCGCGAAGTGCAATATCAATTTGAGAAAAGATCATTTTATCTGTAAAGTTTGTCATAGTAATGGCGTCTGAAGGGCAATCAGCGGCACATGTTCCGCATCCTTTACATAAGATAGGTCTGATATAGGCTGGTGTTTTTTTTTCTTGATCAATGGTAATAGCATTGTAAGGACAACAAGACACACAAATGCCGCAACTTGTGCATTTTTCGACATCCACAAACGCATACAATGGTTCCACTTGGAATTCTCCTTTTGAAAGCAATTTGGCAATTCGACCTGCTGTAGCACTGGCTTGGGTTACCGATTCGCGAATATCTTTCGGAGATTCAGCTCCACCTGCAATATAAACACCATCAGTAGGTGTATCCACAGGTCTAAGTTTTGGATGAGCTTCAATATAAAATCCTTTCTTATCCTTAGCAATTGGAAATGGAATAGATTCCGAGGATCCTTCTGCTCCAACAGAGAGAACAACTAAATCAAATTCTTCAGATAATATTGTTTCTGTACTTATGTCTTCAACAGTAACAATGAGGCTTTTGGTTTTGGGATCTTCTTTTATTTGACCTGGACGACCCCGAATATATAATACACCCTCTTCTCTCGAACGTAAATATAATTCTTCAAATCCCTTACCGAATGCCCTAATATCGATATAAAAAATAACAACCTCAACTTCAGGCCAATGCTCCTTAATTAGAAGGCTATCCTTAATACTCTCCATACAACAAAAGTTAGAACAATGAGGATTGAATCTAAGATCTCGCGACCCAACACAATTGATAAAAGCAACCTTTTTTGGTTTACGAAGATCACTAGGTCGTACTAGTTCCCCATACGTTGGTCCGGCCGCATTGATTAATCTTTCAAATTCAAATGTTGTAATCACATTGGGATAACGACCCCATCCATATTCTGGGATTTTAGAAGGATCAAATTTCTCAAAACCAACGGCAACAATAATAGCACCAACTTTATAGGTGAAAAATTTCTTGGTATCTTCGTAATTGATGGCCTCTTTTTCACATGCGGAATTACACTTTCCACAAGCTAGAGGTGAAAGACCCAAGCAATTTTTTTCGTCGATTATATAGCTAGCTGGTACAGCCTGGGGGTAGGGTATATAAATTGCCTTTCTCCAACCTAAGTTCCCAGAATACTCATCCATAACATTTACAGGGCAAACATCGACGCAATCGTCACATGCTGTACAAAGATCTTCATTTACATATCGAGGATTCTTTTTAATAGTGACTTCAAAATTACCAATATAACCTGAGATGCTTATAACTTCTGCGTTAGAAATTAGTTTAATATTCTCATGATTCCCCACATCCGCCATTTTTGGTCCTAAAATGCAAATGGAACAATCCATTGTTGGAAAAGTTTTGTCGATAAGAGCCATATTTCCTCCTATTGTAGGGGATTTCTCAACAAGAATGATTTTGTAATCGTCAGCTAAATCTAAAGCAGCTTGAATTCCTGCCACACCGCCTCCGATGATTAGTACTCTTTGTTTAACAGGAACAATAATATCATCAACTTCTTCTAATAATTCAGCTTTAGCAATCGCCATCTCAATTAGTTCTTTGGCCTTTTTTGTAGCTTCTTGCTTCTCCGAAAGATGTACCCAACTACATTGTTCTCGAATGTTAGCTACTTCAACTAAAGAAGGGTTTATTCCAACTCTATTTAGAAGTTTTTTCCATGTTGGTCCATGCAATCTCGGACTACAGGCTGCCACAACTATCTTTTCTATTCCTTGCTCATTTATGGCTGTTTCAATTTCTAACTGTCCGGGATCAGAACATGTATAAGAATTAACTTGAACTAATTTAACTTCTGGAATCTTCTGAATCTCTTCGGCTAATTGGTCGATATCTATAGTACCACCAATATTTTTTCCGCACTTACAAAGAAAAACTCCAATATCTGGCCCTCCGAAAGGTTTGTCTTCGCTTTTTGTCATCTTTTCACCGTTATTTTTTAATTTTTTTGCTTTTTGCCTTTTCCCGAATTTGCTCCATTCTTTTTGTAAATCCTTCTCTTTTATCTTCAACAAATTCGCCACAAATGATAACACCTTTTTTGAAATCTAAGGTCGCCATATGAGGGGGACAATCTGTTTCGATTTTAATCTGTTTTTTCATCCATTCCAACATCTCTACCGCATCTCCCAGTCTGTTTTTAGTTCCATATTGAATGAAACAAGGTGCAAGCACCTCGATGAAATTAAAACCCTCATTATCTAGACTTTTCAAAATGCTTTTCTGTAACCGAAGCGTATCATATCCAGGCCATCGAGCGACATAGGTGGCTCCAGAAGCGGCTGCCAAACTTATTAAATTGAAAGGAGGTTCCATATTTCCATAAGGAGTTGTCGAAGTTATGTCACCTACATGAGTTGTAGGGGCAACTTGACCTCCTGTCATCCCATAAACATTGTTATTTACACAAATTACTGTAATTTCAATATTTCTTCTAGCAGCATGGATAAAATGATTACCCCCAATGGCAAAAAGATCCCCATCTCCTGAAAGGACAATAACTTCTAATTCAGGATTTGCTAGCTTAAGTCCTGTCGCAAAGGGAATCGCTCTTCCATGAGTAGTATGAAAAGCTGGTGCCTTAAAACAACCACTGGCTCGGCCAGTGCATCCGATACCTGACACTATAGCGTAATCTTTTGAGGTGTACCCTCTTTCTTTTAAACAAGTTGTTATCGATGTAATGACTGTTCCGATCAAGCAGCCTGGACAAAAAATAAAACGATTCAAGTTTAGCCAATCTTTTAAAGGATGATTAAGAGCTTCTTCTGGGGTTGATAAATTATCTGATGGGATCAATAATTAAACCTCCTTTATCATCTTCTTATAAATAAATTTTGGACTAAATGGAATAGTTGTAGGAATAGTTATGCCAGAAACTTCAAATAAATGTTGGAATCGTTGAACTTCTCGTATTAGCATTCCATAATTCATCTCAGATACAATTACTTTTGAAACCCCTTGCCGACCTAATTTTTCCATTAACTCGTCAGGAAAAGGCCATAGGCTTTTAAGTCGCACATAACCCATTTTATGTCCTTGTTGACGTGCTTGTTCAATCGCTTCAGGTACTCCCCTCGCATTAATCCCATAGGATAATACAACTGTATCAGAATCATCTATATATTTTTCCTCCCAATCATTAATTTCAGGACGAGCTCTTGTAATTTTATCACACAGGCGCTTAATAAGTGTTTCTGCCCCCTCTGGAGTCATATCTGGATTACCTTCAATATCGTGAGTTAACCCTGAAACATAAAAATAATAATCAGTTCCAGCTACAGCCATTCCTGGTACAAGATCATCGTCAAATACCTCAAACGGTTTATATTTTTCTGGTGGAACTTGTGGTTTTTTACGCTCTACTTTTTCAAAATTAGAATGATAATATACAGGTTCCATCATCTGTCCTAGGATTCCATCTGATGCAACAATTACGGGGGTACGATATCTTTCGGCTAAATTGAACGCACGTATTGTTAAATCATACATTTCTTGAACCGTAGATGGTGCCAAAACAATAATTTGATAATCCCCGTGAGAAGCATAGCGAGCTTGATACACATCAGATTGGGAAGCGTTTGTCGGCTGGCCGGTACTTGGTCCTCCTCGCATTATCGTTACGATAACTACTGGAGCTTCCAGCATAACCCCTAAACCAATATTTTCAGCCATAAGCGAAAGCCCAGGACCTGAAGTAGCAGTCATCGATTTAGTGCCCGCATAAGAGGCCCCTAAGCAACAAGCAACGGACGCCAACTCATCTTCCATCTGAATAAACGTACCATTAACTTCTGGAAGACGTCTAGACATATAAGCAGCAATCTCTGAGGAAGGTGTAATAGGATACCCCGCAAAGAGCAAACACCCTGCTGCTATGGCTCCTTCTGCAGAGGCATAATTTCCAGAAGTTAAAATTGCCTTATTATGTGGATCATTTTCGCTTTGTTTTAGATTCATTTATGGCATCATCCTCTAAATCAATTTCTTTAATAAATATGGAAGTAGTGGGACATAATCGTTCGCATTGTTTACATCCTAAACAGTCATCAGGTTCAGTTATGACTACATAATGAAGCATGCGACTGTTGGTCTTTTCGCTAACCTCTAAAAGTTCTTTAGGACAAAAATCCACACAGATTTTACAACCATCACATTGTTCAGATTCAATTATAACTTCATACTTTTTCTGAAGGTGAGGTGGTGGTAAAATGGGACTTCGAGTAGATTCTAATTTCAACTTTTTTTATCTCTCTTAAACTTCTGGTTAAATTTTTCCTAATTATGCTTTAAAAATGTTAATTTCTCTTTTAAATTTGCTTTTTTAAAGTATAGGTATTTTATATTAAAACCATAACTATGTTGAAAACTGTAGTTTCTAAATAATGTTTATTATAAAACAATTATGTAATAATTTCAATTGAGAGAACATTCTTTATAAAGAGTTTTCCCTACCTGAAAACTTCGAATGTTAATTTCCCTAATCCTTTCTGGCATTTTATTAAAAACTTGGAAGTAATGTTCTTCTTTTAAGTTAATTTTTCCATTTTCACTAAGGTATTCCGAGAGAAATCCCAAAGAGAGTATATTTACTGTTTTAGCTACCTGATTATCGTCTGCATATTTGGTAAGAGGAATCCGATGAATAATACCTCTCTGGATTACTTGTTCAGCGTTATTTACTGTGTTGGAATCAATAAAGGAAATAGTTTTTTCACATATGCATTCACTTGCTCGTTCAAATCCTTCTTGATCTAAAGCAATAAAAATATCGGCGTCTTCGTCACAGAACGGATAAGAAATTTCCTCTGAGCTTAGGATAACATCGCAAAAAATCGGGCCGCCTCGTACAGAAGGTGTATAGTCGACAGAAAGTGTTGCGTAATAGTTTGCCTCCATTGCAACTCTAACTAAAGCACTTCCTAAAAATTTAATCCCTTGTCCTCCACGACCCGATAATCTAATTTTTTTTTTCATTAATAAATCTATGATTAATTTTATTTCTACACCAATTATGAATTAACCTTGATTTTTTAATTTTCTTAACATCTATTTGAAAATGGCTTGTGAATAAAAAAAATAGAAAAAAAAGCTTCTCTTACCTATATCTGCATCTTTTTAAGAAATTAGAGAAGTTTATAAAACCTTCTTAGCCCTCGCGACATGATAAATTGTTGTATCTGACGAGAACCACCTATAATTTCCTGAATTCTTGATATATGTAAATAATCATCCATCAAGGTGTTATCACAGAGTCCAGCACCCCCCATTACATTAGCAGATTCATAGCAAACATCTTTAGATAATAAAGCGCAACTGTATTTATATTGACTCGCAGCGGCAACCATTGCCTGAGAGATGTTGTCTGGCACTTCTTTACCATATTTCTTCTTTTTTTCATCGTAAGATTCACAAAACTTTAATAAACCATGTGTAAGAGATATTGTTCTCGCCCATAAATCAGTTAAAAGGAATCCTACTCCTTGAAAAAATAAAATTTCCTTTTCAAATTGTTTTCTCATATTAGCATAAATAATAGCATGAGAAAGAGCACCCCAACTTTCACCAACACCCCGTAAAGCAATTGCAATTCTCTCCGGTATTAAGCCCTCAAAAAGATGCTCACGACCTTTTCCAATTCCCCCTAATACATATTCTTTTGGTACTCTAAGGTTAACTAATCGTTCTTTTCCTAAGTAAAGTTTCGGTACCCAAGGTATTCCCACTCTTTCGCAATTCCAGCCCTCCCAAGAAGTATTTATCATGAATTGAGCCATCATATTACCGTTATTTTTTTCTGCGGTTGCGTAAGCTACTGCCCACTTTGATTTTGGAGCGTTCGTATTGTATATTTTTTCTCCATTTAAAATAAAACTGCCATCTGGCTGCTCTTCACATGTCGTTAATTGGTGGACTGCATCAGAACCTCTTTCTGGTTCAGTTATAAGAAGACATCCGGGGGTTTTGCCAGTTACTAATTCTTTTAAGGCTTCTAATCTTATAGGGACATTTTCATGATGCTCGTAAATTGGATTAACACATATTACCGTTGCTCCTGTACTCATTGCAAATTGGGGATCAAATAAAGCAAGTGCGAGTAATCTCATAAAATCTGCTGCTAAACCGTGTTCTTCATAATTTAAATCAATACATTCGAACGCATGCTGTCTCGTAATAAGACCTTCTTTGCCGAAATAAGGGCTCCAATCATAAATATCTTCTTCAGGCCCATGAGTAATATTTTTCTCCTTTTCAAAATTTAAACAAATTTCTTGAACTTTTTTAAGAAAATTAAATTGAGCATCAGATAGTACAGGTCCTAGATTTTCATTTAGAATGGTGTATCTATTTTCAAGGCTTAATTTCTCGAGAATTTCATTATTAATAGCTTGTGTTTTAAACTTTGACATAATAAATTTCTATTAATGAACCTTAATTAATGTTAACAAGTGTTAGATCTAAATGTAATAACAGATTTTTTAAAAAAATATAAAAAAGAAAAAAAAGAACCTTTAATTTTCTTTTTGGTTTAATTCCCTATATTGTGCTAATAAACAACATTACTTTACTAAAAAAATGAGATTAGAAAACTCTAATCTCTGAAACCATAATATACACTTATAAGCAGTAAGAGTGATTCACGCAGAGAAAGTTCGTAAATTGGTAAAATCGTTACCATCAAATCCCAATTAATAGTGAAGCATATTAATGATATGACTACTGCGATGAACATAATTATAGAAAGTATACTATTACCTTTTAATTCCCACCATGTTTTTGGTTGTTTGTCGATATTCGCTTTAATTTCGTACGCAGATTGAGATTTATAATTATCAATGCTTTTAACTTGACCTGTCAATCTTTTATTTGCTTTAGAATTCTTAATAGCTCCAAATATAGTACCAATAATAAAAAAGACAACAATTATTAAGAGATCAATTAATGTATTAGTGATTTCAAAGGGGACTTTGGGACCGGTACTGTTGATAATCAATATTATCACTAACAATGATACCAATATAATTCTGACAGAATATTTCGGCAGATATAGTGGCTTTTTTTCTATTTTTTTTGTTTCTTCAGGATATTTTATTTCTTCTATAGCACGTATTCTATCTTTTTTGCCCCTTCTTGCTTCAAAGTAAAAAGCAACAACTATGAAAATCGCATTAGTGATTATACCAGGAATTTCCTCGCCATTGATGAGATATATGAAGGGAAATGATACGATTAGTATCGTTATTAACGCTCTGACGGTTCCACGAGGCATTCCAAGCGGGTACTCTTCAATTTTACCCCCTTTTCTGAAGCGATTCACCAAACACCAAAATAGTAAAAATCCGAATATAAACCAGCCTATCATAATAATTAAAAATTGAGTATAGATAATATTTAATCTTTTCTTTTTGAAATTAGATTTTTAATTTGAGAAATGAAATAAAATCTACTCTGTGGGGTAAGTTCCAGATTAAATTAAAGTCTATTCAACTGGAGAACTAAATAAAATTTTTAGGATAAAATTTAGATTGAAACTTTGATTGTAACTTAATATTAGATAATATGATTATTGATATATTTCCTTAAAACTTAAAGACTGCCAGAAGTGAAAGAATTGACTAAAGAGTTCCGTCCCGCTGCAATGATAAACATTACGAATAGATGCACATTAAGGTGTAAACATTGTTTTGTTTACCGTGATGGAACCCCTAACACCCCTAATAAACAAAATGAAATGCCCGCTGACCAAATGATAAAAGAAATTAAAAAATACCGTAGAAAATTCGGAATTATTCACATGGTGTGGATGGGAGGAGAACCTCTCTTAAGAAAAGATGTATTAGAACGAGGTATTAAACTCTTCCCTCAAAATATCATAACAACAAATGGCACACTTCCATTATTCAATTTAGGACCAAAGATAAAATGGGTCATTTCATTAGATGGGACCGAAGAGATTAATGATGAAATAAGGGGTAAGGGTACTTTTAAGAAAGTGATAAATAATTTGAACAATTTACCTGATGATTTTACTGGAGATCTTCAGTGTGGTTATTGTGTTACAAAGAAAAATGCACACGTTTTAAAAGAATTCATTGAAGTTTTACAGAAAGAAACCCCTCTACGGGGAGTAAACTTCACATTCTATGTACCGAAAAAGAATGATACAACTGGATTGGGCTGGAAAGATTTAGAAGAACGAGATAAAGTAATAAAAAACATTATGGCTCTAAAGAAAGAATATCCTAAATATATTTTAAACAACTCTATGGTTCTAGATCTTATGCTATCTCAGAACGCCTTAGAAATAACAAATAATTGTCCTGTATTGAATTATATGGTTCCTATGTATCTTGGAGAGAAGGGTTTTGAGCGCCCATTTTGCTGTTATGGAAACGATGTAAATTGTGATATGTGTGGAGCCTGGGCAGTCTTTCATCTTGCCGCAATTATTAAATTAAATCCAGGATTTCCAAATAATACTAGCGGGCCTTATAAAAAAGTTACTCCTACAAGTATAACTATATAAATAAGGTTAGGATTAAATATTCTGCTTAAAAAGTTATGCGGAATGGTATTTGGATGCGAGCTTGGATGATTTGTAAGCCTCTAGATCTCGTATCAGCCATACCGTCATTTCACCCTTTCCACGATGAGCCCAAGCATAATATGGAATGGCTAGAAAGTCCTTTTCGATTTTTTCGTTTTTACCTTTTTTAAGGTAATGAATAGCACCTGTAATAACAACGATTCCATTAAGCATATCTTTATGATAAACAGATGTAAGATTAGCAGCATCATCTAGAAAAAGATTTGACACATGATCTACTTTATTATCAATCCCTTCAACACAATACACAATCGGCCCACGTTCAATTGCAACCCTTCCTAGATTATTTTTACCTTTTTCATGTGCAACCACACGTCTGATGGGCATCGGCATGTTGAATTCAATAATATCTCCATCTCTCCATGTGCGCCGAATACATGCAAAACCTTTTTCATTACTAAAATCAATTGAATTATTATTAACTTCAAAGTTCACTTCTTCATTGCTTTTATTCAGATAATGATACAAGTCGCTTGGTACAGAGCGGTTCTGGGTCCAACCTGGAATTCGGATAGCAATCGTAAAATCGCTACTTTCCTGAACGTTAATTATGATTTTTACTATACCCTTCCAAGGATATTCTGTCTCTTGAGTGATTACTACTGGTTTTTCATCTATAAAAACTGTGGCACTACTCCCAATAAAAAGATTTACATATAAAATCTTATCTTTTTGAGCATATATATAACTTGGAATTGATGCCATAAATCGTGTTAAATTTGAGGGACAGCACGCCGTATCGAACCAAGGACTACGGCTATATTGTCCATCTGATGCGAGCGGATTAGGGTAAAAAAAAGAATTCCCCTCCAATGAAATACCCGAGAGAAGCCCATTAAATAATGTTCGTTCTATTATATCAAGATATTTCCCATCTCCATGTAATAAGAAAAGTCTATGATTCCAGTAAACGTTACCTATGGCAGCACAAGTTTCATTGTATGTTGCCATATTTGGAAGCTCATAATTATTTCCTAAAGCTTCAAATTGAGGTTTAGCTCCGATACCACCTGTAATGGATAATTTTTTTGAGACAACATTATCCCATAAACGATCAATTGCTTTAATATAATCTTTATTATTTGTAAGTGCGGCGACATCCGTCATACCAGAATACATATATGTCGCACGAACAGCATGCCCAACTGCTTCATCTTGTTCAATAACTTTCTTGTGTGTTTGGTTATATTCATAACCATTAGGTCCACGGACATCAAGGAAAAATTTTGCTAGTTTTAAATATTTTTCATCACCAATCGTGCGATATAGTCGAATCAAACCAATCTCAATTTCTTGATGCCCAGGTGCACTTTCATTTTTTCCGGGGCCGAATACTTTATCAATCAGTTCAGCATTTCTAATTGCAACATCCAATAACACACGTTTACCTGTCGCCTGATAATAAGCAACAGCACTTTCATATAGATGTCCCATATTATATAATTCATGACTAGTGGTCGCAACTTTTTTCCATCGTTTTCTTCCTGCAAATAAATGTGGTCTTCTTGGATTTATTGTTCTCGTTGTAAAAAGATACCCATCCTCCTCCTGTGCTGCAGCAATTTTTCCTATGATTTCATCAATATATTTCTCGAGCTGAGGATCCGGTATCACACTTAAAGAATATGCAGCACCTTCAATAATTTTAAACACATCGGAATCATCATAAGGATTATTTGGTTTGATATCATCATCGATCAATCCTCCTGCTTTTGAAAAATTATCGATACGATGCGTTTCTTCACATTTCTTAAGCGCATATGGAATTGTTACTTTACGGTTGGTTTCAATTCGATACTTCCAGAAATTATCGGTAACTTTAACTGTTGTTAACGCTATAGGTTGAATTTCATAATCAAATTCTCTCATTACTTTTAACAATAATTATAAACATAAAAATTTTCTAATAAATTAAGAAAATTGGAATGAAAAAAATGAGCAAATCTTTAGTTATAAATAATTTAAGGTGTGAGTACCTCGTAAGTCCATTAGGAATAGATTCCATAAATCCACGATTGAGCTGGATTCTGGAATCTGATGAACGAGGGCAATATCAGACGTCTTATAGAATTATCGTTGCCAGTAACAAAGATCTTATAGAGAAAGCAAAAGGAGACCTATGGGATACAGGTAAGATCAACTCAGATGAATCCATCCAAATTGTTTATGCTGGGAAGCCTCTTAAATCCAAAATGCATTGTTATTGGAAGGTTAAAGTATGGGATAAGGATGATATTGAGTCAGAATGGAGTAATTCAGCAATTTGGACTATGGGTTTGTTGAAAAACTCAGATTGGAATGCAAAATGGATTGGATTACCTCCTATAACTCAACATATTGATATTGAAAATCGTAAAAGGGATTATTTTCCTTCACCAATGCTTCGCAAATCGTTCGAGATTACTAAGAAGATAAAATATGCTTACATTTATGTCTCTGCTTTGGGACATTATGAGTTATATTTAAACAGCAAACGTGTTGGCGATTATATCCTCGCCCCAGAGTGGACTGATTATACAAAAAGAATCCAATATCAAGCCTATGATATAACCGACTTATTACTCAAGGGTGTTAATGCAATTGGTGCTATTCTCGGAGATGGATGGTATAGAGGCAATATGGGTCCAGGAAGCGATGTCCCTCATAAAGTATATGGAGAGGATCTCCGTTTAATTCTTCATATGAATATAATCTTTGAAGATAATTCTTCAAAAGAGGTTGTAACAGATTCAAGTTGGAAAATAACTGATGATGGCCCAATTCGTATGTCCGATCACTTCATTGGGGAGATTTTTGATAGTCATAAAGAACAACAGGGCTGGGATTCTCCAGGTTTTGATGATTCTAAATGGACTAATGTTACTATTGATGATGGGATTGAAGCACAATTAGTTGCTCAAATGAATGAACCGATAAGAATAGTTAGGGAAATAGCCCCAGTTTCTGTAAATGAGATTAAAACGGGCGTTTTTATTTTTAATTTAGGACAGAATATCCAAGGATGGTGTAAGATTCGAGTAAATGAGACATTAGTAGATCCTAATTCTACTATTACAATAAGACATGGTGAATGGTTAAGGACTAGTGGTAGATTATATGTAAGAAATCTAAGAGAGGCAAAGGCTACTGATAAATACATCCTTAAGAATAATAATGAAAGGGAATATCAACCACATTTCACTTATCATGGATTTCAATATGTTGAAGTTACTGGTTTAAAATCGGGTGTTACCCCAAGTCTTGACTTTCTTACGGGGTGTGTTATCAGTTCTGATTGTCCAATAGTAGGAGAATTTGAATCTTCAGATCCAACACTTAATAAATTATGGGAAAATATTTTATGGACTCAAATAGATAATTTAATTAGCGTTCCAACAGATTGCCCACAGAGAGATGAAAGAATGGGTTGGATGGGGGATGCCCAAGTATTCTGCCAAACTTCCATTTTTAATATGAATATGGCAGCATTTTATACTAAATGGATAGAAGATATTAGAGATGCTCAACGAGAAGATGGGTTATATCCAATATACGTCCCTTATCCACCGGTTTATAGAGAAATGAGCGAAGTACAATTTACTGCTGCCGCTTGGGCCGATTGTGGTTTAATTTTACCTTGGAAAACATACCTCAATTATAATGATAAACAACTAATTGAGAAGCATTATAACTCGGCAAAAAAATTCGTAGACTTAATCCGATCTAAAAATAAGAACTTTCTTTGGTTAAAATATACTGGAAACCATTATGGAGATTGGTTAAATGGTAATACAATTATCTCTGAAGGCTATCCTAGAACGGGAGGAACAATCCCATTTCGTATTTTTGCGACAGCATATTATGCTAATTCTGTTGCCATTTTATCTAAAATGGCACGAGTCTTAGATTTTAAAGAAGATGAACAGAAATACACGAACCTAGTAGAAAATATCAAACAGAAATTCGTTAAAAGATATTTTCGAGAAGATAGTAGTTTGATTGGGAACACTCAGGCAGGATATGCTTTAACGCTTCATTTTAATATAATCTCCCCATCAATGCGTCCTAAGGTAATAAATAAATTAATTAAAGCAATTGAAAAATATGATGGCAGAATATCCACAGGTTTCATGACAACACTTCCTATGATGCTTGAATTAGTTAGAGCAGGTCAAAATGAAATTGCTTATGATTTGCTGTTTAGCAGACGGATTCCATCATGGTTTTTTATGATTGATCAAGGTGCCACTACTATGTGGGAGCATTGGGACAGTTATATAAAAGGACGTGGCTTCTATAATCCAATTATGAATTCGTTTAATCATTATTCAATAGGATCAGTTGGCGAATGGATTTATAGAGTTATCCTAGGGATTAACCTTGATGAGAACCAACCTGGATATAAGCATATTATAATCAAACCTATGCCAGGATACCCATTAACATGGGTTAAAGGTTTATATGAATCTATTCATGGTAAAATTAAAGTAAATTGGAATATAGATAATGGGATTTTCAATCTTGAAGTTTCAATTCCGGCTAATACAACTGCTACTGTGTGTTTACCTGCTGAAAGTGCAGAAACTGCTTATGAGAATGAAATATCTATTCAGGAATCTAAGGAAATTAAAATCTTAAGTTTTGAAAATAAGACTTTATGTTTAAAGATTAATTCCGGGGAATATTTCTTTAAAACTTCGTATACTAATTAAAAAGAAATCTTTCAGACGGAAATATTATTTAAATCTAATATTTCAGGAAGTTTATTATTACGAATTATCCATGAGACTTCATGTTTTAAATATCTCCATGAAATTTCACATTTCTCTTTTTTACCTTTAATTTCTGTTTCAAATTCCCAAGGATTGACTATAATTAAATCTCCTTTTCTTATCCATACTCTCTTTTTAATTTTGCCTCTAATCCTTCCTACTCTATGCTTTCCATCTTCACAAAAAACACCCATTCTTTCTTGACCATAAATATCTACAACTCTCGCAAACATCTCACCATTATTTCTATATGGCAATCTTACACGACTTATTTCTGGTGCTTGATATGATCCAGGACTTCTTCCACGTTTCTTTCGATTACTTTTTTTCTTTTTTGGCATAGTTAATTTACTCTAAATGATCTCTTCATTAATAATATAATTCCGATTAACAAAATATATCAAAATTCTATTTATAAATACTTGAGTTTTGTACTAAACAATCGAAAACATCTTTCAAATAGAAATTCGCAATTTGCGAATTGTAATTTTAAAAATAAAATTAAATTTGAAATATTTATTTATAATCTAATAAGAAAATGATGATTTCCTTATATACTTTATAATTTTAAGATAGATTCTTTTAAAAAAAAACCAAATAAATTTTTTTTATTCACTGAATTCAAACTTTTTCCAACATTCAGAAAAAATTAAAGTTTATTACTCTTGCATTATTTTCTTAAACAGTTCTAATTGAACTAAAAAAATTTTTTATAAAAGAGAAATTTGGTTTTAAAATTGACAAATGGAATAGTAAAATGGTTTAATAGCCGTAAAGGCTATGGTTTTATAACCTCCGATGAAGGAGGAGATGTTTTTGTTCATTTTTCCGCAATTAGTGGTGATGATGATAAATATAAGACTCTACATGAAAATGACAAGGTAGAATTTGAAGTTGTTGAAGGTCAAAAAGGACCGCAAGCGAATAATGTTGTCATTACAGAAGCAGCCCCTCCACAATTAAATTCTTATCGAAATTTTCGCTACTAATTTAATTTATGGTTATAACTCTACAAAATATAATAATTTAACATAAGAAGTAAATAAGAATTAATAAAGATCTTTTTATGCAATTGTTATCTAACCTTACTTTTTTTTAAATTTTCATTATATTCATGAATTTCTTCAAATAAATGCCACGATATCTTCAGGAGGAACATCTGGTAAAATATTATGAACATTTTGAGATATCTAATTAAAAAAAAAAAAGAAGTTAGATTTCATTATTTCTTTTTCATTTCATCTCCACAGCAAGAAAAACCTTCGGCGGAACAACTACCTTCCCCCGTACTACAATCACATGCTTTAGTAACTGTTAGTTCAAGCCCACAATCTTCGCAAGTAATAACATCTCCTTTTTTTAACTCATTACAACCAGTCATTTAGATTCACCATTCAAAATATCTTATATTTCTAGTTTTTTTAAAAATTTATAAGCATTTTTCTTATAGATTATAAAGTAGTTTATTTCCAAATATTCACATCACGTCTTTCAAAATCATTAAAGATTTTTTCAGTTTTAATATCTGGCTTAAAAACTACGGGAGTATTTACAATATACAAATCTTTTAAAGATTCAAGGTTTAATAATGATTGAGGAAGTCTCTTTATTGGATTATTGTTTAACCATAATGCTTTTAATGATGTTAAATGTTCAAAATTTTCAGGTAAGATACTCAATTGGTTATTGCTTAGATCCAAAATTTCAAGAGATTCAAAATTATATGAAAACTCGGGAAATTGCTTTAATTGATTAAAACTTAAGCCTAAAACTCTCAATGATGTCATTTCATTCATATTTTTTGGTAATTTTATTAACTGATTCCCCCATATTGATAGAATCTCTAACTTTTTTAATTTTAAAATTGATTCTGGTAAAACTTGAATAATATTATGATTTATATACAATTCTTTGAGATTTATAAGGTTCCCAATCTCATTTGGAACGTTAATTAAATAATTATCACTCAAATCTAATTTTTCAAGATTTATCAAATCGCCTATTGATTCTGGAAGTGAATTTAATTTATTTTCAGTCATGTAGAGCTCCTTTAAGTTTCCAAAGTTTCCTATCGAGAAGGGTACTAATTTTAAACCACATCTATTAAATCCTAAGGAGATAATTCTATCCTTTTCATACATGAATCCCATTTGAGTATCTTTTTTAACAACATCAACAGGACTTATTTCATTGGTCAAAAATATCTTTGCTTCATCTAAATTGAACTTAATTACATCCAGAAGTGAATTCATATCATTTTCATCAAGAATATCATCAAATTTCTTTTTAAATTTCATCTCTATTTGTTCAAAGAACTTTTCCATTAAGAGCTCAATTTCCTCATTATTAAAATATTCAAGATAATTTTTTTGAATTAAATATTGATAAACGCTACTAGATCCACTCATAAGCCTTTCAACAATTTCATCTTTAAAAACTCTTTTTGCATTAGGATCTCCAATATCAGTTAATTTTTTGAGAAGTGGAAAAGCTAAATTACTATGAAGTAGCCGTGTATCATATAAATTTTCAGCCCAAGCTTGCATATTAGAACAATGGCCCCAGAATTCAATTTCAGGTTCTAAAAGCTCAGTATTTATATTTTTTTCTAAGGAATGATTGAGTCTTTCGCTGACATCATCAATTGAACTAACTTTATCGAAATCTTTAAATTCTCCTATTGGAATATCTATTAACAAATATTTACATTGTAGAAATTTTTTATTTTTTACGTAAATTACCGTTTTATTTCTCTCAAGTTTCAAGGTTATATAATCATTAATCTTAAATTCTTTAATTTCCTTCTTTATAGGTTTGATATCTTTAATTGTGAACTTTATTTTCGTTCCACATCTATGACAGTAATTATAAGTAGTTCTGTTTCGTGTTCCACAATTAGGGCAAAAAAGCATTTGACAATAGAAATAGCTATAATTAAATTTAATTCTGTTTAGTTTATAAAAGGAAAATAAGATTTTGAATTTATTTATTCTAATTTTTGTTGATCTAACGACTCCTTGAGTTTATCTATTTCTTCATCTCTTTCTTTTTTCAACACTTTCAGCTTCAGATTTAATTGCTTTTTTTTATTCCTCGTAAGAATTTTTATTTCTTTATTAAAGAGCTTTAGAATATATTTTAACTCTGAAATACGCCTCTTTAAATCTTTTTTAACTTCCTTGGCTTTCCCCATTTCTCGATAATCCGTCTCATATTTAGAATATATTTCATTAAGCACTGAATCGAACTCATTGGAAATAGTTTTTTGAATTTCGGCTTCCTCTTCGGCATATTTATTTTTTACATCATCAATTTTTTTTAATATTTCATTACTATCTGACATACTAATACCTTTTTCTTAAGTTTTGTTGAAATTTAAATATGTAAATCATTTTAAAAATATAAGATAATCCCATAATTAAAACTTTTTATTATACTTAGCTCATATTTAGCTATACATTAAAACCATAAATTAGATGAGGAAATTACTAAGAAATATTATTGGGTGTTTTCTTCACTTTCTTCTCGTCTTTTAATCTTTCGAATTCGTAAATATATACCTATTATAATCACAGCAACGGCTAAAGATACAACAATATAATTATCCCAAGGTAGTGTAATAGCGGGCTCAAGAGGATGGTCTGCAGCTTTTAATAAACTTGAGATAGACAAATCTATCATAAAAATATCTGAAGGTAATAACATCCCCATAAGCCATCCATAATCCCTATCGGGAGGGGAAGAATAATAACTTATATATACGTGATTACCTTCCACTATGACCCCTCCATAAGCAGTATCACCTGAACTCGGAAGATCGGAGATATATCTAAGCTCTGGAGATTTATCAAGATTTATAAACTCAAATAATGAGGTTCGTTTCCTACTGAATACACTACCGGAGGCTGTAAAAAAGATATCCCTATCTGGTTGGAACCGCCCCACAGCAAAATAGCGCGAGTTATTAGAAGAGTCAGTTATCTTGAAGAGTACAGGTCCATCAAGTTTAGTGAGGGCATCAACGGTTCCTTTCCACTCCTTATAAGGAGGTTTTGAGATACCAAGCCCTGTTCCTGCGGTGGTCCGCCCTAAAACAGTATCATGATCTACTTCATCTCGGATTGAAATAAGCATACGTTTATCTGATAAAAACAGTAATTCTATCTCAGCAAGCCCAGTTCCCTCAGCAATTGAAGAAACTTTTTCCCAATTGAATCCATCAGTTGATTTGAGCAAAATGCATTTTGTTTGAGGAGCTGAGGAAGCAGTACAATACCATGTGATATTGTCTAGAGTTTTTGGACGCCAAAATAACCAATCATCAAATCCCTTAACATCCTCAGGATCGCTAAATTTTTTGCCATCAGTTGTGTATACATAAGCTGTACCATATGGATCCGCGATAAATCCTTTGTTTTTTAAGTAAAAAACAAATAACTTGTCTTGTATAATCGCGAATTTTGGATCACGGATATCTTCTCCAGGAACATTAAGAGTTAGAATTTCTCTTAAATTATGTAAATTTTTCCCTCGATTTAGAGATAAGAAAGTAGTATCAGATCCTTGATTTCCTGGTTGATTAGCATATATAAAATAATAGTGACCCTTCCATAAGATCAAATCTGTGTTAGCGTTATGGCGTCCATTAGAAACTGCAGTCCATTTAGTAAAATCTAAATGGCTGTTAATCCGAGCAGTATTAGGACGAATAACCCACCATAATGACAAACTTCCCAAGATGATAAGCAATGAGATAAAACCTACTAGAATGCCTTTTAATATTCGCTTGATCCAAATTTTCAACTTTTTATTCATACAAATCAAATAGAATAATATCCATAAATAATAATTAAATTCAATCAATTAATTAAGATTTTGTCATAAGAATATTTTTCTAATGATTTTAAGAAGTTGCTTCTGGTATTAGAATCACAAAATTACATCCATGAGAGTAATTTCCCTTAATTCTATCTTCAACCCAAATTCTTCCATTATAACTATGAATAATTTTATTAACCAATAGCAACCCTAACCCTAAACCTTTGCTTTCAGCAAAAGAATTTATATTACTCATAAATATTTGTTCTTTTAAATCATCGGGAACTCCCTTACCATTATCTTTAAATTCTATTTTTATGAATCGCTCACTGTTTTCAAGAATTCTTGAAATATATATCTGAATCTCTATTTTTTGATTTTTATTATGCTTTACTGCATTGATTAGAATGTTTTCAAATACATCAAGAATTAAATCATTTGCTCCAACATTAACTACATCATATTCAGAATACAGTTCTATTATGATATTTTTTTCGGAAAAACTATTTTTGACAAAATTTATTGATTTTTTTAAAATTTCTAAAACTTCAGTAGATTTTGGTTCAACTATAGCTTCAGAAAACTGAGATAATTTATGAACATTAGAAACTAAATTTGCCCCTCGTATAATCTGCTCATTAATGATTTGTAGGTATTTCATAACTTCTTCATTATTATTATTTTGTGTTGGTAATAATTTAATAAGTTCATAAGATGAACCAATAGTTTGCAAGATGTTTCTAATATCATGAGCAAGTAAATTTTTATAAAATTCAGCTGTGATATATGCTTCTCTATGTTTTTTCTCTGATTTTATTAATCTATCTTCAGCATATGCAATTACCGGCGTTAGTAAAATAACAGAAGTGAGTATTAATGTAATAACATAACTCAATTCCCATGAACCATATATATTCATTTCATTAATAATAGCAGAAAATATTGCTAATAGAGAGAAGGAAGGAATTAGAATTAGGGCTAAATATGTTGGGGCTCTCTTAACCAAAAAGATCCGGCCCATCATTACAATTGAAATTAGTAAGATTAAGATAATAACAATTTGTAAACCAATTATAATAGAGACTATCAAATTCAAACTTACAAAAATTAAATTAAAACCAGAGTTCGGTTGATTTGTTTTAATTTTTGTAAATGTTAACCGATATTCAATATAAATGGCAATAAAAGCAAAAACTGCTGTAAATAGAAAAAAAATATTTGCAATCAAACGATAAGTATAATCAATATGATGTAAAGTATAAAATATATAGCCAACTGCATGTAATATATAAGCTGGCAAATATTTAAGTAAATCTTTCCGTTTAATAGTTACTAGTGTAAGGTTAATTGCTCCAATTGAATAAAAAATACTGATATATACATCAAAAATTAATTCATCAATCATAGCGTCGAGAAATGTTAAATTTATCCACTATTTCCTATTATATTAGATTTGCGTAGTATCCTTTTTATAGCTGTCACTTATTTTTTAAAACATATATAAATAAAAAAATCGCCATTTCTTAGAACGTTTCATCATAATTCTCGATGAAGAAATTCAAAAACTTAAAGAGGTGTCCTAAACATTACAAAATTGATAACTATGGATTTTTGGAAATATTACGATGTTACGCACAAGGATCATCTCATATGCAATCCTATGAGCATTGAAAAATTAAACGAGCTTATCACCCTCTTGGCGTTAAAATCAGGTTCAAAAGTGTTAGAAATCGCCACCGGTAAAGGAGAATTTCTGATTCGGCTCGTCGAAAAGTATAATGTATCCGCAATAGGCGTTGATATCTCGCCCTACTATCTCGGTGATGCTAAAAGAAAAGCGAAAGAGCGTGTCCCGAATGCCGATTTAAAACTAATTGAAATGGACGGTGCCAATTATAAGCCCGATACACCAGAGAGCTTTGACCTCACATGTTGTTTAGGTGCCAGTTGGATTTATAACGGACATGAGGGCACGCTTAAATATTTGATGAGCCAAACAAAGCGCAACGGACTCGTCGTTGTGGGAGAACCATTTTGGATCAGCAAGCCACCAAAAGAGTATTTCGATCTCTCGGAAATAAAATATGAGATGTTCAGCAATCACGCCGGGAACGTGCAAATTGGAGAGAATCTCGGTCTAAAACTGCTGTACACTTTCGTGAGCACCCATGATGAGTGGGATAGATATCTCGGTCTCCAGTGGTATGCAATGGACAAATATGCTCAATTACATCCGGAAGAACTCGACCTTCCTGAGTTTTTAGCCAAACTAAATAAAGAGAAAAATCTTTATCTTAAGTGGGAGCGGGAGGCATTTGGGTGGGCTATTTATTTGTTTAGAAAGATGTTAATATAATAAGAAAAAGAAATATGAATATCCGAAATAAATGCTGAAAGTTTGTTCATCTCACAATCAATAAATCACAATCAACTTTTTTAGCAACATTAGTTGATACTGTTCCAAGGAAGGTCTTTTTTATTTTAGAATGTATACCTCGACTGCCTAAAACGACAAGATCTATATTTTCCTCCTTCACAACTCGTAAAATGCATGTACTAGGTGTCTCGTTTTCGATTAAACGATATTCAACGGAATCTTGATTTTTTCCAAACATTCTTTTTGTTCTTTTTAGTAATTCTGTTCCTGCATCTATATATACATCCTCTATGATGGTATATTTTCTATATAACACGTCTACATTCGCATATAGCTCTTTGGGAGTTCGGTTATCTTTAACTGAATGAATTATTAAGATCTTGCTATTCCAAATCTTCTGTAACTCTACAGTTTTTTTGGCAGCATTTTCAGCATGGGTAGAACCATCGGTCGCTAATAATATCTTATTATAAACCATATTTATCATACCAGTTTGAAGTTAAGTGTTTTTGACATGTATACTTATGGTTATCGAAAATAAAAGATTTTTTGTGAGGTGAATAAAACATGATAAAGAAAAAGAATCTAAAATTAGTTTTAACAGTCGCTTCATATGAATTATCAAGAAAAAAAAAAGAAAAAAAAAATTATTGAAGCTTATCCTTCATTTCCATGTAGAAATCCAGTGAATCCGGGTTTCTTAAAGCACCTCGATTGGCAACAGACATTCCGTGAATGATTTTAGTGACCGCAATTTCGACCTTTTTGTTGCTGAACGTGTATGGAATACCATCTGGAGGGGCTTGAAAGATTAACTTAGGTACATGTCGTGGAGACGTTTTTTCTCTTAAAGTTTGTCTTATTTTCACTTTTAAATCATCATTTAACTCATAACCTTCATTCAGAAGCACAAACATTATGATTCTGATATCACCTTGAAATTTTTGCCCGATTACCAATGAATCAGAGACCTCAGGAAGTTGTTCTATAACGTTATAAATCTCTGCTGTCCCAATTCGGACGCCACTTGGTTTTAAAACCGCATCTGATCTTCCCCAAAAAGTAATACCTCCTGTGTCGCTATGAATGACTATGTAATCGCCATGTCTCCATATATTTTTACCCATAGGTTTAAAAAAATCAAAATAAGCCGCTTTATATTTTGTCATATTGTCATCATCTTCCCAGAAATATATAGGCATTGAAGGTGCGGGAGCTTCACATACAAGCTCACCTTGTTCATTCTCTACAATATCTCCGTTATCATTATATGACTCAACCTTCATAGCTAAAGCACGTCCCTGTAATTCACCAGAATATACAGGCAATATAGGGATTGCACCAGCAAAACAACCGTTAATATCCGTACCCCCGCTGATCGAATTAAAGAATAAATCTTTCTTGATTTCTCGATACACGTATTCAAATCCTTCCGGAGAAAGAGTAGATGCTGTTTGCGAGATTTCTCTTAACGCACTTAGATCGTATTTCTCGGCAGGTTTAACACCAAGCCCCATTAAATAATGAATATACGCAGCACTAGTGCCAAATATCGAGATTTTATGTTTTTCTATTAATTCAAAAAATCTTAATGGATCTGGATATAATGGATTACCGTCATAAAGAAATATAGTACAACCAACTGCCAGTCCACTAATAAGCCAATTCCACATCATCCAAGAAGGTGCTGTAATATAATTCAGTACATCACTTCTTTTACAATCAGTGGAAAGAATAAGTTCCTTTAAATGATTGATTAATACTCCACCAGCGCTTTGTACCATACACTTCGGCTTTCCTGTTGTTCCTGAGGAGAACATTACATAAATAGGATGGTTAAAAGGCAATTGCTCAAATTCAAGTGGTGGATCTTCATCTTTAGAAATAAAGTCTTCCCAATTCACAGCTTTAGGAATACCACTGACATCACATTTACCATCAGATACATAAGTAACAACAATTACCTTTTCTATAGAAGGAATCGCTTCAACAACAGCCTTTGCATTCTCTCGAATATCAAAAACCTTATCTCTATAGAAATACCCATCAACGGTAAACAGTACTTTGGGTTCAATTTGACCAAACCTATCTATGACTGCGCTTGGTTGGAGCTCTGCTCCACAAGATGCCCAAGTTGCTCCAATTGCTGCACCTGCAAGCATCGCAACTGGAGTTTCGATTAAGTTGGGAATATAGGATACTACTCGATCTTCAACTTTAACTCCAATTTCTTTAAGAGATTTTGCTAGACGAGCAACTGTTTTATTTAATTCAGCGTAGGTCATCTGCTTTGATACTTTTGTTTCACCTTGAAAATCAAAAGCTAACTTGTCATCTTTATATTTCAGTAAATTTTCAGCAAAATTTAATAATGCTCCGGGAAACCACTTAGTTCCAGGAAAAACATTTAAGTCCTCAACTACCTTATCATATTTTTTTGAGGCAATAATTCCAGCGAAATCCCACATTGCTGCCCAAAAATCCGGAATCTTTTCAACAGACCACCTATATAGCTCTTTACCTCCAGTAATATTTGCACCATAATTCTTATTAACAAATTCAATAAAACGGGTTGCTTCAACATTTTTTAGCCAATCTTCTGAAGGTTCCCAAAGTTTCTTTCTCTCATCACTCATGATTTCAAAACTTCACATTTTCTATATTTTAATAATATATTTTTATAATCATAGAGAATATTTAAGAGATTATTTCCTTTTAATATTCTCTCAACAACTTATTTAATTATTCTGAATTTTTTTATACATGGTTAAGATATTTGAAGGGTTAAGGATACTTGATTGCTCTCAATTTTTATCTGGTCCTTGGACGAGTATCTTTTTCGCTGACCAAGGAGCTGAAGTAATTAAGGTTGAAAGCCCTCCTTTTGGAGAAGCTTTTCGACTTTTTATTATGTTTGAAAAAACTATCTTTCCTTTATTTTCGATTCTTAATCGGGGGAAAAAATCTATTTCTCTAGATTTAAGGAAAGAAGAATCTAAAGAAATCTTTAAAAAACTAATAGAGAAATCTGATGTTATTATTGAGAATTTTGTTGCTGGAACTATGGAAAAATGGGGCTTAGGTTACAATGTTTTAAAACAAATCAATCCAGGATTAATTTATGCAAAAATTTCTGGTTATGGAAATGAAGGCCTAACGCGCTATACCAAAAAGACTTCTTTTGATATAATTATCCAAGCGGAATCTGGAATTCTTGATTGCTTAGAATTGAAGGAAGGACCGCCTAAATTACCAATCGCAGATTATTCTGCTGGGCACATTGCTGCACTTGGTATCTCTCAAGCTCTGTATTATCGGGAAAAAACAGGAAAGGGGCAATTCATAGATATTTCGATGCTTGACATTTTATTTGCAATGAATATGCGAGCTCAAGCGAGAGAGTTTGTATCAATGGCAAATAAACTTGATGTAGGGTCCAAATTTTTGCCTATTTATAATCAATATCGTACGAAAAATGGAATGATTGCCATGACGACTTTGACAGAAAGGCAATTCTCTCGTTTGTGTATTGAAGTTTTAACTATACCAGAATTGGTAAAAGATCCTCGCTTTGATAATCCAATAAAAAGATTTGATTATATTCATGAATTAGATGAGTTAATTGAAGAATGGACTCAATCAGTCACAAGAGAGGAAGCGATTGAAAAATTAGAGTCTGCAAGGATTCCCTGTGGAAAGGTTTTAAGTATGGACGAGGTCCATGGACATCCTCAACTGAAAGCAAGGGGTATGTTATGCGATCAATTTGATTTTTCAAAATGGGGTGTGAAAAAAGCTTCAATCCCGGGGCCACTTATACATTTCTCAGAGACGAAAGGAACTGTCGATAGATCAGGACCAGAATATAGTGCGAATAATGAAGAGATTTATTGTGATCTCCTAGGATATTCAAAAGAAGATCTTAGATCATGGAAAAAGAAAAAAATCATATAAGAAATATAAAAAAAAGATTGAAAAAATTATTAATTGAAAGTGAATTTATGAAGGATATCAACCTATTTCTTCTTTTTCCCTTCCATAAGCTCTGAGATCGACCTGCCGCCTAATATTTTGTTCAAACGGATTCCGATTTCGTCAAATACAACTGATAACCTTGTAGTCGGGGTCGAACCAGCGGAAAATTCATAGATCTCCCCTCCTTTCTCTTTGGCTCTGTCCATCGCTGGTTTAAGCCACTTAAGCAAGTATTTCATAAATGAGTTCGCCATTTTTTCCGAAGCTTCAACAATCCATTCTGCTGTAGGATTACGGAATCCTTCCAATGCAGATCCTGGTTCCGGGTGGAATACAAGAGGGAAAGGTAAAATTCCTTTTGACATTCTCTCATCAAAACCCTTAACTAAGCAAGACATGGGCTCTATACCCATTACAACACAACTTATAGTACCTAATAGAGGTCCGAATACCTCGACAGAATATTCTTGTGCTTTCTTCAAGTATGAAAGAGGTTTATATGCTACTTTTCCAGGACAAATCGCAGCGAAATAGGCATCATCCATAACTTCCAAGTCAAAGCTAGTTGCATTGATGCCCATTTCTTTCCATTTATACATATCCGAGAAATCTTCAGGGGGATAATGGTTATATACTTTAGGAAGCGTTTCATACATCTTATCGCCAACGGCCTCCTTGATAATATCTAAAACAAGGGTTAATCGCTCTAAATACTCACCCCTCTGAGCTGGTGCAAATGCACCGCCGCTTATCGCGAGAATGCCCCTCCAACCATTATCAATGGCAATTTTAATTGCCTCACCTTGATACTTAGCCCATAATCTCAAAGTATCCAGTGGAAGCATTGAAATTTTTCGCGATATAGGATTAGCAAAGAGATTACAGTACCGACAGCCCCTATTTGTATTAAAATTCATACATGAAAGATTAAAAACAACGTTAATAATTGCGGCAGACATCGATGGTAAAACAGTTGAAACAGGCAAGCCATTTGAAAGTTTCTCATCTAACCAGTCAAGGCGCTTCAGAAATTCCCCTGTAACTAAAGATTTTCCATCTTCGGATACAGTAACATGTTCTCCTTCAATAAGAAAATCCAATCGTGAACGCTTATTTGGATAAACTGGTGCTCGTAAACCATTGTTATCAAAGATAATTTCTTGCCGAAAATCGCTACTTATATCAGTTTTATTAACTTCTGCAAATAAGGCTATTATCGATTCAGGATCATCGAAATCAAGCTTTTCAGGTATTTTGACCTGTTCAGTATTAGCTGCCTTTCCTAAGATCCAGCTCCTATATTGTTCAGGTGATAGATCTTCCGAAATTTGTAAATTTACTCCCTCAGATATCATCCTTGCTTTTAAAAAAATATCTTCCTTAGTAATAGCTTTTTTTTCCATTCTAATCATAACTCATGAGTAAAAATATTTATACTTAATTGTTCTACTGAGAGAAAAACTATGATTATAAGAGATTGATAAAATTATTAATAGAAGGTGAATTTACTTTAAAATACAATAATTAAAAATTCCAAAATAAGGATTTTAAAAATGAGTGAAGAAGAAGGAGAAGGAGAAAAACTTTTAGATAAAATAAATAATGCTTTCGTAGACTTCGTTGGTAACGCCTTCGGAGAGAGTGGAAAAGAATGGGTACAAGAAACCCAAGAAAAAATAAAGGATTTCTCTTCATCGTCTATTAAGAAATTTCTGGAATTTTCTGATGATGTCTTGGAAAAACTAAATCTTCATGAGAATGAATCTGTAATAAAAACAAGAGATTCAATAGAAGATATGTTAAGGCAATCAGGTCTGTTGAAGGAAGACGAAGAAGATGAGTTTTAACTTTAAAGTTAGAATAAGGACAGCGAAGATAAAATATTAAAAAAAAAAAATTTTTTTATTTCTCAGTTAAAAATCATTCCTTATGCATTTTTATTGTCATTTTTCTTAATAATCTTTAGTGAAAGACAAATATAATTCAATTATAACGCTGGATGGACTTGCTTTAAGGATAGAAATTTTGAGAAGGTTTTTTAACTTAGCTAAAGACAATACAATTATACACGAAATTACTATCGCCTCGGATGATTTATTAAGAAATTTCGTACTTGAGTATAAATGGCTTTCTCGTGAGCTAAATTCTCGAGTGAGAATGAGAGAAATTTTAATTGGTTTATTATATCTTGTTATTTTTATAGCACAAACTAGATGGTTGCCCGAATCCCTTCATTCATTTATATCTAAGCGATATAAATTCTTATTAAACATATATAGATCCTCTCATAGAAAGAGTTATGGAAAGATATAAGGAAGAAAAGGAAAAGCAATTCTTTTTATTTATAATTTTAATAGAAATAGTTAAAAAATGAAATTATAAGATTTTATTCTCTTTTAGATAAGATTTTACATCATCCATATCTTGGTTAAATAATTCTGAGATGACCATTAAAGACATTGACTCATCCATTCCCATGGATGTATAATCCTTATAAAGCTGTATCCAAGTTTCGTTTTTAGAATATTCTCCAGGGTGGTTTGACTGTATATGTTGCCAATATGGGTGTTGCAGGAGCGCACCACAGTAGGGACACTTACGACTTTCATCATGAGCCATCTTCTTACCCCTTTTCTAATAGTGATTTAAAAATTTTTTAGATTTTAAAATTATAATTATAATAAAATTTAGGCATTATTAGTATAAAAATTTTTAATTTTAAAATTAGAGTTTTATTAAAATTATTGAGAGAATAAAAAAATATTAGTATTTGGCTTTTTATTTTAAAAAATTTTTATAAGATTATAGCAATTTATTGCCATTTCTTTTTTAGATCGAACTTTGTTAGTTTTTTTACTTGGTCTACGCCAAATACCACATATTTATAACATTGTTTTTCCCATATTTTATTTTCCATATAAAGATTAATAGAATCTAAATCGCTAAAATCTGTTCCGCATAAATCTTTACAAGCGACGCTTCCAAATTCTTTTTCGAAGTTATGAACATATTTAGTTACTTTTTGATAAACTTTCATATGATCGCTAAATTTAAGTCTTTTTTGCCCCCCCATAATTATTCCTATAGCGGCACATCCACCACAGACAGCACCACATGGGCCATTCCAATCTTTTTCTGACTTAAAACCACCAAAACCTCCCGCAAGTGGAACAGCAAGATTATTTAAATAAAAGCTTTGTAATTCTGGTAGGCCAAGAATTTCAAGAACAGTCGTTAAAGTGAGGACAGAGCAATTAGCCTCTTCTTTGAGATCTGGTAGAGTTTCTTCTAAATTCTTAATTTTATCGTTAAATCTTTCAATTATTTCAGACATATTAACTAAAATAAGAAATATTAAATAAGTTTTTTTTAAACAAGAGCGTTGAATCTTTATGGTGATCGATTTAAATATGTTGGGCCTGATTGTGGCATTATAGGCTGGTTTAATCATAATGTGGTTTCAGTTTTCTTTAAACAAACAGTTGAAGCTGTTAAAGAAATAAGAGATAATAAGTAAAAACTCGTTTTATATATTATTTATTTTTAAATTTTATTTTTCCTACCGGACAAACCTTAATGCACATAAAACATTCATAGAAAGATCCCTGAGATAAAGCTTGCCAAAAGTCCCATACTTGTAAACTTCGTAATTTCTTGATTATCCCTTCCCTTGAACTTTCACTTTCGAAGCATTTGATAAAGTTCAGAATGTTTGGTAAGCCATGTTTCATTGCGAATTGGCTACATTTTTTTACATCACATCCTGACTCTGAAAGCGCACCAGAAGGGCATGATTTGATACAAATATTGCAATTAGTGCAATAGTCTTCTTCAATTTTTAGAGTCGGTTCTAAATCTGCATCAGTTATAACACCAAACAAACGTACTCTTGGACCATAATCCTTTGTAATAAGAAGATCACTTTTTCCTCTACTTCCTAATCCTGCTTCAGCAGCAGCTTTCTTTAAATTTAAATCTCCCTTAAAACCAAGAGTATCATAACTCATTTCCACGGGAAGATATGCTGGAATAATCACTCCTCGATAACCATGCTTTTCTAAAAGACGGGCAACTTTAAGGCAATATCCATCTCCTTCTGCGTATAAACCATGCAAGGCGAATCGAGCAGGTCGAGCATTATCCGGACAAGCCTCCAAAATTGACTGAGGAAAAATATTAGCAAACACAACTACACATTTTGCATCAGGGCAGATCGTTTTAATGTTTTCTTCATACCTTTTGTCGGTTAATAAAGGTTCAATAGGAGAAACACCAGCAAGTGGTAATCCTTCCTTATTTAGAAATTCTAATATTGTGGTCGTAGTAAGGTCTTGCATAGTTTAGGTAATCCATTTGTTGTTTTAATTTTTATTATTTGAAGAAATTACCGTATAAGAGATGATTTTTATTTTAAAAAAATCAAAAATAAATCCAAAATAGATTTCCTAATCAATTTAAGAAAATATATGTAGGCGATTCTTTAGTTTTTTAGAATGCTTTATTTTCCTTTCTGTTGTTTTAACTTATCAGCTTTTTCCTTCTTCTCCTTTATCTCTGGCTCGAAAGGTTTAACGGGTTTTGACTCATCAATGGCTGTCCCACATACCCAACACGCATTTTCCAAATTCGTCAATGCATCAGAACATTTATTACAATAGAAAGTACTGCATTCTGGGCAGATATACATAGCTCTGACCAATCTTCCTTTACAAACTAAACATGTTTTTTTTTCTTTGGAGATTGATACCTCCTCTTCTGTTAACTTTTTAGGTCGAGCGAACATCCCTATTACAGAGGGAACATCATTTTTAATTCTATCAGCTTCAGCAATTCTCATCATCTTTATTATTTTCAAAAAGGAGTAAATAAGAATCGTAATTACGACCACAATTGGTATAAACAATTCAAGTGCTATTGCATAAAAGAATCCTATAGTCATTATTCCAGCAAAAAAAATAAGAAATCCAATTACCCCATAAATAAAAGATTCGGAGATATTCTTTGGATCAATTATTATTGGTGCTATGAGAAGCAGTGTTCCAAAAATAAAAAGAATAGGCGGGATTACTAATGGGATTACCCCTAGTTCCTTAAATTCTGGTCCACTATATACTGCCGCTAAAGCACCCATCATTAGTCCAGACAGGATTAGAGGTGCTACGGCCTTAAACTCGCTCTGAGAATTTTTTGCTAATAAAAGAAAAATTATGATAAATATAAGCATACTAAAAGGGAAAAAAATATAATTATGTAGCATGTATGCAGAATTAAATGGAAGTATTTGAATAATTACAGCAATAACCACATTTACGATTGTTAAAAGAAATTTTGTTCGTTTAATGTAAAATTCAAAGAGGAAGAAAAAAAAGATTAAACCTATATCTATTACTAGGTAATACATCCTATTATAAAATTCATAACTGGAAGAAACTTTTGAGAAGTCACCATAGAATCCTTGGTTTTTATAAGCTCCAATAATTTCCATTTCACCAAGAAAATAAAATATTCTAGCTAGCGATAAACAAAGAATAAAAATTCCAAATCCCGTCATCAAGGTTTTTTCCCAACGATTTTCTCTTTTCACTCCCCTATTGATATAAAATCCAGAACAAATCACTCCTATACCTATTGCTAAACCCCATAGGGCTCTTTCATATGGACTCCAAATCAATACTGCCATATTTTTATCAACAAAACTATTTTATTATTAATAATTTCTTTTATGAAAATATAAAATTTCTCCTAATCATCTTAATCGTTTGTATAAATTTAAGTTTTATTTTGAATTATTTTTAAAATCATCAAATTTTATATGTTTAATAGAAGTTATAAATTAAGATATTATTCGTGGAAAACCTAAAATGACCGAGGAAAAAATCGACCTATTCTTGAAAGTTAGAAGGGGTTTAAAACCCGTTATTAATCCGCAAACTTGTGCATTAATTATAATCGATATGCAAGATTATCAGGTCAAAGGACATTCACCAGTAGTTAAACTATTTGAAAAATTTTCGCCAGGGATGCTTGAATATTTTTTAAACAGAGTAGAGAATTTAGTTATACCTAATATAAAAGAATTACTTGAGTTTTTTCAAGCACACGACCTTCCAGTTTTTTATACAAAATTTGCTTCAAATAGACCAGATCGAAAAGATTACGCTATGCATATTCGCACACTCAATAAATATGCTGAGCAAACAATAGGAGAATATATCTTTCCAAGTAAAGACGATCAAAATGCCGAAATTATCCCAGAATTGCCTCCAAAAGGAAACGATGTTGTCCTTTTAAAAACTACTAGTGGTACTTTCTCCTCTACTG
Organism: Promethearchaeota archaeon; assembly: GCA_019058295.1. GTDB lineage: Archaea > Asgardarchaeota > Lokiarchaeia > Sigyniarchaeales > SOKP01 > LW40-45. The sequence continues at coordinate 10,285 of JAHPZI010000029.1, read as the reverse complement.
ATCTTGACCATCAATTAAAAAGCCTTGGAATAGAAACTGTAATTGTAACTGGAGTTGTTACTCATATGTGCGTTGAGAATACTAGTAGAATTGCATCTGATTTAGGGTATAATGTCTTTGTAGTAGACGATGCGACTGCTGGATGGTCAGAAAAGCTTCATAACGCCGCATTACGTGCTATGGAATTAATATTTGTTTATGTTGTTCAAACTCAAGATGTAATAAAAAGGTTAAAGAGAAAACTTCGTAAGAAATAAATCTATAATACAAGTTTGCTAAATAGTTATATACCTATGAAAAAAATAAAAATTTTATTCTAAACAATAAGGAATATCTGAAAAGGAATTGAAAGATCTATATGAGATAGGTGTTGTGCTACGTGGGGCGATAATAGTCAATCGCCATTTCAAAGAAATTCCTGGTAAAAAAAACATTGCACCACATAATGATTTAAGAGGCTCCTTTTTTAGTGCAATAAATTTATTCGTTTCTAAAACTTATAATAATGATGCTTTAGAATATTTAGAATCAGGGAATTTTTTATTTATTTTTAAAATTAGTGAAATTAAGACAAAAGATAATCCTTCTAAAGAACCCCTAATCTTTTACGCTTTGGTTGAAAAAAAGAAAAAACAAGATAAACAAGTTAAATATTTTTTAAAAAAGGTAGAACCTTTAATAGAATTATTCCTTAAAAGATATACTAATTTAGATTTTACAAATGAATTATATCGAACTGTAGATTTTGAATTTGAATTATATGGATTATAGAAATTTATTGAAGAGATTCCTTCTTGATATTGATGAAAGTTAAATAGAAATATTGTTTTATTATTTCTTAAGAAATATTTTGATAATTTAAAATTCTAAAAAAGTGAAATTCCATAAAAGAATTAATTTATGAAATTGGATTCATACTTCGTGGATTTACCATAGTAAGTCACACCTTTAAAGAATTACCAACTCAAAAGGATTTAGGTGAGAAGAAAGATCTAAGAGGTGCGTTTATATCGGCAATTAGTACATTTGCAAAGAGCGCCTTTAATAATAATAATTTAGAATATTTAGAAAGTGGCAATATATTGTTTGTCTTTAAGTTCTCAAAAATAAAAAGTAAAGATGCTAATTCTGTTGAACCTATTATTATGTATGGATTAATTGAAAAGAAAAAAAAAAACCCAGATAAAAATGTGCAGAAATTTTTGCTGAAAACAACCCCCATCTTAGAAAATTTCATTCAAAAATATAAAAATGAAGATTTTACAGATATTAATTTATTTCAACCTTTTAAAGATACAATAAAAGAATATTTTTTTTAGATAAATTAGTAAACGAAAGTCCATCCTTCAGAGATTTATTCAATAATATTATAATGGGGATTTCACTAACTTAACAATATTTGAATCCTTTGAAGAGAATTTAAAAGATTATATTAGTATCTAGCATTAATCTACAATACTCCATCCACGTGGATCGCTTCTTGAAAATTTGATTTTATTTTTATTTTTGAGAGCATTTATCCTTTGATTAATAGCATCTATATTATATCCTTTTGAAACAACTGAAGAAACCAACTCCTCTTTTGTTGGTATGGTTTTCTGTTCTTTTAAAATATTAATTATGATCCTATCTATTTCCTCCGTTTTATCAGAGGTTGAAGCTTCAGGTTCTTCTGATTTTTCTGTAGTACCTTCTTCGATTTTATGAGGTATTTTTGATTTAATTGGTTCAGTTTTAATCAATTCATCAATCACTTCATTCACTAAACACCAGACATCTATATCGACTTTGTCATAGCGCATAGCGCCTTTATTTTTTAAAAATTCTAATTCTTCATTGATTTCCTTTCGAGTATACCCCTTGTCCATTAAATCGCTGATTAACAAGTCTAAGGTCATATAAAATCCTTGTTTATCAAGCATTTCTTTGATAAATCCTCTCAAGTTTGTTGGAACTTTTTTAATTTTCAAAATTTCCTTGGATTCATTGGATTGCTCTTTTATAGAAACTTGAGGAATTCTAAATTTTATAGGGATTTTAAGAAGTGGTTTTTTCTCCCATTCAAAGTCAGAGATATTTCTAATAGTTCGTTCATAACCTCCATAAATTATATTCTTTACTTTTTGCTCCTTGTTCATACAAGCACATATCTTTTTAATGGAAGAAAAAAGTTTAGGTGTCGTTTTCCATTTTAACTTAATATCCTTTGAGTTTAACTTTACATTTTGAAATATTCTTAAAGTTCCGTCGGCACATCCAACTACAATTTCATTTGCCTTATCGCCATCAATATCTTCAATAAGGAGTGATTTTGGGCGATTTAAAAATTTAGAACCCTTTATTTTTTGAGCCTTAATGAGTTCTTCAATAAAGATAAATTTAATTCTTTTTCCTTTACAATCATAAATTTTTATATATGAATCGTCTGAGGCTACGATAATTTCGTTTAAGCCATCATTTGTTATATCGCCTATTTTAATATCATTAATTTCAGCATAAACATTTTGTTGCCAAAGAATTTCTGGGTTTTCATTCTTCATATATATTAATTGGAGCAAACCATTTTTTGTACCTACTAGTAATGAAGCAACAGGTTTTTCAAATTTGGGAATTTTTAAATATCCAAAACAACATGCGGTTACCCATGAATCATAATAAAAAGTTAAGAACGGTTTATCAGAAAAAACGTTCTTAAATACTCTTAAGGTTTTATCTTCACCCCCAAACATTAACTCGATATTATTATCACCAGACCAATCTCCTGCGGTACAACAGTTAATCATACCACTTAGTCTATAATTCATGATACCCTCTAATTTTTTAGTGTTTTCTGAAGTGTCGAAAATCTTTAAGACCACGAAACGCCCGTCACCAGTCCCAACTAATATTTCATCGCATTTATCTCCATCTAAGTCTATTGGATAGCTGCATCTAACCCATCCATCAAAGAGTACATCATCCTGTATCACCAATTCATTATCCATGAAGTATAGAGTTTTATCGTGTCCTCCAAATATTATAAATGCTTCCTCATTGCATTTTAAAATAGAACAAGTCATTACCGCATCTGGGCACTCAAAAATCCAATTTTGATGATACCATTTCTTTATCATAATTTTTTCAGAAAGCTAATTATCAAGATTTAATTATTAATAGAATAGGGTGAAATTATTTAATTTTAATTTATTTAATTTATACTTTTATTATTAAAAAAAGTTCATTGAAGTTTAGAATAATGTGTAAAAATAAAAAAAATAAAAATAGTCTTAAATTTAAATTGTCTTTTCTTAGAAAACCAGTTGTGCTTCAGTAGAACCAGATCAAAATTTATTATTAGCGTTTATAAGACGGAAAGCGTTGTTAATTAAGTATAGAATTTCTACAATGTCTAACTTCTTGACATCGTCAAAATTAATTTTATGAACTGACAAACCTAATTTGGTAAGCAAATCGTTCAAAGCATGTACGAGCTCTAAAAGCTGTGTTTTTGCAGAAAAAATTATTTTATATAATTTGTCTATTTTATCTTGCGAAGTTCTATATTTTAGATTAAATGAATATAATGAGTCTAGGGATTCGCCTAATTTTTCCTCCAACTCTTTAATCGTTTCAGTAAAATTTTTAGACATTAATCCCAAACTTTTTATCATCAGTTATAAAATAGATAAATTTCTTCTTATTAATCAAATATTTTTTTACTACTTAATTAAAAATAGATCAATTATTTAAAATTTAGTAAAAAAAATCTTTAAAATTTATATTTTTATTTAATGTAATATTATTTAATTAGAATTAATACTTTAATAGTACTTTTTTTTAAGGTGATTTATATCTCCAATGACTTTAAGAAAACAAAGGAAATGGAACAGTATGAGAAAGAAACTGGAAAATCGGCGATCTGGCGAGGAAAAATAACAGAAGGATTTAAACGCTGGAAAAAAGGAGAAAAAAGTATTCTTACTGATAAAGAGAGACTTTCAGTATATATTTCTAAGGAAAAAAAATCAAGATGGCAAGCTTTTGCTACAGTTCATAATTATTCTACGTTTTCTAAACTGATAAGAGAAGGAGTAGATTATTATATCAAAGAAAAATCAAAACCTTTCAGCAGAATATTAACGGAACTCGATGCTGATGTCGATTTTAGTATTTCTCATGAATTAAAAGAAAGATTAACAACAATTAAAGGATATTTGCAATTGTTAATTGAAGATTACACAGGTGACTTGAATGATGAAGTCATAACCATTCTAGGTGATATTTTAGAGGAAAGCAAACAATTAGAAGATAAAATCGTTAAAAAATTTAATAATGTTGAAGGAATTATTGAAAAATATGACGTTTTATTGATTGAAGATGATATTTCGACAGTTACCCTAATAAAAAAGTTTTTTAAAAGGAAAGGATATAGTTTGAAAGGAGTTCTAACTGGTTCTAAAGGAATTGAAGAATTAAAATTAATTTCACCAAAATTAATTCTACTAGATATAATGTTACCAGATATTAGCGGATTTGAAATCTGTAAAATATTAAAATCTGACGAAAATTACAGAAATATAGTAATTTATTACTTAACTGCTGTCCCTAATGGCGAAGTAGAAAAAAAGATGGAAGAAACACAAGCAGATGGTTATATTTTAAAGCCTTTTGACCTTTCTGAACTTGAATTTCTTTTTAAATATTTATAATTAATACTACGAAAAGCTTGGGACATTATAATCTTGTTGAATAACTCGGTTGATAAATTCAATTGTTTAGGATATTAGAAATCTATTATGGGACCTAGTTTATCATCCAAACTTATTAAACCTAATCCTAAAACCATAATATCATCTTCAAGTTAATTGTATTAAAAATCATTACTCAGTTTAAGCAATTTTTCCTAAAACTATAAAAATAAGATCTAAATTTTTTTCTATATCTTTTTACTTTTTTTAAAATATTAGATCCAAAAAATGAAAAAGTTTAAAATAAAATTTAAAGTCTAAAATAATTAGTATAATTCCTTTATTTATGATGTAATTTATAATAATGATTAAGATATATTACACTTTTAAAGAGACTTTTATGTAATTTTATACATCTTATTTTAGACATTTTATCTCTGAAAATTTTTGTGGAAACCGGTAATTCCACTGAAAAATCCTTGACAATCTACATTTTGAACCAATTTATGATAGAATCATCTCGCCATCACTGAATTTTGACCCCAATCGAAAAACTTTTTTTAAATTATTCGAAAAGAAAATTGATTTACCAAAGTATTAATAATGTTTGAATAAAAAAAACATTAATATTTATATAGATAATGACCCCCATAATTATTTAATTTAAATTAATTAAATCTCATTTAATAGAAATGACGTTTAAAGACCTCACAATAAGAGAGTTTAAAAAGGAGGATACTGAAGAATTTTTCAAATTTTATGAGGAAGAATATGGTTCATATTTTGATTTTCGTTCTAAAGAAGAATTATGTAATTACGCACTCCAAGATACTACGCTCTCAAATGTAATTCTATTTAATAATAAAATTATTGGGGGATATTTTGTAAGATACGAGCCTCAAAATAGAGTGTGTTACCCTCATGGTTTAATATTAAGTAAAAAATTTAGAACTAACAATATTCATAAAGGTTTTATTGTAAATCCTGAGAATTTCCAAAATCTAATAACTAAAGTATTTACAAAATTTGAAAATGTTGAGATGTTCTATGCAATACTTCGAGCGTTCTCTAGAACTGCAAATACAGCAAGCGATTTAATGGGTAGTAGATATGCTGGATTTATTCCTAGTATGCACAAAATAGGAGAAGATAAAACTAAGAGGGAGCCCGGATTTATTAAAGTATTATATCCACAATTAGATGCATTTTTTCAACAATTTTACGATAAAGATCTATTTAAAGAATGGAAATTGCCTAAAATAATTCCAGAATTAAAATTTCTAACTAAGACAGTTCTTAGTCTATTAAAAATAGAGAAAAAAAGTAATCTACAAACAATAGATTTTAAAATTACACCTAAATATAGCTTTCGAGAATATGAGAGATTAGATATAAACGAAAATCTCATAAGCTTTAAGTCAGAGGAATGTGAAGTTGTAGCTTCTATTAATAAAGAAGATTCTTCGGCTTATATAAACTTTAAATCAAATAATAGTTCAGAGCTATATAATCTCATGTCTAAAGTGTTATATGACTTATCAGAATTCGATATTATAAATGTAGATGTAATTTCAGTTGAAGAACAAAGAGTTTTTCAGGATCTTGGGTTTAAAGCCGTTGCTTATATCCCTTTATTTAAATTAATTGAAGGAAAGCGACATGATTTATTTAAATTTATAAAATTGAAATCGTTAAAAGATTTATCGAGACAAACGAATATAGTTTTGGAAATACAGAGAGGTTATAAAGTTAGAAAAATCGTGAATAGTGTTGTTAATATTTTAAGATATAAATACCCCATAAGTCAAATAACTGTCTAATATAAGAAAAATTCAAAAAAAGATTTTGAATATCGTTTTTAATAACTTAAAATAAAAATATAAAAGCTTATTGTGTTTATCAAAGGTTCTATATATTAACTGGTTAATATAAAATAAATTTAAAAAAGATTATAAAGACTGTTTTTAACGACTTTAAGTAAAAATATAAAAGTTTATTGAATGGATTAATATATTTTAGGGAAGATTTAAATATCATAATACTTTCACTCCAATTTGTCAAGGGAAGGTAACAGAAAATATATCAATACCCTTCTTAATTAGCTATGTCTGATCTTCGAATACTTAGGATTGTATTATTCTTTTCGTTGAGTGCTTTGCTATATTTATATTTAGGAACTAAAATTGTCATAAGGAGAAATGATAAATATTCAAGGTATTTGTCTGCTTTTTACTTTTCTCAATCAACAATCTTTATCTTGAATATAGTGTATGCTTTTATATTTGTCGAACATATTGTCTATTTCTTGTTTCTCGTATTATTATATATAGGCAGCATCGGATTTGGATCTTTGTTAATATTCAATGGTTTATTGTATTTTTCAAGGCATGATTTTTTTCAAAAATTGAAAATACGAGTTTATTACCTTTTATCATATGCTACAATATTGCTTGGTATTTTTTTCATCCCTAATGGCGTAGTTATTAACATGAGTACGGATTGGAGACCTGTATATAGTTTTCCCTTTATGCTCTATATAATTACTGTAAATTTTGTATTGGCAGGTGTTCCTTTAATAATACTTTCTATAAAAACATATATTTCTATGGAAGCGCCTGATATAAAACGGAAGTTCCTTAGTTTCTGTATTGCGTTATATTTGTATTTTTTTGTCCTTACTGTATCACAAATTTTCAATTATTTAAATATGCCTTCTCTTAATCTATTATATTTTTTATTATCAATAATAATGCTTCCATCTGCGTATTTTATGTATTATGGGACAAAAGGATTTGGACAAAAGGATTTAATTAAAAAATATCATTACAAGGTGGTAAAAATGTGGACTCCTTTCGAGGTAATACCTAAATCAATAAAAATATCGAAAAAATCTTTAATTCAATTTGCGAAAAATCAAAACAAATTCTTAATGAATGAAGTTTTTAAAAGGTATTTAGAATCTTATAAGATAATAAACACGAATTCTAAGGTAAACGAACCTTTAATTCGACAGCAAATAGAAGAGAAGGTGCAAATTTTAATTAAAGAAAAGATATTCAGAAAAGAAGGTAACTTTATCGTTTTGAATATGCAATAAATTCGTTATTTTTATTAAGAAAATAGAATAAATTTTATATAAGAGTTAAAATTGAAGCTATGAGGCTTCTATTAAAGATAATAATTACTATATTTTACTTGCGTAAGAATAAATATTCTTAGGGATAAGATGGAATTAAAATAATAAAATTCTTCCTTTTTGAATAATCTTCTTTGACGCTATTCTCAACTTAAATTTGACCTTTATAAGAATTAATTTTCTTTTTTACATACGAAATTATGCGGTTTTTTTAAATAATCTTATAGTGAATATTGAACCTTCATTTCTTCCCTTAGACTTTGCAAAAATATGTCCACCATGTAATTCTATAATTCCCTTTGAGAGATATAATCCAAGACCCGTTCCTTCAATATCAACATCTAATTTTTTACCATATCTTTCAATTTTTCCAAACTTTTTAAATATTTTTTTCATTTCTTTTTCTGTTAATCCCACACCTGTATCCTTTATAGTGATATCTATATAAGATTCATTTTCCTTTAGATTAATGTATATAATGCCATTTGGAGGCGTGTTTCTTAAAGCATTTGAGAGAATATTTGTAATTGCTTGCTTCATTCTGTTTTTATCAATTTTTAAATATATTTCCTTAGAAAGCTCCACTTCTATTGATATTTGCCTTTGTTTTATCAAAAATTTCAAGTCAATTATACATTCTTTTATCATTTCTGACAAGTTCTCTTTCGACTTATTCAATATATGTTTATTAGATTCAATTCTAATGACATCAATTAGATTATTAACTAAATCTTTTAATCTTTTTCCCCCTCTATTTATTATTTCAACAATTTCTTTTATCTCATTACTAAGTTCATCACCATAAAGCTCTAGAAGGAATTCAGATCCTGAATATACAGAACTCAAGGGTGTTTTTAACTCATGCGACACCCTAGTTATAAGCTCTTCTCTCATTTGATCAAGTTCTAATAATTTCTTATTTTCTTCTATGATTAATCTTTCTGCCTCTATTTTTTCAGTAATATCATCATATGTAACCAAGATTCCAACAGAGTTCCCACTTGAATCATGGAGGGGAATTCTATTTACATCTAACCAGATTTTCTTTTCACCATTTCGATACCAAGGTTCAAGAATATGAAATTCTGGATTATCTGATTCTATAATGATAGTTTCGTGAGCTTGAAGATAATCTATTTTTTCTTTGTCTTTTAGTAAATCAAAATCAGTTTTTCCAATAACATTTCGTGGATTTTTAGCACCTATTAATATAGCATAATTTCTATTACAACCTAAGTATACAAGGTTATTATCCTTCCAAAAAATATTTTCAGGAATGGTATTCATGACCAATTGAAGCATTTCGTACGAATTTCGTAATGCTTGTTCATACTTTTTTGGGTTGAAAAGTTTCCAAAATCGGATTTCTGGTATAGAGGTGGTTAAATCTTTAAATCTCTTCTCACTTTGCTCAATTTTAATTTCCAAGTTCTTAATTTTTGAGATATCTCTTAAAATTAGAAGTAGCTTATATAGATTAGCCGGATCTTTAAATTTCTTTACTTTGAATTCGAACCATATATATTTCTCATCTTTTCTTTTAATTCTTATTTCAGGGAAATTAGTTTTGATTTCAGAACCTTTTTTTAAAAAATTTATTACTTTTTTAACATCTGCTGGAAAAATATAATCCAAAAAAGAATTTCCGATTAATTCCTCACATGAATAGTCAAGGATGTATCTATATGCCTGATTAACGAATTCAAGTTTGAATTCATAATCTGGATCAACAATACAAATTAGATCATTGGTATTTTCAATAACAAATGGAAGAATTTCAGAATAAACAACACTTTTCTCACTTTCTTCTAACATGAAACTCCAACCACCCTAAAAAAAATTCCTTATGATTCATATATTGATATGACACTTTTAATGCCATTGGATGTAATTTTAAAAATATAGTAAAAAGAACACTTAATTTCTTAATTAAAATCTTGATAGTGTAATCATTTTTAAATATTTAGTTTTTTATAACAAAAAATCAATATAGTAAGAAAATTTACATCAAAAATATTTAAATATGATAATTTGATCTATTATTTTATTGTATTAAAAAAAATTGTACCATATATTTTTTTTTAGTACAAAATTCCTGGGTTGGGGTAAAAAACATCATTAGTGGGGATTAAAGAATGGTACTTGATTTAGAAACCATAACGAATTTTTGTCCAGAGTGTGGTGGGATGATTCAAAATTTTGAAGAGAGAGGCGAGACAGTTTGTAAGCAATGTGGTCTTATTATATTTGAGCGGGAGCTTGATCTTTCCCATAGTGGAATTAGGGCATACACTAAACAAGAAAAAGACAAAAAAGAGCGCACAGGGAGTGCAATTTCAATTTTAATGCCTGATATTGGGTTAAGTACTATAATAGAAAGGAATAAAATTAAAAATCCTGATTTGAGACGGGCAGCAAAATGGAACGCGCATATGTCGTGGGAGAAGAGAAATATGCTTATTGCTATTACCGAATTAAAAAG
>JAHPZI010000028.1:220913-222134 GCA_019058295.1 Promethearchaeota archaeon | reverse complement strand
TGAATGACCTCTGGAGATTTGACATCACCTCAAAGAAGTGGGCGTGGATGTCAGGGAATAATACCAGAAATGCGATTGGTGTATATGGCATGAAGGGAGTCCCTGATATGGCGAATTATCCGGGAGGCAGATACGGTTCTGTTTCTTGGACGGATACAGACGGAAATTTATGGTTATTCGGAGGTGAGGGTTATGACAAATCAGGTAGTTATGGGCGGCTGAATGACCTCTGGAGATTTGGGAGATTTAAAGATTCTATTGCTCCAAATATCACTATTATTGAGCCTAGATATAATAAATTATTTAATGCGACGGCTCCTTTCTACAACTTAACCTTTATTGATCCTCATTTAGATGATACATGGTATCGGCTCTGGAATGGTACCCATTGGTCAATAAATTATACTATTCCGGGTTTAGGCTCAGAAAGAACCGGACAAATTAATCAAGATGCGTGGAACAACTGTCCGAATGGTACTGTCATTATCGAATTCTATGCGAATGATACCTTCGGCAATTTGAGGATGAATTCTACAACGATTAGGAAGGATATTTTAGGACCGATAATAAATATCAATGATCCTACTCCGAATGAATTATTTTCCTCAACCGCACCAGACTTGGTAGATTGCGATGTAATTTTTAGTGATGGGAGTGGTATTGCTGCTAGATGGTATATGCTCATAAATGGAACGGATAATACGGACTATACTAATAATTACAGCTGGAATGGCGAGGTGGATCAATTTGTCTGGAACTATATGGATAATGGTACCGTAATCATCCGAATTTTTGCGAATGATTCGTTAGGGAACATTCGAATGGCAGAAGTTATGGTAAGGAAAGATATTTTAGGACCGATAATAAATATCAATGATCCTACTCCGAATGAATTATTTTCCTCAACCGCACCAGCATCTACAGATTGCGATGTAATTTTTAGTGATGGGAGTGGGATTGCTGCTCGATGGTATATGCTCATAAATGGAACGGATAACACGGACTATACTGATAATTATACCTGGAATGGCGAGGTGGATCAATTTGTCTGGAACTTTATGGATAATGGAACTGTCATCATCCGTATTTTTGCGAATGATTCGTTTGGTAACATTGGAATGGCAGAAATTATTGTAAGGAAAGATATTTTAGGACCGATAATAAGCATCAATGATCCTACTCCGAATGAATTATTTTCCTCAACCGCACCAGCATCTACAG
>JAHPZI010000028.1:203814-220813 GCA_019058295.1 Promethearchaeota archaeon | reverse complement strand
CTCGATGGTATATGCTCATAAATGGAACGGATAACACGGACTATACTGATAATTACACTTGGAATGGCGAGGTGGATCAATTCGTCTGGGACTATATGGAAAATGGAACTGTCATCATCCGTATTTTTGCGAATGATTCGTTAGGGAACATTGGAATGGCAGAAGTTATTGTAAGGAAAGATATTGAAGAACCATCACCTCCTGATGGAGAATTACCGCCGTCAGATGGAAATGACGATGATGATGGGAAAAAACCTAAGGAAGGGTTTGATCTTGTAGAATTTTTAACAAGCCCTATTGGTCTTGCTATAATTGGAGTATCTGGAGGGGCAGTGGTAGCAGTAATAATCTTTATTAAGAAAAGAAAAAGAGCGTATTGGAAATATTAATTATAAAACACTAAAATTTTAATTCTGATTCTTAAAATTCAGAGAATTCAAAATATTTTTAAATTTTTAAAATTAAAATTTTAAAAAAGTATAGAAGAAATCAATATGCGTTGTAAAAAATTCTAAATAGGGGACCATATGAATCTATTATAATTATCCCGATAAATACAAGATCCCAGTAGAATGAATAGGGAAATGTATTCAATATTGTAATTAAGGGCCAATCTGAACTATCGACCTCACATATGGCTTCAACTAATTCTTCTAAACCTTCTATCCCATAGGATTCAATAAAATGATACAACTCCCAAATCTCTAATCTAAAAGTTTTATCAGGATAGCCTAATACAAGTCTACAATCTCTAATGGCACAGTCAATATCTTTCCAACATAAGTACCCCTTATCTTTCCAAGCATTTAAAATGATTATATCACCATCATTTAAAAATTTTAAATGGTCAAGAATTTCATTTTGTCCAAAATTATTACGACGATACACCATATAGCTCATTTCTGCATTTGCATCTTCTATTAAACCAAATAAATTCATAAGATCATCATCTCCGTCTTGAAAATCGACTCCTTGAAAGATATCTGAGGTTATTCGAACATCAAGATTATATTCTGTTTTTATGAAATCATTGAATTTAATAAACTCTTTCTGGATATCGTAATATTTCTTCAGTTTACTGACATAATCAAGATTAAAACCGTATAAAGGGAAAGGTGTATCTATTAATGTTTCCATATCATATACAAAAGTTGTTATTGGGGATCCTAATAAATTAAACTCTTTGCACATATCAAGTACGGTTTCAATTTCTTTCTTGAGATCTCTAAATGACCAGATATTTGAATATCTCCAATCCTTTGGATTTATAGATAAATGAACTTCAATACCAGACTTATTACATCTTAAAATCCTACTATAGAATTGACTATCAAAATTTGTCTCAGTTATTCCATAGACGAAATAAATACCCGCATCTGCTAACATTTGTAATGTTTTATCATCTACATATTCATCTTCCCCCTTTTTATTATCATCTAACGATTGTCCATAAGTCCAGATTCCAAATTCGGTTTCTGGAGATTTATTTTGTCGTATTAGTACATTTGAAGCTGTATTTTCCTGAATATAAACGGGATAAGGAATTGCAATTAAGTTAATTGAAATTATAAGCCAAAAAATAAGCGAGGCCCTAAGAGTTCTACGCTGAAAATTAAATCGCTTACTTTTTTTAGAACGTTTTAACTGTTTTGATTTTACCCAAAAATTTACTTTCGCAAAAGGTCTTTTGATAATCATAATCAAAAAATATAGAGCAGATCCTAAGCAGATGAACAATGCCAGAAATATACTTCTTAGATTCATATGGACAATACTTATTAAAAGATTGAATGCGAAATTAGTAAAAATGCCGCATGCCACTATTAGTGATATCTTAAAAAGTTTTTTTGAATTGCTTCGTGATTCAAAAATAACAAATTTTAAAATGAGCAAAATAGAAATTCCTAAAATCGCAATTCCTATTGGAGAAAGATATTTAAGTAGAAGTACGAAAAAAATCAGAGGATAAATAAGAAGGAATACAATAATATATAATCTAAGAGCAATAAGAAGATCCCATAGACCACCTGTTTTATACCATTCTGATTTTTTCAAATTTAGTATAGTGTTCCGCAAGCTATTATTTATAAATCTAAAATGATATTTAAACCATTTATTAATTGGCTTCTTACTGTATTATCTAAATATATATCAAGAAATTATTCAGAGATATATTAAAGATCTTGAAATACGTGTTTCACGAATAAAAATATATACATAGATAACATATAAAAAATCGCTCAAAATATAATATGAGGGTGATAATCAATTCTATTTATCGAATAATGTAAGATCATTTTCGAAAAATAGTATAATGTAATATTAGAGTGTCATCCACTTCGAAAGATCGCAGAATGTATTATATGCTTCTATAAATCGAAAACCATATATACCATCATATTAAATATTCCTATAATACAATATTCGATTAATTGAAAATCGTATTACTTAAATATTACAAAATAAAATATAATTAAGTTAATTCACAAGAAAAGGTCAATCTTAATGGAACAATTAGAACAATATAGTTGTGAAATCTTAATTATTGGATCTGGCCCCGCAGGATGTAGTGCTGCAATTTATTGCGGGAGAGCGCAAAGAGATATAATTATTCTTGATGGAAAACAAGAATCAGCTTTAGCTCAAGCTCATGAAATATTTAATTATCCTGGTTATGGAGAAATGGAAGGTCCAAATCTTTTGAAAAAATTTAGGGAACATACACAGAATCATGATACTGTGCGAATGATAAAAGGCGATGTGATATCACTTATTATAGGGATGGGATCCAACATGATTTCTACTCGAACTGCGAATATTACTGCTGATGCCGTAATTATTGCTACAGGGAGAGGTCAACGTAAAGAAAAAATAAAAGGTGAAGAAGCTTTAAACGGTTTTGGTGTATCATATTGTGCATTATGTGATGGACCTTTATATAGGGATAAAGTGGTATTTCTCTATGGAAATGATGAAGAAGTTTTAGAAGATGCCTTAATTTTAAAGCAAATGGGTTGTATTGTTAAGATCATTACTGAAGTGGGAATTACCGATTTGCCTGGTAAGATTAAAGAAGTCAAAGAAAGTAATATTGATGTATATGACAAATATCAAATTATAGAAATTATTGGGAATAATCAAGGAGTTATTGAAAAAATAATTTGTAATTCGACTGATCCTGATAAGCCTAATGAAATGAAGACATTTGAATTAAATTGCCTTTTTATATTTTCTCATTTACCATCAAACTCAATCTTCAAGAAAGCTGGTATTGAATTAGATGAAAGAGGTAATATTAAAGTTGATGAGGAGCAGCAAACGAATGTAAAAGGAGTGTATGCTGCCGGAGATGTTACTGGCGGCTTATATCAAGTAGTATTCGCAACATCAGAGGGAGCTAGAGCAGGAATAAATGCAAACAAATATGTTCGTCAAATAAAGAAGGTCTAAATTTGTAGGAAAACTTATTTTCTTCTTTATTTATATATTTACATATCACTCTCATATATGAAATTTAATCCATATTTATTCATTAAATATGGAAAATAGTAAAATTTCAGATTTTATCGAAGAATTTCTATTTGCTAAGGAAATTGAAGAAGGGTGCGCATCTTCTACAATAAAAGCATATCGATATGATCTTCAAAAATTTTTTAATATCGTAGGAGATATAGGTGTTAATTCTCCATTTTTACGTCAAAAAATCAGATTATTTTTAAAAAAGCTAAAAGAAAAGAACTATTCAAAGAAAGCTATTGCACGAAAAATAGCTTCTTTACGATCTTTTTTTAAGTTTTTAATAGTCAATGAGTTAATTATAAAGAATCCTATGGATAGAATCCAAAGTCCAAAAATTAAAACCGAAGAAAATCTTCCTAAATTTCTTGATATTTCAGATATAAAAAAAATTTTCACAATATTAAAAGATAATAAGCAATTAAACTCTGAAAAAAGTCAACTTCAGTATTTAATTATTAGGTTGCTGTATTCTACTATGGCTAGAGTCAGTGAACTATGTAATATTAAAATTAAGGATGTAAATATTACACAAGGCTACATTAGACTACGAGGAAAGGGGAACAAAGAACGATTTGTTCCTGTTGATGAAAAAACTTTAGAACTAATTAAGGAATATCTGCAAAATAGAATTTTTTATAATTCTGACAACTATTTATTGCTAAATACAAGAAATCAGAAATTAAATCCTCGAGTTGTGCAGAAGTACGTAAAAAATATAAAATTAAAATGTAATTTCCCGGATTCTAAGATCATAACTCCTCATGTGTTTAGACATACAGGAGCTACTCATCTTAGACGCTCAGGGATGGACATTAGCGAATTACAAGATATTTTAGGGCATTCAAGTCCGAATACAACAAGGATTTATGCAAAAAATGATATCTCTAAAGTAAAGCAATCGTATAATACAATGCATCCATTAAATACAATCGAGGATTTATAAAAATAAATAAGTTTTCAATAGATACCAGAAAATTTAAACTTAAAACGTAATATAATTATTTATACAATAAAAAATAAAAAAATCGACGATTTTTCATGGATGAGGATGATTTTCGAGCTCAATTTAATAAAAAATCTGTTTTTAAACAAGCAGGCTCATTAGATTTAAGCTATGTTCCAGAAAAATTATACTGTCGAGATGAAGTTATTAAAAAACTAATATATAATTATCGCAGAATTTTTGAAGAAACCGATGAGCCTCCTAGTATAAATTGTTTATTATTAGGAAAAGGTGGAATCGGGAAAACCACCACAGCTAGATTTTTCGGAAAAACATTTCATACAATTGCTATAGAAAAAGATTTTAAACTTTTTATTGAGTATTATAATTGTATTAATTTCAGATCCAAAAGCAAAATTATAAGAGAATTATTAGCAAAATATACACACGGATCTGGAAGGGGTTTTTCTGATGATGAAGCATTGAAGTTAATTTTGACGCAACTTGTCAGAAATAATGGATACATGTTTTTGGTAATTGATGAAATTCATCTTTTAAAACCGGAAGATGTCTTAGCTTTTCTGGATATAGCTGAAACTTTCGGACATCAAAATGCAAAGCTCTCCATATTACTAGTTAGTAGAATTAAAGATTGGATGACAATTGAGACAGAAAGAATTTTAAGTAGATTAAATGATAAAATTAAACTTAAACCATATGATTTTGAGGATTCTATGCTAATTTTGCAATATAGAAGCGATTTAGCATTTAAGGAAAACGTCATTGATGATGAAATTTTGACTATGATTGCTCAAATTGTCGTAGCGCACAAAAATATGCGGCATGGTATTGAAATATTACGAAAAAGCGGTTTATATGCTGATAAAGAAGAATTGAACCATATAACGGCAGATATAATAAGGGCTGCTTCAAATGAGGTATATCCTACATTCAGAGGAGATATTGTGGACCAATTAAACGACCAAGAACTCCTTGCTTTATATGGAATTGTAAAGTGTTTAATAAATACAGATGAGCCGTTTACTCTAGTTGATGATGCTTACGAAGAATATTTAGTAGTATGTGAAAATTATTCAATATCCCCCCATGTTAAAATGAGCTTTCGGAAATATGTTCGCCAACTTAATCAACTGAAAATAATTGCGTCTAAAACCGTGAGGATCGAAGAAGCCCAACGTGGTCGTCATTTACAAATTACTTTATTAGATATACCAGCTGTAAAACTTAAGGAGCTATTAGAAGATATATTTCAAAAAAAATTTGCAGCTTAAATTTTTAATAATTTTCTTTTAAAAGTAGAAGAGTTATAATTACGATTCTCTGAAGAATATCAACTAAATAAAGATATTTTTTTTCTCAAAAGACTATAAAATTCTAATATCTCTCTTTTTCTGACTTGGATTTACTATACCAATCCAGCCATTCTTTACGACGGCTTTTCTTGCGCTGAAAATCATCATCATCAGAAACATTTTGATCTTTAATCTTTTTCCAATAACTGTCTAATTCTCCTCTTGTTAAGGATAAACCACACGACTTGCAGACCATTGATTTTGTATCCGGGATATATTTCATGACTCCAGCACACTCAGGACATCGGGCGATTTTAACCACAATTTTTTACTTATTTATTATAATATTAGAATTATTTAATTCTAAAATATTTATTGAATTAATTTTCTTAACTCATTAATTATAATACAATAACTTATGTTTTTGAAGTGAGAATATTTGAAGTCAGATGTTTATTTTTTTACAGCAAGGACTTACACCTATGATGAAAGCCTATCTAAGGTAAAAGGCCCTTTAGCTTTAGAAAAATTAGGAATTAAAGAAAAATTAAATAGTAAGGATAAAATCGTAGTTAAAACCCATTTTGGTGCCGAAGAAAATGTTAGATATTTAAGACCCTCCTATTTAAGGTTTTTGTGTGATTATATAAAAGAATTAGGAGGTATTCCTTCTGTTGCTGAGTCCTGTGGTTGGGGCGTCCCTGATACCAAGGGGGAATACGGAGGTCGAGCAAATGAAGAGGAATATCTAGCTGTCGCGTTAAAACACGGTTTTACTGAAGAGACAATGGGAGCTCCTCTTATGATGTTAGATGGTCCAGATGGAATAGATTATGAGATTCAAAAAATAAATGGGAAAAGATTTAAAGAAGTTTTAGTAGCTGGTCGATTAAGAGAATTTAAACATTTGATTTTAGCTTCCCATTTTAAAGGACATCCAGGGGCGGGTTATGGAGGAGCAATTAAAAATTTAGGAATTGGATGTGTCTCTAAAGGAGGAAAATTTCAAGCACATAATGGAAAGAAGTTTAAATTTGATTTTAATGCTCCTATCTCTGATTATGAGGATTGTATAAAAATCTGTCCTACAAAAGCATTGACCGAAGGAGAAAATGAAAAATTGAATAGGGACGAAACTAAATGTAGATTCTGCTATATGTGTAAATCTGTTTGCAAAAACGATGTTATAGATATTGGCGCTTCGACACAGGAAGAATTTATCTTACAGATGGTCGACAATGCGAAGGGAGTTGTTGATTATTTTGGCAATGAAAAAATTTTTTATATAAATTACGCAATTGATATTACTTATCAATGCGATTGTAGTGGCGGTTCCGATGTACCTTTCATCTCAGATATTGGAATTTTATCATCTTCAGATCCAGTTGCTTTAGATCAAGCTTGTATTGATCTAGCACATTTATCTTCTATAAGTCCCCATTCAATTTTAGGTGAAATTAAGAATTTACCAATAAAAGATGGAAAATGTAAGTGGTTTTCCTATCTTCCACGATTCAATCCAGAGACTCAAAAAGTTGATTTAAATCCTGATGGTAAAATATCAAAACTATGGGAACTTCAATTGGAAGCTGCTGAAAAGATTGGTCTTGGAAATAGGAATTACAACTTAATAGAAGTTGAAATTGAGAAAAAGAATAAGAATAATAATTTATAACATTTTATTTATTCAATATCCAAGATATCTTTAATTAACTGTTTTTTCTCTTCCAAATTAGATTGACGGGTTATCATAATTCTCTGTGCTTGTGGTGAGCCTGCGCCATGCATTGATTCTACTTTATAACTTACTGCTGCTACACCCATACTTATATTTTCAATGAATCTTAGTAATTTATATCGATCTTCCACAGAAATTCCATCACATACGGACAGATACTTTTTTAATACTGGTCCGACTTCTTCGGACTTAAGATCCGCTTCAGAAGGAAGTGTACATATAATACCTCCGACTAAGTCGTCAATGAGTCTGCTAATCTCATACGGAAATCTGGTTACATTTTGCTTACATACATTTGCTAATAGCATGTCCATTTCATAATTACCTGCTTCTCGTTGAAATCCTAAGGAGCTGCAAGCAATTCCACAACAATATAAAGTTTCATTTAAATGAATTATTTCTATCAATTTATCTTTAATATGAGAAGCCTTGTTAACACCTTGATATTCTGTAATTAGACTAGCGGCTCCGATTAATACATCTCCTATACCTACTTTACATCCACCATAACTTTGCCTGTGAAACCCAGCAAATCTATTAACTAATTCACCAGAGAATTCTACTTCTCCTTTCATAAAGATATTTTCATTAGGAATAAAAACGTCATCAAAAATGACGAAAATTTCTTGTCCTCCATACTTATAATTTCCAACTTCCATTTTGCTATCTTCCATTTTACGGGTGTCACAAGATTGCCTTCCGTATACCATTGTTATTCCCTTTGCATCAGTATCAACTCCAAAGCTTACAGCATATTCTTCCTCTCCGGGGCGTATTGTAAGTGTAGGCATAACAATTGCGCGATGCGAATTCAGCCACCCTGTTTGATGAACTTTAGCTCCCCTGACGATAATTCCATCATCGGTTTCATCAACCATGTGTAAATATTGATCTGGATCTGTTTGAGCACTTGGTCTTTTTCCTCGGTCTCCTTTAGTATCGGTCATTGCTCCATCGACCATAAGATCTTGATTTTGAACTTCAATCCAATAGTTTTTAAATCTCTCATGGTAGTCTGTATTATACTTTTTGTCCATTTCATAAGTTACTGAATATAACGCATTAGCAGCATCAAATCCTACACACCTTTGGAAGCAGCATGCTACTTTTTGCCCTATAAGTCTTTGCATCTTTACTTTTTTAACCAAGTCATCTACAGATTGATGAATATGAGTGAACCGATTTATAATTTCTCCTGTCATATGCGATTTGGTGGTCATCAAATCTTTATATTCTTCCATTTGAGCTAATTCGTAAATTTTCGCTACTGTATTTATAGAAGGTCTTATAATTGGATGGTTCCAAAACTCTTTGATTTTTTCACCAAACATATATAAATTCATATCTCGTTTAATACTTTCTAAATATTCTTCCGGAGTTTTTAATGCCATTTTTAAATTTTCTCTCAAAATAAATTAGTCTACTAAAATTAAAATTCATTTATTATTAAAAATAACTCTAATACAAATTAAGTTTCAAATACTCCATAGTTATTATAATCATAAAAGAAAGGAAAAAAAAGATTTAAATTTGTAATCAACCCTTAAGTTGTGATACAGAGCCTCATCTTACATGACTTAAAGAAGCTAGTTTATTATAACCTATGATTTTAAGAATTGGTCCGATAAAATTAAGAATTACAGTTATCTCTAAAATGGCAGCAATTTTCAAGTATTTAGCTCCTTTTTTTGCATCCTCACTTATATCACCCGGAAACATTGTCATGTTATTTTCAAAAAAGGTTTCTAAACGACCCCATGCTTGAATAGTCAAGATTGCGGCAATTATTATAAGAATGACCGCAACAACAATAATAGTTATAGGGAGGATAATTGTTGGTGTAATTTCTCTAATTAGAAATAACTGTATTCCTATACCAATCCATCCTATTGCCATGAAGACCCAACCAATAATAAGTAGGATAAGACCAAGGATAATTTTGGAATGGAATGCTAATAGATTTTGATTATTAAGCTCACGACCAGCATCTTTAATGTTTCCTATGGCAGATAAGAACGTAAAGAATATAATTATATGAATAATTGCAACGATTATTGCTACAAATTCGATAAAAATAGCAATTATGCCTAAAATTAAATTAGCGATAGTCAATATCATTAAAAAGTACATTCTGCTGCCAAATTGTTCGAAATGTGTTAAATCAACTTTTTCTTGCATTTTAAATTCATCTCGTAAGAAATTACGTTAGATATTATTGAAAATAAGATCAATTATTAATAAATCTATTTCTTAATTTTTATTTAGAATTCAGATAATTCTTCTTCTAACAATTTATTCTCAGTTTCCGCATCATCTTTTTCTTCTTCAATTGCACTTATTCTATGTTCTAAAATAGTCATAGTCTCGATAATGTTGTTGATTTTATTGTTTACCCTCTTTAATTCTATTTGAATGGCCCCCAATTGATTTAAAGCCCATAAGGTAACGTCAGCCTCCTTTATAGGCTCCAATAACCAAGATATTAAATTCAACACAAATTTTCGATTATCCAAGCAATTTAATCCTATATTGTTATCGTTAGAAAAAATATCAATATCTCCTATTGCTACAACCTTACCCCGACCATATTCCGCTGATGCGGATATAATTTGTTTCATATTTTCATTTTCTTTTGACCATTGTTCATTAGACGCATTATAAATCTCCGTCCATGATTCATTCAAATACAATAAAGGATTTGAGTCTTTCTTTAATAATAAAGAACATGTTCCACCAATTACTATTTCCCTTAATTGTTTTGTTATCTGATGTTTCTGAAAATTTTGAATGGATATAATACTTGAACAATTTTGATTAATGCTATTATATTGTTTAACTATATTCTTTTGAAAATAAATACCAAAATTCTTTCCAGTAATGTCATTTAGATTTGTTTTTTGAAGATAATCACCGCCATATTCGCTTATAATCAACAATCGACCTCCATCTCGCACAAAATTATTAATATTTCTAATTTCGATATTAGAAAAATATTCATCAATTGGATTTCCTATGACTAAAATATCGATTCCCTTTAATAGTTGATTTGTTAAATTCTTATTTTCGTTTGTTATAATCTTTAAAGTCAAAGATTTTAAAAGGTTAATAAATTCTGAAAAATCTTGATCTTTAATGCTAAGCATTTCTGAATGCGCAGAGTCAAAAAGTACCGTTTTTTTTGGCATCTTAATCTAAAAATAAAATTAAAAATTAATTAAGTCTAAAGCCTTAAAGAAAATTCATAAATAAAAATCATTCCCCACTTTTTACATACAAAATTTTTTAAACTTCATTAATTAAAACTAAGTGGATATGATTGAGAAAAAAAATAACAATATCGCAATTATCGGTATGTCGTGGGGAGATGAAGGGAAGGGAAAATTTTGTGATTATTTGGCTCAGAAAGCGGATATTGTCGTTAGATTTAACGGAGGGAATAATGCAGGTCATACAGTTGTTAGCGATGGAATTAAATATAAATTTAAATTAATGCCATCTGGTGGTCCTTTAGAGAAAGAAGTCATAATTGCAAATGGTTGTGTAGTGGATCCAAAAGTTTTACTTGATGAAATTGAGAACCTAAAAAAATTGGGAAAAAAAATTAATCTAAAGTTGAGCTCAACATCTCATATCATATTTCCCTTTCATAAGGTTTTAGATGGTCTGGAAGAGGAGTCAAAAGGAAAGTACAGTGCTGGAACTACTAAAAGAGGTATTGGTCCAACTTATTCTGACAAAGCTGCTCGTTGGGGGATAAGAACATTTGATTTAATTAATCCACAATTATTAAAAAGTAAGTTAGAAAAATTATATAAGATCAAAAAAGATTTAATTAATCTTTACGACTCACATTGGGATACTGATTTTAATTCGATATATGAAGAATATAAGAGCTATGGTGATAGACTAAAACCTTACGTAATTGACACGGCATATTATTTGAATAAAGCGATAGATTCCGGCAAAAAAATAGTTTTCGAAGGTGCCCAAGGTACTTTATTGGGGATAGATCACGGTATGTATCCCTTCGGAACGAGTTCAAACGCAAACGCACTTGGAATATCCGCAGGTACGGGAGTTCCTTCTAAAAAAATTGGTAAAATTATTGGAGTTATCAAAGCTTACACATCAAGAGTTGGTGGAGGCTTATTTCCAACTGAGTTAACAAATTCAATAGCAGAAAAAATCCG
Organism: Promethearchaeota archaeon; assembly: GCA_019058295.1. Lineage (GTDB taxonomy): Archaea > Asgardarchaeota > Lokiarchaeia > Sigyniarchaeales > SOKP01 > LW40-45. The sequence continues at coordinate 209,110 of JAHPZI010000028.1, read as the reverse complement.
AGACCAAGGAAAAGAGTATGGTACAGTAACAGGTAGACCGAGAAGAGTAGGATGGCTAGATCTCTTTAATATAAAATATTCTATTATGATAAATGGGGTGGATAGTGTTATTATCACGCTTTTAGATGCCTTGGAAGGCATTAATCCTCTAAAAATTTGTACGGCTTATGAATTAGAGGGAAGGCTTCTTGAGAGTTGGCCAATCCAATCAGAAATAATAGAACAATGCAAACCTTTATATAACACTTTTAACGGGTGGGAACCAAAAACATCAGAAGAATGGTCTGAAATAGCAAAACAAGGTTTTAATGCATTGCCTTTAGCAATGAAAACATACATTCAATTTATAAAAGATGAACTTCAAACAGATATCGCGATGATCTCAATTGGACCGGACAGGAATGACACAATAGTATTGGAGGAAAATCTTCTTTAGTTTAAAGAAATTCTTTTTTTAATAAGACTTTATTTAAAGCAAACTAAGCCAAAGCGATAAACATAGCGCTTAGGTGGCCATTCTATTTTAATGTTTAAATTCCTAACTGTTTTATCCACATTGATACCCACGGCCTCCATTGAATATGTTTGCTTATTTGGATATCGGCACGGCTCTCCGCTATCATAAGTACAATTTTTTTTTTCTCTATGACAAACTCTACAATGACCGTCCCATAAAATAAGTTTTTCATCATATTTGTCTTGAAATTTTTCCAAAAAATCGTTAACTTCTCTTTCTAAATAATTTCGAACATAATTTTTTCTATAAATAGAAAATTTTATTCGATTTTCACTCCTTTTTGGGTGTTTTTCTTTTATTTTATTTACATATGCTTCTAAATCAAATTGATAATATATTAGATAAAATTTTTTAAATTGAGATACTTCATTTTCTAAATATGGTGCTTCAGGAGGACACGTCCAAGAATGCCCGTAATATGGACACCGAAATTTAGGATTATTACAATAGGTTTGTACTTCCGGGTCAAATGCAATTTGATCGAACGAAATTTCCGTGTAAGGCATTAATTTCAACTTTTTATGTGGTTATTGCTAAAATGAATTATAAAAGTCAATTAAAAATTATCATTATATTTTATTATCGTTCATAATAACTTTCGCTTGAATATTTTAATACAAGTGCGTTTGCTATTAAAATACAAGCACCTCCAATTATCGTATAGATTGAAAAAATTTTAAGAAAAATAATAGTATTGATCGTTGCTACAATAGGCTCGAAATAGGCCAATATTAAGATATTACCGCCTTTATCATTTTTAACACCAACATTATGTAAGACAAAAGCTAATGCTGTTGGGATTAAACCTAATAATAGCGCTAAAATTAAATCAACCAAATTTAATTTAGGGAGATCCGCAAATCCAAGAGGTAAAAAAATTAAGATTAAGAAAAGAGTATGCCACCAAGCTAAAAAAATATCAAAATCTCCTTTTGTTTTTATAATTTCTTGGTTATTATTCCTTTTATTATAAATAAGCTTTTTAAAAAATACAAAAATAGCTAGTGTTAAACCAGAAAGTAAGCCAGTAATTAAACCTAAGGAAAATACTTGTGCCTGGGAGGACCAAAATTCCATAATTATCGCTACACCTATAATCGCTAAAATAAAGCTTATAATGGTTATTTTTGATACTTTATCCATCTTTGATAATATTATAAAAATTAGAACAAAAATTCCATTCGTATAAAGTAAAAAAGCCGCAATTGCATAGCCGTAAATGATAATAGTAAAAAAATAGAGATAGATTATAAAGGGATAAATTAACCCACTAATTATCATGGGTTTCCAATGCAATTTAATAGATTCTTTCAAAAATTCAAGAGAGAATGAACGACTTTTTATCATAAATAAGGTGAGAAAAAGAGTTCCAAATATGCCTCTTAATAAGACAATTGTAAATATTGAATATTTGCCTAAAAATGTGACAAAAAGTCCGACATTTCCCATAAATATTCCAGATAAAAACATACTGATTTTAGAAATCGTTGGACTGACTTTTGTGTCCTTAGAATCTTCAGCTAAATTATCCATTATTTAGGAAAATTTATGATAATTTTAATTATGTTGGTTTTTCAAACGAAGACTAATATTTGATATTGAAGAACATTAATTCAAAAAAATCTATATTTTAATATAATAACAAAAAATTTATTGAGACTGAGATTATATATTTAATAAATACTAATCATTGGATGAAGTTGATCATTATGACAACAGAAAAAGAACATATTTTAGAAATGATAAAAAACCTCCCTAATGATGTAAGTATGGAAGATATAATTGAAGCTATATACGTCAGACAAAAGATAGAGAAGGGATTAAAGGATTCTAAAGAAGGAAGATTATTTACACATGAAGAAGCTAAAGAGCGTTTAGCCAAATGGTTGAAATAAAATGGACTAGCAATGCCCTAGAAGAATTAGATGATATTGCGAATTATATCTCAAAAGATTCTCCCAAATATGCTCAAATCTTAATAAAACAAATTTATGAAATGATAAGTCATTTAGAACAATTTCCTAAATTTGGCAGACAAGTTCCAGAATATAACAATCCTAACCTGAGAGAAATCCTTTATAAGAATTATCGTATTATTTATCTAATTAAGCAAAACCATCTAGAAATAATATCTATCATTCATGGAAGCCGATTACTAAATCTCTAAATTTAGATAAAATTCTATTTTAATTGTGTTTGAAAAGAACTATTTTTAGGAGGGAGCACCATGGGGGAGGGAGGTAATTAATATTTTTCTTCAAAATATTTTCTTGTTTTTTAAGGCATCATTTCCAAATTCAATTACTTTTAGAATAACTTGACGGTCAAGATGGGGATACTCTTCTTGGATTTCATCAATAGTATAATTCAACCCAATTAATTCATAGATTAAAGCAACGGGAATTCTCGTCCCCTTTATGATAGTCTTCCCCCCAAGGATTTCTGGATTCGATTCAATAATATCCGACATCTTCTATAATATAATTAATAGATTCTGATATAAATATTTACTCAATAAGCGAAATAATAGTACAACTACTTTTTATAATTATTGAAAAAATAGAATTATGTTTTTCTTGAATATTGCGGAATGGGCACCACGGCGGGAGGGTGGTAATTGAGAGACGGAGGGGACCAACAGGGAGAGAAATTAAAAAATTTTGTGAATAACAACTAAATCATTATAATCTACTTCTTTAATCCTTTTTTTGCTAAAAGGCCTTCTTTAAAATTTTTTTCTTTTCGGTTGATTTTTTTTCTATGATCTTTATTTATTTGTTGAAGTAGACCATCTCTTTCATCAGCATATTCATCTCGTGTTATGTAAATATTAGTTTTTAAAGTTGAAAATGTCTTCTTATCTCCTTGTTTAATAGGACTTTCCAATAATTTTCCTGAAATTTTTTCAAGAGACATAAGTAAAGATTCAATTTCGTTAATTTTACCATTAATTTCTTTTATCCTTTTTTCGATATTTTCCATATAAACCATATCTTATAATATAATTTTATTGGTTTTTCAAAAGAAGACTTTTGAAATAAAGGGACTTGTCATAGCATGGAGTAAAGCTTCATAATTTAGATCAAATCTTAATTCATTCCCAACTTTATAATTTTCATTGCCTTTTAGATTAATAATAAGATAGTCGCTTGTTGCACTCATTATCTCAACTTCATCTTTCGGAATTAAACCTTTCTCAATGACATCTTGTCTTCCTATATTTAGAAGGGCTTGATTTCTAAATTGACTTTTATTATTCAAATTACTTTTATTTTCGAAAATTGAAGGTTCTCCAAAAGCGTTTGTAGAAAAAGTTCCCTTAGGATATACCGGTTTTTTTTTTAGTTCGACTATTTCTGCAACTAAAGTAAAGGTATCAGTATATAGTTCCGGGAGGGGTTTTTCATAAATTCCTCCTAACCCTAATAAAATAGCTGTTCCTAGTCTTAAATTATTTATTAATCCTACATTATCTGTGGACATTAGCCAATTATAATTAGCGGAGTTGCCACCAGAAATAAATTTTAATTTAATTCCTAATTTATTTTGAATTTCATCAACAATCTCTGAAAATTCATTCATGTTGTTCTCATCAGGTATCACGCCGGCGAAGCATTTTAAATTTGTACCAATTCCTTGTAATTCAACACCTTTTAATTTAAGAACTTGTATAACTATATCTTCTAAATCTTTAGGCATAATACCTTCACGCAAATCTCCCATTTCAACCATGAGAATAATTCCATGTTTTTTTTTATGCCGGATGGATTCTTCAGAAAGTTTTTCAATGGTAGATAATTCAGAATTTAAGCTAATATCCGCGTTCTTAACAACTACCGGGATATCGTTAAGAGAGGGATTTCTTATTAATATAAAATGAGCGTCTATACCAGCATCTCGCATTCTAATAATGTTCTCAATTCTAGAGTCGCCTAAATAACTTATTCCCGCTTGTACTAATGTTTTAGCAATAGTAGGATTCCCTAAAATAAGTTTAGTTATACCTATAATCGAGATATTTTTTAAGTTTAATATCTGTTTTAAAGATTTCGCATTATGGTGGATTTTCTTTAAATTAATTTCTAAATGGGGCAATTTCACAGTCTAATTTCTTATTCAGTTTCAATTTCATTATGAGTGGTTGTAGAATCAGAGTTTTGTATATCTTTGTCGAAAAACACATAAACCAAAACAGCACCAATAATAATTAGCAACATGAAAGGATTTATCCCGATCATTGAAAGAATAAAAATTGTGATTGCACCACCAATTATTATTATATATAGAATGACTTGATTTTTAGTTAAATCAAATTCATCTATATCTTGATTCTGATCAATATTTTTCTTTTCTATCTTCTCGTCATTCATTATTTATTTAAAGTGTCCTTTATTTATTAATAATTAGTCAATTTTTGCGCCACAATTTGGGCAGACATTTACGTTTTTTACGGTCATTCCACACATTTTACAAAATTTAACAGAGTCTCTTTTTCTTGGAGGCCTTAATTCAGTTATGGATTTTATTTCCTCCTTATTTTGAGTTTCAATAATTTTTGTTGGCTTTTTCTCAGGGCTGAATTCTACTTCTCTACCAAAATATCCACCAATCCTTATTTTTCTCATTGGTGGTGGAGGAGGAATTTTTTGAAGATCTATCTCTACAGGAGGTGAAAAATCAGCTACTTTTTCTGGAGGTGGTTCCTGTTCAGTTACTTCAAACATTTCAAATGGTTCCTGTTCAGGTACTTCAAATACTTCAAATGGTTCCTGTTCAGGT
>JAHPZI010000028.1:0-203714 GCA_019058295.1 Promethearchaeota archaeon | reverse complement strand
TTCAAATGGTTCCTGTTCAGGTACTTCAAATACTTCAAATGGTTCCTGTTCAGGTGCTTCAAAAAATTCATTTAGTTCTTGTTCAGGTGCTTCAAAAAATTCATTTAGTTCTTGTTCAGGTACTTCAAATAGGTCAATTGGAGGTGGCTGTTCTATTTCAGAGTATTCTTCATATTCTATTGCTTCTTCTACTAATTCTTCTTCTACAATATTGTTTACTTCAACTTCTTCCATAGGTGGTATTTCTTGTAGGTCTAAATCTTTAAAATCTTTTTCATAGAATGTATCAACATAATCCTCATCAAGTTTTAGTAAATTTTCACATTGAGGACAATGAAAAATATGTTTAAACCCTATATTATCGGAAATAGCATAGCCTGCTATACAACAACCATGATATTTCGCACCACAGTTATAGCATTTAAGAATCTCATCAGATGTTTTTCCACAAATAGGGCAGATCTCGAACTGACAAACTGAGCAAACATTATCATCTTCCGAGTCAAGTGATATTAAATCTGCTGCCAAACTTTCATAAAAACTTTTATCTTCCTCTAAAATTTCTTCTTTTTCTACTTGAATTATATTGAATTCTTGTTTACTCTTAACCAACGAGCTAAGTACATAATTGAATGAATTTTTATCACAATAAAATGTACCTCCAAAAGTTGTGCTTGTTATAACTTTTATTTTAACGTCATCATCGTAGTGTTCGGCTTCTCCGACACGAATAATATCAATAAATGTTGAAAATTTTTTTGATTTTATAATTAAATCATAAACAGCTTGATGATACTCATCTGAACGGTTTGATGGAGTGTCTGAGAAAATTATGATTCGATAAATTCTATTAATATCTGTGCTTTTTCTAAAAATATAAGATAATATTTCAAAAAGCCCATTTTCTATAAAGCTTTGACTTTTTGGTCGTGTATCCCAGCTTTCTTCAATTATCTTAATGATTGAATCAATCTCTTTACTATCATATAATGTTATTGGATTTTCATTTTCTTGAAATATGACAATGCCAAATGATGAGTCATTACCATACTTATTTTTATTTTCAATAAACGATTTAATTTCTTTGATAAGAAATTTTTTATCAATGTAATCTGTGGCTAAATCGATAAATAATATGAATTCCTCCGAGGCCATCTCCGTTTTCACTATGTCTCTAGTTTTTTATTAGAGTATAATTCAATTTAAAATAAACCTATAAAAAAGATATTACTCTTTTTATTTAATTTTATATTTAATTAAATAGAAAAAAATTAAATTCTTTTTGATATATGTAAAATTGTTATAGAGAGAGATTGAAGATCAAATGGAAGAAATTTTAAAACAACTACAGCTTTCAAGCGAGGCTATTAAGATTTATGAACAATGCTTAAAACATCTAACGCCTCTAACTTACAATGAATTATCTTCAATTATTCCTGATTTATCTTTCGACGATGTTAAAAAGTTTATTGATGAGCTTATTAATCATAAAATATTAATCCAAATTCCGCCTCAAAAGCCCGAAATTCTTAATCAATATTTAGCCCTCCCACCAATTAAACCCATTTTAAATTTTCATTTAAATTTGACTTCTAATTTTCAAGAAAATATTCAAAAATCAACGGAAAGTTCATTAAATCAAATTTTTGGAGAGAGCGAAATTATTGAATTAGATTCCTTTCTTAATAAATTTCTAGAGATACGTAAAGATGTTTCGGAAGATGGATTGATTCAAAAACAAGATGTAGAAGAAATTATAGAAGATTTTGAGAGATTTAACGAAATTAAAAATAATTTATCCGAATTAAAAGATTTATTACCAGATCTGTCTCAGAAGATAATTAGGGGACTTCATCCAAAATTTGCAAATTTATTAGACGATCTACCAAAAATTAAAAATAAAACTGCTGTGAAAGAGAGTTTAGAAAATTCTAGGATAGAAGTTGAAGAATTAATTAATAATCAATTTAAAGAAATTGAAGCGCTATTTGAAGAAATAACCATTGAGCCAGTTAAAAATAAAATTAACGAAAGTTTCCAATACGTTAAAGATTTCAAACTTTTATATCTAAATGTAATAAGTAGTTTTGAGAAAATAATGAGTAAAATTCAAACAATGATCTTAAATAAAAAGAACAAATTTGACGATAATTTAAAAGACACGGAAAATCTTATCATAGAAAAGTTAAATTCTATTATTCAGGATTTATTTAAACCGGTTTCGGGATTTAGCAACCATATAGAGAATATAATACAGCAATTCGAAGTTTTTTCTAAAAACCTTAGCATTAATAACCTTTGGTTAATTAAGAGCAAATCTAGAATAACAGAAGAAATTACACATATAATTTCTAATTCTAAAAACGAAATTATATTTATAATTCCAAAAATTGAGGAATTTCTACAGATAGAACAATTTCAAAATATTCCTAAGAACCTTAAGATTAAAATGGGTGCCTCAAATCCTCATACAAATAGTCTAGTAAAGAAATTTAAAGAAATGAAAGTAGAATATAAGAACTTACAAAATGAGAATAGAGTCTTTTTAAAAGGAGATAATGATTATATCATAGTTGGGTTAGTCAAAGAGGATTCAAAAAATCCATTAGAAAATATTATAGGTATTGGAAGTAATTTTAAGCCTTTAATAAATGTTTTTTCTCCTATAATCGAGGCATCCTGGAATGCTGCGAGTAGTGATACTTATGCATATACGAAACAAGTTCACACTCCAAAAATGAAAGCATCTCCCAAGAAAATGCCTCAAATTGAAAAAAAAGAAACAGCTCCTTCCACATATAAGACTCCAGTTGAATCTATTAAGACAAAGAAAATTGAACCATCGCAAAAGAGTACTATATCAATGGATAATGTAGGAAGACAAATTAATACTGCGTTTAACCTAGTAATTAAAAGATTAGAAACGATGTCTGGTGATGATTTTAGCAAAGCACTAGAAAGGATCGCAGATCTGATTGTAGAAAAAATAGGATCTTCTGTGCATCTACTCCGAATTAAAGATTTAATTAATAAATATAAAGATCAAACTGCATCAATTAGCAGCCAACAGAATGTTCCAGAATTAATTGAAGAAATTGAAGAAATTAAAAAAAGATTAGTATAAAAATTTGTTAAATCATTACCTTCCTTTTTTAAAATTCAAATTACCAATTTAAGAAGAATCATCAACCTTCTTTTTAGGCTTAGGTTTTATAAAAAAGCCAATTACAAAATAAGAAATTAATAGAAGAAAACATGCAAAAAAGAATATGGAAAGTCCTACAGAAATCCCAAAATTAGGATCCATTAGACCTATGATTCCTATAATTGGTGCAACAGGAGATAGAATAATGACTGCTATATAAATATGTTTGCTTTTTTCCCCAAACTTAATATGTGTTGTTATGTTAAACCACCCGATAAAAATCATGATAATCGGAATTAAGTAATAAGATATCTCTGGAAAAGGATGAGAAATACCCCCTATACCATATGATAAAAAATAATTTCCATAAAAAAACACTATTATCGTTAAACAGCTTAACGGGGTTGGAACTCCGGTATATCCAGATTGTTCCTCAGTTGTAATGTTAAATCTTGCCAGTCTAAGTATAGCACCTAAAGCAAAAGATATACATCCTATTATAAGGACATAGTCATATATTCCCCCAGTCCTAAAAGCTTGAAAAATTAAAACCGCTGGTGCAATTCCAAACGTTAAGGAATCACTGAGAGAATCTAATTCTATCCCAAATCTATTTACGGTACCAGTTTTTCGAGCAATATAACCATCTAATAAATCAGTACCTAAACTAGCTGTTATTAAAAAAAATCCAAAAGAAATAAAATAACGCGTTCCAAAACATCCCAGTATTAAGGCTATAATTCCCAGAGTTGTACCAGTTAGAGTGATATAGTCCTTTAATTTTAAAAGTTTTGGTATGCTTGTCATTATTCATAAATCATTTTTATTTTTTTAATTAATTAATATATCTTAATATATCTTAATATATCTTTTTCTTCTCTTTTTTAGCTTAAATTTAAAAAGAGTCTTTGCTATGTGTGATTTAAAACAGAATTAATTAAAAAATAATTATGGAGTGAAAAAATTGAAATGTAAAGATTGTGGGGCTGAGATTTTAAAATCTAATCAAAAATTTTGTGAACAATGTGGAGCTGAAATACCATTGAAAACTGAAATAGCAGAAAAAACTGTGAGCATTCCAACAACTCAGAGTCAGCAAAAGCCTTATAGCCGACCTGGAGGTTTATTCGATATCAATAGGACCTATTATGTTTTGAAGGAAAAATATTGGGACTGGGGCTCAGGCGATATCTTAGATGATAAGGGTCAAGTCATTGGTAAAATGCACCGAAAAATTTTAAGCATCCGAAAAAAGATAGAACTCAGAGAAATAGATGGAACTGTGTCAGCCGCAATACACGAGAAAATAATTACTGCGCGAGGAGCCCAAACTTTAATGGATTCTGAAGGGAATATAATAGCTAAGATAAAGAAAAAAATATTATCCTTATTTAAGCCAAAATTCTTTTTAGAGGATCCCGATGGTAATCGATGGTATGAAGCATTAGGTAAATTTATGGGTTTCTCATTTAAAGTAATGGATTTATCTACCGGAAAAATTATTGCCGAAATAGAGAAAGCTGATCGTTGGAGGGATGTGTTTCTCGGTGGAATGTTTGATTTTAAAGACACATACGCTCTCAAAATATTAGATAAAGAAACTGACAGGCGTATCTTGCTTGGCTTCGTAATCAGCATAGATAACGTGATGCACGACCATTAGAGAAAACAGAATTACCGATCTGGGGCATATCATTTATTTGTCGATAAAATGAAGGATTAGCACGATCATTAGATCTACCAACATTATTTTATTTTATAATTCACGAATAATGAGTAAACAACTAAAATTTTTATATGCCTAATCTATAAATTCTTTAAAAGAGTGTATAATATTTTTTTTTATTGAAATTATTTTGAATTGAAAAAAATAAAATCGTTTGAATATGTCAGAAGCTTACGGAAACTTTATGGTTTTTGAGCTTGATGATTCAGGGGAAAGGATAAGATTATCTATAACAGAGGATGAATTTTGTGAAGAAAATGGAAGTAAAGTATTGCATCCAGAACAAGTCGCAGTCATAGTAAAAGAAGCTATAAGAAGAATATATATTTGGAAAGGGGCTAAATCGCCTGTTCGAAGGCGATTTATTAGTAGTAGAGTTGCAAGTCAACTTCAACAAGAATTAATTAATAATGCAGCATTCCATCGATGCAAAATAGTTTCCGTAGATCAAGGTGACGAGGTTGAGGAGTTTTTAAAAGCATTTCGATTTACATCGATGCCTGTAGAAGAAAAACTTGCTGATATGCGATACATCCGCAACGTTGATCGAGAAAAGATGATAGATAAGGGGATTATTCCTGAGGATAGGCCAAAATTTGTTAAAGTAGAGAAGAAGGTAGAAAAAATCACTATACCATCAACAAAAGAAATTCAAAAGCCGATGGCTAAAACGATTGCTACTCCTTCTGAAAATATTATTTCAAAACCTAAAAGCCCTAAAATTGTTCAAGACCGCACAGTTGCCCCTCCACCTAGGAAAGCTTCAACATTATCAAAAGAGTTATCAGAAGAGCTGACTAATCAAATTAAAGATAAGATACTTAAAAATGAAGTTCCTGAAGGTTACGTACGGCAAAATTTAATTTTTGGACATACCTTATATGGTGCGGTTAATAAAAGTGTTAAGGTATTAGGTAAAAAAATACAGGAAACTGTCTGGGAAAATGTTAAAAAACTACCCAAGGAGAGTATGATAGAGTTAGACAATCAAAAAGTACGAGTTTATTTCAACGCCAAAAAAGGAATTGTTGAGGCAGTTGAATTATTTGAAAAAGAAGGAGATACGCCCATTCCTAAAAAAAAGTCGCCCGCTAAAAAAAAACCTACTGCTAAGAGAAGACCTACTGCTAAGAGAAAAACTACTGCTAAGAGAAAAACTACTGCTAAGAGAAGACCCACAGGTAAAAAATTTAAATGAAAAAGAAAGTTACCTAATTTTCCTAGTTCTGAAGATTGAAATTTAAACAAGGAAATAATATTAAAACTTGTTGTAAAAGTAAAAAAGTTAAAAAATAGTATTTAAAGTAAAAATTCTTCTTTATTATCATCCTCTAAATCATCTTTCTTTTTGTCCTTATCTTCTTTGTCCTTTTCTTTTTTGTCCTTTTTTTCTTTGTCCTTTTCTTCTTTATCCTCTTCTTCTTTATCGTCGACTTTTCCTCTCTCTGAAGCTTTTCCTTTTTCCATTTTTTTCTCTTTAACCTTCTTTTTTATCTTTTTCAAACCCTCTATTGCTTCTTTTCTTACTTCAGGTGATTCATCTTTAAGAGCTTTAGCCAATACCTCTAAAGAATAAGGGTGATGTAAATCTCCTAATTCATCAACTGCTTCTCTTCGCACTTCTGGATCAAGATCATGTAACATGACATAAGTTAAAACACCAAGAACTTTTGTATCTCCAAAATTTCCAAGAGTATCCACAGCTTCTTTCCTAACTTCAGCATTGGGATCTGTTACAGCGGTTATTGCTAATTGCTTGGAAATTTCATCAGCAGTACCAATTGCTTCAATACGACTGAGATCTACGCCGCAATATTTACAAAAGTTATGAGTGATTTTAATAACTCCTCCACAAGAAGGACAAACCCGTTGAGTATTAAAATCAATAAATTCGGGGTTTCCCGGATTATTTTGGGATTGAGGTGAATTTCTTACCCTATATGGATTTCTGTTAGGATCTGGTATAAAATCCTTTTTTGACATTTATATCACTTAGAGATTATTAAATTCATTTAGTCCAATTTTTTTATAATATATATATAAACGCGATATTATAAAATAATTTGGAGTCCAATTTTTTAGTTAGCTAATTATACGAACTAAAACCGAACAATTAAAAAAAAAAAAAGATTTAATATTTTTTAAGCAGAAGCCCTACCAATCAAAGCTGCAATAAATATAATTACTGCAAGAGCTATAGCAATAGCCCCTATTGAAGCAATTAATCCAATTATACCCGGTACCTTTGAATCACATGTAACTATTCCTATTATCGAAAATATGAGGCCTAAAATGCCCAAAATTAGACCTATTACGACTGTAATAATAAGAACACTTAGAAGCAATCCAATTAGTCCAAATACTAAGCCTAAAATGCCCATTGCATTTCCCATTTTTTTCACCTATTTTTTTCTTTTTTGTTAAATCTTTATTATTAGTGATTCTACTAATATTAAAATATTTAGTTCAGAATATTTATAAATATTTGGATGGTTTATATTAGCTTCTGAGATTTAAAAATTATGCTAAAAAATGAGGTAAAATTTTTTCATTTTAAATAATTTTTATAAGATAATGCCAGATGAATTTGATTTTAAAAATTATGAAAGCCCAGATGAGTTTAATAAATCCGTTGAGGGGGTTAGATATTTACATGATCTTTATTTGAAAGCCGTAAATCACCCTATTCGTAGGGAGATTTTAAATATTATTAATAAAGAATGCCGAATCTCAAAAAAGGAATTATTAAAAACACTTTTAGAAAATAAAATTATTAGCGACGAATCTATGTTTAATTATAATATAGATTTTTTAATCAAAGCTTTTTGTATTAATCTTCTTGAAAGAGAAGATGAAATATTTTACGAGATAAGTCAGTTCGGTAAAGTTGTAGACTATTTAGAGTAAAAAATACCACACTTATTACTTTTTATTTCTACGTGAAATTTTTTTTGAAGCAATTACAACAGGGAATTCCAAAATTCACATTAAAATTTTTTTGTAGTTTACTTTTTAATTTCATTAATCTTATTAATTTATGCTTTATTGAGGTAGTGCTCTCGTCAAAGTAGAATCTCTTTAGATGCGAATAATGATTGTAATTCCCACAAACAGGGCATATTGAATAGAAATTAATGAAATCATAGAAAAAGTTTTTCTGTTCTTTAGTTAATGCTTTAAATTTCAAATCGGGATTATTAGCAATTAAATCTCTTAAATTATTTAATTCGTCTAACATTAGATCTCTCAATTGGTTCGGATTGGTAAGATTGTCTGATTCATTCCTTCTTCGATCAATAAATATTTCTTGGGTATCGAATTTATCAAAATATTCAACAGCATCATTGAAAAATATCAATTTCTTATTTCTTCCCTTTTTAAGGTTAATCTCAGTCATAATTAGTTTGAATTTAAAAAAATTTTAATTCATACAACTAGTAGAAATTAAATTTAAAAAATCTTTTTGAAAAATACATAAGTTAGCTATATCAAGCTCGTTTTTTTTTTTATTCTCTTATAATTATTTATTAAATATAACTCCAATCCCACAATTACCTTGTTCCCAATCCTCAACAAATTCTTTATAATCGTAAGACTTTTTGATTTCGTTCCAAAATTTATTAACATTACAATTATATTTAGGGGGAATAACAACTATGTCATGAAAGACAATGATTCCATTTTTTTTAACTAAAGGTGCGTACATTTCAAAATCTTGTTTAACACCCTCGTAGCTATGATCTCCGTCAATAAAAAGTATGTCAATCTCCTTGTTTTTTAATATCTTTTTAATTTGGACTAATGTAGCAGGATTATGGGAATTCTTTCTAATCAAGCGGATTTTTTGATTATTGGTGGCAAATGATTTGTATAAAGGAATTCGGTAAGGGAAATATCCCTCACTTTTTCCAACATTAGGCAACGCCATACTTAAAAGAACACTATTTGAGTTTGCTAATTTTGCTAATAAAAATAATGTTCCTCCCTGAGCTGTACCGATTTCAAGAATTACTTTTGCTCGTATTTTAGAAATTAGTTTACATAGTTTCCTTATTTCTTTTTTTTTTTGGAAAATTTCTAAGGTGATCTTATAGGGAAACCATTTAAAGAGAGAATATTGGTATGAAAATGCTAAATTTATATAATCATCTATTTTTTTACATTTTATAGATTCTTTCTTTAAATTAATTCCGGCTATATAGTGAATTAATCTAAGAAAAAGATTTTTTGAAATTATTTGATTTATTAAATGAGAATCAACTGAGAGTTTTTTTAAATTTTGATAGGATTTACTAAGAATTGCATTAATCATGAGTTATTAAATTATTGAGGGAATTATTTAAATATAATTTTCTTTTTCAATATGGTTCCGTTTTCGTATTTTTTATTTTTCTTTTTTAGGAAAAATATTGTAAGCAGAATTTGATTCCTGGAAGAAATCTATAACCGATTCCCAACATATGGGGTGTGAGAGCAGCTTTGGGATCACGGTCTAAATCGCACACGTGAGGGATGTCTAATTCGTTTAAAGTCTCATGTAATTTTTTGACTCCATCAGCTAATTTAAATTCATCTTCAAGATCACAACTTAAATATAAATGAACTTTTTTGAAGGCTTCTGGGTTTTCTCTTACTAATTTATTAATATCATGTTTTAACCAATTATTTAATGCCTCCTTATTATAATCAACAACATTTCCTTCACTATCATTTTTAATGGATGGAAGTAAAGGATTATTTTTAGATGTAATCAAATCCATTGTATCTAAAATATCGTCCATTTCGGAATCTCCGAGTTGATTCGAAAATTTTTCACCAAATAGTCTCGTAAATATAGGAATTCTTAACTTTACTTGTGTTAATCCGAAACCACTGAAATCTGCAGGACTTAACGATACTGCAGAGATAAACTTTTCAGGATGGTGGACAGCTAAATTTAGCGTACCATAGCCACCCATAGAACCACCCATGATAGCTCGATGTTGTCTATCTGAGATGGTACGATATTTATTATCAATATAATCTATAACATCATTTATGATATAATCCCTATAATTACCCGTATGTGGAGAATTAATGTAAAAACTACCCTTGAGCATGATTCTTCTTGTAAAATCACGTAGACCGTGTTTATGGGGTGCATGGAGACTTCCATCTGGTTGTATAAATATAATAGGATCCAATTCTCCGCTTGCAATTAAATCGTCTAATTTTTCAAAATCTAATACCCTATCAACATCGATTTCTTTTAAATATTTTTTAGGGAGGATTTTCCAATAATCAACACTATCTTCTGAATCTTTTGATGCTATAGTCCAATTGTGATTATGACCACCATAACCATGAAGAAAGTATATCACAGGATATCTTCTTTTTTTGTTATCAAAATACCCAGGAGGTAAATAAACCAAAATATCTCGATCAGCAGTTGTCCCTAAAGGATTTCCTTCTAAGGTTTTAGAATGAAATGAATCAATCACATATCTATTATTTCCATTCTCTTTCATAATAGTTTTTAATTTTTTAAATATAATAAAGATTAATGTTTTAAGAGAACTTTATAATAATTTGAAAAGTCTTTCAGATTTCATCCAAATGAGCTTTTTCCTTTACTTTTTCCTCTCTCATTACTTCGTGCTTATATTCTTCTGGTTTAATGGGACCTAATTTCTCTAATTCTTCTTTAAATTCCGAGATGGTTTGAGCAAATTTTTCACCTTCGCCTGCAGATATACTCACAATCTTTACTCTTTTTTCATTTATACCTGATTCAGCTAGCATTTCTTTTATGCTTTCATATCTTGTCTTAGCTTTTATAAATCCTTCTTTATAATGACAGTCTTGTTCATGGCATCCAGCAATCAAGACTCCATCCGCCCCATTAAAAAAAGCTTCAAATACTAAAGAGGGATCGAGCATTGCCGTACACATAACAAGAATTGCTCTAATATTTGTAGGATACATTAATTTACTTGTACCTGCGAGATCAGCACCTAAATAAGAACACCAATTACATAGAAATCCTACAATTAACGGAAACTCCTTTTTCTCCTCTAATATAGATTTGAATTGAGACGAAATTTGGTTTTTTGTAAACCCGGGAATATAAAGTGCATCTTGAGGACACATTGCAGCGCACGCACCACATCCAGTACAATTTGCCTGAATAATATTTAATTCTTTTCCCTTAATGTTAATAGCATTATAAATACATATATTCTCACACAACCTACAAAGATCGCATTTTTCTGAATCGAAATAGACTATATGTGGATCTAATTCGACTCTCCCGGCAGCTATTAAAGATATTGCTTTAGCTGCGGCACTTTCTGCCTGAGCTATACTTGAAGGAATATCTTTTGGTCCTTGGATCATTCCTGCTAGATATATTCCATTCACGGATGTTTCTGAAGGTTTAACTTTTAAGTGTTTTTCAAGTAAGAATCCATAAGGATCTTGAGAGATATTCAATATTTGGCTTAATTTATCAGTTCCTTCTGCAGGTTCAGTACCCACAGCTAAAACTACCAAATCTGTTTTATTCTCGAAAAGACGATTCTCGATAACATCTTCACCACGGACTAACAATTCATCAGATGTATCGCTTTTTAATACTGCTGAAACATTACTTTTTATAAATCTTATTCCAAAAACTTCTCGTGCTCTGTTATAAAATTCTTCACAATTTTTACCCACAGCCCTTATGTCTGTATAATAAATATTAATTTTAATATCAGGATGTTCGTTTTTTAATAAAACTGCTTGTTTAATTGCCACATTACAACAAACTTGGCTGCAATATTCGTGATTAATTTGTTTATTTCTTGAACCAACGCATAAAATAAAAGAAACTTTTTTCGGAGGCTTACCGTTTGATGGTCTCACAATTTTTCCTTTAGTTGGACCATCATTATTTAATAATCGTTCCATTTGCATTGAGGTTATTACATCGGGATATTTCTGATAATTTAATTCTGAGAGCAAAGAAGGATCAAATGTTTTAAAACCTGTTGCGACAATTATCGTTCCTACTTTTATATTAATAGTCTCTGGTTTTTGATCGAAATCAATTGCGTCTCTATCTCCACATGCTTGTTGGCATGCTTTACATCCGATGCAATAATCTTCCATTATATTAGGGAAAAGCGGGATTGCTTGAGGATAAGGAACATCTATTGCTTTTCTCGGAAAGAAGGTATCCTCAACATCAATGGGACAAACTTCTCGACATATATCAAAACATCCAACACAATTTTCTTCTACAATAAAGCGAGGGTGTTTTTTTATAGCTACATCAAAATTCCCAACATAGCCCTCAACCTTCTCAACTTCAGAATATGTTACTAATTCAATATTTGGATGGTCTTTAACCTCACTCATTAATGGTCCCAAAATACAAATCGAACAATCTAATGTAGGAAAAGTCTTATCAAATAAAGCCATATGGCCTCCAATTGTAAGATCTCTTTCTACTAAATAAACTTTATATCCAGCATCCGCAATTACCATCGCTGCTTTAATCCCTGCTATACCTCCACCAATAATTAATGTGGCTGGAGTAACAGTAGAATATTGAACTTTTAACGGTTTTAAGAGTTTGACTTGTTCTATAGCCATATTAATTTGATCAATTGCTTTTTGAGTTGCTTTTTCTGGTTCATCAGGATGAACCCATGAATTCTGCTCTCTAATATTAGCAAATGCAATAAGAAATCTATTAATATTTGCTTCCTCAATTGTCTTGCGAAATAGTTGTCCATGTAATTTAAAAGAACAAGCAGCAATGACAACACGATCAATTTTATAATCTTTTATTGCTTCCTTAATTTCGCTTAATCCTGTTTCTGAACATAAGTATTGATTGCCTAAAACATATACATCGGGATATTTCTCAAAATGTTCTTTTAATCTATCGTTATCAATAACACCACTAATATTTTTTCCGCAATCACATAAAAAAAGTCCAATCATTTAAGTTTTAAAAATTTTAGTTCCTTTTCTTTCTATAATAATCAAAAATATAAGTCAATATTAAATTTTCTATTCATTTTTCGGAAGAAATTCATAAACTCTATAAATATCAAAATTATTCTTTTTCATTTCCAAGAAATACTTTTTTTCAATCTCATACTCCCTTTTCGCCCATTTTAAGATTTCATCGCGGGAATAAAACTTTCCTTTGTTTGAAAGAGAATCACGTAACCCTGGACATTTTTTTGAATAATCTATTAAATTTTTCCAACCAGAAGACGAATTTACCATCATTCGCCACCAAGGGAAACAACGACATTGGAATGGTCTAGCTTTGTGAACAGTACATAAATTATTATCATCTAAAAAAAAGCAATGTTCGTCATCTCCTGTAAATTTAAAAGCTAGAGTTTTAAATTTGTAATTCCGACCTCTTTTTGCTCCGGGTTCTTTCCAATAAAATGTTTGACCAATGATATTTACATATTTTCTGGCAAATTCTTTTAATCCTAATTCCCCTTTTAATTTTAGATGTTTTACCAGCCTAACAATATCATCTTTATAGAGATACACCTCTCCTTCAAGCAATCCTCGACAACAAGCTCCACAAGCCTTACATGAAAATTCCTTTCCATTTTCGAGTTCTTTGGAAAGGTTAATTTCACTTGTGGTCAAAATAAAAATAACTCCTTTTTTATTATTATTATTAAATAATTTAATAGATAATGTTAATTAATTTTAATTTAATTCTGGTTTAATAATAATATTAATTTTATTTAATGGTAATGATAAATAGATTAATAAGTTTAAAAAGAAAATGGAGTAATAGTATTTGTTTAGAATATTAGAATATTTTAAAGATAATAAACTTAAATTAGATACTTTAAATGAAGAAATTGAAAACTTAAAGAAATTTATAATTGAAAAAAAGATTCATAATAATAACCATTATAAAAGCTGGTATACCGATTTTCAATCAATATACGGTCCAAAAAGCGTAAATATTGAATTATATATTACATTTTCTCTGCTATATTTCGTTAGCCATATTTTTATCTTTAAATATATTATAAATAGAAACAAATCTATTAATTATCATAATATAAATGCTAAATTTTTTGAAAACTGCCAAAAATTCATAAAAGAGAAATTTAAAACTCTCAATTTGTTTAATTTTGAATATTTTCATCCATTATGTAAAATATATGAAAATAAAGATTTTAGTTCATATAACGAATTAATTTGTAATCTAGCTGAACATATCTTTAATTTAGATATTAAACTTGAACATAGATTTGATTATTTGATTCAAGAAATAATTTCTCCATTACTTAGACATAAATCAGGAGAATATTATACTCCTCCATTCTTAGTAGAAAAGATGGTAAATGAAGCTTATAAATTTGGAGAATCGGTTCTTGATCCGTGTTGTGGGTCAGGAAATTTCTTGATTGTTATATTAAGTAAAATAATTTCAGCAAATAAAAGCGAAAAAGAAAAAATTTTAGCTATTAATAATGTTTATGGTTTTGATATTAATCCAATTTCAATTTTTATTACTAAAATTAATTTTATAATTGTTCTGAAAGATTTTGCTACTCATGAAAACTCACACATCAATTTATATGTAGCAGATTCATTATTTCAAATTATTGAGAATAATAGGTTTGATCTTATTATAGGAAATCCACCATGGTATACTTTTAGAGATATAGAATCTTCTCAGTATCAAGAAAAAATAAAAAAGTTAGCAGAACAACTTGAAATTAAACCGAGACCAAAAAACATACTAAACATTGAGATTGCAGCACTTTTCTTTTATCAATCAAAAGTTTTTATGAAGAAAAATGCCAAAATATTTTTTGTAATAACCAAAGGGGTAATAACTGGCTCCCATGCATCTCGGTTTCGCAATTTTAAAGGTTTTAAGAATGTTAAATTCTGGACTTTTGATATAAAGATTGAAAAAATATTTAACATTGATTTTATATGCATTTATGCTCAAAAATCCGAAATTCCTCAACCAAATTTAAATTTAGAACTACCAGCTTATCATTTCACGTTAAATAATGACAATAGTAATATAAATTACTTTACTAAGGTAGAATTGAAACTGAAAGAAATTAAGACTCTAGTTCCTTATTCAATTGAAAATAAAGGTAATAAAGTTTATACTAAAAAACTAATTCTTAAAAAACAAAAAAAGGAATTATTCCCTTCTATAGAAAGTGATTATAAAAATTTATTTCATAAAGGAGCAGATTTAAATCCAAGAAACTTAATTTTTATCAAGGGTAATCAAATTAACGATACTTTAGTCAATATTAATCCAGATGATAGAATTTTCAAAAGAGCAAAAGCTCCTTGGAATGAAATAGAGTATAAAAATGAAATTATTGAGAAAGAGTATCTTTTCAAAATAATTAAGAGTACAGAATTGGTCAAATTTCATGTCTATGATTATTATAATGCTTTTTTACCTCTTTCTAAAATAGATTTGCAATTTAATTACAATAATTTAATGCCAAATGCGAAAAAATTCTATGATAAAATTAACAAAATCTATTTAAGATTAAAGAAAGATACTACATATCATAATTCTTTGATGGATAACCTAAATCGATGGTCAAAACTGATAAATAAAAGACAATTATCAAAAATTAAAGTGGTATATAATAATTCCGGCTCAATTCTAAATTCAGCAGTAATTCAGGGAAATTTTTTAATTACTGGAGATTTAAGCTTTTACGCCACTGAGAATATTGATGAGGCTTATTATCTCGTGGCAATTCTGAATTCTAAGATTATGACTGAACAAATTCAAATCAAGAAAAGCTCTAGGCACATATTTAAAATTCCACTAGAAAGTCCTATTAAAAAATTTAACAGTCAAAATCGAATTCACTGTAAGTTAGTAGAGCTAGGTAAAATGGGGCAGAGTATTGCTAAATCCACAATTGACGAAATTCAAAAAGAAAATAAAAAACATTTGTTAAAAAATAGAATTCAAAAAATTCTAAGCAGTAGATTAAAACCATTAATAAAAGAAATTGATGAAAATTTACTTTTAGAATTAAAATCTTCCAGCTAAATTGATATGAACTTATCATTTATTAAGTTACTATTCATTAAGGATATATAATAAAAACTGAATTCTGGTCATAGAAAAATGGAAGATGAATTAATTATACTCGGATCTGGAGGAGGAAGGCATCATATCAGAACCCAACATAGAGCTACGGGAGGATATCTCTATAAATTTAATGGTACACAAGCCCACATAGATCCAGGACCAGGAGCTTTAGTTCGAATAAATCAATATAAAGAAGATCCAACTAAAACTGATTTATTTTTTGCTACCCATGTTCATATTGATCATTTTAACGATTTAAGTGCTATTATTGAATCTTCCCATGAAATTCTTCATGATAGAAATTACAATTACTTTAAAAAGGGGATTTTATTTACAACGGAAGACACCATGCGATTCATTTCGGATTATCATTTAAATATGCTCGAAAAAACTGTAATTTTTACACCGGGTGATACTTTTAACTATAAGGGAGTAGATATTGTTGCTACTAAGGTAATTCATAGTCCAAAAGTAGAAGGATTCGGGATTAGATTTAATCTGAAGAATTACTCACTTGCTTTCTCCAGTGATACCATGGTTTTCGATGGTTTTTCAGAACAATTTAATGGTGTTAATATTTTAATTTTAAATCTTTTAAGACCAGACTCAATTACATGCAAACGGCATTTATGCACAGATGAAGTTATTCCTTATTTAAATAAAATAAATCCCCCGCTTGACAGCTTAATAATAACTCATTTTGGGTCCTATATGGATGGACCACGCTCTAAAAAAAATCATGTCCCAAGCCAAGTTGAAAAACTAAAAAAATACACCAAGATAAAGAACATCATTGCTGCTCAGGACGGAATGAAAATTAAGATTTTAGAACTTCTTTAAACGATTAATGCGATTAAAAAAATAGCAAGAGGTTTTACTTTAAAAATTAACAATTTCTTACTTAAATCATTTATATTTTTTATAAATTAACTTTAAAGTAAGTTAATATTTCATAAAATACAGTTTTCAATCTGAATAATTTAAGTTAAAATATGTATGTTCTATTAGAACATAAAACTGTCAATAAACCTATATTTATTAATCAACCAAATGATAAATATGTATAGAAGGGAAATTTAGCAAAATTCACGCACAACATTGGATTTCGCCCTCTATTAAACTCTGTTTAGAGTTTAATTTTCTCCCTAATTTTTGCAAAATTGTGTGGATTTCGTTGGCCCTTCTTTCTTTCTTTTAAATAAATTAAAATTAACTTAATTATTCAAATTGTTAAAATGAGTTAATAAATAAAACAAATATCGATTGGTATTTACCTAATTTTTATCTTTGTTATCTGCTATATTGAAATAGAGAATTTTATCATTAGGTGGTCTTTTTTCCGGTATTTCTTTCTCTTCAGTTTCTACTATAGTTGGGTGCTTTTCTTCTTTCTCTCCCAATGTGGTTAGCCTTCTTAGTTCTATATTTATTTTAATATTAATTTTAATTTGTTATAATATATTTATTTTCGTGATCTGGATATAAATTTTTGATATGAAAAGCAAGGAAATTTAAATATTTTTTAAACGATAATCTGAGTCAATTCTTTTTTCAATTTTATAAGAGGAATAATTAATCTAAAACAACATAAATTAAAAAATATAAAAAACATATAAATAATTAAATTATACGTGAATCTCTGAATGATTAAAATTAGTAAAAATTTATCATTTTAAATCTATTCAATTGAATTCAATTATCAAGTGGAAAAAAAGGATATAAAAATGATCTCTAGGGTTCTTATTATCGCGGCAGGAGGCATTTTGTGTTATTCTAAAAATTTTTTTGGAAAGAGCTCCAGTGATTTAGAAGCTGATGACGATTTAATTAGTGGTTTTCTTACAGCAATTAGCAGTTTTGCACAAGAAATAAAAGGGGGCGAAATTAAGGCTCTAAACTTTAGAAACTTCAATTTTATATATTCTTATGATGATGAATTTGGTTGTATGTTTATTGTTGTTACCGATATAGACGACTTAGAAGAAGAGGCTAGACCTAAAGTAGAACTAATGAAATCTGAATTTTTAAAAAGATACAGTAAATTATTAAAAAATTTTGACGGAAATGTTTCAACTTTCAACAATTTTGATGACTTCATCGAAGAACATATATTTATACCTCCGAAAATATTATTAATTGGTGAGATTGGCGTAGGGAAGTCTACAATAATGGATTTATTCCCCGGTCAGACAGTCCTTGAATTGGATGAGGATTTAAATGAAATAATTGAGAAGCTTATAGCAGTATCAGGTGTAGAAGATTTAAAACAATTTAAATTAAGAGAAATAGATTTAGAAGAATTGGTAAATAAATCAAAACTTTATAGGAAATTATTAGACACCGTCGAAATTATTTGTATTGTATCTAATTCAGCAGCTAGTAACTTGGGTAGAACTAGGAGTCTTTTTAACCGATTGAGACCATTAGTTAAGAAAGCCGATTTTTATATTATAGCAAATTTTCAAGATTTAAAGGATTCTGCGTTTGAACCTGATAAAATTGAAAAAGCCTTTGAGATAAAAACATATGGATTCTCAGCGATTAAAGAAGACTCAAAAGAAAAAATCTATTCGATATTTACTGAAATGTTAAAGATTTCAGTCTTAGAGAAATTAAAAGCAAGGCAAAATGAAAAATGACAATTGACGAAAATTTTGTATTCCCTGTATATATGGAAGAAGCTGTTTTAAATAACATTAAAAAATTATGTACAAAAAACGAATTAGAAATTTTTGGCTACTTAATTGGGAACATTTTAAAATGGAATGATATAATTTATGTTGTCATTGAAAATCAACTTTTTATTAATGGTGCTGTCCATAGCCATAAATATTCAACGACACAAATAGAAGGAACTGCGGGTAAATACGAAAAAAAATTTCAGAAGTTAAAAAGTAAAAGAAATAATGAAGACTTAAGAATAGTTGGGTGGTGGCACTCACATCCCGATTTTGGCTGTTTCTTGAGTTCGACAGATGTGGAAACTCAGAGATTTTTCTTTCCTGAGTCGTATCAAGTAGCTCTAGTCGTGGATCCCGTAAAAAAATATTATAAATTTTTTAGTCTTGATAATAATTCTGAAAATGGATACAAACCAATAAGTTTTGCTATTATTTCCCCAAAATGAATAATTTATTGGCTCATAACAAAAATGACTAGAAAAAAAGATATTAATAAAGATTATAAAGTATTAGGATTAGATTCGATAGATGAGGATATTTACGATCGTCAAAAACGAATCCCTGGATGGGATCAAAATAAAATATCGAATGCAACGATTATGGTTGTGGGTGCTGGTGCCACTGGAAATGAATTAATTAAAAATCTAGTACTTACTGGGATTAGAAAAATTATTTTAATCGATTATGATATTATTGAAAAATCAAATCTTAATCGGTGTGTATTATTTAACATGGAATGTACAATTGAAAATAAATATAAAGTTGATGTTGTTAAAGAAGCCTGCGAAAATTTAAATTCAGAGGTAGAAATTGTTGCATTAAAGCAGGATTTAAATGATATTGATAAAAATCTTTATAAACAGTCTGATGTTGTCTGTTCATGTCTCGATAATATCGAAGCCCGACTTCAAGCAAATAATTATGCCTATTATTATGGTATTCCTTTTATTGACAGTGGTATCGATGAGTTTTTTGGTTCTGTACAAGCTGTATATTCAGGAGTTGAAAATGCAGCTTGTTTACAATGTGGAATAACTAGTGCTGATTTAAATTTGATGTGGAAAAAGTTTTCCTGTACTGGACAAGAAATAAAATCCGAAAATGGTGAGTCAATGGGAAAAATGGCAACAATAATTACTACTACCGCTATAATTGGTGGAATTCAAACACAACAGGTATTAAAATTTGTCTTAGGAATAGATTATTTCAAAGAACATGGAAAATGGCATCCAAATATAGGAGAACCTCTTATAAATAAACAACTAAATTACAATGGGCTCACAAATAAATTTGATATAATAGAAAAAAGAAAAGATCCTAAGTGTTGGATCTGCAGTTTTAATAAAAAATAAATTCTTATATGGTTATGAACAAAGTTATAAATATTAGTATTGGTATATAAAATTTATAATTAAATAAACGGGTTTAGAAATGCCAGAGCTTCCACTTGAAATTTGGAAAGACCGTATCGAAAATGAATTGGAGTCTTTAAAACGTTTAAACGTTCTTGAGGATAATAGTATAATTCGCAAGGAAAACTCAGTTGAATTAATTGTAAATATAAAATCGTTAGGCTTTGTTTTAAAGGAGGGATCGCAAAGCTTGGAATTAATCCCTCAAAAGAATCATAAAATTATGCTGAAGCTTAATCGAAACTTCCCCTATCCAGGAGGCATAGATTTTGCTTGGTATTCCCCTATATTCCACCCAAATATCCATCCGGTCGAATTAGGTTCTGGAGAAACTGGAACGGGATACATTTGCCTTAATGTCTTAAAGAAATGGTCTCTCTTATCTGATATGGATACCACTGTAAAAGCACTAAAACTACTCGTAGAAAATCCAAATCCAGATGATCCTTTAAATTATCCTATTTGTTTAGAGGCTACTGAATTTTTCAAACATAATACGATGGCAGATCTTAAAGAAAAGTATGATTTTGAAAAAGCAGAAGCAGAAGAGGCAGATGACGATATTGTTATAATCGACGATTAAAAGCCCCCAACTACTCTAGCCCATAAGGCTAATTTGTCATTTTCCTTTAAGCCATATTTGTGTATAGCATCTTCTATTGTTATGGTTGTAGGCAATTCCTGATCGTTCAAAACTAAAGTATATGAGCGTTGTTCTGTGCTAATAATCCCCATATGTTTGACGATAATGTCTACAATTCGTTCAATCTGATGATGTTCTTTTACATCGAGCTTAATCAGCTTGCCTGTCCGACTATCTTCCACAGAGATTCTCATAATACATTTATTCCTTTTTATTTTTAATATTAAAATTCGATATATTATATTTGATTTTCAGTATATTAATATATTATATAATTTATTAATGGATTTATTTTAGTGTTTTAAAATATAATTCTAATTTGCCTTGAATTGAGTCAAATTTAAATTATTTATATAGTTAATTTTAAAAATTTAGATGAAGGAATAACTAACTTTTATAATTATTAATTTCTCTTAATAGAACCCCTATTTTTTCTGTCAGAGAATCTTTCATTTTTATATATTCTTCTTTACCAATGGCACCGGTGAAGAAACTTTCATCAAGATTTTTTACAGTTATTTTAAGAGAATCTAATCTGGTCTCATAATCTTTAATTCTTTGTTTAATTTCTGATTCAGATACGGCAATTTCAATCTTTTCTCCACAAGACCAACAGGCTTCACCTTTTTCTTTCAATGCTTTAGCGCATTTTACGCAATAATAGGTCATGCAGTTTGGACAGAGATATATACTTCCAACGATAGGCCCTCTATGTACAATACATTTAACTTCTTTCTTTTTTATATCCATCTCAGATTCTGTTCTTTCCAATTCTTTCTTTTCTGTTTCGGATAGCCCTACCGTATCAGCGGCTGCTATTACACCTGCTTTTTGCTTTTTGGGAGCGACTACTTTTTTAGGTTTCAAATCCTTTTTAGGTACTGCTCCTAATTCTTTAGCCTCTGATTTAGTTGCTTTTGTCAATATTGCTTCAATACGACTAATTTCTACGCCGCAAAATTTACAGAATTTCATACCTAGTTTAATTTTTCGCCCACATGCGGGACATATTCTCTCCTTTTTCTCTTTTTTAAGAACTGACTCTAATTCTTTCTTTTCTGCGTCAGATAATTTTGTCATAACAGCATCAATACGATTAAAGCTTATACCGCAAAATTTACAGAATTTATGAGAAATTTTAGTATCTCGCCCACATGCGGGGCATATTCTAAGTTCTTCAGGAGCGATCTCCTTTTTAGGTTTTACTTCGATTTTTGGTTTTCTTACTAATTCTTCCTTTTTTACGGGCGTTACATCAACCTTTTTGATTGTTTCTTCTAATTTCTTCTGTAATTTTGATAAAGCTTTAGCTATTTGAGGATCAAATTCATTATCAACTTCTTTTGCTAAAGAAGCTTCTTTCTTTGCAAAATTTTGTTCGACCTTTGTTATTTCTTTCTCGTTCGCACTAATATTTTTCCTAATTTCGTTTATTTCATTTTTCTTATTTTTAGATAATTCATCTAATCGAGGATTTAGAATTTTAGATCTCGCTTTTTCTAAGATCCCATTCTCTCTCTTCAAATTTTTTACTATATCCTTTAATTCATTTTTTTTTACGGTCCAATCGTCAATATCTTTGATAATAGCTTCTAAATTCTGCTCTTCAGCGCTTAATTTAGCGTCAATATCCTTTATTTGGGTGTCAAATTCATTATCAATTCCTAACTTCGAAGTAGTTTTTTCCTCCAAGGATTCTTCTTTTTCTGGAAGGCTTTTTAATTGCGTACTTAGAACTTTAGATTTTTCTGCTAAAGATATTGCTAATTTTTGGGTTTTTTTTAAATTTTTAATAGTATCAATTAAGGCTTTCTTTTTTACGGTTAGTTCTTCTTCCTTTTTAATTGCCTCATCTAATTTCTTCTGTTTAATCTCTAATTCTGATGTAATTTTCTTTATTTGAGGAGCAAATTCATCATCAACGTCTTTTTCTACTGAAGCTTCTTCCTTTGCGAATTTTTCTTCGATCTTAGTTATTTCTTTTTCGTGTGCACTAATTTGGCTTTTAATTTCATCTATTTCAATTCTCTTATTTTTAGATAACTCCTCTAATCGCATGCTTAGAGCTTCAGATTTCGCTTTAATTAAGCTTTCATGTTCTTTCTTCAAAATTTCTACGGGAGATGTTTCCATTTTAGATTTCGAATCCTTTTTAGCCATTGATCTGATTTTATTTTTTTTTAAGAATTATCTGATTAAATAAAAAATCTATAGATTAATATTTAATGTTTTTGTAAAAATCCCTTTTATGTAATTCACTTATTCTATTTGGATTGAAAGTTCTAATTAAATCTTAAGAAAAGTGTAAATATAAAAAGCTTGGCTTATCGATATCGTTAAGTCTATGGTTTTTTTTTTAATTCAACATAATGACGACATACATTACATTGAATTATTTTTATAAAATTAAAGTTCTTAGATTTTTTAACAGCAAGCACTCTCGGGAACATAATATTACCGCACTTTTCACAGATATAGCCTTTTGACTTTGTTTTTAATTTTTGTTCTGTCATCTCTTTCTTCCCGAGTTGATTTTGTTTCAATTTCCTGTTTTATCTTCTTACTTAGATACGATTTATTTACTAAAATATATATCTATTTAGTAAAAAATATATCTTACTAATATTAAAAAAAAAGAAACATATAAATTTAAGTAATTAGCTAAAGTTTGTAATTTAGATAAATAAAATCGATTTAATAAAAAAAAAATTAGATTTTTAGCTTAATTTGAATTTTTTACTTCTATGTACCCCTTGTCGCAGCGAGTATCAGTATGACAAAACCGATTATTAGGATAATATTTAAGATAAGGGTAATTAGAACAACGATATAAATAGGAC
This sequence comes from Promethearchaeota archaeon, assembly GCA_019058295.1. Taxonomy (GTDB): domain Archaea; phylum Asgardarchaeota; class Lokiarchaeia; order Sigyniarchaeales; family SOKP01; genus LW40-45. Next base: position 180,163 of record JAHPZI010000028.1, on the reverse strand, counting down.
TTATTCCGCCTTCATTGGTTAAAACTATAATAATTATTGAAATTATGTTCATAATCAGACCTAAAATTACACCAACAATTCCAATTTCTTTTCCTGGCATTCGTTCACACTTTTTTTATTTTTATAAATTTTTATGTTTTATGTAAATTTTATTTCTTAGGTTTATAAATAATGACTTATTTTATAAAATTCCTTAAATAACTTGCTAAAATCGATAAATAGAACTGAGATGATTAAAAAAAAAAGAAATTATTAGAATTTTCCTTAATTAGCTTTTTCAAATTCAGGGATTATTTCTTCTAACTTAATTTCTTCTAATTCTAATTCTGATGATTCTGATACCTTACTTTTCAATAAATCTTCCTTTCTACAATAATTACCATAATAACACATAATAAAATCACAGTTTTTTTTTACATACAAATAATCGTATTAATATTATTAATATTCTTTAATATAGGTATAGTTCTTCAAGTATTTAAATGTGATTATTTTAAGCTTATTATTTCGTGTGTTATAAGTATGAAGAGCGAAAATACTTATTTTTTCTAAATATTCAATAATTATTATATAGGTTCATCTGTTCCCTCAGAAATTTCAAATCTCTCTCCTGATTTTATAACAGTTATTAGAATTGCTATAAAAATCAAACCACATCCAAGCCATCCTAACCAAGATAAAACTTCGCTTCCTATAATCCAGCTTGCAAATAACACTGCGAACACAGGTTCAAGTGTAAAAATAATAGCTGTTTTGCTAGGTTCTATATATTTTTGGCTCCAATTTTGAAAAAAGAAAGTAAGTGTTGTAACGATGAGCCCCATATAAATCATAATTAGCCAAAAACCAATATTTGCTGATGCTAAATCATAATCCTCATTTATTAGAAAGGAAAATGAAAAGCAGAGCATTGTGATAACAATCAACTGGACTATTGAATATAAATATACATCAACAATTCTTACATATTTATCATTCATTATGATGAAAAGAGCGCAAAAAAAAGCACAGATTAGAACAAGAATATCACCAATTATAATTCCACTTTCTCCTTCCAACATTAAAAATGCCATACCAATTATTGACAAAACGACTGCAAACCATATTTTCTTATCTAATGGTTTGTTATACAATATCCATACGATAAATGGTACCATAACAGAGGCTAAACCAGTAATAAAACCTGCCTTTCCAGCTGATGTTGTTTGAAGTCCATACGTTTGAAAAACTATTGCCAGAAAATATAATAATCCAGCAACACTTCCATAAATAACAATATTTTTATTTATTTCCTTCAAGCGATAAAAAAAGGGAGCAAAACCAATGAGAGCAATAAGAAACCTCAAGCCAAGATATATAAATATGGGTATTTCTTGAATCATAGTTTTCGTAATAATAAAAGTAGTGCCCCAAAGTATTGTAGTAAGTATTAAAAAAATAATTGCAATTATCCTACTAGTTGAATCAGAAGTATTATCTGTTTTCTCTTTAGACACACCTATTTAAATTTCTATTTTGTAATAAAGATTTTTAGATTTGAATGAACCTAATTATAATTAAGCACTAGTTTTTTCTTTTAATAAGGCAAAAATAATGTATAAAGTTTAAATAATAAAAAAGTCAGTATTTATTATTGAAATCCTATTTAAATTTCAATATTTATACATCAAAAATCAATTAAAAATGTAAATGTGAAATAATATGGCAAAAAAGGCATTATGTATAGTAGGTGGAGCCCTAATGATTATTTCCGTGTTTTTACCAGTGTTATTTTTCAATATATCTGGTTCGGGATATGGTGTAAGTTTTAGTGCATCAGTGTACTATTGGATGTTTGGTTTTGCATATGCGGTAGCTTCAGCTTCATATGGAGGTCAAACCGCTTCTATGACATCGTCAAACTTCGATTTGGATATGCTCGGAGGGATTTGCATGGCAGTAATCATTGTGGGTGCGATTCTTGCTTTTGTTTTGTCGGGTAGCGACTCAAAGGCGGCTCTTATTGGTGGACTTTTTGGGATACTTGGCATGGGAATTTATATTGGTGGCGTTTATGGGGGTTTTATGGTTCCATCTTGGGTGACCGCTGCAGCGTCAGCAGGATATTTGGTACCATTCGTTGGATTCTATCTCTGTATTCTTGGTGGGCTTTTAGCCTTAATTGGAGGAGCTCTTTCAAGTTAAATAAATGTAGAAGGAAATTTTTAAAATTTAAATTTTTTTTTATTAATACTTTTTTTTTCAAAGGTTAGGCTTATTAAAACTATAGATATATGCTGGATATTTAGAGGCAGGAGGAAATCCAGACGATTTTAAAAAAAGAAAGGCAAAAAAAGAGGTTTAACAATCAAATTTTTTAAGATATTTTCAATAAGTCGGCATCTGTAATTATTCCAACATAATTATTATTTTTTTTTACCAATACCGCTGGATAAATAATCAGTAAGTTTGAAATTGCTTTAATATCCCAGCTTAGTTCGATTTCCGGAAAGGGTAATTCCATAATTATTGTGATTTCAGCATTAATTAATATTGGATTATCTATAATTTCTTTTTGAATTTTTTTTGCAGTTATGCTTCCAATATTTTTATTGTCTTCTAAAATAGGTATTTGGGACACGTTATGTCTTGTCATTAACTCAACTGTATCTTTAACTGTTGTTTTTGGTTCAACCCATATTATTTTGTCAGTCATTATGTCTTTTACTTTTTTGTCGGACTTTTCCCTTCTCAACTTTTCATTTTCCAGGAAATTAAAGATATTTTTTACCGTAATATATGAAGGATTACCGATGCCATTTTCAATTCTGGATATAGTTGCTTGAGGTATATTTAGATTCTTCTCAATATATTTTTGGCTTATATGTAAATCTTTTCTTAAATCTTTTAATCTCTTTAGTTCTGGCAGAATTGGCATTATCCATCTAAATTATAATTTATCCATATACAATATATTTCAGTACTTAATTATTTATAAACAATATATGCTTATAAATATTAATTAAAATTAATTCTACTAATTGGTGATAATTTGACAAAGACTTATGCTGAAATTAATGAAAAAATTAAAAATGGCAATGTTGTGGTAGTTACAGCCGAAGAAATGATAAAAATTGTTGAAGAAAAAGGGATTACAGTTGCTGCTGAAGAAGTAGATATAGTCACAACTGGGACTTTTGGGCCAATGTGTTCAAGTGGTGCTTTTCTAAATTTTGGACACGCAGATCCTCCAATAAAGTATGAGCATCTCTGGTTAAATGATGTCCATGCATATCATGGAAATGCTGCTGCAGACTGTTATATAGGCTGTACTAGAATGGCTGATGTCAGACCCTTTGAATATGGTGGTGGTCATTTAATCGAAGATCTCGTTGGAGGCAAACCAATTAGACTTCGAGGAAACTCATATACTACTGATTGTTATCCTCTCGCAGAAGTTGATACAGAGGTTACAATCGATGATATAAACCAAGCAATTTTATGTAATCCGAGAAATGCTTACCAACGATATGTTTGTGCGGTAAACAGTTCCGATAGAACCTTATATACTTATATGGGTAAATTATTGCCACGTTTTGGAAATGCTCATTTTGCGGGAGCTGGAGCTTTAAGTCCTTTAAGTAATGATCCAGATTACGAGACAATAGGAATTGGTACAAGAATATTTTTAGGTGGAGGGGTTGGATATGTCCTTGGAGAGGGTACACAACATAGTCCTAAAAATAGATTTGGAACATTATTTCTTAAAGGAGATTTAAAACAAATGACTTCAGAATATTTAAGAGGCGCTACCTATACAAAATATGGTACAACTATGTTTGTTGGAGTGGGGATTCCAATTCCAATTTTAAATGAGGGATTAGCGAAAAAGACCGCCATTAGCGACAATGAAATTTTAACAGACGTTGTTGATTATGGAGTCCCAAGAAGAGATAGACCAAAACTACGACAAGTAAGCTATAAAGAATTAAAAAGTGGATTTGTCGAACTCAATGGAAAATTTATAAAATGTTCTTCTTTATCATCAATCTTCTACGCAAGAAAAATTGCTGAAACTCTTAAAAAATGGATAAAAAATGGAGAATTTTTATTAAACTCTCCTGCTGAAACATTATCTACAGAAACTATTTTTAAACCATTAAAACAAATTTCAGAATTAAAGTTTGTAAAGGATTTAAAAAAGAAAGCAATAATTTGTTATGATGATTGTGATATTAAAATTGTTGCCGAAAAAATTATTGAGAATAATATGAATCACATAGTAATAACTAATCGAGCAAAAATTTTGCAAGGAATAGTTACTAGTTTTGATATTACTAAAGCATTGGCACAAAACAAGAGTGATTTAAAAGAAATAATCACAAAGCGAGTAGTTACAGCTTCTGATAACGATCCTATAGATGTTGCAGCTAGAAGAATGAGAAATAATAATATTTCAGCTTTGCCGGTTATTGACGATAATAAAAAAGTTGTTGGAATTATAACCTCGGAGGAGCTGATGTAAAAAATGACTGTAATAAATGTGACTCTGCCACTGGAACTAATAAAAGAAATAAATGATTACTCCAAAATTATAAATGATATATTAAAACACGATATAAGCTTTAATATCCTAAAATTTTCCATCATTTCAAGTGGTGTAACTTTATTATTAGACGTACCAGATGATAAAATAGAAATAATTACTGAGGCTCTTGAAGAAAACAATGCAATTATAAATAAAAAAGGAAGGGTCAAAATAGATTTCGAAAACTGTATAGACTGTGGGGCATGTGTAGCGATGTGCCCGACTGATGCTCTATATATGAATAGTGAGGATCGATTAGAATACACTGAAGAAAGATGTATCGCGTGTTTGCTTTGTGTGGACAGTTGTCCCCGCTTTGCTATTAAAGAAGATTAAAAATTATCTATTTTTTTTATTAAAATTCTAAATGCAAATAAAAAACTTACTCTTGAGTAATTGTAGCATATATTTGATTAAAACGAGGAGATTTTCTCCTAAGTGTTATACATCGTTCTTCCTCGCAACCCCTTAAAATGGCTATTAATTCGTTTAAATGAATTGTTGGTATTTCTACTTCATCGTTAAATATTTTATGCATTCTTTCCCGAAATTCAGGCTTACTTAATGTATATAAACATGTGGGACATGGCATTAAAATAAAACAAGCATTTACATTCTCAGCGCTTTTCAATTTTTTATAAGTAACTTTTAAAGCATCATCAGGATGAATCACTATTTGACTGGCACCCCATCCGCAGCATGATTCTCTTTCTTGGTAATCGATAGGGACACCTCCAAAAAGTCGGATGAGTTCCTCTAATTTAGTTTTATCTTTCAAATAAGTGTTTATGTCTTTATCTCTGTCCAAATTTAAATAATGACACCCATAATGGACAGCTATTTTAATTCCTTTTAAACCAAACTTCAGAGTATTAACAAGCTCATCTCTAATTAAATAAAAGAAATCTAAATCATGGATTATTCTTAATTTTGGATTTTCTAAAATATCGTATTGCCCAAGATATTTTTCACCGCCCATTTTTTCCTTTACATCATTTAAAATATCTTGTGTTTTTTTTCTCACAGTATTATCTTTTAGAAAGTCTCTTCCTCTTAACAGAGAGTTATAACAACCATTACAACTTACTAAAAGAATATCGGCTTGATGATTAATTTCATTAATATTCCTCTCGTTAATGGCTGCAAATTGGGCTCTTGTGATCAAATTTCTTTGAAAAAAAGTCCCTGAACAACACGATTGATTTTGACAGATGATAACTTCCATACCTAATTCTTCTAAGAAATCCTGAATTCCAAATCGTACCCCCGGAAAATACTTTTCTAAACAAGCCTTAAACAAGCAAAGTTTTTTTCCCCTAAAAAAATCTAAAGGATTTTCATACCTCTTTTCAATTTCCTCTAAATCTATAGCCAAATTATTAATTTCCATTTTAAAAAGACTTGATATCTCTTATTTTTTAACTCTTTTTTTATTTAGGTTTTTTTTTTTATGTGCCTTACTGGCTTCACTTGCCTTAAAAACATATTTTATTCTTGCGAAATTACAGATTTCGTTTAATTCCTCTATTCTCTCGGGGGATAATGAGCCATCTAACGGGTCTTCCAATACAGTTCCGTTTGTAAGAAATTTCTCTGCCATTTCAACATATTTGGTTAGATCATTATATCGTGGCCCATATCCTTTTTTAAACGATTCGTTTCTCAAATTAAGAATGAGTAATGGAATATTTACTCCTTTTTTTGGGCAGACTCTTTTACATCTTTCGCATAAAAAACAATACCATATATCAGAATCTTTTAAGACACTCTTATCGCCTCGAAGGACTTTTCGGATAATTCTTCTTATATTAAAATCTGAGATTTTTGAAGCAGGGCACTCGCCAATGCATTTTCCACATTCAATACACTGCCTTATATTCTGATTTTCTTCCACATCCTCTACCAACTCTTCTAAGAATTGGTAATTCCAATCTTCATCAGATTCTGCTTTATCTTCCATATTTATACAAAATTTTATTCTCTTCCTATATGAAAATCATAATTCATTGTAAAAAAATTATTAGTTTTCAAATATAATATATATTTGCTATTTTGTTAGAAAAAATAATATTTAGCGTAATTTTCATTAATATTAATTAAAAAGATATGAATAAAAAATATAAATTTAGAGTGAAAAATCAATATGGGAATTTTAGATGGAAAATCTATTATTATTACTGGTTCTGGGAGGGGAATAGGAAAAGCAGTTGCCATAGCATGCGCAAAAGAAGGAGCAAAAGTGGGTTTAACTTCAAGAACACTTGATGAATTAAATACTACTAAAAAAGAAATCGAAAATTTAGGTACTGGAATTAAGGTCATAATAAAAACAGCAGATATCACTAATTATAATGAAGTAGAATTAGCATTCAAACATTTTTATGACGAATTAGGTTTATTAAATGGAGTTATCGCAAATGCTGGAGTATCTAGAATGGGAGATACACATGATTTTGACTCTAATACATTCGATAACATACTTAAAATAAACATACTTGGTGTGTTTAATACTTTTAAAGCGGCTTATCCTTATTTGAAGAAGGACGATAAAAAAAATAAAGCTCGGTTTATAATAACTGGAAGTGAGGCTTACCCACAAGGAATTGTTAAATTTGCTGCTTATACAGCGAGTAAATATGCTACTGTGGGATTACAGAGAACCTTAGCTGCAGAATATAAAAGAGAAAACATAACATTTAACCAAATCTTACCGACAATGGTTGACACAAAACTCTTACGTGGAAGAAAAGCTGGAGATGGGAATAAACCTGATAGTGTTATGAATCCTTGGGAGTTGAACGATTATTATCTATTCCTTCTAACTGACGATGCTAACAGAGTAAATGACCAATTAATTATGTCAAGCGATATTAATGCTGTTAAAAAGATAATATCCGAAGCTCCGACAGATAAAAAAGAGAATTGGGAAAAATTTGGGGATTATCTAGAGGAAAAAGCACCAAAAACATTTAATAATGTTAAAAAGATTAAAAAATTTATAGAGTTTCTTCTAACTCGATAAAAAAGTTTTACTTTTTATTCATATTATTTCGTAATCAATTAAGGATTGTTCCTTGTTATATTGTTCAGTTAAGAGTTTCAAATGGGTTATATATTCATTAAAAGAGATCTGCCTATTTTTATATCGCTTTGAAATGTTTTCGATAATATAAAAGGGTGTAAACTTTATAAAACGAATATCTGAAAAAAGAAGAACTTTTCCTTTTGCTTCATAAATAAATTTATTTTCTAAGAGTTCGTTAAATAGATCTTCTTTATTATTTAAAAGATCTATGCAATCACTAACCGATAAGCTTTTTTCTCTTAATTTTCTTAGCAAACGATAATTATCTTTATTCATTAAAAAATTAATTATAGTTTTATTTTCTATTGCAGAAGCACAATTGTAATTAGAATAAAATTTAATCAATTTTTCTTGATAATCTTCTGTGATTTCATCTTCAATTTGAGGTTTAGATGAAAAATCTACAGGAGGTATTCTCGTACACGCAAGATCCTTTATTAAAAGATAACAATCATCACTTCCTGGAACACTTTGTTTTACAATTAGATTTTCCCGAATAAATGATATTAAGAGTAAATCAATGTTGATTGTTGAAAATCCATATTCCTTTCTTAAAATATTGTTTAATTCATTTTTTGAAATTATACCATTTCTCAAGATTTGTAAAATTGTATATTTGATTTTATTTTTAAAAAAGTTCAACAAATTCTCTTCTTTTTCAAGCTTGGAATAATCTCTAATTGTATAAAATGCTTCTGAGATCGCTCGGGTAATTTTATCTGTATTTACTAATTCAATTAGATTTTTACTGACGATTGCTAATATATCTGAATTATCCTTGATGTCTTTTCCAAGTATGTCTTCTTGATTATAAACTAGAACCAAAAAGTAAATTTCTCCTTCAAAATTTTGAATAATAGAAATATATTGTTCGTGTTCTCCTTCAGGGATAAATTCAATTATACTGGATTCTTTATCTAATTCATGTAAAGCCCATATTTTAAGGAATAACTCTTTTGAGGGGAATTTCTTACTTTCGGGGGGATATTGTATTATTGGTTCTGGACCAGTACTTTTACTCCAATGAACAATAATTATGGATTGCATTTTAATTTAATATATATTAGAATTGAAACAATTTCTCTTTAATTATTATAGGTAATTTAAATATATATTTTATGCAATGAATCTATTTATCCTTTATTTCAAATTCAGATTTGTAGTTGTAGTTATAGTTCTCTTAATTTATTCATCTCTGCAAATTGCTCATCTAAAACCTTGTAAAAATCAGGAAGCGTTTGTTTATTTATAATTAATACCCCTTCATCGATTTCAAAATCAAACTTCTCAGACCATTCGATTATCTTTTTGTTAAATAATTCCTCATCCATAAGAATTGCTTTTCTAATAAACTTAACATTTATATTTTGATTTTCATTCATTTTTTGTTTTGTTTTTATTAAATATTTGCCACTTAATCTCTTTTTTTCCCATATTTTTCCCGTTATATAATATAGACCAAACACAATCACTAAAACTACTAAAATAACCAATAATATCATATTAAAAGTTTGAGATAAGCCTTCTATTTTTTTTAATGGAATATCTTTTAAATTAATTGTTTGTCCTGGTTCATGCTTAATTAAAATGGAACCTAAATATGAGTAAAAAAAAGCTCTTGGAATTGTTCCAATTAAAGTTCCAATAGAATATTTCTTAATATCCATATCAACTAACCCAGCTGTGTATGAAATAGCATCAAAACTAACAAATGGCAAGCTCCTTGCAAGAATTATTGCTACCATACCATGCTTTTCTATTAAATCATCTGCCATCTCGAGAGCGCTTTTTCCAATGAATTTTTCTGCCAATGGTCTCCCCCCTTTTTTACTAACATAAAAACATAATATTCCTGCTAACATAGACCCAGCAACTCCTAATAATCCCCCCCAAAACCAGCCCCAAATCATTCCAACGGCTAACAAAACGATCTCTGAGGGAATAGGAACAATTAAACCTTGTATTGCCATAATTAAAAGAAATAAAAGAATTCCAATTATCCCCAATAAAATGATTGGATTTACAAACCATTCTACCACTAGTCTAAAGAGAAATGTTTCATCAACAAAATATATATAATAAAGCAAATACAAAGAAAATACTACTAAAAACATAAATATAATCATATAGATAATAGTCTTTACATCATATTGAGAAAAGTCAAAAAGGTTTTTGAAATAGCTTTTTGTTTTAATTGGTTTTTTCTCAACTGTTTCCTTTCCTTTTTCTGCTTGTGCGTTATTTTCCGTCATTCAAATCAGCTTTTTGAATAAGAAATAAGTAATATAGGTAATTTTTATTGTTATAAAAACTATTTTCTTTATATATTTGATAATAAAAAAATCGCTTAGATATTAATATCAATTCTATGGAAATTAGTTTAAAAATTGAAAACATATGATACTTATGACATTGAAAATTGATTGGGATTCAAACATTACAAAATTATTAATTGTTGTTATAATCATTTGGATTATTTTAGCAATAATATTTGGATTTACTGATTTAGAAATATCGAAGGCTTTAGTAAATAGAGAATGTTTATGGGCTAATATCGGAAAAGACTATGGAGAGGCGCCAGGCTATGGTATTATAGCAGTAGCAATCTCAATATTAGTTGGTAGTTATCAGGATGAATTAAAAAAGCAGAAAATTGCGGCTTATGTTTTCTTAATAATTGGAGCTGTTATATTAATTTTGGCGATAATTTTTGGTAGTATTTGGTTTATGGCTTTTGGAGGGGGAATTACTCTTGGAGTTTTATTATTTTTAGTATTTACCTATAATAGAGATTGGAGAGAATTCAAAAAGATAGCTATTGTAATAATTTTACTTTCTATAATAAATCCATTAATCTTTGTCCAAATTGGTAAAATATTATGTGGGAGAGTGCGATATAATGATTTATCGTCAGATTATTCAAATTATACACCTTGGTTTTTACCACCAGGGCCAATTAGTTGGTTACAGGATAATGCTTCATTTCCTTCGGGGCATACTGCGATGGGATGGATGCTATTACCTTTATTAATAGTTGTCAAGGATCGTAAAGTCTCAGATCCTATTAGAATAATTATTACAATTCTTATTATTAGCTGGGGGTTGTTTATTGGGATATCTAGAATTGTAGTAGGGGAACATTTTGCATCTGATGTTCTTTTTTCAACGGGGGTTGCGTTTGTAGCAATTATCCTACTCTATAATAAATTTTATAAAAGTAAAATATAAATTAAATGGATTTAATCGAAATAAAAAGAAAAATTATTAAAAAATATTAAATAACACTCATAATGAAAATAGCAGATAATAAATATGTATTAGATTGTTTGTTAATTGCTCCACCTAGATTTTATAGAAAAAGCAAAAATATCTGGTGGGGAGTTGAGTCTAATTTTCCACATTTAGGTCTTGCTGATATAGCAGGTTATTTACGATTGAAAGGTCATAGTGTAAGAATCCTCGATTGTTTAATAGAATCTCCTTCAGTTCAAACCTTTCGGAAATATTTTAAAAAGGAATATGTTTCAAAATATAGTTTAATAAAATATATTGGTTTTACTGCCATGACTGTTGAAATAAAAAAGGCATTTAAAATTGCTGAAATTTGTAAAGAATACTTTCCAAATGCCATAATAGTTTTTGGAGGGGTACACGCAACATTCATGCCAGAAGAAGTAATTAATAAAGAATATATTGATATAGTAGTCATTGGAGAAGGTGAGATTACATTGGAGGAACTTGTAAGAGGTGAAGAGGTTGAAAATATTAATGGAATTGTTTATAAAAATTACTCAAACAAGGATTACAAAATTATTTATAATAAAACAAGAGAGAGAATAAAAAATTTAGATAGTTTGCCAATGCCTGCTTATGATCTATTACCAATTCATAAATATAAACCAGCCAAGGGGAGTTATAAACAATTGCCAGCAATGAGTATGCTTACTTCAAGAGGGTGTCCAGGAAAATGTACATTTTGTTCCAAAACTCTTGGAAATATATTAGTAAATAAATCTGCTAAGACTATTTTTAAAGAAGTTAAATATCTTATTGATAATTATGGTATAAGAGAATTTCAATTTTATGATGATAATTTTACATCTTTAAGAAAAAATGTAATAGACTTCTGTAAATTGATTATAAATAATAAAATTAAAATTTCATGGTGCTGTTTTTCACGAGTTGATTACGTAAAACCTAAAATGCTAAAATGGATGAAATATGCAGGTTGTCATCAAATTATGTATGGAATTGAAACCATCGACAAAAAAGTATTGAATAATATAAATAAGAAAATAAATATAAAAGAGGTAATTAATGCAGTTAATTGGACAAAACAAGCTGGTATTGATAATCGGCTTGCATTTATGGTAGGTAATCCAGGGGATACCAAAGAAAGTATTATTAGAAATATTGTTTTTGTGAATAAGTTAAAACCTGATATTTTGATTGTTAATATTACAACCCCTTATCCTGGAACAGAAATGTATAAATGGGCAAAAGAAAAAAATTTGATTTTAACATATAATTGGGATGATTACGATTTTTCTAATCAAATTATGAGATTAGAAAATCTATCTGAGAAAGATATTAAAAAATTATACAATTTAATGTATAAAAAATTTTATTTAAGGTTTCAATTTTTCTTAAAAAAATTATCTAAAATTCAAACAATATTAGATTTCAAGATTTTACTTGAAGGTTTTTATTCACTACTTTTATTTTTTAAAAGGAAATGAATTTTTTTTAATCAATACGCATAATTATGAAAAATACAAACTATCAAAACAAATCTAAATTTTTAAAGTTTGTTCAGAGGGTTTTTTTAGTTTGGATTATCTGTCTGATAATATTAGCTATATTTGCTCAGCGTAAAGTTACTTTTTATGACTTGATTGATGGAAAGAATGTTTCCCCGAAATATGATTCTCAAATCCCGCTTTTAAGATATTTTTTTGAACCAATTATAGGAATTACTTTTGTATTTTCAGTCGATTTTAATTGGATTTCTGGATTTATAATATCTTATATCATTATACAGGTTATATACCGCTTTTATGTTAAAAAAAAGCGAGGGTTTGAGCCTTCGGAAAAAGCACAGTTGTTAATTTATCCTCTCAGAGATTTTTTAAGATTTATAGGTATTATAATTGGAGGAGGGGTGGCCTGTTGTATGTTGTTTTTATTGTTCGCTTATATTTTTATTGGGTTCTACTTTGTTAACCTTTATTTTATGTTTTTAGTACAACTTTTCGTCCCTATTGGATTGACTCTGGTTGCTCTTAAAGGAGGATATATTCTGGCAAAATACCGGAATCCTGAATATAAATTTAATTATTCAGAAAAATTCAAGAAAAAAGAAAAAAAAAATCACAACGCTAACGAATTCAAAAAGCATTTGGCATATTGTGCCGGGTTTATCTTTTTAATGCTTGGACTGAGCGTGATTTTAGTATCATTTAAGTGGCCCACTCAAGAGATCGAAACTGACCTCGATCATGATGAATTTCTTTTTGATTTTCATGTGCACACAATATATTCTGATGGATATTTGACACCCGAAGAAAGAGTAATGTGGTATATAGAACAAGGGATTTCGGGAGCTGCCTTTTCGGATCATGATAATCAAAGAGGTGCAAAGGTAGCAAGAAAATTTGTTAAAGAATACGATTTAGATTTTACCGTTATTATTGCAGAAGAGTGGACTGATCATGACAATGATATACACATGAACATTTTCGGTCTTGATCATACAGTTGTTCCTAAAGAATCAGATGCACCAACATGCCCGTTCAAATCAATGAACGCCGAAGACACTATAAAACATGTTAAACGAGAAGGAGGTTATATCTTTGTAAACCACTATAACGCGGAAAAAAATGAAAAAGAAAATGGAAGAGGTGTTCCTTATACTCTTGAACAGTTAATGGATTGGGGTGTAGATGGATTCGAAATCGTAAATGGAGGAAATCCTAAAGACAAAAAAATAAGAGAATTTTGCTTAGATAACAATTTAACATGCATTGCCGGTACCGATGAACATAAAAGCAATGAATTAGACACATTTATTAAACTCCGATTGAAAAATCCTAAGGATAAATCAGTTGATAATATCTTTAAAAATTTGAGGAGAAACGACCATGAAGTAGTAGCGATGAATGATAATCATAGAAGAATAGAGGTTCAATACCCATTTCATGATGTTTTGGACTTTTTTGGTTTAGGTAAAGCTGACAATTTTATCAATTATCTCTTAAATCTTGATAGGGGGCAGGTTTTTTCTTGGATTATTTGGTCTTTCGGAGTTTATTTAATTTTCATCCGATTCTATAAAAAGTTAAAAAATATAGATGTAAAAACTTTAAGAGAAAAAATCCTTTAATTTAATCGAAATGAAAAAAATATTTAAAAATGTGTACCATTTAGGAGATTCTGGTTGTTCTGTATATTTAGTGGATACAAATAGTGATGATGGTCTTGTTTTAATTGATTCTGGGATGAATATTTATTTAATAGTAAAAAATATCAATAGTTTTGGATTAAGTCCAAAAAACATAAAACATTGCATTCTAACACATTGCCATATAGATCATATTGCTATCTGCTATGAATTAAAAGTTTCACTTAATGAGAATATGAAATTTTACGCTCACGATTTAGATGCTGATGCTATTGAACAAAAAGGATATGATCGTAAAACTGCTGCATCTTGGTATGGTGTTGATTATAAACCAATAAAATTACACCAGAGATTTACTAAAGATATTGAGATCTTAAAATTGGGTGATTATGAATTTCAATGTATTCATACCCCCGGCCACACTCCTGGATCCATTTCTGTGTTGGTAGAAATTGAGGATACTAAAATTCTTTTTGCCCAAGATCTTCACGGTCCTTTTATGAAAAGTTTTAGTTCAAATTTATATGATTATCAGAATTCAATGCAAAAAATACTAGATCTAAACGCAGATATTCTGTGTGAAGGACATTTTGGCATCTTTCAACCTGCTGAGCAAGTAAAGAAATATATAATGCAACATAAAAAATTAAATCAACCTAAAAGCTGAAATTATTTTATGATTATAACATAATTAAAACAAATTAATAAATTAAGTATCTCTAAATTATTTTCAAGAGAGAATATCTTGAATAAACTTGACTAATTTAACTACATTATATTGCTGATGTGAATCCTATTTATTCTATTCGTGAATTCTTTTGGGATATTAAAAATGTAATTAATTCCTTAGATAATAAAATAATAAATTATCATTTTTTATCAACTAATTATTTAATGAAAAAAAGTAAATGGTATATCAATGATTTAATACTTAAATCGAAAAGAAATCCTGATTATTTTCTTTCTACACAAACTTTAAATTCTTATACAAGAGCGCTTAAACTAAAATTAAAGAAAAATTTTGATAAATTAAATACATATTTTGTAAAATATCATAATTTCCATTCTGGTCAATATAATCAAAAAAATCCTAATTTAATTGATAATTATTTTCAAAATATTGATATTAAAGAGAAGGCATATTGGTATGGTTGGCTATTAGCAGAAGGACATCTTAGAATGCACCGTAGGAAGTATGAATTGTCAGTAGAAATTGGAGTTAAAGATGGAATTTTAATTAAACGATTTATTCAAGCAATTGGGCTTTCTCCAAGAAATGTTGATTTTACAAGAAAACCTCCTAATGAATTTAGTTTAAATTATTCATATACATTCTCGTTTAGGATTTCTGGTAATTTATTTGGAAAATATTTATATACTCATGGATTCCCTATAGGAAAAAAGTCAAATTTGATTCTCTTTCCGAGATTTAATAATACTAATTTGTCTATGAGTTGTTTGCTTGGATTTTTTGATGGAGATGGAACTCATTCAGGGGGAGCACCTAGAATTGGAACAATTAAAAGTAAAAGATTTTTAAAAGATATTATTTATGAATTCGAATTAAAAAAAGTTCCCAAACTTCATTTTTCAAATAATAAATTAATTGGATATTATCTCACATTAGGCGGTGAATTGTTTAATAAATTACTTGATAATTATGAAAATAGTCTAGAGAGAAAAAGATTGAGATATAAATCTTCTTCATGGGCAGGATTAAAGAGACGTAAGATGATGTGGACAAAACTTCAATTGAAAAATATTATTCTCCAAAATCCAAATACGAGAATAGAGGATTTAATTAAACTACATTTCAAAATTTTCAAATTTTCAATTGCTAAAGGAACTTTAAATAATTATCTATCAAAATGGAATATTAAGTTAAAACCAGAGGCATTCTTAATAAAAGAGAATCGTTATAAAAGAGTCAAAGATCTTCTTAGAAATGGAGTTTCTCTGTATACAATATATTCTAAGGAGTTTGGGTTAAAAGGTTTTGAAAAACATGCAACAATTTTTTTTAAAAATTTATTTATAACTGATCCACTTGTTAAGAATACGATTAAAAAACTTAATACTAAATATGAGATCTTTAATTTATTAAGAAAAGTATATGGGCCAAAAAATGAAAATATTTGATAAAAATAATTCCTTTAATATATTATTTTCTTTATAGAATAAAACCTATCTATTGTCCATTTATGAAAAGTTTTGGTTCTAATAAAGGCGATTATCAAAAATCAATGCAAAAACTGCTTGATGTAAAAGCAGATATTTTATGCGAAGGGCATTTTGGAGTATTTCAACCTGCTGAAGAAATTTATAAATATATAAAAGGGTATATGGATTCTAATAGATAAAATCATAAGTAGATAAATATTATTATAGAAATAATCGTCAAAAATTAATACTTGGAAAAACTATCTATTAAAATATTAAAAACTATAATAAATTAGCATTCTTTATAAAAAGGACATAAAATGGCTAATATGAAAGAAGAGCCAAAGATTAATAATACTGAAGAAAAAAAAGGCGAAAAAGAACAAGAGATTAACCTACAATATCACTTCTATTTAACTTTTTTTGCTATTATTTATTTAGGATCTTACTTCCTTCCCGGAATTGTTTTCATGTTATATTTTTTTTTAGTTTTTAAACCTTTCTTTTTGGATATCAATGATTTTTTCTCTCTTTTTACAGACCTTAAACCCCTATTAGCGTTAACTTTAATGCCGTTAATTTCAATTGGTTGCTACCTTTTACATCTATTTTTTGTAGCATTATTAACTCGAGTGTTCTGGAGATTTACAGAATGGAGGTGTCCTACACGAGATGGGATTATTCTCCGGACTGTCCCTAGTGATACATTGAATTATTACCATATCCGATCATTTATAATAAAATATGGAAAAAATGCATTTACTAAAGGTCTTTTTCCATGGTTAGCAAATTGGTTCTTTAATTTTGTAGGATCATGTAAAATTGGGAAAGGTACAACAATCGAAGAAGAGATTGTTGCTGATAAATATATTGATGTTGGGGAGAACTGTTATATAGGAGTTAATTCAGCAATATGTTCTCATGCAGTCGAGGGTATATTTGGAAGAATTCCTTATTATGAAATAAAGATTGGAAATAATGTTACAGGTGCCGCATTTAATATAGCTGGACCTGGTTGTGAAATAAAAGATAACTCTTATTTATTACCACTTGGTGCCTTTGCGAAAAAACAGATTACGAAGGGTAATAATTATTATTTTGGTATTCCAGCCCGTAAAATTTTTACGAAAAAAGTAATGAATTATTTGAAAATATCTGAAGAAGATTTAGAGAAAAATAAGAATTTAAAAGAAATCAATGATATAGAAGAAAACTTATAAAATAAACAAATGACTGAAAAGATAATTGAAACATCAGATAAAGGAAATACAGATAAGAAGGAATATGCGCTTGATTTCCAAACTAGTAGCGCAATTAGTAGAGTTAGTAGTAAAATTCTTATAATATATATTCCAATTTTCTGGTTTAGCGGGTTATTAGTTGGAATATATTTATATGAATATTTCAGGCTTTTATATCTGATAACAGATGATTGGACAGTATATCTTTTTCCTATTTTATTCTTACCAATCGCAATATTCTCTATGTTGTTTATTTTTATTTTGGGATGCATATTTTTTAGTAAGCTTTTTTTAGTTTTAATAAATCTTATTCATAAACCAAAAGAAGGTATATTTTTAGCTCAGAAAGGGGACCAAGACTTTGAGTTCTGGTGTATGAGAACCGAATTAAAAAAATTAGTGATGTGGTTTGTGAGAAATTGTCCTTTACCGTGGATTGATACATTAGCTTTCCGATGGTTTGGAGTGAAAATGGATTTTTCGAGTCATCTCCAAGATTCTTGGTGTGATATGGAGTTCATAAAATTTGGACGGAAAGTTTTGGTTGGACAAGGTGCTGTAGTCATGAGTTCAATGGTTGTTGGAAAGTACCTTATTATCAAAGAAATAATATTTAGCGATTATACAGTTGTTGGAGGAATGGCTTGTGTCTCACCAGGAACTATTATAGGAAAGGATTCATTGTTAGGCGCACTTTCTGCTACAGTTTTTAGTCAATTCTTAGAACCAGAATGGATTTACTTTGGTATTCCTTGCATAAAACTGAAACCAAATAAGCTAGGTGGAGTGAAACATATAACAAAGAGTATTGTTGATGATGAGCAGGCAATAAGCGTTGAGCATGAAATTAATATTGAAGAAGACAAAAAGGATAAAATTAATATATAATTCAGGGGTTTGAAAAAATGTCTGTTCCAACTTCTATGAGGGTGGGCCCGTTTGTTCCAACAGTTTTAGTAAAAAAAAGATATTTAATTTTTTATATATTTCTTATGTGGGTCTCTATGATTCCCGTACTCTTAGAATTATGGTTTTATTGGAGGTGGCTCTGGGATCCAGTAAGACCAATTCATTTTTATATTTTTCTTCCGTTACTCTGTTTTCTAATGTATATTACAGCCGTTTTCACATCATTAATATTTGCTAAGATATTGCTTTTAATAGTCAATGCAATTCATAGACCTTTGGAAGGTGTTTTTTTAAGAGAGTCCTCAGATAGAGATTATCGTTATTGGAGTCTTCGAAATACCATAAAGAAATGGCCTATTTGGCTAGCACATAAATTTCCATTCCCTTTTTTAGACAATATCGTTTTTAAAATGTTTGGAGTAAAAACAAAATTTTCAAACTCGTTATTTGAGGGCTGGGTAGATTGCGAATTTATAGAATTTGGAAAAAATGTGGTTGTAGGGCAAGGAACCATTGTTCAATCTGCCGTAATTGTCGGAAATCTCTTAATAATAAAAAAAACAATAATAGAAGATAATGTTAGAATAGGTGCCCATGCTGTTGTTATGCCAGGTACTCATATAGGAAAGAATAGTGTTTTAGCAGCCAATTCAGTTACTATTGTCGGTCAAGAATTAGAAGACGGATGGATTTATGTTGGGGTTCCGGCAAAGAAATTCAAAAAAAATAGATTTTTTGAAGATGGTTTAGAGGATGTATTGGGACATATTGAAGATGTTGAAGATTTAAGAAAAAAATATGAAGAGCTCTATATTAAAAGACACGACCAGCATTTGACTCATAAAGAAAAAAAAGAGCTTAAACAAGAGAGGATAGAGGAAGAAAAAAGAAGAATGGAAGGGATTTAATTAAAAACTCTTAATTAATTTTAAAAAATTTTGAAACTTCTTCATTAATCTTTTTGAAATCCTCATCTTGAATGCATTCATGATCCATTTTATTGACTATGAATATATCTGGAGCTATATTTGCTCCTCTCAATATTTTCTTAGCTTCAACTATAGGAGTAATTTTATCTATTTCACCAATGATAATTTTAAGTTGTTTATTTTTTAAATTTGGAATGCATTTTTCAATTTGAAATTCTTCTTTAGATAATTCATTCTTAGTCATTTGGATGAATTCTTCAATATTTTCTATACCATGAATGCTTCTAGGGAGAAATCGATTGAGATATTGTAGAGCTTTCTTAAAATCTTCACTATTTACTCTATTCTTAAGTTCTAATATTGGGTTAATTAATAATAATTTATTTACAACTCTAACTTTAGAACACAATAGCAAAGCAATATAAGCTCCAAAATCATGAGCAATAATATTTATATTATTTATGTCAAAAATCTCATTTTTTACCATTGCATTGACAAACTCAATTATTTTCTGCCCATCTAACACTTGTGAGCTAATTGAAATTTTGCCTTTACTATAACCGTATCCTCTAAAATTAAAAACTAATAATGAATATCCGATGTCTAACATAGATTTATAACGTTTAATGAACTCTATTAAAGGGAATACTTGAGGAAAACCATGGAAGTATATTATTAAGGGATAAGGTTTTTTAAAAGATTGGGGAGGAAAATAGAGTATCCCTCTCAACATTTGATCAATTTGGATTTCAGATACTTCGTATGGACCATCAAATTGCTTATTTTCAAATTCCATTTAATCACTCCTTAATATAATATAATAAAAAACTTTAACTTATTTATTTAATACTGCTATTTAAACATATTTTCTCTAAAATAAATTATGATAATAGGAAAATGAAGCTACAAGATTGGCATACTCATAATTCAATGTGTCATCACGCTATTGGATCTCTGGAGGATTATGTTAAAAAAGGTATTGAGTTGGATTTAGATCTACTGGGGATAAGCGATCATTTTCCATATGATTATCTAATAGGAATGGATGGAGTTCCTATTGAGGATTATGCAATGATTTTAACCGAAACTGAGAGTTATATTTCTACAATTGAAAATTTAAAAGAGAAATATAGAGAAAAAATCGATTTAAAAATAGGATTTGAAATAGATTATATAGAAAACCAAGTAGAAACATTAAATACTCATTTGAATAAAATTAAATCTCGCTTGGATTTTATTTTGGGATCGGTACATATATTATTCTTAGAGAATGGACCTTGGGCAATGGACGATAATAGATTTTTAGAAAAATATAATTCTTTGGGGGCCGACCGTGTTTTTCTTCTATATTATCAGACAATACAAAAAATGCTAAATTCAACGGAATTTGATTTTGATATAGTAAGCCATTTTGATTTGCCCAAAAAGTTTAATAAATTTCCCAGTAAGAATTCAAAAGATTTAATCATGATTGAGATTTCAAAAACACTTGATCTCATTAAAAAAAGAGATCTAACTGTTGAAATTAATACAGGAGGATTTAGAAAAGATGTTAAAGAACAATATCCAAGTGAAGAGATCTTAAAAAAAATGTGTGAGTTAGACATCCCAATCTTACTAGGATCTGACGCACATGATCCTAATGAACTTGCTTATGATTTTAAAAAGATGCTAAAATCATTAAAAAAAATTGGATACAATAAATTGGCATCTTTTAGTCAAAGAAAAAGATCATTTATTGATATAATATAATTAAAAGAGTAAATTTAATAATGTCAGAAAAAAAGAAGGATAAATGCGAAATTTGTGGTCATGAGTTAGTCTACGCAACTCAATTAGATGATCGAAAAGAACTTCAATGTGAATTCTGTTTAAAACGGGATGTTGTAAATATCTATTGCCCAAATGGTCATTATATATGCGATTCATGCCATTCCAATGTTCCAATCGAAATAATAACAAGATTTTGTGAAAATACAGATTTAAAAAATCCTTTTGAAATAGCTGATAAGATTATGATGCATAATAATTTTAAAGTTTATGGCCCTGAACATCATGTGTTAACCCCAGCAGTTATATTAACAGCTTTAAAAAATAATGATGTAAAAAAACCCAACGGGGACGATATAACCTTTATGGATATTAAAGAGGCAATTAAAAGAGCATCCAAAATACCTGGGGGGTGGTGTGGTTTTTATGGCACATGTGGTGCTGGTATGGGCGCTGGGATTGCTATTAGTATATTTACAGGAGCTACTCCGTCAAAAGATAAAGAAAGAACACTAGCAAATCAAATGACATCAAAAGTATTAGCTAAAATCGCAGATAATCTAGAACATTGCTGTAAAAGATCTGTAAAAATATCTATTATTGAAACATTAAAGTTCTTAAAAGAGAAATTTGATATTGTTTTAAATTACGAACCAATAAAGTGTAGATTTTCGGGTATTAATGACAGATGTGAAAAGATTAATTGTCCAATTTTCACTTGAAAATAAATTAATACAAAATTAGATTTAAAATATTTTTGTAGGAAGCTAAATCTTACGTGATCTCAGCCAACCTTCCATTACGAGAGAATTAAAGAGTTTTATATGAGAAGGATCACTTGTGTGAAAGACTAGATGATTATTATCGTTTTTTCCAATAACTCCAATCATTAACTCTTCACCATCTCTTATTATAATATATCTATCGCTTCCCTCAAAATTTCTCAGAGAGATATTGTCGAGGCTTTCATATTCATCCAATAAATCAGCGTTTTCCTCAATTCCAGGATTAATTTCACAAGATATTTTCATATTAACCGACGACCTAACTTCATAAAGATGTAAATCTTGTAAATCTGTTATATTAGGAACGGCAATTGTTACGTTATGCATTGCTTTTTGTAAAATTTCGCGCATTTTTTCAATAATCTCAGATACGCTAATAGAAATATTTGTAAAGTCAATAATTTTCGAATCTGAGGATTTGGAATTTTTTTCCTTTTCCTCTAATTTTTCTTTTTCTAATTCTAACTGCTCGATTACTTCGTCTGATTTATTTAACTCATCGTTTAATATTTCAATCTCTTTTTGAAGTTCTTCAATTTTCTTGTCTTTTTCTATTAGTATTTCTTCATCAACTGCTGAGCCTGCCGTCGATTTTAATTCATCTTCTTTTAATTTTACAGTCTTTTCTAAAGCGGCAATTTTTTCTTCTTTAACTTTTAACGAGTCTTCTAACGTCTTTATTTGCGCATCCTTAAGGACCAAGGTAGAATTAATAGTGCTTAATTGATCTTCTTTAAGAGCGATGGTTTTTTTTATATCCTCTATTGTATCTCTTAAGAGTTTTTCTTTATCTCCATTTACTTCCATGATTAGGTTTTTTGAAAATAACTTTTTTTCTCTAAATTATATATATTCAATTCTTATTAAAATTTAATTTTTAGTATTACTATTGAGAAAAAAGATCTTAATAGCCTATTTGTATATTTTAATTAGTCTAATAATTTTTTTATTATGAATATCCTTTTAATTACTCTATTAACCAATGATTTTCTTTATTTCATCCGCAATTTTTAAGGCTCCAAAAAAAGATCTTGAAAAGTTCTTATCTTTATATAATATTGTACATATAGGTTCACCTTTAGATATAATTTTTGGCTCAGTTTTATCGTGTATGTTTTCAAATTGATTTATTTGTTGTATTTTATCTCTATATATTTCTTTAGGAGCAAACATAATTAATTTGGTTGCAAATCCTTGAGATTGAGTTAAATTAAGTTTTTTTTTAATATAGTCCCATTTACTTCCATCAAAACTTTTAATATACAAATCCAATAAGTTTAGATCAAGGACAGCTCCCGAAACATTAATTGAACCGGGAATTCTTGGATTAATCTCCATTAGATAAGGATAATGATTTTTTAACACATAATCAAATCCATTAATCCCTTTTAATCCGAGTTCTTTAGTTAAAATTATTGAAATTTCAGAAATTAATTCCTCATCTTCTTTAAATAAATAAGCAGGAACAATATTGCCACAATACATAAATTCTTTAGGAGGATTTAGAAATTTTAAACCAATAATTTGTCTATTGATAGAAATCACTTCGCATTCTTCTCCATTTGAAATTGTTGTACAACTAACCGGGATACCTTCTTTGAATTCTTGAATTAGCCACTCTGATGCTTTAAAACCTTTCGCCTCTTGTGTATGTAAAAAGGAGGATAAACTGCTTTTATTTTCCATTTTATAAACGTTAATACCTCCGGCTCCCGTTTTTTTCTTTACAATAAACGGATATCTCAACACATTTTCTTTTGATTTGAGTTTTTCATACGGGAGGGTAAGGGGGATTTTATATCCTTTTGATGACAGAATATTATACACAATTTCGATATTTCTGGCTTTTTTAATTGATTCTATAGAGTTATTTAAATTTTTTATAGAATATTGATATTTTTTTATTTCCTTTAAAATCACCTCCCTTTCCTCAAAAGCATCATCTAGACCACTCCCTATTATTAAATATTCTATATTTGGATATTTTTGTAATATCTCGATTGTCAAATTAGCTAAAAAAATACTATACTTATTTCTTAAAAGATCATAATTAGTTTCTAATTCTTTTATTACGATTAGGCAATCTTTTACATTTGGATATAAGTCTAAATCGCCAAAAAAATCAACTGCATATACCTCATATCCTGCCTTATTTAAAGAATAAGTGAGAGGGCGAGTATTGAATCCTACGACTAATACGGATCGTGAATTTTTAGCCATTAATAAAATAATAGATAGAGAATTTAAAGAAATATTTATTATGCTAATTTAATTAAATTCTCCTTAATTCTATAATTTATTGTTAGAAATAGCAAGTGAATTAAAATAATGAAAAGCAAGAAGTTTTTTAAAGGAAAAAGTGCTGTTATAACAGGAGCTGCCAGTGGTATTGGACGAGAATTTGCTTTAAACTTAGCAAAATATGGATGTAATCTTGTAATCTCTGATATCAATATGGAAAAGTTAGAATTACTAAGAAAAGAATTAGAAGAATTTCCTATAAAGGTAATCTCAGTTAATTGTGATGTGACAAAAAATTCCCAAGTAAGAAATTTAGCTAAAATTTCAATTAAAGAATTAGGAGAGATATATTTTTTATTTTCTAACGCAGGTATTGCTACTGGAGGGCCATTTGAGGATATAACTCAAGCCCAATGGGAGAAAACTATAAATGTCAATTTATTTGGCATGTATTATGTAGTAAAAGCGTTTATATCTAAATTTTTAGAACAAAAATTTGGTCATATTATCGTGACTGCTTCAATTGCGGGAAGTTTAGGCGTTGGTGGCTTAAATCCATATAATACATCAAAATTTGCTAATGCAGGATTTTGTGAATCACTCTATAGTGAATATAGTCATAGAGGAATTGACGTGTCTGTGATTTGTCCTTTTCCAATTAGAACAAATTTAATTGATTCAGTTGGATTTGGAATATCCCCTGAAAAATTGGAAGGAATTAATGCTGATGATATGCAAGAAGCACTTAAAATAGGGAAAAGTCATTATTGGGAAGAATTCACTAAAAAGCAAGGATTATCTCATGGTTTTGCTGGGGGATTTCCCGTAGAGCGAGCTGTAAAACGTTTTATTAAAAAGATTAAAAAGAAAAAACTTTATATTTTTGAGAGACGCTATGGAAGAGCAATGCAGTTTTTACGAGGATTCATTCCTGGACTTTATAGAAAAATATTAATATCATTCGGAAAAAGACATCTAAAATTATTAAATGAGGCTACCGAAAAAGCTTTAGAGTTTGCAAAAAAACAATAAAAAAAATTAAATAAATTACCTTAAAATTAGGATTAAAAGAATAAATATTAGAAACGAGATATATCATTAAAGAATCTTTTTTAATTCTAAAATTAGCGATGAAGGATTATATCGATCAAATTTATATATCTCAGCTCCTCCATACCTTTTGAAATTTTTCTTAATTTTATCAGCAGAATATGGATGTACACCTAGTGCCTGCGTTGCGTATGATTTTTTTGGTTCTAACACAACTATATGAACTTTTTGTTTTGAAAGCTTTTTGGTCAATTCTTTTAATTCCTGAATAATTATAGCATAATCACTTTCAATTTGAGCAATTAACTCAGGATATTTCGCAGAAATATTAGCACCACAGTCTGAACAAATAAAAATTACAGGAACAATATTTTTATTTTTCATTTTCTCTGCCTTTATTAAATCCATAACTTTCCTTAAGGCAGCTGCCATTGGTGTATATGATTTTCCCTCTATTTTTTTTAATTTATTTAAAGCATATTTAAAAATGACAGTCGGTTTCTGCAAGACAACTGCCTCTTTGCCTCTAAAGATTATAAGGCAAATTTTATCTCTTTTTCTATATCCTTCCTTTTGTAAAGATAAAATAACATCAGTCATTTGTTTAATAACATAGTACATAGACGCAGAACTGTCAAGAACAAAAAATAGCGCTAATGGTGCTCGATATTCATAGATTTTATCCATTAAATCATATTTATTAAATCGAATTGGAAAGCTAATTTCCGTTTGATTGTACACAATATTTTTTAAGTAGTTCCTAATTGTCGCATCTAAAGCTATACTTTTTGGTCGCTGACCTCTAGGAGTCCGATATGATACATACCTTCCTTTTTGAGACGATGCTATTTTAATTCTACGACCAATTCCCCGACCTCCATAATCAGAAACTCTACGTTCTCTGCGAATATTATCTAAAATAGAAGTCATTTTCTTTTCCATTCTATAAATAAATGATGTTATATCAAAATCATCATCTGATAAATTAAAATCATCCGCTTCTTCAAACGGTATATCTTTAACTTTCCAACCTCCTGCTGGTTTTGCTTTTCTCTTTTTCTTATCTGGATATTTAGGAGGAGGGTATTTTTGTTCTTTTGTTTCCCCAACATCCACTTTATCAGGATCAATAGATTGTCGCTTAAATTCTTCTTGAGGAGTATCATCGTGCTTTAAAGGTCCTTCAGTCTCGGGATTTGATTTATATACTTCTGGATCTTCAATAGCTTCTTCAATTTTTCCATAAACTTCGGCAATTTTCGCTTTTATTTCATTAGGTGTCATTTCATAATGTAATGACGCTATTCGATGTTCGAATACTAAATCCATTGCAACATTGAGATCCTCTTGTTCAATCCTCTGTCTACCATTTAAAGCAGCGTTCGCCCTAGCACATCTAATGAATGTAATATCTGCTCTTTGTGAAAAAATTCCAAGATCATTAACAATTTTCGATACTAATTCGTAAATACGCGCTGGAATTTCAACCGTACTAATGATCTTTCTCGCATTAAGTATTTTTTGCCTTAATTTTTCTTGCTCTTCTTCATATTTCTCAATAAAATCCTTTGGATTATCGTCAAATTCTATTACTCTTTTCGTAATTTCGGCCCGCAATGTAGGATCTCTCGGTGCCTTTATTTTAACTTCTAAACCTAACCTATCTGCGATCTGTGGTCTTAATTCCCCTTCTTCAGGGTTCATCGAACCTACTAAAACAAATCGAGATGGATGAGAAACTGATATTCCCTCGCGCTCTATTATATTGATCCCTGACGCTGCGGCATCCAACAGAACGTCAACTATATGGTCTTGTAAAAGATTTATTTCATCAACATATAAAATACCACGATTAGCTTTAGCTAATAAGCCTGAATGAAGTTCAGAAGTTCCTTCTGTAAGAACTTTATCAATTGATAAACTCCCACATACCATATCTTCTGTTACACCAAGAGGAAGATTAACGATTCTCATATTGCGTACATAAGTTTTTAATTTATCTTCCTTTTTTTTCTGGCGGCAAGAAGCACAAAGATCATCAATATTTGATGCTGGATCACAAGAAAATTGGCAATCTTCGATAACTTCTATTTTTGGCATAACTTCTACTAAAGACCTTACAGCCGTAGACTTACCCGTCCCTTGATGTCCTGTTAAAAGAACTCCTCCTATTTGTGGGTCTATAACGTTTAAAATTAAACCCATCTTCATTTTATCTTGTCCTAATATCGCTGTGAAGGGAAAATTAATCTTTTTCATTGTAAGTAGTAAAATAAAAGGAATTAAAAGATTTTTGGTACAAACCAATTATTAAAAATATTATTATGATTTTTTAAAGTTAGAAACTACTGATTTTGAGAATAAAAAACTGATTTTAAGTAATTTAGAATTTTTTTGATAATTCATCTAATTTCTTATCTAAATTAGCTATATTTTCATCCCAATTGGATAAGACGTCCTTAACTTTTGGAATGATAACATCTTTTTCTTTATATTCGAGATAATCAAGGAATTCTTTCATATTTTCTATTTTAACATATGTTTCTGCTACAAATTTATTAATCTCTTTTTTTTGATTTTCTAACACTTCAGGGATCCTACTTTTTTCATCTTTTCGAGCTAATGATTTCAAATAATCTTCAGTTCCCATCAATAATGAGTTTAATTGTCTTAATTTATCATTGACGTAATTATTATATGATTCAACAACATTATCTTTAGGAAATAAATCTGTTATTTCTATAGCGAACTTTTTAGCATATTCTACTAATTGCTCTTCACTTTCAAATCCATCAATCTTATAATCATATACTTCATGGTAATTTGAATCAACATCTTCAGGATTGCCCAATCTAAAAATTTTAAAACCGGGATCGCAATCCAATCTTAGTTCGGGATCTCCTTTTCTTGCTGGAACTTCAATTTGTCTGGTTAATCGTTGTGGATTAAATACAAGAGAAACTGCAAGAGGATTATATTGTTGATAAGTTGCTGTAGTGCGAATATCTAAACTAGTCATCATTACTCTGTGACCAGGATGAGAATGGTACCATCCTACTGTATATTCGCCTCTTGAAAAAGCATCGTCATCAATCATACTAAATGAGATATAATCTTCATCAGACCAATATACCTTGTCTATTATATCCTCTTCCCTTTTTACTTGGTGTGTTATATTATATGCTTCAGTAATTATTAAATCCTTACCATTCTTGGAAGATTTTCCCGTAAAAATACCATATATTTCTAACCAATCGTCAAAGGGAATCTTAGGATTTGCAAATCTAACAGACGCTGCTACGATAGTTAAATAAGCTTTTTTTGGGATAATTACAGTCATTTTTTATTATGAGTTTTTTTATTATATTTTTAAGCTTGTTGATTCATAATAAAACTTTTTCTATTTATGCTTTTTCTTGCATATAAAATTATAAATTAGTAAAATTATAATTATTATAATAATCATAATCAAAATATTACAATAATAATAAGGTGAAATATCATTACAGAACAAGGTTTCATCCCCTTATCATCCCAGTTGGGAATTTCAGGTACTTCTTATCGATTACAACTGGGACTTATAAATAAACGCTGGGCGTCTCGCCTTCTTAAAGGTAAGGACGTAATCGATTCTTATGTATATAAAGATGCTGAAATGGGAGATGGAGACTTTCCAAATCAGAATTATATTGTTGGCTGGGTCCTACGAACTATTACGCTACCAAATATAAACCCACACCAAATTATGAAAACAACTCAAGCGTTAATAAAACAAGCAATTAGTAAAAAACAAGAAAAAAGAGCTGTTGCACCTGTTGCTGAAACGAAAAAAGTTGAATTAGAAAAAGTACCTCAAAGTGAGATCAAAGGTGCTTTTAAGGGTCCTGGTTGGGTGAAACAAGAAGGTGAACAAACTCAAGAGGAGAAGTTAGAAGAACAGCGAAAAGCATTTAAAGAAAGAGTGGCTGCTGAAAGAGCAAAAGAAGAACAGGCATCTGCTTCATCTACTATAAAAACAAAAAGAAAATTACCTTCAATTCCAGGAGGTACTCCTCAAGAAACTCCTGCATCTGCTGAAGTTTCGACAGAAAAAGTTAGTGAAAAATCATCTGCTGTAGTTTCGACAGAGGAAGTTAGTGAAAAATCATCAGAATTTTGCCCTTATTGCGGTAAAAATTTGATTCCTAAATATTGTCCAGACTGCGGTCGCGAAATACCTCATAAGCATTAATATTTAGGAAAAATTTTACTCTTTTTTATTCTATAAATAGTATTTTAAAATCGTTAAATTATATTAATAATAAGAATTAACAAATCTAAATTTTAAAAAAAAGTGAATGAATTTGAGTAAACGTCATCAAGAGAGCGATAGGTCCGTCCTTATCAAACCACTTGCCTATTACAAAATGCTCGTCCATATATTGCGATTTGGTAATAGAGTAAGAGATCAGAGACAATACAAGGAAGTAATGGGAATACTTATTGGACGCCTTGAAGGTGAACCAAATAAAAGGGGCATTAAAAATATAATTGTTGAAGATGCTGTGCCAATTTCGCATGGCGGTTCGATTGAGGTTGCTTTTGCTCCTGAAGATTATGTGTCTTTTGCTCTAATAGATGAAAAATACGCTGATAAGGGGCTTTTCAGTGTTGGTTGGTTCCATTCACATCCTGGGTTAAACATTTTTTTCTCGGGAGTAGACAAAATAAATCAGCTGGGTTGGCAAACTCCAAATCCTAGCGCTATAGGCATAGTTTTTGATCATACTTTTTTAGAAAATCAGGGAGATTTAGGTTTTAGAACTTTTAGACTTGATGATCCGTCCAAGGGTCAAAAATCAGATTATCATGAGGTAGAAACTATTGTAGAACCTCCTGACAGTATAGATTATTACTTTAAAATAATGGAATTAATTAATTGTATTCACTCAAAAGAACCCCCAATTTTGGAGATTAACGAAACCCCTGATCTTTTCGGCGAGATTTTCTTTCCAAGCAAAAGGGAATTATTAGCGGCTAAGCCCCAATTAAATTTAGAAGATATTCTCTCAGCTTTACATAATGGAATTTCGCAATTTTTACAATTATCTATTGAACCACTAATAAATTTTTTAAACTCTTGGAGCCAAGAGATTATAAAAAATATAATGGAAAATAATATTCAAATTAGAGATGATTTAGTTGATTTAAAAGATGATTTAAGGAAAGGAATTGATAAGCTTCAGAATAATTTTAAATTCTCATTAAAATATAAGCTAGATGATCTTGAGACCTATATAGGTGATCAGTTTGAAAATTTTGATAAAAACAATGAAATTGCAAAAAATTTTATTGAAAAATTAAAAGAAGAACTCCCTACACAGATAAATGAATTATTTGAACAAAACGTCAATGGTTTATTAAATAAAATTAGTGAAAATTTCGCTGAAAATTCAAATAAATTGACAGAAATTAATCAAAAAAATAAACTCTCTTCAGAAAGTTTAGCTCAACAAAGATTATCTTTAGAAAAAATATCTGAAAAGACTAAATCTTTAGAAAGGTTAACTTCAGAAAAATTAAGGGGATTTTGTGGAAAAATTGAAAGCAATTTAAAAGAAAAAATAGCTAATATATTAAATAAATTTACTGATTACCGTAATGAAACACAAGAATTTTTATCGAATTATGATTCATCATCATCTGAAATTGAAGCCACTTTTAAATCTTTAAATGATAAATTAAAAGAAATGGAGTCTCAGAAGGAGGATTTATTAAATAAAATTAAAAATCTAGAAGGAGGGGGTGAATAACTAAAATGCCGACACAAAAAGAAAATTCAGGAGAAGGAAAGATAAAAATTAAAAAAGAGGCGTTTAGAAACATGATAACGCATGTTTTAAGATTTGGAAATGAAGCATTAGACGAAAGTGTTGAGGTGATGGGAATTTGCATTGGTAAATTAAACGATAAAGATATTGATCTTATTAATGCCATACCTATCACTCATGGAAAAAAAATATCAATAGGTTTTAATTCAGATGATTATAATACTTTTTCTGAAATTGAAAATAGATATGCTAGCAAAAAAATGAATATAGTAGGTTGGTACTCATCCCACCCAGGATGGGGGCTATTTTTTTCTGATTCAGCAATCAAAACCCACCATTCCTTTTTCCAGAATGAACAAAAACCCTATGGTTTTTATGTTGTTTTCGATCACACTTTAATGGGTAAAGAAGGGAATTTAGGTTTTGAAATTTATAGATTAAATGATTCTTCCGACGATAAAAATAATGAATATCATAAAGTTGAATACGAGTTGGAATTTCCAAGCACTCTTGACTATTTTAAATGGGTTCAAAAATTAGTTGAAGATACTCAGAAAAAAGCACCAATCCTAATCAGAGAAATTAATGAATTGGCGGAATCTCCTCTTGATGATCTCCAAGAGATCCCTATGTCAAAAGAACCTATACTCGCCCTAGGACCAATAATTTCAGGATTTCAAGAAGGAACTTCAAAATTTGCAGATTTATTTATGGATCAATTTGAACATCAATTAGGTACCTGGACTAAAGATATTAGAGATGGGGCATTAACCGGATCTGAGCTTCTGAAAAATTCAACGAGTAATATGAAAGGTAAAATCTCTGACGGAATTTCCAATGTAGCAAACTGGTTTAAAAGAAATTTAGATGAAATTGCTGAAAACTTTAAGGAAAATATATCTATGTATTTAGATATTCGGATTGACGCCCAAAGAGATTTAATAACCCAATTATCTTCATCTAAAGACGAGATTTTGAACGATTTAAATAACCTCGTAGAAACAAACTTTAAGAATATTATGAATCACATAGAAAATAATTTAAAAGACCTTTCAGATAAAATTAGCAATTCTAGCAGTTTAACCTTTAAGTTGGAAGAATCAGTGAACAAGACCTCAGAAAACATCACAGAAGTCTCAAACGAGACAGAAAATTTCTCTAATAAAATAGAGAATATCATATCAACGGATATATCATCTTTAGAGCAGAATATTACAAATGAAATTGAAAAATTGAACACAGAACTGAATAATCTTAAAGAAACTTATAAAGAAATGAATTTAGCAACTGAAAAATTAAAAAAAATAATCAAATCTTAAATTTCAAACTGGAGAAATTAGATATTCGTAATTTGTATTTAGGTATTGAGGTACTTAATCTTTTTAATTGATTTCGCTTAGCTATACCGCTTAATATTCTCCCAATTTTATCGACTTTTATGTTAACGCCGAAATTCTCCTTTAGAACAGAATTTATTTTGTAAGATGATAAAATTACCACTTCAGATAAGTTGTTTTCACATAATAACTTAATTGCCTTTTTTATATAACTTAATAGACTTTCTTTGTCAATGCCTTTTTCTTTTGTCATCATTTATAATTTATCTACTATATATTTAAATCTTTTCGAAGAAATTTTTAAAAATATTTCTCTATTTCTATTAAAATATAATAAAAGGAGTTATTTAGATTCTGTTTTTTCCCACCATTCAGAAATAGATTTTATGTAATCTTCGGTCCATAGCGTTGTCACTTTACACTGGTATTGACAGGCGAGACATTTCTCCGGAGTGAATATTGGATCAGAGATATATTTTTCACCTCCATCTGGTAAAAGAACGACTATAGTTCCAGAATCCATTTTTTTAGCAGTTTCAAGAGCGACATGCATAGCTGCTCCCGAACTGATACCACAAAAAATGCCCTCTTGTAATGCTAACATTCGAGATAAATGTTCGGCATCTTCCATTGAAACATAAATTTTCTCATCTATTCTTGATTCGTCGTAAATCGCTGGTACATATGAAGTTTTTAAGCTTTTTAAACCTTGAATAGGAGCATTAGGAACTGGTTCAACTGCTATAACTTTTATTTTAGGATTATACTCTTTTAATCGTTTAGAAACACCCATTAATGTTCCAGATGTACCCAAACCTGCAATAAATACGTCTAATTCCCCATCTGTATCATTAATTATTTCTCCAGCCGTATATCTATAATGTGCAAGGGGATTATTTTCATTTGAGAACTGATGTGGATAGAAATATTTATCTGGATTTTTCGATACTATTTCTTCAACGTAATCCTCTGCACCATCCATCCCCTTATCTCCTGGAGTTAATGTTATTTTTGCTCCATAAACCGTCATTATCTTACGGCGTTCAATCGACATCGTTTCAGGCATAACGATCTCTAATTGATAATCCTTTACTGCACAAACCAATGCCAATCCAATTCCAGTATTACCAGAACTTGGTTCTATAATTATCTTATCTTTGGTTAAAATTCCTTGTTTTTCAGCTTCTTCTATCATAGTTATAGCTATTCTTTCTTTCACGGAACCTGCTGGATTGTATTTTTCTAATTTAGCCAACATAAGAACATTTTTATTCGGATTAATTTTATTGATGCGGACTAAAGGGGTTCTACCAATTAATTTCAGTACGTTTTGAAAATATTTCATGGGCTTCCTCACAAATCATTAGTCAATTTTGTAAATTGAATGTGTTAAATAATGTAAAATATACATACAATAGAAAGTTTTTTATTATTTTTAAAAAATTTCATTGGAATTCATAAATATTCTATTATATCAATTATTTATCTAAAATATGAATGAGCTGTTTTAAATTTATTATTTATAAAATATTAAAAACAACACTAACTACTTTTTTGAATAAACTTTTTCATTAGGTTTTTAATAATTTTGATAAAATGAATTATTATTATCCAAAATCATTAAATTTTTAACTATAATTATTTATCTTTTGATTAAGGTGGTCATAATTTATTCTGATAAAGTAATGGAACATTTTAAGAATCCCCGAAATATGGGTGAAATGGAGGATGCTGACGCCGTCGGTGAGGTTGGCAATCCTGTATGTGGAGATCTTATGTATATTTATATTAAGGTAAAAGAAGATAAAATAGATGATATTTCTTTTCAAACCTTCGGCTGTGGGGCTGCTATAGCTACTTCAAGTATGGTCACTGAGATGGCAAAAGGGAAAACATTGGACGAAGCATTAGAGATAACTAGAAGTGATGTGGCTGATGCCTTAGATGGTCTTCCACCAATCAAAATGCACTGTAGCAATTTAGCTGCGGATGGATTACATAAAGCGATAGAAAAGTATCGTGAAAAACAAAAATAAGTTCTCCTTTTCCTAAACATTAAGTTTTAAATCCTTGAAACCTATTTTAAAATTGTAAATAAATATTTTATTGAGAGGTGTTTAATAATTTATACTGATATAGTACTAGAACACTTCAAGAATCCCAGAAATCAAAGAGAAATGAAAGATGCTGACGCTGTAGGGACGGCCGGAAGTGCTGAATGCGGAGATTATATGCACGTATATATTAAGGTAAAAAAAGAAAGTGGACAAGAAATTATTGATGACATTTCATTTGAGACCTTCGGATGCGCAGCAGCTATAGCCTCATCCAGCATTGCCACCGAGATGGCAAAAGGGAAAACTTTAGAAGATGCAGAAAAAATTACTAAATTGGAAATCGTTGAGGCCTTGGGTGGATTACCTGAACCTAAAATTCATTGTAGTGTTATGGTTGCAGATGGATTAAAAGAAGCGATTAAAGTATACCGTGAGAAAAAAAAATAAGTGTATAATTTTTTTAAAACTTCATTCTAGATAAAAGAGTAAAGAAATTCAGCTCATATCTTCTGAAATTGAGGGAAACGTTTGTTATTTCACATAGTTCTTTTCAATGATTGTGATTAAAATTTTTATAAGCCATTGCACAATGTTCACAACAGAAAATCAACTCTTTACCTCCAATCTTTTCAACGTAAAAATTATCATAAAGCTTGACACCACAACTTGCACAAATTTTTAATTTTGATTGGATTGCTACTTCTATTAAGTTATCAAATCGAGTAAAGATTCTATCGACAAATTTCGAACCTAAAGGAGTAAGTTGATAACCACCTGATCGCTTTGACTTTGGAATCTGAACATCTTTAATAAATCCTTCGGATTTAAGCTTTTTTAAAAAGTCATAAACATATGTAGGACTGGCTGTTTTTCCTAGATCTGCTTCAAGTCGTTTTAGAACATAATAGCCAGTAACCGACTTTTTTGATTTCAACAACGCTAAAGTATAAAACCTTGTAAGATTTTGAACTTTAATTTCATTCTTTTCTAACAATCAGCAAATCACCTTAATTTATGAGTTAAGGTAAAAAAAAATGACTTTCCCTGTTGATTATATTTATTCTTATTTTATATAAAATAATAATTATATTTAAATATATACTTTATCATATATACCCCAAGGTAATATAAATAAAATCAATAAAATAGAAAACTAAATTATACAAATAAAAAACTATTGTCAAAAAAGGTGCTAATATGATTTTTGATGAAAATCATCATGATGGGTATGATATGATGGATTGGTGGATTTATATATTTGGTCCATTTTGGTGGATCTTTATGTTATTATGGTGGATAATTTATTTCACTGTAAGCATAATAATTGCTTATTATGTCCATAAAGATGCCATAAGAAGAGGAATCGCTAATTCTGAAACGTGGTTAATAATTGCTTTTATTCTTAATGTAATCGGTTTAATACTTTATTTATTGGTAAGACATAATTACAGCGAGAGTACATCTGTTAAAACTGTGGAAAATAAGAATAAATAATGAAAAATAATTTAAATAAAAAGGAGTTGATTAAATGATTTTTGACCATATGGATGATCACATGGATGGATCAATGATGGGTTGGGATCCAAATATATGGATTTACATGATTTTGGGCTTTTTTATTTTTCTTTTAATTGTAATTATTCTTATTTACCTGTTATTTCGAGGAACAAGTAAGAATAAAGATTTTGCATTATCCAATCAAGAATCCCCAAAAGTTGGCTTGATTGAAGAGATGGAAGAAAAGAATCCTTATTTTTGTCCTAATTGTGGTGAAGAATTAGACGATAAAACATTGAAATTATGCCCATATTGTGGAAGTGAAATTTAAACCAATTTTAAAAAACAAACCAATTTTTTTTAATTATTATTTCTAGACCTTAATAAAAAATTAAAAATACGATTTTTACTGAAACATTAATATTTTAAGAAAGAAGATGGGGCAAAATAGAATTTTAGAATAAAATTTATCAGAATTTAAGATAAAAGTGAGATTCATTATATTTTTATTAATTATAAAGATAATTTTTAAATATATACTTTTCTATATATACTTCAAGGTAATATCTATAAAAAATATCTTTGAATTTAAAATAATGGTAACAGAGAAAAAACGACATTTGCAATCATTATTCGAAAAAATTATTATTTTTATATGGTGAGTTATCTGAGAACATTTCTTGATTCTGAAGGAGAATTAGAGAGGCTATATTTACAAAATATAAACAAAACTTATAATAATCTCATTAGATATTTTTTTATGATAAACCGAGGTGAAATAAAATAGAAGAACAAGCTAAAGAAAAAATTAAAATAAAACTTGGTGGGATGACTTGTGCTTCCTGTGCGTTAAAAATAGAAACTAAACTAAAAGGACTAGAGGGGGTTAATAGTTCTGTTGTAAATTTTGCAAATGAAGAAGCAACTGTTGAATACAATCCTAAGATAGTGAATTATAATAATTTCAATAGTGCTATTAAAAATTTGGGATATAAAGCATCGCTTGCGAAGATGGACATTGGAATCATTGATACACTTACAGAAAATGAGTTTAATATGTTAGAAAATAAAATTCAACAAATTAATGGTATACAGCATGTTAGGAGCAATTTTGAAGCAAGAAAATTCTTCATTGAATTTAACGAATTAAAATTAAGTGAAAATGAAATTTTTTCACTCGTTAAAAGCTTCGGATATAAAATAGAAAAAGTAGCGGGAGCCATTGATAAAGAAATTGAACAGCATAAAAAAGAAATGAAAAATCGTTTGATCCTTCTTATAATTTCATTAGTATTTGCAGCAGTAATCACTCCAATAAATTTTATTGTACCTATTACTTTTACACGAAATCTAATCCTAACGATTCTAGCAACTTTTAACTTCGCAATATCAGGATCTTTTTTCCTAAAGGGCGCGTATAAATCTTTGCGAAATCGGACGACAAATATGGATGTGTTGATTATTTTAGGAACGGCGACAGCTTATTTTTATTCAGTTATGACTACATTTTTTATTTCTGGTGAAGTGTTTTATGATGCCATGAGTATGATTTTTGCATTTATATTAGTAGGGAAATATTTAGAACATAAAACAAAAGGCCAGGCATCTGAAGCTATAAAAAAACTCATAGGGTTACAACCAAAGAATGCAACATTATTAAGAGATGGTGAAGAAATTGAAATTCCTATTGAAGAGATAGAAATAGGTGATACATTAATTGTTAGACCTGGTGAAAAAATACCGGTTGATGGTAAAGTAATTGAAGGTAAGACTAAAATTGATGAATCTATGATAACAGGTGAAAGTAAGTATATTAAAAAAGAAATTGGTGATGATGTTATAGGAGCTACTGTAAATCAAACTGGATTAATTAAAATGAGAACTGAAAAAATTGGGAAAGATACTCTCCTTTTTCAAATAATTGATTTTGTTAAAGATGCTCAAGCTCGAAAAGGTTCAAGACAACGTTTGGCTGATAAAGTAAGTAGTTATTTTGTACCGATTGTAATTATAACAGCTACTCTTGCATTTTTGTATTGGTTTTTTATAGCAAATTTAGGTCTTGAAGTTGCGTTATTAGTTTTTACATCAATAGTAGTAATTTCTTGTCCGTGCGCTTTAGGGTTAGCAATCCCCACAGCAATTATGGTTGGAACAGGGAAAGGTGCCGAAAATGGTATTCTCATGAAAGGTGGTGACTCTTTAGAATCTGTAAACAATATTAATACAATTGTTTTTGATAAGACGGGTACTTTAACTATTGGAAAACCAAAAGTTACAATAATTTATTCTGAAAATGATTTAACAGGAAATGGTTTAACAAAAAAAGACATTCTTTATTTTGCTGGAAGTGCTGAGATGGGTTCTGAGCATCCTCTTGGGCAAGCTATTATTGAAGAGGCAAATCAAGAAGGCTTAGCATTAGTGTCTCCCAGTGAATTTGATGCAATACCAGGAAAAGGGCTAATAACAAAAATAGATAATAAACGAGTTTTAATTGGTAATGAAAAATTGTTTTTAGAAAATAATTTAGATTTTACTGAATATAATTCTAAATTCATTGAAAACCAAGAAAAAGGGAATACTACAATGTTAGTTAGTATAGATGATCAAATTAAAGGGATCATCGGTATAGCTGATAGAGTAAAAGATCAAGCTCCTTATGCTCTTGAAAAATTACGAGAGAAAGGAATGGATATATATATGTTAACTGGTGATAATAAACAAACCGCGATGAGTATTGGAACGGATTTAAACTTTGATGAAAATCATATCTTAGCTGAAGTATTACCTAATGAAAAAGCATTGACCATCAAAAAACTCCAAGATTCTGGTGATAATATACAAGTTGCTATGGTTGGAGATGGAATAAATGATGCCCCTGCATTGGCACAGGCAGATGTTGGAATTGCAATTGGATCTGGGACAGATGTAGCTATTGAAACAGCTGATATCGTTCTTATGCGAGGAGATTTAAGAAATGTGGTTGCGGCAATTAATTTATCTCAGAAAACATATAAAAAGATGATTACTAACCTTTTCTGGGCATTTATATATAACCTTATTGGAATTCCTTTAGCAGCTGGATTATTATTTGCCTTTACTGGATATTTTCTTCCTCCTTATTTAGCAGCAATTTTCATGGCTTCAAGTTCTGTTTCTGTTGTAACAAATGCATTATTATTAAAGAGATATGAACCTAAAACTGAACAGCAACTACAAGAAGAAAAATTACTAGTGGAGAAAAAAGTAATCGATCCTATCTGTGGAATGGAAATAATACCTAGCCAATCAATTGAGTATAAATATAATGGTGAGAGATATTATTTCTGCAGCTCATCATGTGAAGTAGAATTTAAACGAGATCCTGAAAAATATAAGGACTTTGGCAACATTGATCCAAAATTAATGCATAAGGGCATAGAGGAAGAGAAGCTCGTTACGGATCCTGTATGTGGCATGAAGGGGAAGCCAGAAGAATGGATTGAACATGAATATAACGGAAAAAAATATTATTTTTGCAATCAATCATGCGTTGCTGAATTTAAAAAAAATCCCGAGAACTATATTGAAATTGAAAAAAATGAAGAAATAATTAATTCAAAAAAGGAGGTTGAAAAAACAGTGGGAAAATTAAAGTGTGTAGAATGTGGTGCTGAACAAGACTTACCAATGCATTGTGGTAAGCCGATGCATAAAGAAGGTAACCAATTGGTTTGCTGGATGGGTTCATCATGTGGCGCACAGTCGATCCCAGAGCACCATGGAAAACCTATGGAAGTAATTGAATAATAAAAATATTTTTTCTTTTTAATTAAACGTATAACTTTTTATTTTTTTCTTTTTTTTTTTAATTTAAATAAGATTCAAAGTATTTTTGGATTTTACAATCGTTGCATTAAAAATTCAATTTAATATTAATAATTTTCTTTTTTGAGGTACACTAACTTTTTCTACACCCAATTCTTTTACGTAATCTGCTACATCAATTAATTTCTTTGGACTTTGGTGAAAAAAACAGACTTCCTTGGGCTCAAGATTTTTTATCATTTCAGTTAACTGTAGTTTATCTCCATGAAGTTTTATTTTCAACTGGGGGGCAAAGTTGTTCAAAAATAAAGCTCTAAATGGCATTTTCCAGGTTTCAGAAAACTCAATTTCCTCGGCACCTCCAATAAGATCTAATCCGGGTTGTTCATGAATTGCCCCGGAAAGAAAAACTAAATTATGAGGATTTCTTCCTATTATATTAAGTATATTCCTAATTATTCCATATGAAAGATCTGGGGGATGAGAAATTATGATATTATTCCTTTTACGTAGAAAATCTAAATCTTCATGATCAAACCACCTGATTTTAATACTATTAAATGGATTCGCTTTATCTCGTATTAATCTCGAAATAGGACCATAAATATATTCATAACGATGATTTATAACTTGAATATTTTTTCGGACCATTTGATCTACATAAATATTGGGCCTCTTTTGATATCCTTTTTTCAATTGGAGCTTTCTAAAATATCTCCAAAAAGTTAAAAGGAAAGATATTGCTAAACTGGAAGGATCCGCTCCTATTAAAGAGCTATCACCATATTCGGCTTTCTGCTCCATGAATAGAATTAAACTATGAAATTGCTGAGATTGATCGCCTAAATCTTCATTTGCACAGACAGCATCAATAAGGAGAAAATCAATTGGACGAGAAATTTGTTTCAAAAAGCTTCTTGTCCCAGCAAATGGAGTAATATCCCAGTATGTATAATCGCCTGTATATAAAAATCGATAATTTTTGATTTTTGCTAACAGCATTAAAGCTCCTGGCATATGTCCAGCGTGAAAAAACGAAAGATAACAATTTTTATTCTTAAATTCTATTTTTTCACCATTTTCAACGTAAATTACATTTTTTATTACATTTCTATAATCTTCATCCTCTATAACCTCATGATTTTCTTGTTTTAGGAACTCAGAATCTCGGAGGAGGTAAAGATCTAAAGTAATTCTTGAAGATAAAATTGGAACGTCCGGATATAATTTAATTAATTCCTTTAGCCCTGAAATATGATCAAAATGACTATGAGAGATGAAGATTGCGTCCAACTTTGGTCTGAAGGAAATATTATCTAATTTTGTTTCATTATCTTCATTATTACTTATAATCTGATCTTCTTCGGC
Source organism: Promethearchaeota archaeon (assembly GCA_019058295.1). Classification (GTDB taxonomy): domain Archaea; phylum Asgardarchaeota; class Lokiarchaeia; order Sigyniarchaeales; family SOKP01; genus LW40-45. The sequence continues at coordinate 139,147 of JAHPZI010000028.1, read as the reverse complement.
CTCGAGAATATACTGAGGTAAGTTTTCAAGATAATCTTCAATAAATTTATAATAATGCTCAGTAATTCCGCAATCTAGTAGTATGTTAAATCTACCCAATCCTAGAATAATACAATTATGATTAGGTTTTAACACTAAAGGGTAAAGTGTTATTCTAATTTTGTCAGAATCATTCTCACTAAGATTTATATCTTTAAAATAATCAGATGTAAATCTTCTCTCAATTTTATCAACGACAATTGAAACATCACTATCACCTACAGGAACTCCCGTAATGTAAAAATACCAACCATATTGTTTGACAAGTTCATCAAGATTCTCATACATTTGATCCCCAATTAAAGATTTAATGACGATTACTTTCTCATTAAAATAATAATTGATTGTTTTAATAGCAAATTTCTCTTTTTCAGGGATTTGCTCATTATGTAAAAAGAAATGGTTCAAAACTTCATTAAACGGTTTTTGAGGGATTTTTTTTGAATTTATGAGCTTAAAATATTTGAAGTATTCTTTAGTCTTATATAATCCTCGCATATTCTCTTTTTGTTTAATTACAATTTTATGGTCTTTAAATTCATATTCTTCTGTTTTCACTGTTATTTCTTCTTTTTTAATTTTCTTCTTCTTTGGTTTTGCTTTACTCATATCCTCCGTCTCGGAAACAAAGAAAAACCAACCATACAGCTTAATAAATTTATCTCGATTCCAAATAAATTGCTTTCCGTGTTTAGTTATAACAATAATTATGCGATCTTTAAAGGAGTATAAGATTTTTGAAACAGAATTTTTGGTTTTATCTGAGAGAGATGTATTTTTATTAAATAAATGATCTAACACTTCATTTATTTCCTTTTGAGGAATTTTACTTTTTTCCATGAAGTCTAATTTCTTCTTAAATGATTTAATTCTAAAAGAAGATCTTAATTCACTTTTTTCTTCAATTGAAATAGATTTATTATTAAACTTAAATTCCTCTTTGCTCATTATTTAAAACAAAATCTCGCCAATAAAATAATTTTTACGATATTACCAATTTTAGGAATGATAATAATTATTTCTTTCAAAAAAGAGAAAAAAAAAAGACTTGAATTTGAGGTTATCCTCTTGATGTGCCTATTACACCCTTCTTAATTAATACAATAACGACAACAACCACTCCACCAACACACGCGATAATGATAATAACTACGACTACAACCACCATTCCCGTATCCTCATCGTCGTCATCATCGTCATCTCCAGCGGGAAGTACTCCGCCACCTGTAGGGAGAATTGCTCCTCTTACTCGTTGCGCAAATAGATCAAAATTAGAACCAGCGTTTCTCTCATCCCCCCAGAAGATGATAGCGCCTCCGTTATCATCACTACAGATATTAGAAAATTCGGGATCCTCATCCTCCGTATATCCATCTACTCCTGCCACATTAAATATAGCGGTGCCATTACGATCTGGGTTCCCTCCCCACGTTTTTCCATCACCCCAGTGCGTCGTGCCATCAGAACTGACTCGTTGAACATAAATATGATCATCAAAGCCGTGCCTATAATCACTCCACACCAGTATCGCCCCCCCTGTCCCATCAGCACAAATTTGAGGCATATCTTGGTTGCCAAGTGCGTTGCAAACAAGCGTGCCGTTACGATCTGGCTTCCCTACCCATACTTTTCCATCGCCCCAGTGCGTATTGCCATCAGAATCTACTCGCTGGGCATAAACATCATCAGTTCCTCTACCATCCTCCCAGGTTAAAAGGGCACCCCCTGCCCCGTCTTCACAAAGATATACATAATCCTGGCTATCAGTGTCGTCGCAGATAACCGTGCCGTTCCGATCGTTTGGACCACTCCACCAAGATTCACCCCAGTGCGTTTTTCCGTCAGAATCCACACGTTGCGCATAAATGTCAGTACCCACTCGATTATCTGTCCATGCTATAATCGCGCCATTAGCCCCGTCTTTACAAATCTGAGGAAAATTTGTCCAACTAGTATGGTTGCAGATAACCGTACCGTTGCGATCGTTAGGACCACCCCACCAAGATTCCCCCCATTGTGTATTTCCTTCAGAATCCACACGTTGCGCATAAATACAATCAGTACCAGTTCTTCTATCATACCATGTCAAAATCGCACCTTTACTCTCATCGCTGCAAATCCGAATTTCCTCTCGGAAAATAGTAGCGTTGCAGATAACCGTCCCGTTCCGATCGTTTGGACTCCACCAAGATTCCCCCCAGTGCGTAATTCCGTTAGAATCCACACGTTGCGCATAAATCTCCTTGGTTGGATTTCTCTCATCTTCCCATGCTATAATTGCGCCCTTAGCCCCGTCTTTGCAAATCTGAGGGTTCAATTGAACATCAGTGGCATTGCAGATAACCGTGCCGTTCCGATCGTTTGGACTCCACCAAGATTCACCCCATTGTGTATGTCCTGTTGAATTAATATGTTGCGCATAAATGTCAGTACCCACTCGATTATCTGTCCATGCTATAATCGCGCCACCCGCATCATCAGTACAGAGAGTAACCCAATCTTGTATGCCAGATGCGTTGCATATGACTACACCGTTCAAACCCCAAGGTAAATCTCCATTTGATGTGATCTTTTGAGCATAAATATCATTATTAGCCACACTCCAGTATGCTATAATAGCACCTCCTTCACCATCACTGATTATAGTATTACCCTGATAATCAAAATCGTCAATGTCTGTTAATGCCGTACCGTTGGCAGGGTAATATATCTTGAACGCCCCATTCGTGGAAGAGTGGGGTTTTTCTACATTCTGCTCGCTGGTATTTACTGGATTTTCGCTGAGTTTAGCTGGATAAATAACGATATTACTACCAAAGACAAAAGAGAGTGAAATGAGTGAGCACAAAAATATCAACATAAGTTTTGCTTTCATATTCGATTTCATTTTTTCTACTCAAAATTTTTTCTTGATTTAAATTCGATAATAAAAATTGCCATTTTTGCATTTATAAAATTTTGCTTTTATATGAAAAAAATTTAGAATTCAAGGTTAGTGTTCTTACAAAAAATCTCATCATCAATATCTAATTTACCTAGAATTTTAAAATTGAAAAAATTAGTTTTTTGAAAAAAAAAGAAATAGATTGTAATCTTATTAAGATTTCCCATCTTTTTCCCCCAAATATTTAAATATTCAACAATTTCTTGTTGTACTTATGACAACTTTTGCTCCAATTATTTTAAATTGTTCAGTGTGCGGGAAATCATTTAAAAGTAATGAAATCGCTAGTTGTGGGTTCGCTAACAAACGTACCGACTTTCGACCGAATTATTGGGGGTTCAATCCAGTTGAGTATTTCTTTCATTTATGTCCTTGTGGATTTTGTGGTCCAAGACAAATATTTGAAATAAAAATTGAGAATGAGGACGTTAAGAAAGAAATTTTTGGATTAGGCCCGTTAGAAGAACATACATTACCGCAAAAACTAGAAAGAGCATGTCAGACATTAGAAATCTTAAATAAGTTTGGCATTGTAGAATCAAATGAATATGAATTAGCAGAAAGTTGGTTAAATCCTTTTTGGTGGTCAATGAGTATTGAAGAAGAGAAGCGGTTTGGTGAAATAGTTATAAAATATTACGAAATCGCATTCGATAAAGGACAAATACCAAGCGACCATTTCTATCCCTTATTATATTTATTGGGTGAAATAAATCGTAGAATTGGAAATATCGATAAAGCAAATAAATATTTTGATGAGGTAATTTCATTAACTAAAAAAAGAGAAGAACTAAAGGATATCCGAAACTTAGCAATCCAGCAAAAAGAGGATCCTAAAGAAAATTTCTAAAGAAAAATTAACTCGATTTATGTGATTAAGGCATTTTATTTAATTTATTCAAAAAACTTGCCGCATCTTTAAGGGTTAATGCTAATCCTTGCATTAAATTGACGTATTTTTGCGTAAAATAAATTTTTCCCTCAAATTCTGGATTATCTTTAATATCATCAAGGTTAACGATAACTGATTTCAAGACTCTAATGCCTAAAGAATCAATATAGACCCTATCACCATTTTTTGAAGAGGAATAGTTCACCTTAGAATAGATCCAAAATTGGTTTGGTGGTTGTTCTAATTTTTTATCTTTTTTAACTATTTTAGCTATTTTTTTTTTAGGACGATCTAAATCGATAATTTTGACGATTAAATTTTCTAAATAACTATTCGCTTCAGTTAAATTAAGCTCAGAAGACATAAGCAAAACAAGATTTAAAGTGATCTCTTTAAGTTGAACTATTGTTGAATATATTTTTTGGTTATTTTCTAACAACAATATTGTTTGTTTTATATTAATTGGTTGCTTTTTCTCCATTTGCTCTAGTTGGCTTGCCATAATTACAAAGATTTCATCAGGTAATGAAGAATACATTACTTTTCCTTCTAAATTAAATATTGCACTCCCTAAAATTTCTTTATCTATTAATGATTCTCTTAAAATCTCAACAATATTTTTTATTAATTGGGATAATGTATAGGATACAATCCCTTCCTTATCTATAGATTCAGTTTCATAGAATTCGATTTTAGTAATTTCAAAATCGGCATTATGATATGCTCTTACGGCAAAATTTTTATCTATAAACGCCTGAAAGCTGTGTTCGCATACAAAATCAGAGGGAATTGAAATTGTTGTTATATTTTCACTATGGTTAGTCAGTTCCATGGGAATTTTCAAGAACTTCTCTTTTCCACATCTTGGGCATATTAATCTTATTTTTCTGTAATTCTCCCTAAAAATCTCGTCTTCATTGAGCATTGGATCGTAACAAACTAAGTAAATTTCGAATTTCTTATTAAATAAAGGTAAAAAAGATTTATAAATTTTTAAAGTATCATGTTATAAGATATAATCTGCATATTTAATTTACCAATTACCATTCATCGTAATTAGGTTTGCGTTTCTCTAAAACAGAAAATACTCCTTCGAGGAGATCTTTTGTGTTTAGACATATAACCTGAGATCTATTTTCTAATTTAATCGCAGATTCAAGTGATTGTGCATCAACATTCGCATTTAACGCATCTTTAGTGAATCGAACTCCCATTGGACTTTTACCTATGATTTGTTGGGCTACAGCAATGGCCTCTTCGAGCAATTTATTATCTGCTACAACTCGTGAAACCAGCCCAATTTTATCTGCTTCTTGGGCATCCATAGCTCTCCCTGTATACATAAATTCTGCAGCCCTTGAAAATCCAATAAGACGAGGAAGCCAATATGAACTTCCCATATCTGCTCCAGACACTCCAATATTAATAAATGCATTGCAAAATTTAGCGCTCTCTCCTGCTATTCTAATATCTGATGCAAGTGCAAAACCCAGACCACCTCCATATGCCACACCATTCACAGCAGCGATTACGGGTTGAGGTATTTTTCTAAGAAGAATCATGACTTCAGATAGTATCTTCTGAGCAACGATATTTCTTTTAATTTTATCTTTTGCAAACAGATATTCATATCTGGAATATTCTTCAGGAATTTTTTTAGCTGGTTTAAGTGCAATTTGACTTTCTTTCAAGTCCAATCCAGATGAAAATCCGCGTCCTTCTCCAGTAAGAATTAAAACACGAATAGCAAGATTATTTTCGAGACTATTTAGATAATCTATCATTTCATGTGTTAACTCAAAATTTATCGCATTCAAACTCTCTGGTCTATTGAAAGTAAGGATTGAAATACCATCTTCTCTTTCTTTTACCTTAATACTATTATAATCCTTCATTTACACCACTATCTAATTTAATGTTTATAGTAAGAATAATAAAGATAGATTGAATTAAAAAAATATTTTATACTTCTTTTTTCGTAATTCAATCAATGATGATGCCCTGATTCTGAGCTTTCATCAAACATGTATTTAACTCCTTTTTTAAGTGGAGACATCTTCCTCAATCGTTCAATGATTGGGGGTAATTTTTCAAGAAAATAATCAATATTCTCTTCAGTTGTAAATCTTCCAAATGAAATCCTTAATGAACCATGCGCTTCTTCTGGTTTTAGACCAATTGCCAATAATACATGAGAAGCCTCCAATGACTTTGAAGAACATGCCGATCCCGTGCTAGCTGCTATACCTTCCATATCTAAACTAAGCAAAATCGATTCCCCTTCAATAAACTTAAATCCTAAATTTACATTATTAGGAAGACGTTGAGTTGGGTGTCCATTCAAATAAGAATCTTCTATATTTTCAGTCACGGTCTTAATAATTTTATCCCGTAGTTTTGTTTGTCGCTCCATTTCTTTTGTCATATCTTCTTTGCAAAGTTCAATCGCTTTTGCATAACCAGCAATTAAGGGAACTGCTTCAGTACTCGGTCTCATTTTTCTTTCATGTCCGCCTCCATGCAAAAGTGGTTCAATATATTTTCCCCAACCTTCCCTTTTACCTTTATTTCGGATATAGAGCATACCAATACCCTTAGGACCATAAAGTTTATGAGCACTCGAAGATAACATGTCTATATTCATTTTATTTACGTCTATAGGAATTTTTCCTACAGCTTGAACGGCATCTGTGTGAAAAATTATATCATGTTTTTTTGCGATTGTGCCAATCTCTTTAATTGGTTCTATAGTGCCAATTTCATTATTGGCGAACATAATAGTTATTAAAATTGTTTTTTCAGTTATAGAATTTTCCAATTCGTTTAGATCAATTAAGCCATATTTATCAACAGGCAAAAAAGTTACCTTATATCCACCCTTCTCGAGCTCCTTACAGGTATTTTCAACGGCATGATGCTCTATAGATGAGGTGATAATATGATTACCACGATCTTTGCATTTGAAGGCAACACCTTTAATTGCGAGATTATCTGCTTCTGTTCCTGAAGATGTGAAAAATATATCGTCCTTATCGGCATTAATTAAAGAAGCAATTGTTTCTCTGGATTGCTCCATTACTTGGCGGGCACTTTGACCAGCCGCATGTAAACTTGAGGCATTTCCATAAGTTTCTTTAAAATGTTTTTGAATTACTTCAATAACTCTTGGATCCATTGGAGTTGTCGCATTATAATCTAAATATACATATGCTGAATCGGTCATTTCAATCAATTCTTAAAGTTAACTTTGAATAGGATTTTAAATGTTAAAATAATTATGAATTCTTCTAAGATATTATAAGTATAGTTTTTTTTAAAAAGATAATAATTATATTTAACAAATCAAAAAATAATCGAGAAAGATCAATATGAAACTCATTTGGGGGATATGTGGAACTGGTTATCTTATAAAAGAATCTATAGATTTAATGAAAGCTCTACAGAATGAATTCAGGGAGCAAATTGATATAACTGTTATGCTCTCAAAAGAAGGAGCTGTGGTAGTTAAGTGGTATAAACAATGGGAGTATTTGAATGAAGTTGTAAAGAAAGTAAAAGTTGAAAAGACACCGAATAATCCATTTCTTGCCGGACCACTACAGCTAGGAAAGTATGAACTTTTCTTGGTTTGCCCTGTGTCTGCTAACTCCGTAGCTAAAATTGTCTATGGAATTGCTGATACCTTAATTACGAATTGTGTTGCCCAAGCAATAAAGGGTGGTGTAATAGTCTATTTATTTCCATCAGATCAACATTTGGAACCAATCGTAACCTCCAGACCAGATGGGAGCCCTTTAATTCTGAAGATCAGGGATATTGAAATTGAAAACGTCAATAAATTAAAAAAAATGGAAGGGATTATTGTAATTTCAGATTTTTCAGAAATAAAACGTATTATTTTACAAAAATTGGAAAAATGATTGAGCAAGGTGCATTTATTACAGGGAATATTATTTTTGACTCCATTATAATAATAATCGCTTCAATAATAATCTTTATAATAGGAATTTTTATTACAAAATGGATTGCCGCAAGGAAAAATCTGGATGAGTCCTACAAACCAGCTATTATACTAAATATCCTTTGGTTAGGTATAAATATAATATTCTATACAATTTTCAATTTCATAGCTTACGGTATATTTCTTGCTTTCATAATTTCCTTCTTGATACATATATTTATAGGCTCATTTTTAGCTTCAAAACTTTACAAGCAAGAATACATTGTATCTCTATTGTTTGTCATTAAAATTTTGGTTTATTTATTGATAATTGGACTGATTGTTGGTTTTATAATATTTATAATAATCTCTTTATTAATTATAGGATTAACAGTAGTTTAGAGCTAAAGAGAAGAAAGATAATTTTAAAACTATGTCTAACCATCGAATTTTATTGGTTTGATTGCTTTCACACTTTAAGCAACCTTGACATTTATTTCTTTATAAATATCATTAAAATTATACCTAAAGCGATAATAGCGAATCCGATAGACAGTTCAGCATAAGCTGTTACAATCGTGGGAAAACCAGGAATTATTATAAGATATAAATTAAAAAATATAAGAGTAATACCCAAAAATGCTATCATAGTTCCAATTAAAATCAAAACAATTCCTATATACGTTGAAATTTTAGTTATAATAATCACTTGTTTTTTTGAATTAAGACTCTAATCAGTTTATATATTTATTTTTCAAATTTGTAAATATATAAATATTATGAAATTTAAATTATTATTATTTTATTAGAAAGGTAAAAATCATTGAGAATTAAGAAGCAGTTTATTAAGCTTGCAATAATCTTAAGTTCTATCATACTAATTATAAGTTCTTTGAACAATATAATTATATCAGAAGATAATGATATAGTTCAGAATGATTTACTTAACAAAAACGATGAGGATAATAATTTAATATCTCCAAAATCATCTGGGTCTTGGACATTAACTTCTATATACATTGACGATTCGGGTGGAGCTGGAGATGGTAATTGGTCATGGGCAGAGGCACAAGATTGGTGTGTTAAAGTTGATGGAGTTTATATACTTGAAAATATAACATTGATAGGAAGTTTTGGAATTGGTATACGTATAGCTAATTCTATTGAATCATTTAGAATTAAAAATTGTACAATTCTACAAAAGCAAACAGGGATAAGATTTGATAGTGTTTCAAATGGTGAGATTAGAAATTGTTATATTAAGTCGAGTTATTTGACGTGGGACTCGGTGGGGATTTATTTGCAGAACAGTGATAACAATAATATTTCTGATAATATTATTGAATTCATCCTTGACGGATATTTTTACTTTTCTTCGGGTTTAAAAGGAATAAGAGGATATAATTCTGATAATCTTGATATTAATGGGAATGTAATAAATGGCCCATCCACTGGAATCGATATATATGATTCGATTAATTCTTTTTTAACAGATAATACAATATCTAGTTGTGTTATAGGAATTGGATGTGGATATGTCCAACATACCGAAATTTCATTTAATCAAATATTTGGTGAAGCTTGGTGTGGAATTGAACTTTATGATAATAATAATAATTTAACGATTGAAGCAAATTTTATAGTTGAGACTGATACTGGAATTAGTATATATGAGACCCATAATAGTCTATTTAAAGACAATATATTAATTGATAATGAGGAGGGATTTGGTACTATATGGTATTATGGGGGGGGTCCCCCTTGTGAAAATAATACATATATTAATAATCTTATAATAAATAGTGTAAAAAATGAGCAGTTTAAAGACAAAAGTAAAACAATTAGTAGTTATGATCCATCAATTCTATACGGCGTTCTAATCATTACTTCCGGATTAATTACAATAATTATCCTTAAAAAATGGAAGGTGTTAGGAAAAAAAAAATGAGATGAAATTTGATGAGATCAAGAGATATTCTGGCGATATTCTTTTTTGTTTGCATTTGTATTTGTACATTTTATATAAATATAATTATAGTTCATGGGTATAATTACACTAGTACTCATACTATTGAAGATAGTGAGGTTATTTGGGTTTGTAGTGTATGTGATGAAAGTGAGATGAGTGATATTTTTGATCCTGAAGATGATTTTGAAAGGGATACACCTGATTGGAATGACTATGGATTTTGGAAGAATATTGAACAGGGGGCAAAAATGAGATGGTATATCAAAGATTTAGAAGAAGAAAGCGAATATCTTTATAGAGATGTATTTAAACTAAAATTTAAATTATGGAAATGGACAATGGATGCTGAATGGGGTAGAGCAGATGAAGAAGATGCATTTACTTACGTATATACGGATCCTACATATTTGGGTGAAGATATTGAACTATTAATGCCTTACGATTATACACCACCTTCGATTACTAATGATAAGCACAGCACATTCTTTGATGAATATATTGAAATTTCAGATGGTATGTATTATACCGATACTGACGATTTGTTAGATTATTATTATTTATTCCATTATTATGATTTTGGGATACCTCTCTGGCTTCCAACTCCGACTGATGATTATTTGGAGAATATGGTCTTTGGAGATGATTATAAAGTCCATAAATTTACCTTAAAAGCGGAAATTGAAGAGGAACATTTCGATTTTGGACACTATACACTTCCAAATGAAGATTTCAGATTTGAAGCAGATTATAATGAGCAAGGATTTATGGTGAATTTTCAAGTCTTTAATAAGAAAAAAGAACTTATATGTGAATTTTCGCTTCAAACTATTAATTTACCTTCGAATTTTGGAATTATGATTGTATTAAGCTTAATAAGCTTAGTGAGTTTCTTACTGATAGGTATTGTAGTTTATTTTCTTATAAAATTATATTTAAATAATTTAAAGGCAAAATCCAAATTAGAATTTTGAATCTAATAATGAATTTATAACGATAAAAGTGAAAAAGATGGGAATATTGGGGAAAATAGCAGGGATAACGGAACTTATTTCAGTATTTATCCCTATAATGTTGATTGCAGGATATTATGGAACACCTATACTAATTTTCTATTGGATTGGTGGTTTATTATTAGTGACTGGATTCGGAACCTTTGTTTTATTCATATTTGATATTATTGGATTGGTGTTTACTTTATTAATATTAGTTAATGGTGTTTTATGTTTAACAAAGGAGGGAAAGATACTCGTGATATCTGGTCTTATAACACTTTTTCTCATGCATTTTTATTACTTTTGGATGGTCAATAGACTATATTTTACATTTAATTTCTATGGATTAACTATGGACAAAATAATATTAACTCCCTTTATTAGCTTTTATATCATTTTAATGAGTGGTATATTAGCAATAATAGAAGGCGCCAGATCATGGAAAAAATCAAATTATTGAAAAAATTAATTTCCCGATTGATTATTGAAAATATTGCGTATATTCTCTACCTGTTCTAAAAAGAAGATAATTTATTTATTATTAAATCTAACCTTCAAATTTTATTGGTTTGATTGCGTTCTCAGGGCAGGATAATTCACACTTTAAGCAACCTTGACATTTAGCAATTTCCTTAAATTTAAATTTAACTCCATCAATTTCCTTACCATTAACTCGTATTTTGCCTATGTAAAATAGATTATTTGGACATAATTTAGCTTCATTGTCTACACATTTCCCGCATAAATTACAGCGTTCGTGTTCAATTTTAACTGTAAGTACTTGTTGTTGGCCAACTATTGAAGTTACTTCAATAGCATTTCTTGGACATACTTGCACGCAATTAAGACATGCCTTACACTTAGAATAATCAACCAGTCTAATTCCATGTTCAAAATATATTGCTTTTGCTTTACAAGCTCTTAGACATCTTTCGCATCTTAAGCACTGATTTTGATCAATCTGAATGGGTATAAATTTTTCTTTCATGCTTATTCAAATTAAGAAAAAAAGAGCTAATAAAGTTCATTTTTTTAAAAAATTAAGTTCATTTTTTGAAGATATTATTGGAAATATTGCGTATATTCTTTTCCTGTTCCAGGTAATTGTTGTTGTTTCTGATATTGTTGTGCTTTTTGTGCCAATTCAAGCATTTTAGCTTTAATCTCTTTACCCTCCTCAATTAATTTACTGGTCTCTATATTTAAATTGTAAATATCATTTAAAACCTCAATAATTGCTGCGGCACCCTCAGGTGTAGGAATTTCTAATACGGGCGTGAATAGCGCGTAAGAGGTTAATCTATTTGTCAAAGCTTCATTTAGGACGGTGGCTTCAGGACCCACAATAATTCCTTTTTCCACTTTTTGAATACCATGCTTTTCAAGATCGTCTATCATTTCGGCTTCAGCAGCATAATAAACAGGATAATCGTCTATTATTCCCCTTTGGGGTATTCCTTGAAAAATAACTATTTCTTTTGCCTTTACATCGTCAGAAAGTGCCCAATTACATATAGTTTTTGAAAGGTCGTTGTAAGCAGAAGGAGTTTGAAAGGGAACTTCACAAACACCAACAATTATGTTATGCTGAGGAGTATAGAGTAGCCTAAATGGATGCTTCAAAACTCCTTGATAAAATACACTTATTGGTGGGAGGAAATCACTTACTAGAAAACCGATTTCTTTAATATCCGGAATTTGTTCTATGAGCTGATTTGCCACGATAGGCCCTATTAATCCAATACCTGCAAATCCTAATATTAGAGTTGCACCTTCATTAATCTGAAACGATAAATCTTCAATAACTATTTTACTTTTTTTACCAGCGTCGCAAATATATTCTTTTTTTACCATTTTATAAATCACTTCTATTGTATATATTTTAAACTATTTATTAAGATTTAATATATTAAATCTTAAAAACTTTCAATGGTTTTATAATAAATATTTATTTTCTTAACACAATAATTATATCTAATTGAATTTAAAAATTGAATGTATAATTTATAGATCCAAATAGAATTTTAAAATCTTGACACTAAAAGAGGGAAGAAAAGTGGTAGTAAATGAAGTAAAGGTTGGAGATAAAGCTCCATTATTCAGATTAGACTCATACAATGCAGGAACTATTGAGTTGGCAGAGGAAATAGAAAAACAAAAAATTGTCTTAATTTTTTCAAGATATTTTGGTTGTCCTATTTGTCAACTAGATTTAAACGATTTATTGGCTAGGTTAACTGAAATTGAAAATAAAGGTGCTAAATTGCTATATATAACTCAATCCGGAGAAAAAACAGCAAAAGAATTCATAGAAAAGAAAAATATCAATTTTCCGGTTATCCCCAGTTCAAAAAAAGAACTCTATAAAGATTATGGATTGGGAAGGATGACTACAGAAGCTATAAAAGAAGTGAGATCTAAATTAAAAGAGTCCATGAAAGCGGGGATTGAACACGGTGACTACGAAGGTTGGGAACAACAAGGACCAGGACAGTTTGTTGTTGATTCAGATGGTAAAATAATCCACGCAAAACAAGGATGGCTCAATATTGAAGCTATACTTGAAGTCTTATAAAAATCAAATACTAAAATAAATTACTAATTTATTTTTTTTTAAGAAAATTTATAAAATAAAACAATAAATTCAAATCGGTTTATTAACTAACAACGATACAGTTAAAAAGATTTATATTCATTAACACTAAATTTTTATTATTTAGAGATATTGTCATTATGGAAATGAAAAAAAAAACATTTAACGAGTTATTAAATATTGATGACGATGATAAAAAGATCATCGAGATGATTGAAAAAAATCCTGATATTACACATTCGGACATCGCAAAGGAAATTGAAAAAAGCCAACCAGCTGTGGGCGCCCGAATTATAAAATTAGAGCGTAAAAACTTAATAACTAAACAAGTTGGCTTTAATATTAAAAAAGTCGATATTGTATCGACAATAGTATTCATCTCAACGAAGGATGTCGAAAAAATCGTAGATAAAATTAAAGATTGTCCTTTTATTAATCATGCTTTTAAAATTAGCGGAGAATACAACCTATTATGTATTATATCTGCATCAGATTTGCAAACTATTGAGAAATTAATTGATCTCTGTTTTAGGAAAGATGTAGATGTACTAAATGTCAAGACAAATATCTTGATTGAAAGTATTCACGACTTTGTAGTACCTATTGACTTTCAAATCGAAAATTTCGACGGACGTTACTGTGGACCTGGATGTCATTTAAAAGAAGAAATACCCAAATTTAAGTTTCAAGAGATAGAGAAAGAAGAATAAGCAAATTTTTATTACTTCAAATCTTACCTTCTTTTTTAGCGATGAGATATTTACATTTCTCTCCGCATCCTTCTTCTATTGTTGGTTCGTGATCTTCAGAATCAAAATCGATAGGAAGAATAAAATCTTTTGCAATCTCTGTTACAACATTCATTGAAACCTTACTCACATCTGGTTTCCCACGGAAATGGTAATTCACAACATTCTCTAATTTTCTGAGTTCTGAACTCGCTAAAAGTATACAGACATTATATTCACCACTTACACGGAACGCATTGAGCATGAACGGGCAGCATTTTGCCATATCCATTAAATGCTCTGGATCTTTAGTATTTACTTCAACAGTTGCCATGAAAATCTCTACCTTTTTGAAATTAATACCAGGTTGAAATTGTAATACGCCTGATTTTTCTAGCTTTTTTATACGCATCCCAACTGTAGGTTGGCTTCTTTCTATTTGATCGGCAATCTCAGTGTGAGTTAAATGAGGTTGCTCTTGAACTAATGATATTATTTTACGGTCAATATCGTCCAATTTTAATTTTTCTGAAATCATTTTATTTCAAATTTTAATTTATATCTATTATATAAGAAATTGATTTTTACAATTTATAATTTATAAATTAAAAATTAGATTGTCAAATAAAATTTTTAATCGTTAAGAAAAAATGACTTTAATCTATTTTTATGGCGCCATATTTACACTGTGTCGTACAAATATGGCATTTTATGCATCTATCTTCACGATCTTCTATAACAATGCATTTAGGTTCTGAACCTTTATTGATAACGTGATAAATCCCTCTAAAGCAAGCTTCTTCGCAATCATAACTCGTACATTGTCGACATTTATTAGTGTCGATATGGTGAAATCGATAACTCTCTACTGTCTCCGTATTATTTGCTTTATTCACATGTAATCTTAAATAAGAAATCCTTTTATCTCTTTATATTATATTTCATAAAGCAATTTTTTAATATTGACGAATAATTTATCAGATAGACCTAATTTTAAAGAAGAGAAGTATTTATGGAAGAAATAAAAAATCCTGTTTTTGAGATACATAATTTAAAGAAAGGCATATTTTTATCCCGACCGAACCGTTTTATTGCTGAAATTAAATATGAGGGAAGGGTGGAAAGTGCGCATGTCCATGATCCTGGACGCTTGAAGGAATTACTAATTAAGGGGGCTGAAGTGCTTTTTACTAATTCAAGTGGTAAATTGAAATACTACATAAAAGCCGTTAAACATAACAACGAATGGGTTTTAATTGATAGTGCACAACATTCAAAAATAGCCATGAAAATTTTTTCTTATCTACCTGAATTCTCAAAAATAAGAGAGATAAATAAGGAAATTACTATAGGAAAGAGCAGAATTGATTTTGTACTAGATGGAACACCTTTAGAAGTCAAAGGATGTACATTAGTGAGAAATGGTCTTGCATTATTTCCAGATGCTCCAACAGAACGGGGAACACGTCATGTAGAAGAAATAATTAAACATAAAGGAATAATATTATTCTTGATATTCCGAAAAGCGGACAGCTTCGCTCCTAATTGGGAAACAGATCCTAAATTCTCTAAAAAATTAAGTGAGGCAAGAAAAAAAAAAATCAATATTATCTGTGTACAAGTTAGTTTTGATGGAAAAATGCTGTATTATAATGGAAAAATAAAATTGGCCAAATTTTAATCATTTATCCTCAATATTAATGCCTAATTCTTTTAATTTATCACGGATTTTATCACTTAAGTCATATATTTTTCGGGTTCTCAGCTCTGCTCTAACATCATAAATAATTTTCAATAAATTCTGAATAGTAGTTCCCTTTTCATCAAGAGATACCTCATCCCCTAGTGTTAATTGGCTTTTTAGATTTGGAAATAAACCAAATATCTTATTCATATTATCTACAAAATTAAAGAATTTATCCTTGAAATCTTTATTAATAGGTACTTTATTTTCTAATACTTCTCTGTTTATTACTCTAAATAATCCTAAGAACTCAGCAAGAGCAATGGGAGTATTAAAATCATCATCCATAGCTTCGATAATTGATTTTTCTGCCTTTTCGATTTCTAAAATCAACTCTTTAATATTTTTAGAAGAAATATCTTTTATATTTAGCTCGTGGATATTTCTAATAGTACTTAAAAGCCTATTGTAGTTTTTTTTAGCTTGATTCATATTGTCTAAAGAATAATTGATAGAACTTCGATAATGGCTTGAAAATAGAAATAGTCTTACTACCATTGGGTCGTAATTTTTTATAACCTCCGAAACTAAAAAGAAATTTCCGAGGCTTTTTGACATTTTTTCATCATCTACATTAACAAAGCCATTGTGCATAAAATAATTTGCAAATTTCTTTCCTGTATACCCTTCTGATTGAGCTATTTCGTTTCGATGATGTGGAAATTTTAAATCTTGACCTCCTCCATGGATATCAAGAGTTTCACCTAATATATTAACTGACATGGACGAGCATTCAATATGCCATCCAGGGCGACCTTTACCCCAGGGACTTTCCCAATAAGGTTCTCCTTCTTTGTGTTTTTTCCACAATGCAAAGTCTCGGAGATCTTCTTTATCATCTCCATAGGCAATATCCTGATCTTCAATATCCTCATTTTCATCGTGTATCTCTCCTTTTTTTACATTCTGAAATATCGAATCATATTTTGGAAAAGTTTTAACAGAATAATATACAGAACCATTTCTTTCATACGCATGCTCATTTTTGATTAATCCTTGAATTACTTCAATCATAAAATCGATGGTTTCCGTAGCTCGTGGATTCATATAATCCTTTTCGACGTTTAAAGCATTCATGATATCCTCGTATTCTTTTATATATTGCTCGCTTAATGAATTAAAATCTATGTTCCTTTCATTTGCTCTTTGTATTATTTTATCATCAATATCAGTATAATTCTTTACTAATTTCACATTATAGCCTTTGAACTTTAAATAACGATGGACAAGATCAAAAGCAACAGCAGATTTAGCATGCCCCAAATGAGGGCTATCATACACCGTGGGACCACAGACATACATTAGAACTTCATTTGGTTTGATTGTTTTGAATTCCTCTTTCTGGAATGTCAAGCTATTATAAACCATCAAAATATTGAGATCACCAAAAAATCAAGTTTAAACTACTTATTTATTAATAAAATGGAGCCAGCGGTGGGATTTGCACCCACGCTGCTTGCGCAACGGCTCTGCAGGCCGCCTCCTTACTACTCGGTTGCGTAAACTTATATTAACTATAAGTTTTATACGCTGGCGCTGGCAATATTTATATTTCGTTAATATTGTATTCTTCTTTATCATATCAAAAATCCTTTATCACTTATATATTTAGTTCTAATAAATGTTTAGAATATTATGGAACTAATTTAATATATAATAAAGAAATATAAAGATTAGTGATTTTATCCTAATTTAGAAAACACTAATTATTAAGAAAAATTTTCTTGGTTAGCTCTTTCTTTTATCAGCTCTACTAAGTTCATATAAAGCAGAATTAGACATAGCTTCTAGAGTCTCTAAAGATTTATCATTCCCCAGCATAGCATCCTTGATTATCCTATTTATATCTTTTAATCTCTGAATATTTAATTCATCAAGATTAAACAAATCAGCAAAATCCATTATATCTATGAATCTAACATTATTTTTATATGGAATACTCGACTTATTGAGTAGTTTCTCTATTTCTTCAAAGATTTTATCGCTATAGGAACTATAGAAAACAATAATTAAAGCACGATCTTTAGCAAGATAATGTTTATCAGGACTTAACTTACTAAAAACACATTTTTTTAGAGCTTTTAAAGAGGGGATAATATAATCAATAAACAATGTCTTATAATTCTTTAAAGATTTGTCAGAAGAGATTTTTAATAAGTCTTTTAATTGCTTCTGATTTCTAACATCTAAGAAAGTATCTATTCTATGGTTACTTCTAGGTTTATTAAATTCAAATTCGTGATTGGATCGTATCTTCATCTTTAAGATCCACACTTTTCTGAAAAAATTTTCTAAAATTGGATGAGATGTTCTTCCGATATATGCAGAACGTTTACTAGTTCTTAATCTTGGGATCTCCTCCATTAATTCTTTAGCATATCTACATTCATCAAACGCAAATGCCTCATACTGATTTATTATTGATTTAATTAGAGCAATCTTCTCAGGGGTTATAAACATTTCATAACGCAAAGTCTGGGAGAGAGTTTCCACTCCCCCAATATCATTACTAAGCCGAGTCATTGAATATAAAAATTTATTGGACCGTCCTTCTTTCAATTGATTGAGCTCATCTTCAGAAAACTTATTATACATAGCTTTTGTTAACGCATAAAGAGTATAATTTATAGCTTTAAATTGAGCTTTTTGTAAATTGATAACTAGTTCATCCGAATAAACACCTTTTCTAACCATCTCTTGAAATATTAGCTCTAAAGAACCTTCCCTAAATCTCTCGTAATGTGTTTTAGATTTGAACTTGAAATTATCTTTATCAATTAAGAGAATGTTTATGGCTAAATCAAAAAATTTAATGTATTGATCGTACTTGCCTGTTCTTTTTTGTAAATCCTCAAGATAATTACGGTTCATATCCATGCGTTTAGAGAGACCTTGACGAGAGACAGAGGAATCTTTAATATTATCATTCAATAATAACAGTATCCTCGTAATATAACTAATATCATCATTAGTTAGAACTGTCATATTAAAAAATTAGTAGAAATAAGATTTATTGATATAGTGTGTGACAAATTATTATTCAAATTATAATAAGAAAGCGTATGAAGCTTTTATTTTAAAAAAAATAAAAAAAAATTAAGAAAATGGTATAAATAATTAAAATTGTCTTATTCTTGCTTTAAAAATAGTTTCTTCACATAATTCGGAAGGATCCAAGCGTGATAGTACATAATCATCGAAATAATTAAAATCACTCTTATTATTGGTAATGTAATGAAGTCTAGAGGTATAAATCCATCAGCGATAGCACCAATGACATATAAAATCAGACCAATCATAAGAAATAACCCTTTTAACCTAACTTCAGCATCATCAGATTTAAAACAATGAATATTAAACCATACACTTGTAATAAATATTGAGAATAACGTGAATATTAAGTAAATCTCTGTAATTCCGTGATATGTACATTCAACAGCTCCTTTTAATTCTCCGATTTCAGTATAGTCTGTAAAGAGGGTATAAAGAAAATATATTTCAAAAATTATACCTATAACAATATATATTATTAGAATTGTTTTTTGGTGTTTTTTAAAAATAAGTTCTGTTAATGCTAACATCCAAAGAAATAATGAAATTGGAACAAAAGCATTTCCGATCAAGAAATAAACTGGAGCGGTTAGCCCATCACCGGTACCCAGTGCCAATAAAAATGAAATGGCACTTGGATACCATGGTAATGCTAATCCAGGCAATGAAAGTCCCACATAAAGCAAAGTATTTTGTTTATATTTACGATATTTTGATGCGACAATAAGACCTATAACAGTTGAAATAATACAAAAAATTAAGCTAAAACTACCAATGAGAATCTCAATATCTTCCATACTTAACCCTTTTTTTTAATAATGTTCAATAATCTTATTCAATAAGAAAAAGATTTTTTTAATTAATAAATATTAGAACTTTTATTTAAATCAATACAAAGAAATTAACAAAAGGTTATAATTAATTATAATTATCTTATTTTTCCTTTAAAAACAGGTTCCTCACTGCCTTAGGCAAAATCCAGCCGTTATAATACATGAGAATACTTGTAATTAAAATTATTCTTACTATTGGTAATGTAACGAATGTTTGAGGTATAAATCCATCAAATATTGCACCAATGGTATATAAAATAATTCCAGCCAGAAGAAATTTTCCTTTTAACTTAATATCAGCGTTATCGGATTTAATACTTTCAATAATACCAAATAAACTTGAAATAAATAATGTTAATAAGGTGAACATTAAGTAATATCTTGTAATTCCGTAATATTCAACATCAACAGATCCTTTTAATTCTCCGATTGAATTATAGTCTGTAAAGACGGTATAAAACAAAAAGATCTCAAATATTATTCCTATAACAGTGTATACTATTAGAATTATTATTTTTTTTATTTTTTTGTTTTTTTTTAAAATAATTTCTGTAAATGCTAATATCCAAAGTAATAATGTAACTGGAATAAAAGCATTTCCGATTAAGAAATAAATTTGAGGCGGTAGCCCTTCACCGGTGATCAGTGCCATTAAAAATGAAATGCAACTAGGATACCATGGTAATGATAATCCGGGCATTGAAATTCCCACATAGAGCAAAGTATTTTGTTTATATTTACGATATTTTGATGCGATAAGAAGCCCTATTAAAGTTGCAATGAAACAAAAAATTAAACTAAAAATACCTATAAGAATCTCAATATCTTCCATAATTAACCCTTTTTTTATTTAATGGTTTTACTGTTATTCAAATTAATAGAATAGAAAATAATAGTTCTATAATAAAAAAAACTATATTTAAACCCTATGTAAAATAAATTTTTACGTTCTTTTATTACAAATTGTTTTCTAAACGATCGATTATATCCATTTGAATTGGGATTCCTAGATCAACAAAGGTTGCATTATATCCTCCGACTTTTACAATTAAATCGGGATAATTTTCAGGATGTTTTTGAGCATCTTTAAGGGTTTCAGTCGAAACAACTGTAGGTTGAATTTGCATTCCCCCTGAACCGAAATATCCATTTAAGAGATGATAAAATTTTTCTACATTTTCATCGTTTTCAAAGTTTAGGGGATGAAATCGTACGTTAACAGCTACACCATTGGCGGCCAATTCATAATTTAATTTAGCTATAGAGTTAAGTGTCGCTGTGATCCCACTTTTTTCAACATTATTTACAGGTGATAAACTATTTGAAAGGGGGCGCATTGCTTTTCTACCATCAGCTGACGCTCTTGTTATAAAGCCGATCATAACATGTATTCCCATTGAATAAGCTCCAGGATTATAATGACCACCCCTTATGGTTTTATGTTTAACAACTTCAGTACAAAAAGTATCCCACAATCTTACTGCTAATTTGTCGATATCGTCATTATCATTGCCCCATTTTTCATATTTATTTATAAAACTTTGCCGAATATTTTCTTTTCTTCTAAAATTTAAGTTTAATATTTCAATTAATTCTGGCAAAGACATTATTTTCTCATCATAAACTATCTTTTTTATAATGTAAAAAGAGTCAACTAAAGTCCCAAAACCATAAGCGGTTATAGAAGAAAAATTATATTTAGCCCCACCAGAAGTGTAATCTTTCCCACTTTCCATACAACCCTCGAGACTTGCAGAAACAAAGGGTTGTTGGAAATATTTTATCACTTCTTCATCCCCTATTCTCGCAATTTTCACAGTTTTTTCGACATTAAAATGGAGCTGTCGAGCAAAAGCATCATAGAAACTCTCAAATGTCGCAAAATCTCCGGGATCTCCTGTTTCTAAACCGTCTATTTGTCTAGATACATTACTAAATCCATTATTTAAAGTAAATTCTAACACACCAGGTAGATTCAAAAACATCCTTCCTGTCGCTGCAAAAGAATTCCCTTGACCGGTTGGTTCCACACATCCAATAAGGACGTAATCACGAGCATCTTCTAAGGAATACCCTGATTTAACTAGAGCTGGAACTATTACATCATCGTTATAAAAAGCGATTCCAGAAGTTGTTTTGAACACCTTTATACACTCAATGTAAAATTTTTTAGGAGTATTTTCATGAACTCTAATGGATAAATCCGACGTAAGAGATTTTATGTTCTTATAGGCCTCTAGAAAAAGATACGAAATCTCATTTGTAGCATCTTTTCCTTCCTTATCCATACCTGATATTGTAATAGTTTGCGTGTTCAAACCGAGAGCGTTCGATATGGTAGTGTAATCCGTAGGTAATAATGTACAATTCCAAGTTAATTTTAAATTCAATTCTTCAATCAATTCGAGGGCAAAATCTTGTGATATTCTATTATCTCTCAAATCTTTTTGATAATATGGCCACAGTAGTTGATCTAATCTCCCTAAGGCTAATACACTTCTAGAAAATATGATATTAGCAATATTTTGAGTAAACCAAATATATTGAATTGCTTCATAAAAAGAACTTGGAGGTTCAATTGCGATAGATTTCATAGTTTTGGCGATTAAATTAAGCTCGTTCTTACGCTGTTGATTTTTTTCTTCTCGAGACATTAAATTAGCTAAAATTGAATATCTCCTAGCGTAATTCATCGCAGCTGTATAATATATCTTCACAGCTTCGTAAAAGTCATTTTTTTTTTTATATTCAGGATCGTTCTTATCTAGAAGTTCTTGATACGATTCTGCCTCTTTAATAACTCCATTATAGCCTAATTTTAAAAGTTTTTCGTATCCCATTGATATATGACCTTCATTGGTTCCCGATAAAACGGCGATACTAGGTGCCATTGATGCATTTAAACCATTTCCTGAAAGTAAATTCTCTTTTAATAGTCGTTGATATATTATATTGCTATATAAAGCCTTATCTTTCCAAATTGGAATTATTTCTAATAATTCATCGATTTCATGATCTTCAATTTTAAAAGGTTGGAGTTTTCTTTCTACAAATTTTTTGACGTTATCTCTTTTACCAAAAGCCCCTTCATAAGAAAATAAATCACAATTGATTTTTTCTGCCAAATTTTTGCTGGTTTCGTTCCCAACTAGTAAATCATCGTCTCGAATAAAAATCGTCATATTTCTTAATAAATGAGCAATAGCCTTGGCCTTTTTTATGATTTCAGGGTCTTCTTTATTTTCATTATAGATTTTGGTAACAGATTTGATTCGTTCTATGCATATCTCGTAAGGACTTGACAATAGATTGTTTTTCAATCTTAAAGTTCTTTTTAATATAGCCTCAGATTTCATTATATATCCACTTGAATTAGTAAAAATTAAAGTTTTTTTGAAGAAATTATAAGCGATAATAAATTAGATGTTTTTTTTTATAAATAAATCATAATTATTTGTATTTATAAAATAAACGGCAATAATTAATAATTTTAACCCCAGAGGCTTTGAATTTTATCCCCTATGTCTACCTTTTTGCCAGATTCGATTAAATCGGAAAAATCTTCTTTCCATTCTCGATTAATAAAAGAAAGAATTCGATTTATCGTAGCTTCATCGTAATCTATTGTATCAAAAAGTGTTTTGGTTCCAATTATAGTTTCAATTTCCATAGTGGTCAATAATCTTAATCTAGATAAAATGAAAAAAGCTCTTTTTGACCCTGAATAGAAATTTTGAATTTCTTTTTTAAAGATATTCTTTATTAATTCATTCTTTTCTGTTTCAAAATCTAATAGAGTTTTAATCATTTCTTTACTAAGTTTGTCTGATTTAGTTCTCTCAGATAAAACTCTTTTCATTTTTACTATAGATTTCTCTGTATCTTCAGAAATCTTCCGTAGTATATTTTCTTCTAATGAAAGATCAATTAATTTTAAATCGGTCCCCTCTAATTCTACAGAAATCGTGTCATCTGAGAGGAAAATGCTCAGAAATACTTTTGACTTCTCTTTAATTAGATTTTTTATCTCTTCTAAATTCTCCTTGTGTTTAGGAGCTACTACGCCTATAATCCAAGAATTAATTTCATCAAATTGATTTAAAGCTTTCATGGCGACATTGCTAGAGCATCTTATATGTACCCTCTCAGAATTATAATCCATATCTTCGGTTTGAATTAAATTATTATAGTCCTCAATCGAGATAAAATCCGTATTAAAGACATATTCTCTTCGAAAATGAATAAGGTTTGATAATTCCATTAAAAAATCGTCTATTTCATCAGAATTGTCTCCAAACACAATTATTGGAATTCTATCCAACAAGCAATATATTATTAACGAGGCGCTTTTCCTTTTTAATTTATCCAGAATTTCAAAGAACATCATGGTTTCTTAAAAAAAATTACTATCTGATTCTCCTAATAGTTTTTTAAATTGTTAACTCTTAATATTTTTCTAATTTTTGATTTATATATTGTTATAAAAAATTCTTTTTAATATTTTCTGTAGAAAGTTAAAAATTTTCTCTCGTGGTGTTTTTATATTTAGGCACAAAATCATTTTTAAAATTGATTAAAATTGAATTATAATGAAAATTCATAATTATCACGAATTCTCATTTTGTTTAGTTATAATAGGTATTTTCCAATATCTAATACTGACTACAATAGCTATGTTCTTTTATACTGGAGGTAATCTCATAAATCCAAACGCTCAAACATATTCATTTTTTATTAATTTTATTAGTGATTTAGGCCGAATTAAATCTATCTCAGGGAAGTCAAACATTATATCTTTAATCCTTTATACTATTGCGGGGGTGTTCTTCTCTATTTCACTTATTTTATTTGTCATAACATTAAGAGATCTCTTCAAAGATGATCCAAAAATAAAAAGAATATCTAATTTTATTATGATTCTCGGAATAATTTCAGGAATTTTCATGTTAGTGGGTTATCTTACTCCATGGGACGTATATGGCTCTTTTCATGTGTTATGTGGATTAATTTTTACTACTACAGGAGTGATTACAATATTATTATATGCAATTGCAATTATCTTCAAAGAGCAATATTCTAATAGAATGGCATTGATCTTATTGTTTGTTTTTTCTTTTGCATTTATCAATTTACTCATCATAACTTTTCTGAAATATAGTGCAAATAGCCTCGAATCATTAGTATTTCAAGTCACTTTACAAAAGCTTACAATGTATAGTTTTATAATTTGTTTCTTGATTCAAGGATTTTATTTACTTAAATTAGAAAAAATTTATTAAATCTATTTTAAAACCCAAAATATTAGAATTTTATTAAAAAAAATACGTTAGGTTTTTATGATTTTAAGTGAATGTATTAATATATTCTATATATAAATAAAATTTATTATGAAAAAGGTAATTTATGTTGACAAAAGCACGGACTTATAAAATTTTATTATTATTAATTGTTGTATCGGGATTAGTACCGTTATTACTACTATATCTCCTATATCTTCGAGAAATACAACAGGCGATTACTCATACAGAAGGAGCGTGGCCGGTAGTTATAATCATTTTAATTAGAATTGGGTTTATATCAGTCATGTCTTATTATATGTTCCACAGATGGTTTAAGCAAGAAGAACAGTACCTTTCAGATATCCCCTTTCTATTTGGAATTTTTCTCCTTCTGTTGGCATTTGGTAAAATCTTAGATTTGTTCTGGGACCTTACGTTTTTTACTTTCAATGATGATTTTGTGATGTTATTATTAAAAATCCGCTTTTTTATAATTATTTTAGAAATGGCCCCTTTAATATTTTTAAGTATTAATATGATCTTATATTTACGATCTTTACGCGGGAAATCTACTGGTGATGAGAAACAGAGGAATAAAGCTACGTTCAGAATTATGTTAGTGATTGTGGCTATTGAAACCACTGCTGTAATTCTAGCGCCTAACTTCTTGATAATGGGTATATTATTGCCTTGTATCGTTATACCTTCAATACTTGTAATCATATGGATGTTTTTATTTGCTTATAAAAACAAAAGACTTTCTCAAGTTCATCCTTTAATCATCGCAATCGGATTTATAGCATGGTTTATATCTAACATTGCGAGAGTAGTGTTGCAAATTGTCTTTGGTGAAACGCCAACCTATATATTCACTGCTGAAATGATCGATTTCTTTGTATTCTTAATTATCTTTTTAGGATTTTGTTTAAAAGCTAATTATTCTCAAGAATAAATCTTTTTTTTTTTTTTAACCTAATTCTCATATAAGCAATAGAATAAATTTCTTAAACTTCTCTTTTATTATAATGGATATAAAAAGCAAGAAATATATTGAAATCAGACCAAAAACCAAATTAAAATATTTTTTTTGGTCAGATCCTTTCAGACTTCCCAAAGACGACGATATTTTAAATAATTTTAGTAAAAGAGGGATAGAATTTGTTATTGCGCTTGGAAAGCATACAATGAAGGCAAAGTGTTATAATAGGATTCAATCCCTAATAGATAATAATATAGGGATTAATGTGTGTATTTTGGATAAAGATTTCGCACATTTAGATAACTCGCATAAGTTTAAAGAAATCTATAAAATGCTAAGAAACAATAAGATATTCAATTATGTTAAGGAAATCTATATTGACGCCGAGATATCGAAAAAATATCGAAAAAATATTAAGACCCTTCCATTGAATAAAAAATTAACTTATATATTTAATAAGAATCCTAATAAAAATGAAATGATAAAAGCAATTAGGGGTTATAATTGTCTTATAAATTCTGTACACAGTGATAACAAAAGATTTGGAATTATTAGATCAATATCATCCGCTTATGAAATTGAAAAGATAACTCGGAACGTGCCTTTCGATGAGATTGACGAAGATATAACCATAACAATGGTGTATAGAGTTCCAGAGGGTAGAGAAAAACAATATAAAGATTTTTGGTTTTATCAAACGGCCAAAAAAGAGGGAGATAATATCTTTTTAGGAGATATAAAAGACGGATATCGAAGTCTGAAGGAAGATATTACAATATGTAGCTATCTAAAGAAAAAGAGAGTATACATTTACGATTATTACGGATTTAAAAAATACAATAAATTAGAAGATTTAGAACCTTACAAGCGTTATAAAATAAAAATGGATGTCTGGGAATTTGTAAAACATACTGCTAAAGTTTCAAGTTTCGAAATAGCAGACAAATTTCTTAAATTTTTTAAGTAATTCTTTTTTAATTTATTTTTTTCCTATAAAAAAAGAGAAAATATTGCTAGCTATTTTTATGTCCCGAAACTGGATTGAATTTTCTATGGAGCTGCTTCTCCGCAACCAGGAATAGAGACTCCTGCTGCAGCCATGCTTAAACCATAGGAAACTGTTAATAAAATAGCTAAAGCAACCAATACTTTTTTACTTAATTCCATACAATAATCACTTCAATTAAGATATAATTTTGGTGCACTTATGTTTAGTTGATGGAATATTTAAACTCCACTTATTCAATATACATATCCTAATAATGTAATGAATGGAGGTTTTTTTATGTGCTTTAAAATTTTTAATCTTTTTTAGGTTCCATTATTTTGTTCTTTAGGTACTAAATCTGGATAAAGAGGCTCGAATTTTTCATTATATAGTTTATTATTCATCCACATTTTATCTTTATTATTCCATCTCAGATTTATTAAAGGATTATAATTTTTGGATAAATCAAAATCACTATAAATCGATTTAATTAGATTTTTTCCACTTATTAAGTCATTTAAGATCAAAAAATTCTTGATATGTAAGAAATGAAATAACTTTCTAAAGATTTTTAGAAACGCACTAATTTCGCACAGAGGGAAATACAGCTTAATCATAAGGCCATTCTCAAATTTACCATCATCTAAGAGCTCTTGTATGAAATATTCTCCCTCAATTTCATAAATAAATCCATAATTGAAGAAACTGAATATTCTAATTATTTTATCTATCGTCTCCTTATTGAGATTAATCAAGATAAGGTAAATTTTATCCTGAAAATCTAAATTTTTAAGTTTTAAATATGGAAATATATGTTTATCTTTTAATGAATCTATGATAGCTTTTTCCTGGGAATATTTTTTAGTTCCCACTATAGATTTTATATCAATAGATTCAATTCTGTAAATATTAGTCAATTTAGTAAAATTTGGAGTATCTGGTCCAAGAAATTGGAATTTAGAGGGCTCACTTAATTTTAATGTTTTTATTTCAAGAGGTATTTTTTTGAATTTTGGATTGAATAAAATTTCTTGAATGTGAGTCTCAAATTTTTTATGATCCAAATCCCAACCACTTGATTCGAGATTGCTATGAAAATTGAAGATGAGGTGTATAGTCTTTATGTAGAAAATACAATATTCAAGAATGATGCGTTTAGATTTTGTTAACCAATTTACGTAGGATATGTTAGGATTTCTAAACGGGAAGAGATATGAAATGAAAAATGATTGACTTTTGCCTATGGAAGCTTGAAATTTAATTTTTTGAAAAGTATTATTAAACAAGAGTCTAAGATCAATTTGATTTAAATCAAGTGGACGAATATATAAAAAATAATTTGAAATACCATAATTATGAAAATTTGGGAAAAATTTTATAGATTTTATATACTGTTTAAAAAAATTTGATTGTTTAACCTGCTTAAAATTTTGTACGTTTAAAATTAAATTTTCGAGATTTGAATGAAATGCTTTTAGATCTTGGAGTTTTTTAGCATTAAAATCAATTTGTTGTCGTGAGATTCTATCCTCAACACGACTAATTAATTCAGTAAAAGACTCTTTTGACGACCATAGTAAATCTTGATTCTTGAATGGCACTTCTATAAATTTTTTAAATTGATTTCCAATTATAGTTTTGACAAAATGAGAATATTGCTCGATTAAATCTTTAGTGTAGAAAAAACCTTGAGATTCTAAGTCGTAATAAGATCTAATATCAGGCATTTCATTAAAACCATCAGAAAAATATCTTTTAACGCTAATGATCTCATCTTTAAAAAATTTATTGAAAATAGTTATCAATAATTTTTTTTCAATATTATTTAAATTGACAATCCAAATATAAATTAGAATAATTTTTTTTTTAATGAACGGATTCAGTCCATAAACAAACACAAAACGGGGAAAATAGTGTTTTATTTTGGATAAGATTTCAATTGTCTCATTTCTATATTTAAGGATGAATTCAAGATAATATTTCGCAAAATTACTTGTATTTAAAGTACTAATCAAAAAGGGCTTCAATAATGGAGGGTTTGTATTACAAAACTCATCAATTATTTCGTCTACTACTATTCCTGTAATTTTTTTGTTTTTAATACCTTGGCGTATATTATCAAGTTTTTCTTGTTTTTTTATATATATTTTCTCTGATACAAATTTATCTTCAATTATTCTCATAAGAGCATTGATGTTGAATATTTTCAACTTATGGCAATAGTTGAAAAAATCAGAAAGAATTCCAATGTGGTTTAGATGCTTCTTGAAGGCCTCGATATCACTAAAATATAATGGAATGAACTTATTAAAAACATTATTTTTTAAATCAGTTCTATCAAAAAGAATAGCCTCATCCAATTTATTAAAAATACCATTCTTCTTGATAAATTCTTGAAATTGAAATACATTTTTTATATCTGGATTTTGCTTTAAGATCTTGTCGACTAACATTAAATATTTTTTAATCCCTTCTAAATACTCCTTGATGTAAAAAAAACCAAATTTTTTATTATTCTCTAATAATGTAATAAAAAATTGTTTAATTTCATTATTATCTTGAATTATTTGTATTTTTTTCTTAATATTTTTGATTAGATTTTTTTGGCTTAAAATTTCATATATTATTCTTGATTTTAATAAACGGAAAACATTAGTCCTTTTTTCAAAACCGATACCATCAACATTCCATTGGACAATATTCTCAAGGATCATCGTATCTAGTATAGAAATTTCTTGATGTAATTTTTGAGTTCCATAATTGTTTTCAAATGATATCTCGTATTTCTCATCATAATTGGGATGCTTCGGATTTATTAATCTCCCTCTTTTATAAAATTTTCTAAAATAGTTAAGGTTTATACTATTATTTTTGAATTCTCTTTGTAAAATTAAGGTTTTATCGATAATGTATCCAAATTCTTCAAGTTTTTCGATAAAACGGATTATGTCCTTATCATATGATTTTGGGGAAATTAACCAAAAAGAAATTTCATATGAAAATTTCCCTGGTGATGAACGTGGGCTTATTATAAAAGGAAACTTATTCATAATTCTGTCTATTTTCTTTTTATTAATCGCTGGATGGAAAGTCAATGAACAATAATTCCAATCAAAATCTAGTAATTGGTAATTAATTTCGTATGTAGGAGCTATAAAACTAACCTTATTAATCCACTTGACACTTTTGATAAAACGTCTAAGGCTTAAGTCAGTCGATATTTTATCATTTTGTTTAAATTCTTTAAAATAATTCTTATATTCTAAAAGCGCTTTATAACTTTTTATTTTATAAAAAATTTCAATTAAAATTCGAATAGATTCAATCATATCATCATCGAAAAGAAATCTAGATGTCTTTAGTACATATTCCTTTATCAATCTGTTATGAAATGCTTCTTTAGCCTCTGTTATCAACTGGACATTATTTCTTATATGATTAAAAAAGAATCGAATGGAAGATTCTGATAAATTTGAACCGTCTGGGCAAAGAAATTTATCAATTATATGGAATATGGGATATTTTATATTCAAATCGATAAATTGTTCTTGAAAAATCTGCTTCCATTCATTAATATGTTCAAATTTTTCAAGTTCAAATTCCAAGATGAGATTAATGATAATTCTAATTGTTTGATTTTGAGCAATTGCTTTAGGTATAAAACAATAAAAGGCTTCTCTTAATAATATGATGGGTAAAAATTTTTTATAATCCTTATTAATCCTAATATATAAAGAATTGTTTTTTATGTCCCTTTCAACACCTAAATCAAATATATCCGTTTTTTCAATACTTATAGGAGTCTTAAGTTCATTTAACTTTAAAAAAACCTCAGAATAAATTATATCAATATTAAGAATATTCTGAATTTTATTTAATATTTTTTTAAAATTTTGATTAAGTTCATCAATATCTCGATAATCTATAATATTAAGATTTAAAATATTCAATTTTTAACCCTAATTAATATTTTAAAAATATAATGTTTAGTATAAGTCCTAAAATGTTTAAATTATTAATATTTAAATTAATTTTCTTATTTTTTTTTGGATTTAGGATAATAGCTTCAATTTCAAAAATAGCAGTCAAATAATTACTTAAGATTAGAATATCTTACTGTATTGAATAAGATTTATTTTTTTTTGTAGTATATTTTGCGATTTATACGTCTGAGTTCATAATTTATTATTCCTTTTCATATTTAATAAAAATAACAGGGATTACTGAAAGCAAAACTAATATACCAGCAATTACTATTATTATTTCTGTGGGCACAAACGCCGATAAATATGTACCTAATGGGACTAACAAAAATCTTGCTAAAAGAGAAAACGAGGTTAATAACTGAAAAATCCATACTTTTTTGTGAGAGTGTTTAACCATAAGAGAAAATAAATTTACAACACAAAATCCCGCAAAAATCTGCATTATGCCAAAAATAATAAAAAAAGTAATTTTATCTGTAAAGGGAGCAATTATCATCAGTAAACCTAATATAAATAACGAGAGCGATAAAATGTTTTTTCTGTTGTATCTACTTGAAACTGTACTTGCTATAACTATTCCTAAGGCATTTAATATAATCATAATCATAAGAATGAGTAAAAGTAAAGAAAAATATTGCTCTCCCCATTTTTCAACTAGCCAAGGTTCTAATGGATAATCGTAGATTCTATCTCCATACGCAAAGAAAGCACATATACATAATAGCACAATTGGTTTTTTATTAATATCGTTGTCTATTGTATCTACTTCCTTTTTATTGGAGTCTAAGGAGACTTTTAAAAAGTAACTCATAAATACCATAGGGATAATTGCGATAGATAATATTAAAAAAAATAAATTCCAAGTGGGTATTGAGTACATGTCAGTAAAAATTAGAAAAGATATTATAGTGGGGAATATCGCACCACTCATACCTCCTAAAAATATATATCTAGCGTTTCGATCCTTAGTCTTTTCCTCTGGGGAATAATCAACGATCATCTTATCTATGATAACATCCATAACTGAGACGCAGAGAAAATTAATTGAAAGGAAAATACCAAAAACAGCCAAGATATTTAAATATAGTGTAAAAAATATAAAACTGGATAATGTTCCTATAGAGCTAATAATAAGGAAAATCTTTCTCGTTGATCTAACTTTATCAAAATAAATAGAAATTATTGGTTTCGTAAACAAGATCGAATAAGCGGCAAATTGTATAAAAGCTAATTCAATTCTATTTATATTTAAAATGTTAAAGAAAAATATAGGTAACATCACGTTAATAAAAATTAAGATTAAATTTGATACAAAATAAGCGTAGAAATAAACGATATAGTTTCTTTTAGGGATCATCATAAAATATAGAGAAAGGCTAATATTTGGTTTATTATATCTGTCTGTATTAATAAAATTTTGTTAATTTTGAATATTAATGATAAATTTAAATAAATATATCTATAAAATAACAGAATCATTATCAAATTGAAAATTAGGAGCATAACATTATGGATTTTTTTTAAATTTATTATGTTGAGATATTATTTCTTTTTAAAATCCAGTTTTCTGTCAGAAAAGTTTGATTTAATCCTATTTCAGGCTTATAATTCGAATAAATTGTTGATTTTGGAATCCATGCCTCTTGCCCATTATTAAAAACAAGTAATATTGCTTTACCTGTTTCAGCCTTAATTGACCCAATAATTTCAGCTTTTTTACTTTCAGACATCTGTTCTTTTATAACAGAATTATTCATAATTGTAGGTTTAAAATCTTCATTTTCTGGATCATTTATAGTTCTTTGTTTAGATATGTTAGAAATGGTAGCAAATTCAATTTTTTCTTTAATTAGATGTTTCAATAGTAATTTAAATATTTCAATTTGAGCTTCGCCTAGTAATTTTGAATAATTTCCAATATTAATCCAAAGCTTATGTCCATCATTCCCCTCCCAACTGAAAGAAATCTGAGTTTTATTTTCTTTATAGGAGTGAAAACTTGACCACGATTCAATCTTGCGTTTTAAGACTTTTAAAATCATAACCATCTCATCTAGAGAAAGTTTAATGGTTTTTCCTTCTCCTTGTGAAGGTTTTTCCCATGTTCCATCAGGTTTCTTTTTAATACACTTTAAAAAAATGAAAGGATCATCTTTTAAAGTACTATTTATTGTTAATCCTGTTGCTTGGCCAAAAAAACTTTGACTATGATTATTTGTCATATTTATCAATTTTATTAATACAATATATTTTTTAAAAAAGGACAGTGAGTTAATTTCCTAATAAATCCACAATATATAAAGAAAAATTTTTTTAAAAATGACATTTTTCTGTTTCTTTTGATTATATATAGAAGAAACACATTTCAAACTCAATAATTTTTTATTAAATCTCTGAACTCATGAGAATTAAATAATATTTGTATCAATTTTCATTAATGCACTTGACAGAATAAATGATATTCTATGGATGATCTAAGTATCCTGCTAGATAAAAAATCTGAGTCGTTTTATCACAAATCGATTAAGCAATTAATCTTTAAATATGTATCAGAAAGAAATTTTAATATAGCTGAAAGCTCTACTGAAAAATATGTTAAAAATCGTAGAGCAGACGTTTATTTTAAACTGAAAAATGGCCAAGAAATAGTTGTTGAAATCCAGCAATCCAGAATTTCAATTAAAGAGATTGTCAAAAGAACAAAGGAATATAATCAACAAAAAATATATGTACTCTGGATTTTACACGGTAAAGGAAAATGTGTCGCAAGCCCTAAATTTCCCGAACACAAAAAAAATGTAAGAATAAATCCAGTAGAGAAATTTCTTCATAAAATATATGGCGGGAGAGTTTATTACGTAAATGTAACCCACTCAAAAAGTAAAATCTCTGCACCATATGCTTTACACTATTCCCTTTCAGATAAAAAAACAGATAAAATAATACAGAGCGGTTTCGAATATTATTATTTCAGAAACTCTAATTTCACTTTTATTCCTAATTGGAATTTATTATGTACTAATTTTAACAATTTTAGAATTGCTAGATTTTATGATAAAAATGTTAAAAACTCATTGAAGAATCAAATTTTAAGTTATATCCAAATTTATTTAAAAGAAAATCCTTATGATTATAAAAAATACAGAAAAACTAAAAAATTAATTAAAAACGTTATTATTAAGGAATTCAAAAGAAATTATGGAAAACCAATAATTATTGACTGTATTAAATTAATTAATAAAAAGGGAAAATTCCTAAATGAAAAAGCTATTCAAATTTATAAAAAAAAAAGATAGTTTTTTTAAATTTGTATATATAATTTTAATTTAATATTAAATAAAATGACATATATTAATTAAAATATTTAATCTAATAAAAGGTTGAAAAAAAAATGACTATTGATTGGTCACGCATTGAAGAAAAGCCTGACGCCAAACAAAAGGTTGATGGAAGAGCCTTACTAGATCTTAGGGCAAAAATTACTGATTTAGAAAAACAATTATCAAGTTCAAAAAAGGATATTGAAAAACAGAAACTTGATTCTAATAAAGAAATTGATAAAATTAAATCAGAAAATTCTAATGAAATATCTAATTTAGAAAAAAAAATAGCAGATTTAGAAAATAAAATAAAAGATTTAGAAAAAAAAAGAGCCGATTTAGAATCAAAAAGTGCCGATTTCGAAAGCAGCTTAAAAAACTCTAATGACAAGGAAGCGGATCTTAAACAAACAGTAGAAAATAAAGATAAAGAAATAGAAAATCTTAAGAGTAAGATAGCGAATTTAGAAAGCCCTCTAAAACAAAAAGATAAAGAAATTGAAGACATTAAAAATATTTTAAAGCAAAAAGATAAAGAAGTTGAAAATATCAATAATGATCTTTTAAAAAAAGGGGATGAAATGGATGCACTGAACAAAAAACTTGAGGCTCTTGAGGCAGAAAAATCAGAGATGAGTAAGGCCCCCAAAGTTCTAAAAAAAATCCAAGAATTGATAGAAATCAAAGGATTTCTCTCAGATAAAGAAATAGAGGAATTAATGCAATAACTGAAATTGCATGTATTATATTTTTCACTTTGCTAGTGAAATCTAATCAAATTTAACCTATTTCCAATAATTTTTTTTCTATTAAAATTTTAAGTTCTGATATCAACCAACATAGTTCATCGTAAGTACAAGATGAGCGAAATATCTCTTCAGCTTTCTTCCGAATTTCTTCTACAGAAACATTTTCATCGCCCTTTTGAATTATAAGTTGCTTTTCAGCGAGCAGCCAACATAAGTCATTATAACTCAACTGGTTTTGTGATAAAAAATAAGCAGCAACATTAATCATTTCTTTTAAGTCAACATTTGATGTTTCTTCTGGTTGGGTTGTTATTTTTTCTGATTCTGCTTTTCTATATTCTTTGAGTTGTTCCAACCACTTAAGTAAATTAATTTCTAATCCGTTATCTTCATTTGAACCAAGATCGCTATTATTTGACATTAGTATTTGTACTAAATTCTATTTTATAAGAATATATATATGAAAATCGATACAAATATAATTTAATCATCTTAATATTTTAATTTTTTTAAAAAAATTGACAATTATACTATCTAAGGTTAATTGTGATTCTTAAATGCTTAAATTTTTATCTAACAAATAAATCCAAGAGATAATATCTAAATATTACTCCAATTGAAATGAAATAGTTATATTATTGATATATATATGTAGATATTTCTCAGCTATAATTGGAGAAATATATAAAACCTCTCAAAAAAATAATTTTTTATTTTAACAATGGTGTATATAAAATCTTTAATTTGTGAAGGCTTTAAAAGCTTTAAAGAAAAAACAAAAATCAATTTTAGCAAAGGGTTTACTTCAATAGTTGGCTCAAATGGAAGTGGGAAATCCAACATCTTAGATGCGTTTGTATTTGCAATAGGAGAATTATCCGGAAACAAAATGAGAGTAAATAATATAAAAGACTTAATATGTAACGGAGGCAGTAATGGAGGGACTCCTTCTAAATATGCAAGGGTAGATGTGGTTTTCGATAATTCTGACAGAATTTTTTCCATCCCAGTTGAAAGCAATACAGTAAAGGTTTCGAGAAAGATATATATTGATGGTAAAGGAAAATATTTTTTAAATGATAAAGTTATTACGAGGAGAGAACTACAAGATATTTTGGATTTAGCAGGGTTATTACCAAACTCGTCTAATCTTATTTTGCAAGGAGAACTCTTTAGACTTATAACAATGAATAACAACGAACGCAGGGGATTAATTGAAGATATTTCCGGAATCGCTTCGTATAATGAAAAGAAAGAAAAAGCAGAAAAAGATTTAGCCAAAGTAGAAGAAAATATCTCTAAAATTACTCTTTTACTAAATGAACTATCAATTCAATTAGATTCCTTAGAAAAAGAAAAAGATGACGCCTTAAAATATCAAGAACACGATTCAAAGCAAAAAAACGCTGAAAATGCTCTTATTATTTTAAAATTGAGAGATTTTGAAAAACAGATTGATAGATTTATCGCTAAAAAGGAAACTTTGATAAAAGAAATTCAAGAAATTAATTATAATCTTCTAGAAAAAAGAGAAGATTTGAGTAAAATTGCTGTTGAGTTGGATAAAATCAATGAAGAGATTAAAAAACTTCAAACAAATGAATTGAAAGAACTAACTCTAAAACTAAATAAGTTGAAAACTGATATTGCTAAAAAAGAAACGCAGAAGGAAAATTTTCAAAAAGAAATATTAAAACTAAAAAAAAATTTAATAGATTCTTTTAAGAAAAAAGAGGAACTTGAAGAAACCAAAAAAATTATTCAAAATAATTTGATGGCTAAGAAGAAAGAGAAAAAGGAAATTAAGGAAAATCTCCAATCGTTAAAAGAAGAATTATACCATAGCGAAGAGCAAACTAAAGAATTTGATTCTAAATATAAAGGTTTTCAAGAAAATCTTGAATCTCTAAAAAATAATATTGCAGAAAAAAATGAAATAAAAAGTGAGATAAAATCTGAAATTAAGGTTTTAACAAATAAATTAGAAAGTTCTAAAGATAATTTAAGTAATAAAGTAAATAGAGTAGATGTTCTTAATGAAGAGATTGAAAAGATAAAACAAGAAATAAAGAGATTGGATTTGGAAGAAAAGAATTATAAGGAAAATCCTGAAAATAACCTTAGTTTTAATGATTTAGAAAGTAAAAAGCAAAATTTAGAAAAAAAATTAAAAGAAATTCAATCTATAATAAATGAAAAGCATGAGAAACTAATATCTCTTAAGAGTAAAATAAAAGTAATCCAAAAATTATCATCAAACAAGGCATTAGAAGCGATTTTAAGATTGAAAAATGAGAGAGAATTATCTTCTAAACTCAAAATTTCAGGAACCATTTATGGCACTATTGCTCAGTTAGGAAAAACAAGAGAAGAGTATAATACTGCACTTCAAATAGCAGGCGGGAATAAATTTAATTATATTGTAGTTGAAAATCAAGCAACAGCAAAACAATGTATAAATTTTCTTAAGAAGAAGAAAATTGGTCGTGCTTCTTTTATACCTTTAGATAAGATAAAAACTAATAGCATCAATTATGATTTAAATAACAACGAAAATGTAATTGGAAGAGCTGTAGATTTAATTCAATTCGATGATTTGTTTAAAAAAGCTTTTGAATTCGTTTTTGGAAGAACTATTGTGGTTTCTGATATTGAAACTGCTTCAAAATTAGATATAAAAGCTAGAAAAGTAACTTTAAACGGGGACGTTGTAGAAATGTCGAATTTGATGACGGGTGGCACGTTTAAACAATCAATGAGAGGAGGTTTTATATCACAGGAGGAATCGAAAATACCAAAATTGGAAACAGAGTTAAATCAATTAAAAAGAGAAGAAGAATCCTATTTGAAAAAATTAAAGAATATTGATAAGCAAATTGCTTTAAGTTATAAAAGTAAGATTTCAGCTAATAATGAATTAAGTGAAGTAAGAAAAAAATTAGCAGTATTAAAAGACAATTTTTTAAGAAAGGAAGAGGAATTAAAAGATTATATTGTTAAAATTGAAGAAATAAAGACCGAAATTAAAAATATTGAAGAAAAATTACAAACTGAACAATTGAAATTAAATGATATAGAGCAAATTTTATCTGAATTAATGAATGATGAAAATGAACTTAAATCTAAGATTTCCTTGCTTGAAGATAATGATTTCACCAAAAAAATCAACAATTTAAGAAAGAACATTGCCGAATTAGAAAAAGATTATATGCAAATTAATTTAGAGGTAACTAAACTAAGAACTCAATTAGAAGATGTAATAAATAATCGGGAATCTGAAATAGAATCTACCATAAATAATTCCCAAGAAGAGATCAAAGATAATACTTTTAAGCTCGAATCTCTTGAAAAAGAATTAGTTGATATTGAAACAACTATTAAAGGATTGGAATCTGAATTATTAAAGAAAAATGAAGTTGTTGGACAATTTTATTCAAAAAGGGAAGAGTTGTTATTATCTCAAACGAAACTCAATACTGAAATAGAAGATTTAAAATCAAAGATTGTTCCAAAAAATATTAAGATAAACACTTTAGAAATCAATTTACAGAATATAAAATCTCAGAAAGATGAGCTGGAAGAAAATTATCACATAAGCAACGAAGAGTTAGAAAAAATTCAAAATCTCTTATCTTTTTCTAAAGATAAATTATCTAATATTATAAATGAATGTGTCGAAATTAAGCAACAATTAGAACCTATTAATATGAGAGCAATAACAAAATACGATAAAATTAAAGAGAGATACGATGAGCTTATTGAGAAACATGAGATTGTAGTAGATGAAAGAATATCGATTTTAGAATTTATAGAAAGAATTGAACTTGAAAAGAAAAATACCTTTCTTAATACATTCAATGGGATAAACGATCGTTTTAAAGAGATATTTGCCAAATTATCTCCTGGTGGGGAAGCTAAATTAAAATTAGAGAATCAAGAGGATCCCTTCGCAGGAGGTGTTAAAATAATTGCAAGACCCGGAGGAAAGAAATGGTGTTTGACTCAATCAATGTCCGGTGGAGAAAAGACGCTAACTGTGGTTGCATTAATCTTGGGAATCCAAATGGCCATACCTTCTCCCTATTATATTTTGGACGAAATTGATGCTGCTTTTGACGAAAATAATGCTAACCATGTTGCTTCAATGATAAAAGAATTGTCAGAAAAATCTCAATTTATCTTAATAACTCATCGTGATGTGACAATGACAAAAACAGACCACTTATTAGGTGTCTCAAATGTCCATGGATTAACAGAAGTACTTAATTTAAACATCAAAGAGGCGTTAGAACAAATTGCTCAGTCCTAAGGAATATCATTATTCATTAGAAACTGAAGAAAAGATTCGCCTTCAAAGGGTAGCTCAAGATAAAATTAAAAGAAGAATTGAAGCAGCACTTTTTAAGGCTCGTAGAATTCTGTCTTCAGAAGAAATATATAAAATATTTCCTAAAAATAAAAAAAGAGTTGTATTAAAATTAATTCGAGAACTCGCTGACGATTATAAAAAATTTAAAACTTCTCTTGAAATTGTAGAATTTTCGAATTTAAGATTTCAATTGAAGGTGAAGGATCCAATACTCAATTCTATAGAAAAATTTACTCGAGGCGATTTATTTAGAAAAAGCGAAATTAAAACATTAGCTGTTATTGCTTATTTGCAACCATCTGCTACGCTAAAAAAATTATATTCTAAAAGAGGAAGGTCAAAAACTGTTTATAACAATATTGAAAGGCTTAAAAAATTAAAATTAATTTTTGAAAATGAAGAAACAATATTTTTAACTAAGTATTTCTATGATTATTTTCAAATTAAAGAAGAAAATAATGATATTGTTAAAAATCTCTTAAAAAAATTAATGTAATAGGTATATCATATATAATATTTTTTAACTTCTTTTATTACCAAATTAATTAAATCTTTAATATTTTTTATTGGATAAAATGTAACTTTGTCAAGCATATCTTTAAATCTATTTTTTGGTATATTCGAAGCTCCAATGAAGAACCCAACTGTTTTATGACCTTTATTCGCCAAATTAATCATATTTTTTTTAGCACCACTCCAATTGTAAATGCCAAAATCGGTTATAATAAATATTAGAACTTTTCTTTCAGCTTTGTCACATTGAGCTGTAATGGCTTTAGTCGGAAGAACAGTTCCACCTCCTTGATATCTTAACAAAGTTCTTTCTGCTTTTTGATAATCGTTAGTCCATTGGCAGATATCTGCTCGATTTGAAAAGTTTATTATACTAAATTTAACACCTTTAGTTGCTGCGAAGTGAAGTGCTGCGAAGGAGGCTACTAACGCAGTATGATATTCACCTCTTCCTTTATTTGTGTTAGCTGTATAGTTCCACCCCATTGATCCTGACGAATCCAAGACAATCAATAGATCCGGGATTTGTTTTTCTTCTAAGTGTCCGGGTCCTTCTTTAAAAATCCATTTCCGTGTTGTGATATTGGGAATTATTACTGGAGAATTCAATAGAGATTGAACAACATCTAATTCTTCAATTGGATCTCCAATTTTCCATACTTCTGGACAAATAGGGACTTGTCCGCCCCCTAGTTTCTCTTCGAATATTCGAATTTCTATGAGATTTTTTGCTAATCCGCGATACCATGTAGCTAATGGATTTCCATCAATTAAAATACCAGCTTGCCCAGCAGGGGCTCCAAACTCAGAATAAGGTGTTTCTTTAGCAAAATCCTCTGCTTTTTGTCTTAAGTCATCTTCATTATCTCTCTTCAATTTGTCTGAGTTTTTATTTTCTAAGGGATTATCCATAAGTTCTAAAATATCTTCCGGGAATTCTATACCTCCACCTTTTCCAGGGGCTTTCCGTTTAACTTTTCCTTTATCACATCGTACACCTCGACCTATTAAAGTGAAAGTATCGTTAATTAGGCCTCTTAAATGATAGGCTATCTTTGATACTTTTTCTTCCCATTTAGTTTCGTCCTCGAAATTTTTTAAAATTACATTGATAACCTTTTTTACTAAAGAATCCATCTCGTCAAGAGAGTTATCAGGTGAGATTTCTACATCCCACATTTTTTCGTAGGCTCTGAAAAGGAATTTCGTAAATCTACTAAGTTGATTTTTATTACTACTTATAATAAATTCGTAGGTCTTCTTAGCCTCCCATAACATTAAATCCGGATATTTTTTAAATAATTTAAAATCTATTACTAAATCTCCAAACACATTTACCACAATTGGTGCAAAATTCTGATTCACACGTTTCATCGCAGCTTTTAATAATTTGGCGTTAATAGTTCCATCATAAGGTATTATTTGATAATGCGAGACCTCGTGAAGCGATATAATATGAAAATAATCAATATACTCATTATCATCTCTAAATAAAGGAGTATTTGCTAAATTCATAGTAATTTGCCATTTATGATCGGGATCTATATAAAAACCCTCTTTATGAGTGTAATCAAAGACAAAATTAGGTTCATTTAATGGTGGATAATAAAATTCTTTTAAAGTTTTAGCCCATGCAATTTTCGCTAATTCTGTAATTTTTTCTTCGCTTTGTGCTAGTTCCTTTTTTTTTTTACTTCCTTTTTTCTGAGATACAACCATTATTAATAACTAAACTTATTCTTGTATGATATTAAAAAATATATTCATATAAAATATTGTATTATTGAAGATTTATAGTTAAAATAGATTAAAGAGCTTAATTTCCTTTAAAACCTAAAATTCATAATTTATTATTGCTCATAGTCTTCTCAAAACAAAAAGCTAAAAGAATTTATATTTTAATTACTATTTATATAATGATATATTATGAATACGAGCAATAATTTGAATGTAAAAAAGGAAGTAATAAAGCTAATAAAAGATTTACCTGAAGATACAACTTTAGAAGACATTCAATATCATCTTTTTGTAAAACAAAAACTTTTTAGAGCGGAAAGTCAAATTAATGAAGGGAAAACTCATCCTCATGACCAAGTCATTGAACGGGTAAAGAAAAAATGGTTCAAATAGAGTGGACTGAAGAGGCTGAGAATGACCTTGATGACATTATCGCTTATATTTTAAAAAGCTCTCTACAATATGCAAAAACTCTTTTTGAGAATATTATTGAATCTATTGAATATTTAAAGCAATTTCCTAAAATCGGGAGGAAAGTGCCAGAATCTAAAAATCCAAGAGATAGAGAAATATTAATTCAGAAATATCGAATAATTTATCATTATAATGAAGAAGAACAAAAAATTCATATAAAAATGATTATTCATGGAAGCAGATTATTGAAAATATAAAGAATAATTATTGTAATAAATGAAAAAATTTTCATTTAAATTAACAATAGAGCTAATTCTTTTTCCAATTCCTTAAGATATTATGGATCTAGTTTCTCTTAATTTAGATTATTTTTTAATTGGTCTAAAATATATATACTATTTGTACTATCTTATATTATCATAAGAGTATTATAATTTATTCAAAATTAATAAAAAGTATGGTTATATGACAAAAAAACAAACTATTATAGAAAGATTTGCTCAATTCGCTTCAAAGACTAAATTTGAAGATATACCTTCTCGAGTTGTTGAAAAAATTAAGCTACAGATAATTAATTCTATTACAGCAATTAAATTCTCAGATTGGCATCCAGAGGCTTTAAAAATATATAATGCTGAAAAAATAAAAGGTAATAACTCACAAACTTCAACTGTCATTGCTTTAAAAAAGAAATTAGGTCCTGAGGAGGCTGCAGTTGTTAATGCGGCCTATGCAATGAGTCTTGATTTTGATGATTATATGCTTATGGGACATATGGGTTATAGTTCAGTTATCACACCATTAGCATTTTTAGAGCCAATCAATGGAAAACTGAGAGACCTTATTGTCACAGCTACAGTAACAAATGAAGTAATGGGAAGA
The DNA here is from genome assembly GCA_019058295.1 of Promethearchaeota archaeon. Taxonomy (GTDB): domain Archaea; phylum Asgardarchaeota; class Lokiarchaeia; order Sigyniarchaeales; family SOKP01; genus LW40-45. Next base: position 96,206 of record JAHPZI010000028.1, on the reverse strand, counting down.
CTCTCACTTTCATGCTTTTTTGGGCCTTTAAATGGTCAAATGTGGAGTTATATACATAATTTAGGAGCTGCAACTGCGGTTGCTAAAGTTAAAAATTTTGATGCTGAGAAAATGGCAAATGCTATGGCGCTTTCTATCTACCAACCAAACTTTTGTTTAGTGCCAGGATTTTGGAAAGAAGGATGTAAACTTCTTACAGCATCGATTCCACTAAGGACAGGGATACAAGCAGCATTATACGCTGAGAATGGGCTGGAAGGACCATTAAATATTATAGAGGGTGATATGGGCTTCCTACATTTTTTTGCCTTTCATCCAATTAAAGAGTTTATGGGAAATCTCGGGGAAGCTTGGTTATCTGATACTTTAAGTTATAAGAGATATCCTGGAACCTCCTATATAGGAGGCCCCGTAGATTCTGCGCTAGGAGCAATGAAAAAGCTAGGGTTAAAATCCATAGAAGATGTGGCTAATATCAAAAGTGTTATTATAGATACAACCACCCTATCTAACTCTGTTGAACAAATTGCGATGAAACAAGACTATAATAATTTAGATCCCATAAAGATTAATTTCTCGGTGCGGTATTCTGTTGCTTACGCGTTGATTAAAGGAGATCTCCTCCCAAATTATTATAAGCAAGATGAAATCGATAAAAATGAGAATGCAATTAGAGATTTAGTTGAAAAAATTGAAGTTCGTCATGATATCGATATGACTGCTAAAACATTTCTAACATTTCCACAAGTCGTAACTATTTTTAAAAGAATGAAATCTTATGAGATGAAACGTTTGAGAACTCACCTTAAGGCAGTGAGAGCGTCAAAAAGAACGTTTAAAAATAGTTTAAAAACAGGAATAAAGTTCTTAAGGAGTGCTGCTGGAAGGACTATGATTAAGAAATACATTAAAAAGGATAAAAACCCACTCAATTTAAATGAAGTAAATTTACCTGAATATCCGATGCTTCAATCAGCAAGATCGAAAATAACTCTAAAGAATGGAAAATCAGCACTCTGCGAGATCCCAATTCTAACAGGGGGAGCAGGAATTGATATAGAAATTAGAAAGAAATGGGTTCAAAAACGATATGAATTGGCTTTTAAAAAAGATTCAAATCAACTATTTACATTGATGAATGATCCAGAGACATCTATTCAAGATTTAATAAACGAATGTATTTCATAATAGAGAAATTTTTGAAATGAATTAATTCAAGAGTTTTTTAATAATTCTTCTATTCTATTACTAATATTCAAATAAAAATGATTTTTATTAGGATAACTTCTGTACCTATTTCTTTTATCTACTTTAAAAAAAAAAAAATTTTATTATTTTTTTTTAAGAAATAACCTTCTTCTCATAATAATTAATAACATAATCACACTAAAGAGTGCAAATAACAAGTAGAAATGACCAAATGGGATAGCTTCATCCTCTCCACCTCCACCTCCATCATCTCCACCGCCACTGGCAGGAGGAAGACTGTACACGTCTTTTTTTATGATGACAGTTATTTCTATGCAATTTGAAGTCACATTATCATACATACTATATGCAACGGCAATGAAATAATGATTTCCACTTTCTAATCCTGAAATCCAATATGATAAATTTGTTAACCCTTCAGCTATCATCGTTATAGTATCATTAATTTCTGTTATAGTTGAATTGTAATGATAAATTGAATAGTTTCGCGCGTAAAGAGATTCTGTCCAATTCAAGTAAAAGGCTCCCGAATAATCGGGATCGTCCGCTTCAGAACTCATTGTAAACGGTAAAGGGATTCTTTCAACAATAATATTAATACAATTTGAAATTTCGTTCCCATAAAGATTGTATGCTACTATAACATAATAATAATTACCGCTTTCTTTGTCATTAATAGGAAAAGTTAAGACCTCAAGATCACTTGCTTCTTCTGTACAAGATCCATCAATTTGCGTAATAAAACTGTTTGAAATGAATACCGAGTAATTATCAGCCCCTAAGGAATTATTCCAGCTCAATAAGAATGACCCATCTTTATCAATTGGATCAGCAGTAGAAGTTAATTGAAGCGGATTGGGTGGAATTCGCACGTCAACAGAAATACAATTTGAAAGAGTAAATCCTGTGTCATTATATGCAACAACGATATAATAATGAATTCCTGTCCATGTTGATATTGAATAATTAAGTATTGTAATCCCCTCTTGTAATAGAATAATATATGGTTGCACTGTTGAATAAATTGTGCTATTACATGTATATACAGAATAATTTGCTGCTCCATTCGATTTTGACCATGTTAAATTAAATTTACCTGTATAATCTGGATTTCCCGCATCACTACCGAGATTAAATGGTCCCGGTGGTATTTGCACGTGAACTGTGATACAATTATCTGAAGTTGCATTTCCTGTTTCATTAAAAGCAACAACAACAAAATAGTGATATCCGCTAGTTAATCCCTTAACAGTATAATTTAAAATTTCTATGCCGTTTTGTAGCTCAGTGCAATCATTATCAATTTCAGTAATAAAACTACTTGAAATGTATACAGAATAATTATCTGCTCCAATAGATTCAGACCATGTTATATTAAACGAACCATCAATATCAGGATCATCCGCATCTGTATCAATTGAAAATGGTTGAGGCGGAATCTTAACTTTCACTAGAACGCAATTCGAAGTCTCGTTCCCTACAAGATTAAATGCAACCACAGCGTAATAATAATCTCCGCTCCCTAATCCTGAGATTGAATAACTATATTGAGCAACGAGACCACTAACTATTTCAATACAATCTTCGTCGATTTGGCTAATAGTAGTATTCGAAACATATACAGAATAATTATCCGCGTCGGTGGAAGTTGACCATGTCAAATCGAAAGACCCATCAGTATCAATCGGATCAGCATCAGTATTTAAATTAAAGGACCCTGGGGGTAATAATACTTTAATATGAATGCAGTTAGTAAAGCAAGTTCCAGTCTCATTGTAAGATCTTATAAGGTAATAATAATCCCCTGTTAATTTATTAGATACCTTGTAACCTAAGTCTACAATATCAGTAGCTAATTTTGTAACGCCAGCTCCAAGATCAGTTATATAAGCATCTGACTCATAAATTGTATAATTATCTGCTCCATTAGATTCTGTCCAATTCAGGTTAAAAGATCCATCTATATCTAAAGCATCAGCATCTGTTGATAATGTAAAATTTTTAGGATTCACACTAGAAAACAATCTATACATACCGCCTTGACTTCCCGCCGCTAAATATTTTCCATCAGCAGATAAATCTACCCCCCTTACTTCACCCGACATTGAACAATTCCAATATGGCTCTGAAATCGCTCTATGATAGTAATAAACCTTATTTAGGGTGATAGTTCCGATAGCAATATAATTCCCATCTTCAGATATTGTAGCTCTCCATCCATTTCCAATAATGTCATTACTCCAAATAAGACCTGATCTATCATATAAACAGGTCTGACCTCCCATTCTTGCTGCTACCATATAATTTCCATCTGCAGATATATCCACAGACCAGCAATCTGAACCCCCATGTGCCCATAAATAAGAAGAACTGGATTTATGAAATAATCTTACTGAACCACTCATTACTGCTGTAATAATATAACTACCATCTGAAGATATAGCAACAGACATTATCGTTGGCCCTGAATTAAAATTACGAATAAAAGGATTATCTATATTAGTTGTATTAAATAAATAAGTTCCAGTAGATTGAGTCCCCGCAGCTAAATATTTTCCATCAGCCGAAATTGCTACAGAATAGACATCACTGCCAGTATCATACGTCCACATTGGTACTTTACTCGTTCTATTAAACATGTAGACACGATTATTGAGATTACTCGTTGCAAAATAGAAACCATCAGAAGACATAGATACGCGATATATGCAACCAGGTCCGGAATATTTCCACGTTGTTATATTGCTTGTTTTATTAAACAAATAAATATCTCCAAATTCAGTCCCTGCAACAATGTAAGATCCATTATCAGAAATCGCAATAGATCTTACTCCATCACCACTTATAGTATATTCCCAGATACTTTTTGTGCTAGTTTTATTAAAGAGATACACTTTACCGCTTGGATTAGATCCAACAGCGATATAGTTACCATCTGATGAAATTGCCACAGAATCAACAGGATTAACACTATATGTTGTTAATGTAGTATACTGAGATAAAGAAGAACTCTTTGGATCAATAATCTCTTCAAATTCTTTTGTTTCTGAACCATTTTCGAAATCATAGTTGACATTTTTATTATTATTATTTATAGTATCAGAATAAAATAAGTCAATGTTGCTAAAAATGCTTAAAAGAGCTAAAAATATAACTATTGCCCCCAAAATCATAATTTTCTTGTTCATAAAATTCATCTTTTTGGATATTTTGCTTAAAATTTTTATTTAGATATGTTTTTGATTTAATTTTTTAGAATCGTTGAACTAATAATTCAACAACATAAATATAATAATTAAGATTTAAAATAATTTACTAAAAAGTAAAATATTTTTCTTTCTATTTTTAAAATTTTTAAAACATAAACAACAAGACTTCTCTTAGGACCAAAGATTAGAATATTGAGAATGATTAACAAAATATATAAGATAATTGTTGCTAATTCAATTTTCTTATTTTTTTTATTATATTTTCTTATCTTAGTTTCAACTAATATCCTCTGAAATTCTTATTATTCTTCCTTCTGAAGGTATTCCAACTTATCCAAGATCGCTCTCAATTTTAAAGCTTCTGATCCTCCGGAAATTTGTATATTTACCAAAGATTCGTCATCTGTTCCAGTCACATTGATCTCTATAAGGAGATCCTCTGTGCGTATTTGCTTGGTCTGCCTTTGTTTAAATGCTTCTTTTAAAGGTTGGTCTAAGTTTGAAAATTCAGCTACAATATCAGCCCAAACATCTTTCCAATATTTATATTGAAAGATATAATCAGTTACGGTTTGCTTATAAAGTTCAATATTGCACCAATTAATTAAATCGGATCTATTTTGAATGTCTATATTTTCCATAAGAGTATTTCTAATATCTGCAATTTCCTCTATTTTACCGCCTTTCGCAGAATTCTTTATTTGCTGAGCGAGGTTTTTGTATTCCTTATTATTTACTTCATTTATAAATGGAATTAGATCGTACTTTACAATCAAATCGTTCTTTTGATATTTTTTAATTTCGGTTATATCAGTTTTTTCACCAGTGCCTTCTCTATATTTTTCAGCAATCTGATAGGAGATTTCACGAGTTTTAAAACGCTTTTGAATGGTATTCAACAAATTTTTTGAGAATTCATATTTATTTCCATAATAGGGAGATTTTTCTAATTCTCTTTTTACAAATGCGGTTCTATGTGAGATTACATATGGTGCAATTGTATTAACAACATTAATATCAATTTGATTTATTCCTAATAACCAAGCTAACGCTTTAGAATATCTTAAAAGGTCTTTCACTACTCTAACGCTTAGAATTGAGTCAATTTTATTACATACATTCTGGGCCGTATTAAAATGACAACCGGAACATAGACCAGTGCTTGGCTTAAGATCTTCAGTATTTCCTTTATCTATTCTATCACATAAGGTAAATTCTCGAATAATAGCGTGAATATAGTTGTTTACTTCAATATCGGACGAGATTTTATTAACATAATACCAAATTTCCATCAATTCATCAATGGTTAAAATTTTTGGTACTTGAATGAGCTCATCCACACCACTATATTTTTCATCTTTCCCTGTTAAGATTAATTGTAAATCATGGCTTGCTGGCATAGAAATTGGCACAGAAATTCCGAATCTGTCCAAAAAAGGTTCAGAAAGTTCAAATGTTCCGACATCTTGAGGATTAATTGTTGCATATAAGCAATATTTATTGATATTAGATATTGAATCATAATATTTTACTGAACCTTCGGCAAGTAAAGATAATAATATGTCTTGAGCATAAGGCGTTAATCTATTTACTTCATCAATTATTTTCCAAAATTCTGTGACAAATTTTCTCCATACTACCTCTTCTTCTCCTTCATGCATCAATTTACCTAATTTAAGCGTGCCAACTAATTTTTCTTCAGTCAATTGGGGATGTCCTCTAATTATAGAATTTTCTATCTCATTTAATGTACTGGCTGTAAACATTCGACCAAGATATTTAGAAATCGTTGTCTTCCCACCTCCGTGACCCCCAATTAAAAGCATTGCTGAGTTTGGTACTAGAGCATTTAAAACACACAACGATAATATTTCAGGCAATACTTTAGTCTTAATTTTTTTACTTTTTTCATCCAAATATTTAATCTCTAGGTTTTTAGAATGAACAAATAATTGATTTGCCTGAGTTAAATTAATAATCCTCCACACTTTTCTCCGTAATTCATCTTCCTCTCCAATTTTTGTCGACATGCTATATAATCTTTATAAAATAGAATCTGATAATCAAATATAGGAAAATAAATTATATATTTTTATCCTTAGTGCTAAAACATTATAATTTTTTATTTAAATTATAAAGAAATGATTCTCTTATTGAAAAATAAGATTTGATATGAATTATTTATTGATATAAATATCTTATTTCATTTCAAAAATCTAAAGAAGGTGTATTTATCTTCTACTTTTGACATAAATTAGATATAGATTAATTTGTTGCAAAACTTGTCATAAATTTGAATTTGTAATTAATTAATCTTTATATTTTCTAGAGGAACAATTTAAGAGTAAATATCTCTATTTATCACTTTAAAAGAGTAAAAAATTTTTTTAAATAGTACGTACTAATTATTGAGAATTTTAAATGTGATAAATAAAAAGATTTTCCCTTGGTTATTTTTGTTTATAGGAGTAATATCCATTATAATTTCATTAGTATGGTTTAGTTTATACTGGGGTATACATATTGATTTTACATTTAGTTTTTTGTTTTTTTTGGTATTTTTTACGATATTACTAATTTTTGGCATCTTTTGTTCTGTGGAAGGCATTCGATATAAAAAATCATTTCGGATTAAGAAAAGTTATTCCTCCCTTAAATTAACTAAGATTTTAGGATTCTTCTTCTTATTTGCATTATTTGGAGCAGCACTATATTATAATAATTATTATCATTATTTACAACAAAAAGATCATGGACCATATTTATCTTGGACTGATGACCCATCAACTACAATGACAATTACATGGGAAACTTATATTTCAGACCCAATACCTAAATTTGAATGGGGAAAAAATCCATCAAAGTTAACAGAAACAGCAATCGTTGGAGGTACTAATCATCATCACACTGTAACATTAAAAGGATTATTACCAGATACTAAATATTATTATCGTATTCCTGATTTTTTAGATGAACCCACCTCATTTAAAACTGCCCCTGAGCAAGGAAGTCGCACTCCATTTACATTTTTATTTTATGGTGATTCTAGAGAAGGTGATCCCTCATCACCAGATCGAGAGCACGCAGAGATAATTGGATTGATGGAAGAAGAAAAAAATGTACGTTTTGTTCTTCAAGCAGGCGATATCGCCAATAATTATAATGATAACCATTTAGAGCAATGGGATTATAATTTTTTTATCATTAGGAATATTTCTAAAAGTATTCCATATATGCCAGTTGCTGGAAATCACGATTGGTGGACAAAAGATAAAGTTCCGGCTACAGGTCAAGATTTTTTAAATTTCTATGAATTACCTACAGATGGCCCTGATCATGACGAAACTTCTTATTATTTTGACTGTGGAAATGTTTTTGTTTTGGTAATTGGATATGATCAACAGGAATTAGCAGCACCTGAAAATTATGATTCTGAATATGTCAGATGGGTTCGTAGCACTTTAATTGATGCTAAATCCAGTGGGCTATATGATTGGATTTTTGTAATGTTCCATAAACCACCGTTTTCAATGAGAATTAAAAATGGTCATATAGAAGAACCTGAGTATAAAGTTCGTTATTGGCATCCCATCTTTATGGAATGTGGCGTAGATTTTGTCTTAAATGGGCATAACCATCATTATGAGCGTACTCTTATGGGCTACTCAATATCAGATATTGGAACTCATAATATTACATATATTGTAAGTGGCGCGGGAGGTGGAGGTGCTCATCTACATGGGATTGAATTAAGTGTATACGATTCACAATCTGAAAATGTAAATGATTTGAATTATTATGGTCGAACTTTAGTTGCCGTAGAAAAGTACCATTATAATCGCATTTCAATTGATGGAACAAGCCTTAGACTTACAACTATTGATGAAACGGGCTTCATCATTGATGAATGTACATTTTCGAAGTAAATTTTAACTAATTCCTGATTTTTGAAGGAAAGATAAATTGATTTTCTTGAATTAAATTAATTTTTATTAGAAATTCCTATTAGTCGTGAAATATTCCCACCTAGAATATCGCTAATTAAAACTTTATCTGATATCGCAGACTTTACTGTGTTCACTGGATCCGTATCTGCCATATCAAAAGGGTAATCAGTACCCATAAAAACGTGGCCTTCAGGCATTATAGATATAACAAAGCGAAGTATATCAGGACGAAATGTAATGGAATCTACATAAAGATTTTTCAAATAGTAGCTAAAATTATTTCTAATGGTTTCTTGAGCTTCAGGTCGTACTAATTGTCCATGCTCAAGTCGGCCCAATAAAAAAGGTAATACTCCACCAGCATGAGCTAAACATATTTTTAAATGTGGACATCTGTCAAAAATGCCACTAAAAACCAACTGAGCTGCAAATATTGTAGTTTCTAATGGAAAGCCAAGGAAATTTATAAGATAATATTCATGGAGATGTTTAGATTCAAGAGGATTGGTCGGATGGATAAAAATTGGAAGATTTAATCTTTCTACCTCCTTAAAGAAAGGTATAAATTTTTCTTCATTAAAACCATGGCCTTTAATGTTAGATACCATAGCTACACCATTTAAATTAAGATTTTCAATAGCAAAATTAAGCTCTTCAATAGCCAATTCAATATCTTGTAATGGAACAGTAGCTAGTCCCAATAAATGCTCAGGATAAGAGTTTATAAATCGAGATGTATTTTCATTTATAATCCGACATAATTCTGCCCCTATTGCTGGTTCTGCATTATAATAAAATTCCATAGGAGATGGTTCTAAAATAGCCATATCTATACCAGTAGAAGTTAAATCTGCAATATGCTCATTTACATCTGTCATTTTGCGAAACCAATCTTTTGCTTTTTCAAAATTAACTTCGAGCGAAGATTTGTCATAAAAACTTTGATCAATTAGTTTAAGCCTCATGGCTTTTTTATATGCCTTAAGGCACATTAAATGACGATGTCCATCTATGATTAATTTAGTCATTCTTTGTATAGTTTTTTTTTTCTATATATGAATTAAAATAAGAAATTAATTTGAATTATTAAAAATAGCCCACATGCCCTAAATTATTTCCTTTTTCGTCTAAAGCATGAACTAATCCTATTGATAATACCTGATCATCCTCAACTTCGTCTTTATTCTTTTTAGTAGGTTTGGCTACTCTTTTTATTGTTTCAAATTTCAATTGAAAAATACCGCCACACTTTTTGCATTTAATATGAATCTTTTTTATATGTTTTTTATTATCCTCATACTCTTCTTTCTTAAAGGGTTCTAATAAATCAATATCTTCATTATCGCAGTTTTTCAAAAAACATTGTGCAAGACTAATACTTTCCATCCCTCTCCTTGCTAAAGAGATCCATGCTGTACTGGGGATTTCATACCATAAATTTTCATTATCACTCATTTTATTAAATGAACCTTGTTACTTTTTTATACTAATAAATAAAGTAAAATATGAAAATTAATTATTTACATTATAATTAATAATCCATGATATTTGAATGACAGATAAGGAAGAATTTTCGAAGGAAACTATTGATTATTTATCAAAATTAGCACTATTAGATTTATCCGAAGAAGAAAAAGAAAAATTATCTAAGCAATTAAGGGATATAATTTCTTATTTTAAAAAATTGAATGATTTAGACACTAGTGAGGTCAAACCTACTACACACGCAATTGAAGGGTTAAAAAATGTTTTCAGAGAAGATATTCCATGGAAAAGCCTTTCTAAAGAGGATGCCTTAAGAAATGCTCAACACAAGAAAGATGGATATTTTAAGGCCCCCAGAATTCTAAAAGAATAGGGTTACTCACGGTATTTTTTAGTTAAAAATCTTATCGCTTCTGCCATATCTTTAAGTGCTTTATCTCTTTCTTGGGGAGTCATAGAGTAAAAATCACTCTCAAGATCAACACCAATTTCTCTCGAAGCAACTGATTTATACTTTTTATATATCAAAGTACTGATATAATTATCATAATCATTTAAAGCCTTAGCAAGGAGGGAATTTTCCTTAATTTCATCCCATATTTCTAATGTTTCTAAAGATTTGATACCCAAATCTATTCTGAACCAACTGATGGGAAATAGTAATTTTCTTTGAATTCCCATTTCTATTATCATTATATTTTCCTGATCTATATATAGCTCAGATAGTTCTTCCTCTTTAAAAACGATATTATCGCTCATAATATAGAGATTTGCTGCCCCTCTACTAGTACACACTATGCCTGTAGCAAATCCTTTTGCCCTTCGTAATAGATCAGAAATATCTTCTAATTTTGAACCAGGAATTTGTAGATTTCTTTTCTTAGTTCCTTGAAATTCGATATTAATTTTTTTCAATCCTCCTTTATCACTGATAATTTTTGGAAATAAATCCTCATCCCTTGATTTTTTATGAGCTTCCAGCAGCTTATTTATTATATTAAGATCTAACTTAAGACCTGGAATGACACAGTTTTGGTTCATAAAAGCATCGACTTCAAAATCTACGATACCATAAAATAATCTTTTATTATTGATAATATTATTTATGCTATTGACTATAGTTTTAACTAACGCTTCTGGATCATCTCTAACAGATTTAAATTCAGTAGTGGTAAATGTATCTATTTGATCCTCAATTCCCTCTTCCTGGTAAAATTCTGCCCAGCTGAGCTCAGTAAAAATTGTTCCTTCTGTATAAAAATTATGTCTCACATCAATACTTAAAATTCTTTTATCTCCTCCAAGTTCCACTCCTTTTTTAGTTCCAGAGGCTAGTAATGAGCGCGGCGGGTTGTAAAATTCTACGGGCAAGAATAAATCCTTTTTAATTTTTAATTTTATTATCGCTTTTTCTATAGATTCTAATTATAATACAGTAAATTATATATAAATAATTAGTGAATATTTTCATTTAATTCTTCATTGATCGTTCTATTCTCTTGAATAATATTTAATTTATGATGTTATTTCTACATCATTAAAAAAAATTCACTTTAATATGACCAATTTCGTAATATTCAAATTAGAATCAAGAAAATTTCCTTCGATATTCTGAATATTCACATAAAATTTTCATACATTTAGATGGTTGATCCCAGAAATCGAATAGAGGTAGATTATTTGAAAGAAAAGTTTGATACAAAGGATGTGTGTAAAGCTGAGGGCCGCAATAAAAAAATGGAATTGATTTTTTACGAGTTAATCTTTTTATGGGTTTTATAATCCCGCTAAAAAATGCATTTAGTGATCCTTTCATTTTTTCATCAATTGGAAAGCCACTCATTTCCATAACTTCAAATACTTCTTCAAAATCGAAAACTCCATCGAAAATTACACAATCTACTTCTCCAGATTGAATTATTAATTTTGGTAATTTTACGTAAAAATCATAATAACTCCTAAAAAAAGTGATATCTACTGGATTGGATTTGCTTCCTGTAGGAGGTAAATATTCGGCTATTTTGCTTTGTAATTCTTCAGAGAATTCTGGAACTTTTAATCCAAGTAATTCGATTGATTTTGCTATAATCGAGCCTGAGCCACCAGATTCTGTAATGATTCCTACTCTTCGACCTTTGGGAAATATCTTATTAATTTGAGCGTAAGATAGAGTTCTAAGGTAATATAGAAAATCTGTTATGGAGTTTGTAGAAATAATTCCCGTCTTTTTAAATACTGCATCATATATCTTATCATTTCCTCCTAAAGAACCAGTATGGCTCATTACTGATCGATCTGCTGCTTCAGTTCCACCAGCAAATATTGCAACAATCGGTTTCTTGGGAGTTATTTCACGAGCTAAACGAATGAATTCTTTTCCTCTCTTAATTTCTTCTAAATATATCCCAATAACCTCTGTTTGAGGATCATCTCTAAAAAATTCTAAAAAATCAACAATATCAATATTTTTTTCATTACCAATGGAAATTGATTTCCCGATTGTAACTCCCAAATCATTTGAATGCCACGAAGTTTGAGCAGCTACAGTTCCCGATTGACTCACAATTGAGATATTACCTCTTTTATGTGGAAGATAAATCCAAAAAGTATTAAAGTTAGCTTCTTTTTTTTCAGGGTAACCATACCATCCGTTATAAACACCTAAACAATTAGGACCTACAAATCTCATATTATATTTTTGAGCAATCTCGCCTATTTTTTGAGATAATTTAACCCCTTCTTCAGATCCGATCTCCCTGAAGCCTCCAGAGGTAATTATTAAATTCTTTATTCCTTTTTGACCACATTCTTCTATTACTTGTGGAACAGCTTTCGGAGGTAATATGATAAATGCTAGATCAGGAATTACTGGTACTTCGAATACGGTTTTGTAAGCTTTGAGTCCTTGAACTTTATCTAATCTTGGATGAATAGGGTAAATATTTCCATTTAAACCTCTACCAAAAATGATATTTCTCAGTTGCATTGATCCCATCGTGTTTAATAGATTATTATTCGCCCCAAATACGCATATGCTATGTGGATTTAAGATTTTATAAAGAAAATGTTCTTTTGAGGGATCTTCGCTCAAATCAGCCGGGTCTGATAATTTATTTATTTTAGTCAACTTTTATGCCTAAAGTGATGTTATAATTCTAAATGATTTATAATTCAAGGAATTAAGAAGATAATTTGAAGTTTATTTTTATAAAATAAAATTACTGGATCTCTACTGTTTAATAGGTGCCCCGCATTCAATACAAAATCTATCACCACTTCTGATTATTTTGCCGCAATCTTCACAGAATTTTATTCCTGTGTCTGCTTGTTTTTGTTGGACAACTGTTTTCGGCTTTGTTTCCTTTATTTGGCTTGCTGGTTCCTTCAAGATTAATCCACCAATTACAATAAGAATTCCTCCAATTATACCACAATAGAATCCATAACTTGGAATTAACGAAGATGAAATAGTACCTAATCCTTCATTTATCATAACAAATTCTAATAGTGCCATCATAAAAAATGTTGTTCCAACTAAAAATCCCGTCGCTATGATTCCAAAAATAACGATAAAAATTGGATCCTTTTTTCGTGCGGATTTGACGATTGTCATTATTGCTAATGCGATTATAGCAACCATACATGCAAATCCAATTACATTCGGATAAAATCTGTAACGCCTCACCCTATCATCTCCATCTTTTGCTGAAAAGTACATTAACCCCGACAACCAATAATGAAGTATTATATCATAGTCATGATAGTCAGTTATATCTAGGCTAATTATGGGTAAAAAAACCGATATGATTATTACTATTGCTCCTATTATAGATGGTATTCTTTTAGGCATGTTATTTTAAAATAATTTTTTTCTTAAGATATTTTCTATTAAATGGTCTAGAGATAATATAATTAATTTAACTTTTGTTTTTATAGGACTAATTTTCTTTAAGAAATAAGTTTATATTATCATTTTCCAGTAGAACCAAAACCACCTAATCCTCGATCAGAATCTAGCAATTTATCAGTTTCAATAAAATCATACTCATAAAGTTTCCCAAGAATAATTTGGCAAATTCGCTCACCTCTCTTCAATACAACATCTTTATTTGAAAGATTAACTACTATAGCCATCCATTCATTTCTATAACCCGCATCAATTGTGCCTGGAGTATTAATGATGGATAATCCATCCCATAACGCTAAACCACTTCTAGGAACTACTTTAAAATAAAATCCCTTAGGAATAGCAGTAGCGAATCCTAAAGGGCATCCTATTCGCTCGAGAGGCTTCAGAGTATAGGTTTCTGAATCAATTTCAACTAATTCTTTTTTTCCATCCTTTTTTATAATTTTTTTAAAGCCAATGATACGAGCATCTGCCCCAGCATCACCTAAATTTGATGGTTTTGGCACATCTACTCCTTTTCTTAACGATTTAAACGGGATTGAGATTTTCTCCTTCTCACTTTTTTTAAGTTCTGATGTTTTTTTACTCATAGTCAGCGATTTTTAATTATATTCACTAATAAAAAAGAATTTTTATTAAGGAATAATTATACTAAATAATTTCAAAAAACGGTGAAAAGAGGAGTTTAAAAATTGGAATTAAGGCGATATGATCCGAGAAAAGATAAGGATGCCTTAAAGGCACTTTTTGACGATTTTATGGTAAACAAAACTTATTTTAACTCTAATTGGAATAAATTCGAAAGTGAATTAAATAAGAGAGCCTTGAATCTTGAATATCGAAATTCAATGATCTTGGCTGAAGAAGATGGAAAAATGGTTGGATGGGGCACGTATACAATATTCAGAGATTATCTTGGCAATGATAGATTTGTAATTCATCAAATACTTACCAGAAAGGAAGACTCTTTCAAAAAAGGAATAGAAGAATTAATAATACGAGAACTAATGGGTTATATAGAGTCAACTCATGGAATAACTAAATTTTTTGTGATATGTCCCGATTCTGATGGGAGTTTACGTAGTTTATTAATAAAATTAGGAATAAAAAAATCCGATTTTATTTGGTATGAAAATCCTTGAATAGCAATTTTGCCCAGACGTAGTGAAATTATTTGACTAGTACGGAAGATCTTTTAAATAAGGCAAAAAAATTGAAGAACGACAAGAGATATGAAGAATCTATAGAAGTATTAGAAGATATATTTAAAAAAAATCCTCAATCTGATGAGATAAGAACGGAGCTCATTAATGTTTTGTTATCGTGTGGAGTTTATCTTAGCGATGAATTTGTAATGGAATTCGAAGAGGCTATTAAGTATTTTAACAAAATCCTCGAAATCGATCCTAATAATTACAGAGCTATATACAACATAGGAATCGCTCATTTTAATATGGGTGATATGAATAAGGCTATGATAGCTTACAATGACGCAATTAAAATTAAACCGGATTATAAGCATTGCTATTATAATATTGGATTAATTTATGAAGTTAAGGAAAATTTAAAAGAAGCTTTAAAATTCTATAAAAAAGCTTTAGAAATTGATCCAAAATTTATTTATGCACTTCAAGCAAAGAAATATGCAAAAGAGAAGCTAAACGCTCAAAAAAGAGATATTCCAGATTCTTAGCAATTAAACAAAGTACTATTTCTTTATAAGTCTATTGTGAATTATACAGCAAATTATAAAAATTATCAATACAATTATCCCGCCAATAATATATCTCCAAAACGTTAACTCTAGTTCGCTCATTCTATAAATTCTTAACTTATTTATATATATTAAAAACAAAAAAAAATAAAAAAGATATAAGTTTATGGGCGAGGCATTCAGTTCTCACATACTATAAATCGGAATTTGAACAAAATTATCTTTCAATTTCAAAATTGACCTGAACTCTGACTCGATAGATTAATTTATCAACGTCCTCTTTAACCTTTACATCACTTTCGATTATTTGAATGTTTCGGATTCCACGTAGAGACTTTTTAGCTTCTGCATAACAGTTTTTTACCGCTTCAGCCCAATTAACATCAGAAGTTCCAACTAATTGAATACTTTTATATACAGGCATTTTATCTTTACACCTTTTTTTGATTTCACTTTTTATTTGATTTTTTGATATCTATAATTTTATTGCTTTAATATATAAATATTTTGCAATTTGGAAATATTAATAGAATTGATGATGAGAAAAATTTTAAATTTGAATAAAAGAAATTTAAAAAAAAAGAAATTTTGAAGAGCAATTAAGTTAGTCTAAAATAATAATATGATTTTACGCATCGATATTTTCTACTATTACAGCTACGCCCTGCCCTCCACCAACGCATGCATTAGCTAAACCATATTTAGCTTTCTTATCTTTAATAATTCGTGCAACAGTTCCGATTAAACGGCACATTGTAGCACCTAAAGGATGCCCTATTGCGGTGGAACCCCCTTTCACATTAACCTTTTCTTCAGGAATGTTAAGCTTATCCATACAGTTTAAAGCAACTATACAAAACGCTTCATTAATTTCCCAGAAATCAATATCATCAGCAGTTAATCCAGCATGTTGTAATGCCATTTTACTAGCAGGAACAGGACCACGACCCATTACAGTAGGATCTACTCCCGCAAATCCAATAGAAACGACTTTTGCCAATGGATTAATACCTCTCTTTTTAGCTTCTTCAGCATCCATTAAAACACATGCTGTAGCACCAGCATTAAGAGGTGAAGCATTACCCGCAGTTATTACACCATCTTTACTACCAACAAAATCTTGATATCCTTGACGACCAAGATCTTGTCCTTTAGCTGTTTTTTTAATGAAATGAGGTTTAGAAACAGGTCTTAAACCTGCAACACTTTCAAGTGTTGATTTTCTAGCTGCCATATCCTTATCAACCATTAATGGTTCATCAGGATTCCCTTCAACGTGCCCTTCAATTGGAATAATCTCGCCTCCATTGACACCAGAGGTGAACCAACCTTCCTCCTGCGATTTTACGGTTAAATTGTGTGCTCTTACACCTAACTTATCCATATCTTCTTTTGTAAACGTCGGAATCTCTTCCTCGAAGAGTTTTTGTGCTGTTGACAACATATCCGTTGCGATAAGTAAGTCATATTCACCTTTTCGTGCATATTTAGCATCATATAATGGTGAAGTTTTACTTGCAGCTGAAAGGTTTGGCATTATCCATTTGTTTTGAATTCCCATTGGTACTCGCGTAAGGTGTTCCATTCCACTAGAAATTGCGATTTTGCTATAACCTGTCGCAATTTCTAAAAATGCTAAATTAAAACCTGCTGCTGCTGACCCGCATTGTTTATCCATCGATTGACAAGAGGTTCTTACGTCAATTCCCGCAAACCAAGTAGGAAATTTCCCTCCATAAGTCCAGTGTTCTCCTACGCTAAAAGCAGCCCCAACTGTAAATGTATCGATGTCTTTAGATCCAATACCTTTATCTGCTAATCTATTATTCATCATATCTTTTAATAATAACGAAAGAAGCGTATCTCCTCTTATTTCACCGAAAACATCTCTTTCGGGTGCCCTAGGTCGAGAACGTGAAAATGCTGTTCGAGCGTAATCAACAAGCCACACTTCATTTAATTCTACCATTTTTGCTATCACTTTTTATATTTTTTTTATGAATTTTATATGTTTAGAATTAAATTAGGATATTTAAAATTAAAATTAAAGTTTTTGATAAAGTGATAACTTAAATGAATAATTTTATAATTGATATTGGAAATTTTTTTTTAATTTATTAAAATACGATTAGAATTATTTTTATTTATCTAAGTTTTTGTTTAATTATGCCAAGTAGTAATAGTAAAAAGACGTTAATCTCAATAATTGCGGGTAGTGTCTCAGATAAAGAAGTCTATGAAAAGGCAGAAAAAGTTTTGAAAGAAAATAATATCTCATATGATTTACAAATTATTTCAGCGCATCGGGATCCCGATAAATTAAAGGATTACATAGAAAAAAGCGAATCGTTAATATATATTGCCGTAGCTGGATTGTCCGCAGCATTACCAGGTGTAATTGCCTCTAAGACAGACAAACCTGTTATTGGAGTACCCGTAAATGCGAAATTAGGTGGTTTAGACGCTTTATTATCAATTGTTCAAATGCCCCCCAAAGTACCTGTAGGATGTGTGGGGATTGATAGAGGTGACAATGCAGCATATCTCGCAATAAGGATTCTTAATTTATTAAAAAAATAATGAAATTTTAGATAATTATGACAGAAGATTTAATTGAATTAGGGAAAAAAAAAGCAGCAGAAAAAGCAGTAGAAGATAATGTTAAAAAAAATATGATTTTAGGTATTGGCAGCGGTTCTACTGTAGTTTATGCTGTAAAAAAAATAGCTGAATTAAATAAAAAAAATGATTTGAACTTAAAATGCATTCCTTCATCGTTTCAAGCATATCAATTGATATTAGAAAATGAACTTAATTTAACATCTTTAGATCAACACCCTGAAATAGATTTAGATATTGATGGAGCTGATGAAGTTGATAAAGATCTTAATCTTATTAAAGGAGGTGGCGGTTGTCATGTCCAAGAAAAGATCATTGCTTCAAATTCTAAAAAAATAATAATTATAGCTGATTTTAGAAAAAATTCAGAAAAATTAGGGCAAAATTGGAAAAAAGGAGTACCTATAGAAGTTATACCGATGGCATATGTCCCTGTTAGGCAAAAATTAGAAAAATTAGGCGGAAAGCCAAAACTTCGAATGGCTCAATCTAAAATGGGCCCTTTAGTATCTGATAATGGTAATTTTATTATCGATACAGACTTCGGAATAATTGAAAATCCAGTATTGCTAAACGAGAAATTATTAACAATTCCCGGTGTTGTAGATACTGGTTTATTCATAGGATTGACTTCAAAAGCATATATTGGACAAAAAGATGGTAGTGTCTTAATTCTTTAAACCTAATTAATAAAATAAATAGTGGAGACGGCGGGAGTATCATACTGTTGAGAATTTCACCAGCGAATTGAACCCGCGGCCTTTACCATGCCAAGGTAACGATCTTCCACTAATCCACGTCCCCTTTTTAAAAAATATGTAGAGATAGTATTGTATCATATTAATTATTAGTAAAAGAAAAATTTTGTTTTTTCTATGCAAATAACATATAAATAATTGTTATAATAAAATAAGAGTTTAAATCAAGATCTAAGCTTGAAACTCTCTCAAATGCGACTGAAAATGGTGTAATATGTGTATTAGCAGCATGGAACTCGTACTCCACTTTTTTCAAGATAATATTTTATATTTTTTCCTTAATGTATATAGTGTGAAAATTTTTTTAACTGACGAATCTTATTTAATTATAATCTTTCAAATTAAAGAAGAAATTTAATCCCATTGACTAAAATAGCGAAAAAAGATTTAGTCCCAATAATATTGGTAGTCCTACTTCTTTTTGTCTCCATAGCATGTGCTAATATGTTAATTCCTAGCTATGCTGCTATTGAAAAGGAATTTAATATTCCGGAAGCACTAATTGCGATTCCCGATGCCTTTTTTATTTTATTTAGCGCTTTTTTTGCATTAATCTGGGGTTATTATACGGATCGCATTGATAGAGGCAAAGTTATAATGGGAGGTGCTTTTTCTTGGACTATAGGGATGTTATTAACTTCATTTAGCACCTCTTTTCAAATTCTTCTTTTTTCAAGGATGATAAGTGGAGCTGGACTTGGTTGTGTGTTGCCAGTAGGATATTCTATTATTTCGGATGCAATACCTCCTGAAGAACGATCAGGATGGTTTGGAATGGTTGCTATTTTAGGTTCAATATCTAATGGAGTTGGGCAGGCATTATCTTCTTTTTTAGGACCCGTTACAAGTTGGAGATTTCCTTTTCTTCTATTAGCAATAATTAGTATTTTTATTATTATTATCCTTTTTTTTATCAAAATACCTCAAAGAGGTGCGAGTGAAGACGAATTATTAGATTTGGCAGAATTAAGTTTAGAATATAGTTATAGAATCTCAACTTCAGATTTAGCTCAAATTATTAAGAAAAAAACTAACAGATACTTAACAATTCAAGGCTTTTTCGCAATCATACCTGGAACAATTTTAGTATATTTCCTGACTTCTATGTTTTCACTTCACTTTTTTGCAGAATTGCCAGATGAAATTCGGCTTCAAACAGCGTCTATTTTTGCAGGAATGGTTGGTATTGGGTATATTTTAGGAAATATTATACTCACTCGTATAGGAGATGCTTTATTTAAAAGAAATAAAAAAAATAGAGCTAGATTAGCAACATTTTGTATTATAATAACAATCCCTTTATATCTTTTGACTATGTTTTTCATCCAGCCTATTAATGTGGATAAATTAAATATTAATTATCCTAACGATATTCCAGCGGGAGAGACGTGGACTTATATAATTTTAACTGTTGGTGCAATATTCAGAGTTTATCCAAGTTATATTCTATATTTTATATTCGGATTAATTGGAACCACAATAGCGGCTGGTTCAGTTGCAAATAGGAATGCAATTTTGATTGATGTCAATATGCCCGAACACAAGGGTACTGCTGCTTCATTTTTTAATCTTTCAGAACAAATAGGTAAAGGAATTACTTTATTGATCTCATTTATGTTAATTATATGGCTTGGAAGCATATATAATATGATGGTATTCGCAATAGTATTTTGGATACCTGCTGCTATTTTATGGTACATTGTAAGTAAAAACGTAGAGGATGATATGTTTGTGAAATCGAGAATATTAACAGAAAGAAAACAAGTAACTTTAATTGATTACATTTTCGAATTAGAAATTCAAATGGATAGAGCAATCCAAAAAATTCAAGATTCAAAATATTATCTTGAATCAGATACAGAAAAATTCAATAAATTATTAGATGATGCAATAAGAATATTTGTATGGGTTGAACGAGAAGGAGAATCAAGAAGCATTACAAATATTGAAAAAAAGGCAGGAATTTTGAAGCGTAATGCTATATTGATTAAAGAAAAGACAAATACAATCTATAATACGCTTAAAAATAAAGATCTAAGTGTTAAAGAGAAAGATCTCCTACATGAACAATTAAGAGAGGTAAAATTAAAAATTCTTGAATCGGAGAAGAGTACTTTTGGAGAACTTCAAACTTTTTATGAAGTTGCATATTTAAAGATAGTTGAGGCAAGATTACTACGTAATTATGATTTAATTAAATGTTTGGTAAAGATTAATGAAGCGATAAGTATTTACCACAGAACTAAACATCTTCTAAGGGAAAGAATGGATGAGAGATATGATAAAGATAAGCTTTCTGAAGAAGAATCGATTATATCCGAGAAAGAACAAGAATTGTATGACAATTGCACTAAATCTTTGACAGCTACAGTTAAATTGAAAGATGAGATTGAATCTGTATTTATACAATTAGATAAAATAGGTATTCATCAAGAAGATTTCGCAAAAATTACAGAATTAACGTCGGAATATCAGATTGCGATATCTAGCGTTATTGTAGACACATTGGCTTTGGATAAAAAATTAAAAAAGGCGATTACGGAAATTTTACAGAAAATAGAGCAATATTTTAACGAATATGATGAATCATTCAAGAGTTTTCTAGAGGATTTGAAAGTTTTTTAAAAAAGTCTTAATTATTATTACCATTATTTAGATTATTTAGCTCTGAGCGAAGTAAATCATATACTTTTTCTAACTCGTCTTCAGAGAGCTCATTTATTGATTTTCCTTGATTATGCAAATAATCTGGGGATTCAATATCAAAAAATAAATTTATTAATAAAATTAAACAATTTTGGACTCTAATCAAGTTTCCTGGATCATCAAGCTGATTCATTAATTCGATTAATATTTTACCTAGACGGATCTTTTTTTCACGATATTTATTAACTTCCCTAGTAGTATAAAATTCAAGAATTTTATCGATGCAATCCATTTTAGAAAACTTTAATATATCTTTTATAATTCGAAATGATATTCAATACCATTAAGTTACAACATAATACCCATTTATATTTTTATTGAAATTTCTTGAATTCTTCAATAAAAAATATCACTTGCGACTGAAAATCTAATGATTCATTACACGATATTAAACTTCAATAGCTTGAACAAATGTATCAATTTCTTGTTCAAGATCTATGAGGTCTTCGACATCCTTTATATCGCTGCTAGCAAGCCTTCCTAGGAATTCTTTCAATATTTTTTCCTTGGCTTTATCAGTAGGGAACAATAAACTACTTTTATAATGTTCCCAGTCCAAAATATTGGTAAAAATAAGAAATAAAACCTCAATATGCGAATATTCAATTAATCCAAGAATCTTTTCCCTGGAAAGCAAAGTTTTTGTATGATCTTTATAAAACTCTGAGAGATCGTCGTAATAATTCGTAATCCGAGCAATATTGTCTAATTGTGTTCGTAATGCCGCTTTGTTTATAGGGCTTTCTTGATCTTTATACATAATTTCAAAATAAGACATTATAAAATCTTTTAGCTTTTGTAATCTCTGTTGGAATACGCGAGTCTTTACAATTCTTTCAAACATCGGAGATTCCTTATCCTTGTAGAACTTAAGTTCAAATTTAACGATTGTAAGTATATCTAAGAACAATTCTTTAATATCGATATCCATATTTTTTTTAGACCTTTTTTTAATTATTTCTACATTAAAATTATAACCTTAAAAATATAAAAATTTTAAGTAAATCTTCAATGAAATCAATTTTTGCTAAGATTAAATCTACTTTTTTGCTATTTGTTTAAATTGTAAGCCTTTCAAGTGAATTTTAAGAATTCTAAAAGGGCATCGAAGCATAAAACCTAGATCTGTATGAGGTTTTTTTCTTAAGTTTAGAAATCTATGATAGAAAACTTTAGCGTGTCTTATATAATTCAAAATACGTCCTGATTTTTCAAAAAGGATAAATCGAGCAGAAATTTCCTCGAGCGATTTAGAATCTTCAAAGGCATAATAATTAGAAGCTCTTAAACTCCATTTTACTGCTTCTAATTGATATTTTATTGAATTAAAAGATTTCAACACTGAAGTAGGAATTGAAAATAAAATTATAATTAAATTCATGATTAGACTTCTTACTATTTCAAAAGGCGAAATTTCAATCTTTTTAACATTTTTTCTCAAATCTTTCCCATAAAGGATGCTACTATTTGATATTATGTTGCAGAATACTATTTTTTTCGGTGCGATTAATTTGGAGAATATCCTATTTACCCGAAATATTTTATGAAAAATAAGATTTTCCCAGTACTTTTTCTTGGTTAAAAAATGACTCACAAACATTCCGGTTGCTCTATCGAAAAATTTATTAACAAATTTAAAACCATCCTCTCGTAAATTATGTTTATTTTCTAATGCAATGAAATATTTTTCAATATTTTTAATCAAGAAATTGGAAACATTATCATTAAAAATAATGAGTAAATCGCAATCCGAGATGGAAGAAAAATCTTTTCTTTCAATATGGCTCCCAAATAAGATAATTGAAGTAATGTTGTCAATTCCTATTTCTTTATTAATGATCAGAATAGCCTCGTTAATGTAATTTCGTGATTGTTCGTTAATACCCTCTAATTTGGTGTTAATCTCGTTCTGAATCTTGATATCAAAAACGTTCATATTTTGCAGATGTAAAATTAATAAAAAAAAAATTTTTGTCTAAATCTTAAATTCCATTCGCTAATTTATAACCCCTATCGATTGCCTCCAAAACTGTAGCAGGTTTTCTCGCATCTCCGATCTTTTGAACTTCAATTCCCAATGATTTAATCTCTTTAAATAATTCATCATTAGTTTTTACTCCAGCTGCGTAATAAACAATATCCACGTCGTCAATAACTTGATCATTTCCCTTAGCGTCTTTATAATTTACATAATTTTCTCCAATTTCTGTAACACTTGCGCTAGTAATGATACGCACCCCTAAACCATCGCATTTATCGAGTAGAACCCATTTTGTTGTTTTCCCGAGTATTGATCCCACTTTGGGTAATTTCTCTAAAATAGTAACTTTCTTTTTTCCTTTATGTAACATAGGAAGCGCATCTTCAGGTTCTAAAGCTTTATAAAATGTAAGAAATTCAAATGCTTCACGACTTAATGTACCATATTTTGCTATATAAAGTGCTAATTCAATACCGGTTGCCCCACCTCCAATTATTACATTATTTTGACCAATGGGAGCGTCCCCACTAAAGACATCGTTAGCCCAGAAAACATGGGATTTATCAATACCTTTAATAGGAGGTTTTATTGGAATGGAACCAGTTGCGAGAATTACAGCATCAGGATTAAACTCTTTTACGATTTCTGGTGTGACTTCTGTTTCTAAATGGGTCATAATTCTATGTTTTTGAATCCAATAAGCATAATTTTCAATCATTCTTTTAAATTCATTTCTTCCTGGAGGAATCCAAATAAGATTTAATAACCCTCCTATCTTATCATCTTTTTCAAAAATGTGGACTTCATGACCCCTTATTCGAGCAATTCTTGCAACTTCTAACCCTGCAGGACCAGAACCTATCACCATTACTTTTTTCTTCTCTTTAATTGGCTTTAATTCAGTTCTAGCTTCTTTTCCAGCCCTAGCATTTCTCAAACAAGAGATGGGCATCATTCTAAAAATATTATCGAAACATCCTTGGTTGCAGGCAACACAGTTCATTATATCGCGAATCTCTCCCTTTTTTGCTTTCATTGGTAAGAAAGGGTCAGCAATTAAGCCTCTACCTATACAAATTGCGTCAGCTTTGTCAGCCATTAGCACTTGTTCAGCCAATACGGGATTATTTATTCTATTAGTGGCAAAAACCGGAATAGAAACGTTTTTTTTAATATTTTCTGCTAAATAAGTATAACATCCCTCAGGTACATCCATAGTAAGCTGTGGAACCTTTGTCTCATGCCATCCCCCTGTAATATTTAAAAAATCTATCCCAGCGTTCTCGTATGCCTTAGCAATAGGAGGTTTATCTTTGTAAGTTAGACTTCCAGGAACAAAATCATCACCCGCCATCCTCATTCCTACAGGAAAATTATTCCCTACCGCATCTCTTATCTTTTTAATAGTTTCAACCGGAAATCTCAATCGATTTTCAAAATCTCCACCATATTCATCTGTCCTTTTATTAACAAATGGAGATAGAAATTGATCCATTAAATATCCAGCAGACCCGCAAATCTCAGTACAATCAAAGCCTGCTTTCTGCGCTCTTAATGCAGCATCAGCAAACGCTTGCTGCTCATTTTTGATATCCTCAAGAGTCATTTCTCGGGGTGTTGTCTTGCTGAAAATACTATAAGTTGCTGAAGAAGATATTGGTGTTCTACCTATGATTTGGGAAAAAGTATATCTCCCTCCATGGTATAACTGGGCACAAATTTTAACATCTTCTCGAGCCTTATGAACAGCATCAGTAAATTCTATCATTTTTGGAATATAATCATCACTTTCAATAGAAATCATACTTGGTAGCCCTTTTCCATAGATGGACACATAACATCCTCCTATTATAAGGAGTCCTGCCCCTCCTTTTGCCCGCTCAATGTAGAAGTCTATTAGTTTCTTTGTCATGAAGCCATCGTTTGCAAGGTTCAAGTGCATCGCTGGCATTACGACCCTGTTAGATATGGTCATATCTTTTATCTTTAAAGGAGTAAAAAGCTTAAAAAACTTCAAATCTTAAATCTCAACCTTGATTTTTTTTTTAATTATTTAATTTAATTTTTTAGTTAAATTAAGGATTTTTTCATTAAAAATTTGTTTAAATAAGAATTTCAATTTAATATTTATCGAAAAAGAAAAAGATGTTATCGGAAATATGAATCTGGTCCTTGATCTTCCTGAGCACCTTTCATAAAATAATCTGCTTGTTTTTTAAACGATTCGAACACATTTTTCATTTCATCAATTTTTTTATCTAATTCATCAAAATTCATTTCAATTTTAAAATAATTTTTTAATATCTTAACTAAAGCTTTGCTGGCACGTGGGTCTAAACTCATCATTGGCAAAGGAATAGTTTCAGCTAACAGACAAATTCCTGGTGCGAAGCCTTTTGCACCCGCATAAGCGGGTAATATCCCATTTGCCCCTGCAATTATTCCACCATCCATTATTTTAGTATTTTCTAATTCTAAAAAAGATTGCATTAAATCCTTTGATGTACTACATATATGAACTTTAGGTTTATCAGATACATTATCCGAAATTAAGGCCCCAGTAGATAGATACATTTTTATTTTTCCACCTGAAATTTTGTCCATTTCTTCGCAAAATCTTTTAGCGAACTCAAAAACGCCTTCTGGAGTTTGAGGTTGAAAATTTGCGGTTAATATAAAAAGATCGTTAATTTTTCTTTTTTTATAATATAATTTAGCAGATGGAATATCTAATGAACCAGCTTCAACAGTACTTTTAGGGGGAAAATCAAAATATTCTATTTTTAAAAATAATTCTGCGTCAATCGCGTCTTTAATTGTAGAAATTGCTAATTTAGCGACTAAAGCTATTCCAGGCCATCCTATCAAGACGACAGGATCATTAATATCATCAATGTTTAAGTCAATCTTTTTTTCGATGTTGAAATACATGGGAAATTCTTCCTTTCATTATTTAAATTCGATAGATTCTCCACAACTAGGGCAGAATTTTATAGGATTATCAATTTTATGCCCACAATAGGGACAATAAATACCAGGGCCTTCTTGAATTCTGGATTGCCAGGTATTCATCTGTGCGGGATAAGATTGTTGTGCAGGATAAGGTTCTTGTGCAGGATATGGTTTGTAATCTGGCTGTTTTTTTGGAGGATAATATAGTTCTCCTAATTCGTATCGTGCCTTACAACTTGCGAATAAGGGGGTTATTAAACAAATAAACAAGGGTATAAAGATTATATTTACTAAATTAACATAGATCAATTCATAAAGAATTATCATTCCATAATTTCTATTATTAGGATCATACCATGATAATAAAGTAGCATTATCCACATTCCAAATAAATAATAGAAAAATTGAGTATCCCAATTGAATAATAAATGTAATTAATATAGTAATAAGAAAAATAGCAAAAATTTTCAAAAATGAACCTTTAGAAATTAATTGTGCCTTCGAAATTAGATTTTTCTTCTGTATTACTTCTGTACCTTCTTCTGTATTTTCCATGTTATAAGTATAAACTGTAAATATATATCTTCCAAAAATGATAAGTCCTGGGATCATTAAGATCCAAATGCTTAAAGGTATGCATATTCCGATTAAAATTATTACTAGTAACATCTTTGGGTTAAATGCCTTTTTAAATTGATTAAGAAAATTAACTTCTTCATTCATATACTTTTTATAAACAAAAAGACTTACGGAGCACATTGCTATAACAGTAAAAATTGCTCTTATCAAAAAATCTAGAAAGTATATTAGAAGTTCGATAAACGCGATTAATAGTATTCTATCATAATCAGCTTCAGATACATTTTCAGGATCTATTTGAATATATTCTATTTCTAATCGGTAAGATAAAAAATATAAGTCTGCTAATAGAAATACTTTGATAATTAGATATATGATATAAAAAGAAGCCATTGGTAGCAGCAATTTCCAATAACATTTCTTAAAAAGATTAAATCCATCTGAAATAATATTGCCAAAGGATTTATTTGCCAAATCTCTTCGTTTATTATCCTCCATATGTTTTTTAAAATTCTTTCAATTATTTATAATTTTTTAAACAACTTATTATAATTACTTAATCATTATGGGAATCTTTTAAACGAGATCTAAAGAAATATTACACAGATAAGATCGAGTTTAATATTCACAAATTCTCTTTGTTCATTAATTAAATAATCATTTTAGAATAGAAATGTTAAACGATTTAGTTAAAATATCGATAATTGGACATCCCGCTACGGGCAAAACCACCATTCTGAAACTTTTATTGGAGAATATAGAAAAAAAAGACAGACTTTATATCCCCACACAAGGGTTTGATTTGAAAACGGTTAAATTCGATCAGTTTTCTTTAAGAGTTTGGGATTTTGGAGGCCAAACATCTTATCTAACTTATTTAGATGATTATCTTGCAGGTTCTGATCTTGTATTAGTAGTAACTGATTCTAGTCCTCGCAATGTATTAAATTCACGAAGATTTATTGAGTTCACAAGTAATATTGTAGAAAAAGATTGTCCCATAATTGCTATTGCGAACAAACAAGATTTATGTAAGGAATATGGCAGAATGGAAGCAAAAAGAGTTGAGGATATACTCAAAGTAAAGACTTACGGTTTAACAGCGATTGAATCGTCCGAACGGAAAAAATTAATCGATATTATTAAAAAAGAATTAAATCAAGTGTTTATAAGAAGAAGTTTAAAAGAATCTATGAATATTCTTAAAGAAGATTTAAATTATATGATAGAATAAAGGAGTGTAAAAGAAAGTGAAATTTAACGAAAATGAATTATTTGGGGCCGCATTGATCGGTTTTGACATGATTGACGGCCCATTTCTCAAATGGAAAAAGGAGTTCGAAAATACTTCAAAAGATTTAGTTAATTTAGACGATTTCTCAATGAACTTTTATCTAGCTTTCCGGGGAGGAAATGTTGGAAAAAAGCCAAGAGCAATATTATATGACAAATTTTACATTGTTGCCTTTCCAAAGGATTTAGAACTCTGCTGTTTATTTATGAAACCTCAAGGGATCGAAAGAAATATAACACAACTAAGCAAAATTGCTAATAGAATTATAACTGAGATGGAGACTATTGATGAAGAGAAATCAGACTCCGATGATTCTGATGAAGATACAATAGAAGAAATTGAAAGATTAATCGTAAATTTGTTAAGTGGCACAGAGATGTCAACTCCAGAATTGCGGAGATATTTCAAATTAAGCAATTCACAAATTTGGAAATTAATGTCTAATTTAGAAAATGCCCAAAGAATTAAGCGAACAGAAAAAAAGGGAAGATCTGTATTTTGGACAGCTATTATTTAAACCTTTTTTTTTAAAATTATTTTTTATTTAGTAGGAAAACTACCTTCTCCTATGCTCCCAACCTTTAGCTTTTGTAAACATTCGTGAAAACATTATGTAGCAGATATCAGGCAGATCTTCATTTTCATTATGGATTGTTATAAATCTTAGGAGATGGTTTATTATGAAAATCCCTAAGAATTCTGCATGATAACTACTCATATTATTAAGATTATCCCCTGAAAAAGATATATTAAGTCCTTTTTCTTTATTCCATGTAATTTCAGCAAACATTTTCGGAAAGAATTCTTTTTTAATTCTCCAGCCCTCAGAGGTTTTCCATACTTTAGCACCCAAGAATTCTGCTAATTTGTTTCCTTCCCCTTCTTTTAGGACTTCAAATGGTTTTTCCCTCTGGATAAGAACTTTTTCCATAAGTTCTGTCTTTTTATCATAGTCCTTCTCAAATGGTTCTTTATTTTTTAGTAATCTCTCTATAAAATCCATAACTATGTCGATGTAAGTTGCACTATCTTCACCCGGAACCAATGTAACATGCTCTCCAGAAAAATAAAATTTAAATTCTGCTTCAATACCATCCCCAAATTCATCTCCAAAATAAGAATATGCCATATGGATATTTACTTCAGGAAAAAACTCTATAGTAATAGTCCAGTCTTCATCAAATCCAATATTTTCGATTTTACCACCAAGACTCTCTTTTACAATTTTTTGTAGAACATTCATATTAATGTTGATGAAAAGAGGACACTTAGCATTGCTAATATCTTCAAGTTCTTTTTCATGAGGGCCTCTTACCCCAGTAGCATCTATTTGTCCAACTGTCCAAAATTTCCTTTTTTTATCAATCATAATTAATATAAATATAAAGAATGAAAAAAATAAATTTTTAATCAATATCAATTGGAACAATTAAATCTTTCCGTTTAAGTGAGAGTATAGTACTTACGATTTGATTTTTTGATTCTTTCCGTCCAGCTAGTCCGTAATTCAATAAATTGGAAATAAAGAAGTATTTTCTCTCTTTTTGCATCTGTTCGGCTACTTCTAATAAAGCTGTTTCTAATTTTTTTAATTTTGCTGATTTCCAATTCGAACCTAATTGAAATGGATACATCAGAGAAATATTGAAAAATCTCTCAATTAAATTGTCAGTTTCTCTGAATGGCTTGACATCTCCTGTAAAATCCACTAATAATGAGCTAAATTTTGTTTCAAAACTATTTGTAAACATTTCCTGATTTTTTTTTAATTGTTCGGATGGGATTCCTTCTAAAATTAACGCAGTTCGTATATATTTGCCATCCACTATATCAATTTTAAAGTCGTGATAATCCATCTCAAATCCTGTACTTATGTCAAAATCATCAACAGGTTTTTTAATTTCGCTTCTAAATTGTGAAATGGCAGTTAAAAATCCACTTATTAAATCCGAATCGAGTTCCATAGAAGTTTGCTTACTATAAAGAGTTAATCCCGTATCTTTATGTATGATCATGATGTGTGAAATTTTTAACAAGTCTTCTAAAACTATAGATTCTTCCTCCCAGAATTCTCGCAATTTGCTTAACTTTCGATGCCGGAGGGCTATAAATGTAAAAAGTGCTGCCAATCCAATAAGAATATATGGCAATAATAGTAGAAAATTATCCATAAATATTGTAAATTCATCAACCACCCTAAATTCATCGGATTCTTTATCTTCACTTGCATATATTCCAACTTGCTCATAACTGACTTTAACATAAAAGCCATCCCCTATCTCATCCATTTCTAGAGAACCCGTTGCTTCTCCATCCAAATCAGTAATATCTGTGTCTTCATCGATTACTTTATCATCTGCATCGATCAATTCAAAAATTATTTCTAGACCTGAGATCGGTTGACCAATACTATTAGTTACCTCTATAGTAAAATATTCTGTTCCAGTCATATATTGCTCTTCAAAATCATCTTTGAAATCTATTTCAATTAGGTATTTAAATACGTCATACGTTATTGTCACGTTAAAACTAACTGCTTCCCATCGCGATGTTATGTTAAATTCAAAATATCCATCTGAGTTGGGAATACCATTAGCAATATCACCACTCCATGTACCATCATCTGCCACACTGGTACCCTGAACTTCCATGGAAATATCGGAGGGCTTTATCGCATCATTATTTAAGCCGAATCCTATCAAAGAAGAAAAATCAGAGGATTTTGCATTTTGAACGGTGATATCGAAACTAAATTCATCAATAGTAACATTAAAACCTCCGGGAGGGGGTGTTTGAGCTTCATTCCATTCATATCTCAACCGAAATTTAAGAGAATTTTTTTGATAAGAAGAGTTGGTCATTTGTAAAATAAACAAAGAGCTTGTAACATTTACACTGGCAGGTATTTGAAACTCATTTTCATGAGCCAATAAATCTTCGAACCACACTGGATACCATTCCATTTCTTCAGGTACATAAATTTCTAAAACAGCAGTAGTTAAATTATTTTGCACCGAAGAATTTCCCTTTATACTAACCTTAGAACTCAGCCTTAAAGTCATTTCAGGAATCGTGGGATTTGGATAGACATATTGGTATTCATATTCGTCCATAGTCCATAATGAATTGTTCAAATAGGGAACTAAGTTAAATTCAAATTCAATTGTGAGATTATCATCTATAGAATTGGCTATAAAGTAATTACCATCATTTAATTCCAATGCATCTAAATCTGGATTCCCGATTGTTTCTCCTGTATTCGGATCCACCGTGGCACTAATAGGATAAAATAAATCTTGTATTCCGGGATCAAATATCTGAAGCGGAGAAATTTCATCTAATGTTAAAACATCTATAGTGAATTCATTAAATGATACGTTAAAAACAGCACCATCATTACTTGTATAATTAAATTTGACAGTAAGGTTATAATTCCCCACTGGCATCCCATCACCCATTAATGATAAAATATCATCTTTACCCTCACGATCTCTAACACTAATAGTAATTAAAGTTTCATCTTCTTGTTTCACATTTATATACTGGGATATATTCATCCAAGTATTATCAGTTGAATTGAATAGAAACATATCAGCATTAAGGATATTGCCAATATCGCTTATATTTGTTGCTATATTAAAGTCAAATCCAAATAGGAGATAAGGATGCAATAGATTCCAGAATTCTTCCCATTCCAATCCGTATATTGGTTTATACTCCGTATCCCAAACGCTGGGAAGTTCTTCTTTAATAAACCAGAATAACCAATTATTTGTATTATCAAAATCAAGTGTCGCCTCTAATGTTATATTATTCGAATTTGATTGAACTATAAATCTATTATTGTCAAAAAATGCGAATGAAGGGATTCCCCCAAGTTTTTTTGTGCCATTTATAATATTAATGCTACTTACATTGGTTTGAGAAAATTGCTTGCGATGAGAACCATAACCAAATTGACCCTGAGCAAATGTTTCCCCCGCTCCAATATCATTAGGATCATCACCATCTGGTTTAAAAAAAAGATATTTATCACCTCCTCCTAACCAAAAATCATTCGGAGGCATTTTTATTCTGATTGCAAACCAATATTTAATAAATCCATTTTCTATTGTGAAGTATGTATTATTTATATCTAGATATATTGGTCCAACTTCAGAGTTTAAAAAATCAAAATGTTCCCAATGGGGAATAGCATTCCGGGGATGAGGGTTTACTAAAGGTGCTTGAATTGTGTCATTGGGTGTTCCATATAAATCATTTGAACAATTCACTATAGCAACTTCCCATGAATTTTGCTCATTATAATCATTTTCATTGATTTCATCAAGGATATAAATACTAATGTTGTTAATATATTGGCTCCTTTCTACCCAAAATTTTTGATAGATATATGTAGGTTCTGAATACGATCTGGTTTTAAATGTTGCTGTATATTCAGGTTCAAGATCGTATGTAAAGTTATGGGCTATTATATTATCAAAAGATATATGAGCATTTGAAAGAAAGCTATTCTTAATGAAAATATTTGGTAATCGATTTAGTCCGGGTTCTTTATTATTAATATAACAATTTTGGATTTGAACCTTTTCTTGAGTGTATAGCTTTCCTCCACTTTCTATACCAGAAGTTTTTAAAGATTTTAAGTCATTATCTTCTTGATTAGCTAAAGGATTTTCGTTGGAAGAAACAAC
Organism: Promethearchaeota archaeon; assembly: GCA_019058295.1. Lineage (GTDB taxonomy): Archaea > Asgardarchaeota > Lokiarchaeia > Sigyniarchaeales > SOKP01 > LW40-45. The sequence continues at coordinate 63,149 of JAHPZI010000028.1, read as the reverse complement.
GAAAATAGAAATATTCATGCATATTATAAAAAAAAGCAAGAAAAATGTTTTTTTTTTTAAAGTTATCATTTTCCGTTCTCCTAATTTTTATTAAATATATTTGCGATACTAAAATAAATATTTGAATATATTTTTTCTATAGTCCAATATTTTTTACTTTAATAAACTAGTATTATATTCTAATATAATTATTTATTTGATATATTTTAATGATTATATTCATATCTATGTCGATGAAGAGAGAACTCTTAGCATTGCTAATATCTTCAAGTTCTTTTTCATGAGGGCCTCTTACCCCAGTAGCATCTATTTGTCCAACTGTCCAAAATTTCCTTTTTTTATCAGCCATAATTAATATAAAGAAGAAAATAAAGAAAATATTAATCAATTTTAACTGGAACAAGCAAATTTTTCCGCTTGAGATCAATTAAAGTACTTATTATTTGATTTTTTGATTCTTTTCGTCCAGCTAGTCCATAATTCAATAAACTGGAAATAAAGAAGTATTTTCTCTCTTTTTGCATCTGTTCGGCAACTTCTAATAACGCATTCTCTAATTTCTTCAATTTAGCAGCTTTCCAATTCGAACTTAATTGAAACGGATACATTAAAGAAATATTGAAAAATTCCTCAATTAAATCGTCAGTTTCTTTTAATGGCTTGACATCTCCGGTAAAATCCACTAATAATGAGCTAAATTTTGTTTCAAAACTATTTGTAAACATTTCCTGATTTTTTTTTAATTGTTTGGATGGAATTCCTTCTAAAATTAACGCAGTTCGAATATATTTGCCATCCACCATATCAATTTTAAAGTCGTGATAATCCATCTCAAATCCTTTACTTATATCAAATTCATCGACAGGTTTTTTAATTTCGCTCTTAAATTGTGAAATTGCAGTTATAAATCCACCTATTAAGTCCGAATCGAGTTCCATAGAAATTTTCTTAGAATAAAGAGTTAGTCCTGCATCTTTATGAATGACCATGATGTAAGAGATTTTTGACAAATCGTCCAAAACTATGGCTTCTCCCGCCCAATATTCGCGTAATTTGCTTAACTTCCGATGCCGGAGAGCAATAAAAGTGAATAGGGCAGCTAAACCAATCAAAATATACGGGAGTAAAAAGAGAAAATTATCCATAAATATTGTAAATTCATCTACAATCCGGAATTCATCTGATTCAATATCTTCACTCGCATAAATCCCTGCTTCTTCATAAGTTACCCTTATTTTAAAACTATCTCCAACCTCATCGAATTCTAAGGAACCAGTAGCTTCTCCATCTGAATCAGTAGTAGATATATCTTTATCTACTACTTTTTCATCTGCATCTAAAAGCTCAAAAATTATATCAAGACCAGATATCGGATTTCCGAGACCATCTGTAGCTTCTACTGTAAAATGTTCTGTTCCTATCATATATTGTGTATCTAAATCGTCAATAAAGTCAAGATCAACTGCATATTTATAAATAGTATAACTACCTGACACATCGAACTTAATCGCATACCAATTGGAAGTTATATCAAAAATGAAAGTCCCTTTTATAGGTTCGAAATTTTCTAAATATGCAGACCAAGAACCCTTTTGATTACCTCTATTAATAACATTTTTTTCAAAGATCTGCATTTGGATATCCTCAGGTTTTAAAGTAGCACTATTAATACCAAAACCTATTGAAGAAGAAATATCAGAAAAATATTTAACATCAATATTAACTTTGAATTGATCAATAGATACGTTAAAACCAGAGAAGAGTGTAGTATTTGTTTCAAATCTTAAACGCAAAAATACCCTTCTATCACTATCATTTAAAAAATTTAAAAATAACCATGTAAAACCTTCATCTTGAGTTGTCACATTTCTACTTTTAACCGAATTAGCAAAAGTTCTATTAGTTTCACTAATCATAACCCATTCTTGCTTATTTTGTTCAGGTGATAGATATTCTGAAGTTTTATTCCCCTTATAAATTTCTAGCGTTGCTAAACTAATATATTTTGTATCCTTAATACTAGTATTAGAACTTACAATGAACTCCATCTTAGGTACGATAGGGTTTGGAGAAACTAATATCCAATCATAAAGATCGATATCCCATAGTGAACTATCTAAATCCTTTAATACTTCAAGTTCGAAAATTATAGTAAGATTATCTGTATCAGCTTGAGCTTTAAAAAATTCATTATCATTGTATTTTAAGGTACTAATTACCTCATCTTGAGGAGTAATTACCGTACCATTATCAACGTTTACCTTATTTGCATAATAGTCATCAACTATTATCGGTTCACTTGCGTGAACTCCTTCTTTTATATCATACTCGCCAATTTCCACAGTAAATTTATTAATTGAAACATTATAATTACTTGTACCTGTACCATTGTATACGAGCCTGAAAACGAGAGTATTATTTGGATTACCCTGAGGAAACCAAGGATGATTTAATAATCTTAAAAATTCGATTTTTTCATCGGGATCTCTTATTAAGTAAGATTGTAAAGTCTCATTATCAGTATTTAGATTAACAAATTTTGATATATTCACCCATTTAGATTCTGTTCTACTATAAGCATAAAGATCTGCATTTCTTATAATATCAGTATCACTTATATTTGTTGCAATCGTAAAATTAATACTATAGAGAAAAATGAAATGTGAATAGTACCAAAGATCTTGAAAACCAAAAAAATTAAAGGTATATGCCCATAATATTTCCCCATAAGTTAGTGGCCTTTTCAAATCTTCATTTCCAAATAAGAGTGATAAATTTGCTAGGTCATAAGTTATTTGTATTGTTAAATTATTTGAAGTATCATTTTGAGCGATATATCGATCATTGTCTATATTTCTAAAGGAAGTTATATTGCCATCAATATTTTGCCCTACAATTGTTTTATTTTCGACAACATCATTCATAGTCTTATTGATAATAGTATATCCACCATATTGAAAGATATCACCTTCCCCTCTAAAATTAGAATCCCCTCCATCTGGATTAAAAGAAAGTTTCTTAATACCACCCCCTTGACTTTCATCATTGGGAGGAATTCTTATTCTTAAGGCAAACCAATACTTTTCTATTTCATTTACCTTAGTTGAAGCTGTCTTATTTATATTAAGAAATATGGGACCATCGCCTTCATTTTTGAAGTTAAAAACTTCCCAATGAAGTTCAACAGTATCCTCATGTTTTATTCTCAAAGAACCTAACGTGGTATCGTGATTTGGTGTTTTATATCCATCATCCGAACAGTTTACTATAGCTACCTCCCATTGATTTGTATATGTATATATCGCTTCGGGAGGGGTATCAAGATGCCCTTGATATTCATCACGGATTAATATACTAACATTATTGATATATTGACTTATTTGGATTGCAAATTTTTGAAATACGTACATTTCCTCATTTTTATCATTCTCAATAAATTCAGTAAAAGAAGATTCAATTTCTTTGGTATAATTTACAGCCTCTAAATTATTAATGTTCATTAAGGCATACGACATATAGAAATTAGGTTCGTAAATACTTGGTCGAATATTCAAAGCTGGTTGCTCGTTATTGATATAGCAATTCTGACTTGAAAAAGTTCCTGAACTAAAAACTTTTCCTCGACTATCAAATTGAGACACAACATTAGCAGATAATTTCAATGTTTCGCCATATTCATTATCTCTCAATGGATCATTCTGAGTTTCTTTCCCAGAAAGATTAGTATGATTAATATCTCCAATGAAAGCACACATAAAAGATAATATCATGGAAGAGATAATAAATAGTGCTAAAAATCTTTTATTTTTTAAGAATTTCATATAGTAAATCTCATCAAATTTTATTTGTAAATAAAACTGAAAATAACTTTTTATCATTAATTAAAATATAATCGTTTTTAAAACTAATTCTTCTAATGGAATAGAAATTATTAATTAATTTCATAATAAGAAATTAAATCCTATAATTCCAACTTTTTTTATTTCTTTATGTAGTTTTTAGGATACTTTGAAAAAGAATAATTAAATCTTATTAGAAAGATTTTTATTTATTTTACCATCTTAATATCCAAACCATTAAAGTAAACTGAATAAAATATACGCTTTTCTCATGAAACATCAATCTTTTATCATACTTATATTACTAACACTTTTTTCTTCAGCATTAATTAGCATTATAATGCCGATGGCTAAGGAAGTTGCTATAGCCTTAAATTTAGAGAGTGAAGCTCAAGTCCAGATAATAAATTCAATGTTTTTGTTTGTTGGGGCATGTAGTTCAATAGTATGGGCAATCTTAGGTGATAAATTTTCACGCAAAATAATGCTAATCATTGGAACATTCATATGGTCATTTTTTTCATTTCTTACTATTTTTGCAACAGATTTTTATTCGTTATTGTTCTTTCAAATATTTGCTGCAATTGGTTTTGGTTCAGCATTACCGTTAATATTTTCTTTACTGGTAGATTCAATCGAGGCAGAAAAAAGAGGAAAATCTTTTGGTACTTTAAGTGCCGCTTATGTTTTAGGTAATGGTTTAGGTCATATGCTTTCAGGATTTTTAATTGATTATTTTTCTTGGATATTGCCATTTATCATAATTTCTATATGTGGGATTTTTTGTACGATATTTTTATTTTTCATGAAGGAGCCTACCAGAGGTGAAATGGAGATATCATCAGAGATGGACGATGAGAGTGTTCTGGGACTAAGTTTTAAAATAAAAATAAAAGATTTCAAGAAAATTTGGCAGATAAAGACAATTTTTTGGATATTAATTTTTAATTTCGTTATGTTTCTAGCTATTGGGGCAATATCATCGAATTTTATTTCAATGTTAAAAAATGATTATCATTTTAGTTCAAGCATAGCAACCTTCTTTCTAATTGTTGTTTTCGGTAGTCAAATGATAAGCGGGCCTATAATAGGGGATTTAGCTGATAAAAAAATTAAAACTGATAAGAATGGAAGATTAAAATATGTACTTATCTGTTTAGTAATAGGATCAATATCGTATATTATTGGATTTTGCTTAATATTCTCATCTAATAATTTAATTATGCTGATTATTTTCTTTATATTTATCTTAATAGGTGCCTTCTTTTTTGGAGGTATTGATCCACTTACGCAAGCAACTCTAGGAGATATAGGCCCTCCACAAATACGATCGACGATTTATTCTCTCAATTTTTTAGCTTATACTTTTGGTCGAAGTTTGAGCATCTTACTTTTAGCATTTCTTTTCTTAGGTTATGGCAATCTTTATAGACCGGGTTATGTAATCTTATCAATAATGGCGCTTATTAGTTCTCTATTTGTATTTATCTTATTAAATACCTTACCTAAGGATTTAGATGCCACTGAATCTGATTAAAAACACAATAAACAATTAAAAATCTAGGTTATTGTAATGGAAATAAGAGAAGATCTTTGTACTGGATGCGGTAGATGCGTAATAGTTTGTCCCGTTCAAGCTATTAAAATAATTGATAACAAAGCAGTTATAGATAAAAATCATTGCGTAGAATGTTCTATATGTTATCGAAACGCAGAATGTCCTGTCAATGCGATTAAATCCAGACGATTAAAATGGCCGCGAATTATTCGTAATCCATTTAGCGATGTGATTGGTACACATAAGTTAACAGGGATACCAGGAAGAGGGACAGAAGAAATGAAAACTAACGATGTAACTAATCGTTTTGGAACAGATGAGTATGGGATCTCTATTGAATTAGGACGCCCTGGAGTTGGAACGCTGTTAAAAAATATCGAATTATTTACAACAAAATTTTCACAGATAGGTGTGGAATATGAAGAGATGAGTCCAGTTACAGCAATTCTGACTGAAGATAAAGTTAATATTAAAGACGATGTAAAAGATGAGCGTGTTCTATCTGCTATTATTGAATTCAAAATTCCTAAAAATAAGATTGATCAGGTTTTACAAATAATCAAAGAAGTGGAAAAAGAAATTGATACAGTTTTTACTGTTGGGATCGTTTCAAGAGTAATGGAGGATGGCTCAATTCCTATTATAGATATATTAGATCAGCAAGGATTTAAAGTCGAGCCAAATGCTAAAATTAACATAGGCTTAGGTAGAGCCTAAATAGAGGTGAAAAGCGATAACACATTCATTACATAGAGTTGGAACTGTTAATGATTTAAAGGAAGATTACGTGATATTAGCAATGCTGGCGGCTGGAATAAATGATAAATATCCAGATCCACGTAAAAGATTAATAAGGATTGCTGAAATCATGAAAAAGCATAATCCTACAAATATTATGAGGGAGGCGGCTTGGAAGATTTCTCCTGTTATCACAGCTGCTTTTACAGATATCGAAACAGTTAAAGAAATTACTCAAACTTTAAAAGAAGAAGATTTAGGAGTTTCCATAGTGATAAGTGGTCTAATTTCTGAAATTAAGGAAGCGGTTAAAGAAGTCGGTTTGAATATGCATACTGTCCATCTTTCATTGGGTACATTTGGAAAGAAGGAGTTATTACCTTCTAAGAAAACATTAGAAATTACTACCATGTGTGGACATCATTGCACATCCTCGCAATCTGTAGAATATTATGTGAAATTGATTAAAAATGGAAAAATTTCTGTTGAAAAAGCAGCAGAAAAATTAGCTAAACCCTGTGTTTGTGGAATTTTTAACATTTCAAGAACTATAAAGATTCTTAATGAGTTAGTAAATCAATCATAATTATAATGCTATTTGAGTGTTTTTTTGGCTAATTCTTCAAGTTCTTGTTCAGAAATGAAATCTTGAGTCTTTATTTTCTCTTTAATTTGTTTGCGTAGAATATCTAGCTGTTCTGTAGTTGGTTCCAAACCGATCTTATTTAATTTCGCCTTAAGCGCTCTATCCTGAAGTGTTGTTGCGCCAAAGATTAGTTTTCGAGTTTGTCCAACCACATGAGGTTGATATAATTCCCAAGTTGTCCAATTCCCTATCAAAATTTGCTCTACATGTAAATCTGATTCGTGAATAAAACAATTTTTACCTACAATAGCTTTATGGGATTGCAATGGTGTTTTACTATATTTCTCAATAAGTTGAGAAACTTCCATTATTTTATCCAATTTTAAATTTAAATCAATTCCATATAAAATTTCAAGCGCCATTATAACTTCTTCAGTAGAAGCATTTCCAGCTCTATCGCCTAGTCCATTAAATACTACATCAACAATTTGAGCACCACCTTCAACTCCAGCAAGTGTTGTAGCTACTGCTAAACCTAGGTCGTTATGTGTATGGACTTCTATGGGTATATCTTTAACAATTTTTTTTGTAAAAGCAACATTATCTTTAAATGCAACTGGCAGAGCGCACCCATTTCCATCGTATACAACAATCCTATCGACTCCCGCATCCATAGCTAGATGTAAGAATTTTTCCCAAAATTTCGGAATAACTCGTCCAGAGCCAAATGCTACATAAGCATCTTGAGCTTTCGCATATTCTATACCTTCAGTTATTCTTTCAAAAACTGCTTTCTTAGTTTTTAAAGCGGGACCAGGGACAAGTAAAAAATTTATGTGATCTGTTTCAGCAGCTAAAATATCGTCAACTTCCTTCTTTATATCTTCAGCATATAATCTTGCGTGAGATGATAATTTCATTTTTATACCTTCTCGTTTAAGAGCCTTAAAAGTTTCTGCATGCTCCTTGATTCCTGCAGCATATCCAACTTCAATTTCAGGGATTCCCATTTCTTCCAATGCTTTAGCAATTTCGACCTTTTGATCTATTGTAAAGTAAGTTCCAGGTGTTTCTTCACCTTCCCTTAAAGTATCGTCTTTAATAATCACTTTATCTGGTAAATCCATTTGACTGCGTATTGATTCGTCAAAATTCCACCCAAAACTCCACCACCGTTGGTTGGCGTCCATTCTCATGGACATCCAAGCATTCACCCACATATAATTCACTTCAATATACTCATAAATATGAAAAAGAGATTAATTACGATAATTAAATAATTTTTAAAAACAATCTTAAAAAAAAAATAATGTATGAATTATATTTTTATCAATTCATAATCTAAATTTCCCAGTCTATTTTTAACAGCAGCATCGAAAACCCAAGAACAATCAACCATCTTATTAATTGCATTAAATTTCTCAATTCCAATAGGAGTTGGTTCTTTCCATTGTCCATTTTGATCCATAATAGGTAGTCCGGGAGCATTAGTTTCTGCATCTATACAAGCTTTATCTATCGCAACGGGATCAGATGAACCAAATATACCAAGATCAGGAATAATAGGCATACTAGGAGTAGCAACACAGTCGCATTGAGCAACTACATCAAAGGCAAAGTTAATATAACGAAATTTTTCTGGGCCATAAGAATTTATTACTGCAGCACAGTTATCACACACACGCTCTATGAAATTCTTAAAATCCATATTAAAATCTCTATTTATCGCTTTTTTAACAGGACATTTTTCAAGACACGCAGTACAACAAACACAAATAGAAGGGTCGATAACAGCAGATTCACTTTCTATTTTAATTGCATTTACTGGACAAGCTTCAATACATTCTTGTGAGCACTTAGAAATATTACATCTCTTTTTATTAATACTCATATCGCTATTAAAATGAGAACGATACTTACCTGTTTTAGAAAGGAACCCAATTCCAAGTTGTTTCATAGCACCTCCAAAACCTGCTGCTTGATGTCCTTTAAAATGTGATATCGCTACAATCTTATCAAATTCATAAAGTCCAATACCAACAGATACTTCTTTCAAGTGAATCCCATCTATCTCAATAATTTTTCCATCTAGTCCCTTATCTCCATCAATAAATTTTATTGGTGCGCCAACTATTGACTCAGAATACCCATGGAGTTGTGCTGTTTTTTCGTGCTCTGCTGCCGTTTTTCGTCTCATAATGTTAATAGAATAATTTTCAGAGAGATTTATATGTTGAATATCCATTCCTAAATTTTGGGTTTCTATAAGAGTAGGTATACCGTCTTTTGCTTTAATCGCATCAACGACTTCACGAACATAATCGTGACGTAAATATCGGGTATTATATCTTTCTCCAACATGAACTTTTACTCCAACTTTATCCCCCGTATTTATGAAACCATCTAAGATTTTATCTAACAAAAATTTAGTTTTTACTAAATTATTTGTTATTATATTCTTCGCAGAATTTGGAAAAGCCATTAATTCCCATGGCGATGCCCAATATACAATTGATTTTTCTGACATATTTTTTAAAAACCTTTTAGATTTTTATTTTTTTGTTTAAAAATCTATAAGTTAATTTTTTCTCATTAAAAGGTTATATTATATCTTTAAGAGTTTAACAGCATTTTCTCCCAATATTCTCTTTTTAAAGCTCTTGGAAATCGGAAGAGCATCTACTGCAGGTATAATCTTATTCCAGTGGCATAATGGGTGATCAGAGGCAAATAAAACCTTATCTTCTATGTTATATTTAGTATATGCATCAAAGGGGAACCAAGAGTAAAGATCTGGGTAAGCTGATATATCTATATAAACATTTGGATGCCGAGCTACCACTGACCAAGCGTCCCAGAACCATGGAGTGCCCATATGGCCCATTATTATAGTTAAATCTTGGTGTTCTGTAGCTAATCTGTCGACAAGCTTAGGATGGCCAAATTTCGTTACTGCACCAGTGATAGACATTAAATGTGCAGTGTGGGTCCAAAGCGGAACATTCAAATCCACCATTTTACGATAGAGCGAATTGTACTTCTTATCAGAAATATCGAATTTTTGAGCAGGAGGAACAAGCTTGACTCCTTTTAATTCTAAGGAGTTTATCGCATAATCAAGCTGTTCCATTGCATCTGGCGCAGGAAAATCGATACAGGCAAATCCAATTAACTTATCTGGATACTTCGCAACAAAATCAGCCACATCATCATTAGTGACTATACAAACACCATAAGCTGTAGTAAGATTATATGAAACGATAACAGCTTTATCGATGCTATAATTATCCATTAGTTTAATATAATCGCCTATTGAGATTTTTGTTGCCATTATCTTAAAAAATGACTCCATCGCCCTTAGCCCTCTCTTTTCAGTACCTAACAATGCATTTGCAGTATATTCTAAATCATCCCCCCAACTAGCCTCCTTACAGAAAGGATGAACATGCATATCAATAATCAATTCATTTTACCTACATTTGAAATTAATAAATTTGAAATAAAATATTTAAATAAAATATAGAGAGGAGTTATTTAAAATCTTTATCTATAGCTTTCTTTAACGAATAATATCTTTATAAATAAATAGTTAATTTTCTTTGTGCTTTTGTTCAATAGTTAGATCTTCAGCTATTATATTTAAAACCATATCGAAATTATCTAGTTTACTTAGATTTTTAATCTCGAGTTCTTTTTCGTCTATTAAAGAGATTTCTTTTTCTACTTCTACTAAATACATATTTTCGAGCATTCTTAATAATTTCTTATAAGATATTATAATAACACAAATTAATAGTATAGAGAAGGTTAAAGAGAAAAACAAAGTTACGGTTAAATTCTTTCCTTCTATTGATTGAAGTAATTGATAACCATCTCCAAATTTTATTATTGGTGAAATAATCCAATAATAAATTTCATATAACATTACTGAACAAGTTGCTGAGAATACAGGTAAATTTGTCTTTTTTTGAGAAAAATAATTTACTAAAGAAGCACAAATAAGAGAAATTAAACTGCCAGCTATTTTTACACATCGATAACATAAAATACTATCATTATAACTTGTGTAAGAATAAACTTGAAATATTTCTACGTTTTTTCCTTTTTGTCCGAATCCAAAATAAGAAGTTATCCAAATTCCTTTAAATTCTCCACCAAATATAATAGCAGTTATTCCGTGGGCTATTTCATGTAAGCATACAAAAACAAAGATTAAACCAATGTAAATTGAAATATTCTTAATTAAAATTACAAATTTAATTCTAATACCACTTCCCTTAAAGAATTATAATTGAATAATTAAGAAATCGCATAAAAAAGTGATTAATTTACAGGAATTTTGTTCTTTGATCACAAAACAAGAAAATTAATATCAAAAGATTACTTATTCATTCAAGTTGAAATAGATTGGGAAATTATATATAAAGCAATTATTCCTAAATGAAATTTAGGAGTTTATGAATAATTTTTTACAAAAAGCTATCAATAGTTTTCTGAGTTTTAATAAAATCAATTAATTTACTACTTTTTTTCCAGTGTTTTATATCAACAATTAGCCCTTCAGTCATTTTATTAAGTGCTGCATCGAAATTATCTAAAATTATAGGTTCATTCGATTCCACAGCGTTTTTTACAGTTTCCCTTATAACCCATACACCTAACGGAACCACATAACCAGAAGAAACCTCTCGAAAGATTAAAATCCGCGCTTGTCTTCTTAATTTAAATAAATAATCGCAAACTGCTTTTCGGGCAGCATAATAAGCACCCGTTATATTACTTGCGTATGATTTCCGGCCTCTATAAAATTCAAAATCTGTCATTATTTGGGGTTTTAAATTGCGATTATTTCCAGAAAGAGAGATATTCCATAATGAGTTTGGCGCCCAGACTTCATTCATTTCATAAGTGAATTTTCCAGGAAATAAGAGAATTTTAAAATGATTATCAAGATATTTAGCTTCAAAAATTCTATAATCGTTTATTTCTGGAAATTTTTTAACTTCCTTAATTAATCTTTTTGAAATCATATCATCTATGGCAGTTATGGCCCATCGCGTAGGGACCAATTTTCGTTTATTTTTTTCTCCAAGCAATCCTGCTGAAAAAACTCTTTGAATTGACGATAATGGAACGCTTCCTTTAAGATAAAGATGTTCAGATATAGCCTCTTGGGCCTTTAAATCAGTATCAGATACACAATAATCCACCTTTGGATGGACCTTTACATTTTCGGTAATTTTTATTTTTTCAGTAATACCCGAAGGACCTACGGGTAAAGCATGATTATCCATTATCATTCGTAGATTTAATTTTTGCAATTTCGTTTCTGTATCTACCGGACGAGCGGCCATTGAAAGTTCTTGTGAGGTTTCTAATAATTTTTGTGCACTTATCGGAGGAGTATTTTTCAATTTTTGCTCGTCAATTTTTACATTTATTTTAAAATTACTCCGAACTAAACTACTTCGATATTGAATAACTTCAGCCATTTGTTTACCAAACCAAAGTTCAGGAGCATCAAGAATATGATGATCTTCAATATTAAGTTCGGATTCAAATTCTTTAAAGGGGACAAGGGGTCCAACTGCTACATTTGGATAATTATATCTTCCAACAAAAAATCCAGGTGGACTTGCGCCGAAAATCTCAACATTCCGTTTAGATTTTCCCAATTCAAAAGGAATGATAGATTTTAATATAGATTGCTTTAATAAGATTGGACATGTTTTTTTCCCACAATACAACCGAGCGCCTTTACAAAGCAAGCAAATATTTTTTTCTGTCGGTGGTCTTACCAATTTTCTCTTTTCTCTCTCTAAAATGAATTTACCTTATAACAAATAAATTCTTTTTTATTATAAATAAAGTATAAGAGCTTAAATTTTTAATAATTATAAAAAATAAAATTAAAAAATATAAAAAAAATTAAAGAATTAGGATTTCATTCTTTTCTTAGGTTTGGGTCTAATAAATAATTCTATAAATCTTTTCCCAACAGACTTCTTACTCTCTTTTATCAATTTTTTTGAAGAGATCTCATGATTCTGATATTGTTGAATTGGTCCTTTAAGTTTAGCCCATTCTTCCGTACCTAATTTATCTTGTAAAAATATCTCCAGATTATCAATTCTATCAAAACTATCAGATACTTTTCTGTATAGTTCTTTTTTCCGTTTATGTGCGCTATAAGACATCTTAATTACCAAACCCGCGGTCGCACTTATAATACCTGTAAATATCGCTTGAAGCCACCAAGGTAATCCTTCTTCTTCTTCATCTTTACCAGCACCATCATCATCATCATCATCAACGGCAGTTGGGGGAGGAGCTTCTTTGATTGTTGCATTTAATTTTGTAATCAAAACATCATTATAGCGAACATAGCCTCTACTATCGTTAGTATAAAATCTAATTGTTCTTTGTCCTTGGGGAGTATTCTTCCATAAATTATTATCAATCTTTTCAATGTAATCATCCTCTCCTTCTATTTTGGGGGGAGTGAATTTAACAGTTATAGGACTTGTTCCAACTCCTACAATTTCATACCATAAGTGATATGATTCTCCCTCATCAAATTTAATTACGAATTCTGGATTTTGTTCTGCTGAGAGTTGCGCGTTTTGTTGTGGTTTAAGAATTGTAAAATTCGGGGCGTCCCACCAAATAGGATAAAGATCTTTTAAATTCATGAGGCTTGGTACATTATAAGGGATACCATCATCTCCAACACCATCATCATTGCTATCTTTACCACCTTGGTCGCCGTAATCATCCCAATAATTCCCCTTAAGATTAAAATACCATTGATTTTCTATGGGAAATAAGGCAGAATCATCGGCGTGTTCAAAATTTCCAGTGAAATTATTTTTATATATATAGTTGCCTCCACAATCAATATCAAAATATAGTCCTACTATAAAATTATCAAAGATATCATTACCTATAATCTTATTTTGTGAGCATCGTTTAACAACTCCAATCCCTCTATCGTTAATCCTCAAAGTATTGTTAATAATAAAGCAGAATTCAGCATCTCTTAACTCTATACCATATTCATGATTATCGTAGATTTCATTATCAATAATTGTAACATTATTTCGAAAATACCAAAATTCAGAAACAGTTACAAAATTTATTCCACTTTCAGTACTGGAGTAAATTCTGTTATCCTCAATAAAGAAATTACCGGAACGTTCCTCTAGATAAATTCCATCTGTAGTTGAATCAGCTATATCGTTTTTTATTATATCATTATAATTGACATCATCTAAATTAATCCCGTATTTATTTAATGTTAGCCAATTATTATAAATTAGGTTGTTTTCGGAAATATTTTCTATGCGAATTCCAGCTCCATTACTATGATCATTAATAGTATTCCATTTAATTGAATTATTATCGCAGTGTTTATAAAGATGAATTCCATGGAGTTCATTATCAGTGATATTGTTTTTATGAATTTCAGATTCAATAATAGAATCAAATCCATATATTCCGCTCATTCCATTATCTTCTAAGGTGTTTTCCTTAATTTTAATTTTCTCACAGGGATTCCAATAGAACCCAGTTATATATATTCCAAAATCTCCATTTAAAGAAAAATTACAATTAGTTATTGTTACATTCGATACATTGATTAATCTTAATCCTGCAAAATATTTACCTCCGCCATCTTCAGCATTAATGCCTTTACAATCATAAAACATGACATTTTTAGATGAATCTCTTAAGATAATACAACTATTTAAACCTCCCGCATCAATTCTTAAGCCACTAATGATATATGGATCAGAAAGCGATCCCGATCCCGAACACCAACTTTTCTTTTCTACCGTGTTCCAACTCATATAACCGGGGCTCACGCCCAAACCATCAATAAAAACTTTATCTCCATTATGACCATCATCATATATTGGACAAAAATCGTTGTTTATCCAAGCTCCTGTCGAATTACGTATTGGGTATGGTACGTCTCCGATCCCATCGTCATCATCATCTGCATGGCCAGGGATTTCGGTATAATTTCCCCAAATATTTCCAATTTGATTTCCATAGACTGTTGTATTCCATCTATTGTAAGTCCCATCATCAAGAACATGTATAGTGTTTCCAGTAAAATTATTTTCGTAAAAGATATTATATGCAGAATCATTATCTAATATAAGTACACCTTTACTATCAAATTGATTATTACGTTTAATATCATTCTCAAAGATCTCATTACTCTTACAACTTTTCCTAAATCGTATTCCATCTAAATTATTACTAATTGTACACTGAGTTACATTATTCACGTAACATGAATTATTGAAAAATAATCCAGCAAAATTGTTATTAGATAATGTATTGTTAATAAGTACGTTACTTGAACACCAACGTTCTAAAATAATTCCCCAGTCGTTCCATTCCATAAAATTTCCCTTAATATAATTACTGTAACAGGAATAATTCATAAACAGTCCTTTCTCAAAAGAATTCAGAGTGTTGTAAGATATATTGTTTAAATTAGCTGAATTTGTTAAATGAATCCCAATTTTTAAATTCGGATTATTAGAAATATCGATAGAATTATTGATTATTGTTCCTCTTGATGCGTTATTTAAATAGATCCCTGCATCTATGGCGTCATAAATAGTGCAATTCTCGATTTTAAAATATATATTATACTCAGCAGAATTTTTAATTGTTATACCGCATTTTGGCCAACTGTTATCCCATAACTTACTTCCATTAAAACTCACATCTTTGATGAGATATGGATCGATTGCTGAGCCATTACCTGTAATAAATAATCTTTTACTTGCCCAAGTCCAATTATGTGCGCCTGGACCAGTTGCATTATCATCAATATATAGAGCATACTCATCTAAATCATCGAAATAAATAGGGTATTTATCAATCGAATTAGCACTGCCATAAATTTTATCATAAGATTTATCTCCAATACCATCATCATCGGCATCTTTTCCATATATAGGGGCATCAGGATAATCATCCCAACTATTGCCCCTTTCATTAAGATACCATATTGTATCAGGTCCATCATCATATGCATTATCGCCTGTTAGTTTATTTTGAAATGTATTTTCATAAAACACAGTATCATTAACATCTACTTTAGCACCAGAAACATAGGCTCCATAAAGATCGCTATTTAAGATAATATTAGACGTGAAATTATTATTATCACTATCATCTTCTATATATATACCATAATCATTATTCGAAAGAGAATTATCCCAAGCAAGATTGTTCATAGAATCATTGGTTACAAATATGCCGGCACGGGAATTATCATTGAGAATACATTGTGAAATATTGATAAACTGCGCTTCATCGAGGAATATTCCATCTCCATTGTTAGAACTATTACAATTAATGATTTTTCCAACTCCAGAATCAGTTATATTTATTCCAGCTGATCCCGAATTGTAGAGAGTTAAATCCTCGAGAATAAAATATGGTCCATGAGTATTAACGAGAGTAATACATGAATATTGTCCAAGTCCATCAATTTTACCCTCCCAGAATATGTTAGGAGAAATTGTATAAGGATTTAAAACCCCCCCATCCCCTCCAGTGAACCAATATCTATCTTTTGCCCATGTCCAATTCCATTGTGGACTATTTTCATCTATCCAAATCACACCAGGATAAGGTCCAGCGTCAAGTCCATCGTTATAGATTGGATAATAATCACGACCACCAGTGAAATTATATGGAGCATCTCCGATACCATCATCATCGGCATCCTTCCCACCAGTTAATTGGGTATAATTATCCCACTTATTGCCTACATTATTTTTATTCCAATTATTTGAATAATCGTAATCAATCGCGTGTTCTCCATTATTAATAAAATCATTCTCGTATATGTAATTATTTTGACTATCACCCTTAGATTCATCGATATGTACACCAACTTCTACATTATCCTTTATTAGATTTCTTGTAAAATTGTTCCACCAAGAACCAGATATATAAACGCCATCGTTATTATTTGATATAATTGTATTATTTTCGATATTATTCCAATCGGATCCTGTCATATATATTCCATAACCATTATTATTAATTGAATTGTTTCCGTAAATTTTGGTATTACCAGAGAATGCTATGAGTACCCCGAAAACAACATTATCATTAATGATATTTCCTGAAATTTTATTATTCCAGCAACTATCAGTTAAAAATATACCCGCAATAGAATTCTCACTAAGATAATTATTATAAATCTCATTCATATTACACCATAATTTTAAGTAAATTCCAACATTATTTTCATCGATATTATTTCCTGAAATAATATTTTGATAACTTGATTCGGCATAAATTGCGTATTTGAAATTAGTAAAATTATTATTAGCAATTGTCATTTTCCAAGTTCCATTAAACATTTTTATTCCAATATTGCCGTCATCGGAACTAGAAAAATCACATCCTGTAATTGTTCCATTCCGGGAATCTATTATTTGTATTGCTGCACTTGGGGAATCTGATGACCCAATGTTATAAAATCGGCAATTTTTAATTTTAAAGTTCACATTTTTTGAGTTATTTATTGTAATAGCTCCATGGATATTTTGACCATCAAATTCAGTATTACTTATCAGATAAGGATCTCCTAGTGTTCCGGAACCTGTAATAAATGAATACTTATCTTTTACGACGGTCCAATTATTATTGTAATCCTCTTGGTTTATATATAAGAATTCTGTTATAACAGCACTAGATTTTATTTCTTTAGCCTTTTGAATTGGTTGTTCCTGAGTTTCGTCTTTATTCAAGAGCGAAAGAAAACTCACTTGAATAAATAATGTAAAAACAATCATAGAAAAAAGTAAAACCGCTAAAATTTTTATTTTATTACTTTTTTTCATCATAATTTCAATATACCTAATTTTTTGTTAAATTTCTAAAAAAGATTTAAATTATAATAAAAATGTTAGATATTCTATTTATATTATTTCAAATATTGTTCTAATTGCAAAAATTTGTTAAAAACTTTCAATTAAATTTGTTTATTTTTTGTTTTATCCTACCAATTTACTCATCTAAGTTATTACAAATTATTAGGTTCTGATAGCCTAATTACTTTTAATAGATTATTTGTAATTATAAAATATCAACAAAAATAGGATTAAAATCATTTTGATTTTTCAAATTCAATGACATTTCTTTATTTAAAATTAAATTAAGTTTGAGACAATAAATTTATGAGCGCTCTCGGAATTTCTTTATAATCGGTTACGGCAAAAAATTTTCCTTTTCCAGCTTTGGCAAGTTCTCGACAAGTATCAAGACCTCTATCAGCGTCATTCTCTGCAGGCATACCTATTACATGTAATTTAGGATATTTTTTTGAGATAGTAAGAGGATTTTCTCCACGATTATAATTTCCATCAGTAATTAAAATACCAAATTTATGTTTTCTATTTTCTTTAACTTGATTTAATTGTTTTAAACCTTTCTCTAAACCAATTTGGATGTTAGTAAATCCTACAGCCTCAGAATCTAGAATTTCATCGATAATAGAGATAATTGATTTTTTATCATTAATTCTTTTTAATGTCATAGCTGTTGAATTGAAAAGGACTATACCATAATTTTCCTTTTCCATATTATAGGCTAGAACAGATGTTGTAAGAGCGGCATTTAATAATGTTTTTCCATACATACTGCCACTCGTATCAAGAATTAAAACCACATTCCTTTTTTGCTGTTGCCTTTTAATTCCATAAATATCTTTATGAGAAAGGCTTTTTTCATAAATTTTTAGCGGATTATGTTGAATGGTCTCATCCAGATCAAACTCAGGCATTCCAATTTCATAATAAGGGAAAATCTTTTTCAATGTTCCTTTAATACCTCTGCTAGTGATTTTCAAGGAAGTTTTCAAAATACTCTGACGGGCAAGCCTTCTAAAAATATTTTTATATTTTGGCGAAATCGGTCGTCTGATAAAGAAATATATTTCCGGCATAACCATATTTGATTCTTTAGATTTTTCGGTAAAAAATTTTACCCCATCTTCGCAGTCTAAAGCATCCGTCGCTGCGTAAACGTTTGACTTAAGCATACCCATAATAGCTTCAAGATTTTTATATTGGATTGCTAAATAAGTCATTTCTTTTATTTGCTTATAATCCAATGTATTTGCTAAGTGGCGATAGTAATCAGGTTTTTTCTTTTTGCTCCGAATTATTTCTAATCTTAGGATTTCTTTATCAGGAGGGCTCTCCGTAAGCCTAACATTAAGCCGCTTTCTCTCAATCTCATTGGATTCTTCCTCTGAGAAATCATCGATTACTAAAAATCCGAGTCATTTAATATAGATAAAACGATTTCAGTGATAATTTCTTTTTTCGATTTTGCTACACCATCTTCCATTTCAATTTTATTATAAAGCGCCATTATTGCAGCTTCAATCCAGTTTTTAGTGCTGGTATTGTTATCATATTGAGTTATTAATGCTGTTAAATCAATGGCACCTCTAATTGAACTTCCTCTACGTATAGATGTGTTATCTCTCGTTGCTTGTACTATTTCTTGTGATATCTGTATGATTTTATTATCAATATCATCATCAATATCAACTTCCTTTTTAATAATTTCGATTTCTTCTTCTGGTTTTTGATAATCTAATTTAATCCAGATGAATCTATCTTTTAAAGCTTCTCCTAATGCCGTTACTCCAACATGTGCCGAAGGATTTAAGGTTGCAACAACAAAAAATTCATTGTTTGCTTTAATGGTTTTTAATTTGGGGATATCAAGAATTTTCTCGTCTAATGAAGTTAGTAACGCATTTTGAGTGCTTTCGGGCATTCTATTAATTTCATTAATAAATAAACAGCCCCCTTTCGACATGGCTAAGGCAAGCGGTCCATAAACGTAAGAATCCTCTTCATATCCTTTTGCAATAACAAGTGGAGGATCCCAATGACCTACTAAACTATGGGTCAAAATTTCTTCTGAACAGTCTATTCGATAAAAATTTGAATCAAAGTAGTTGGAAACTGCCTGTGCTAAGGTTGTTTTACCAACTCCAACTTCACCTTCAATTAATATGTTCTTTCCAACTACACGTGCCAATATTATTTTTTTTAGTTCCTCTGATCTTCCAATGATATTAAATTTTTTCTGTATTTCTCGAACTTTAGTGGCTGTATCAACCATATAACGTAAAATGAATCATCTCTAAAAATTTTTTTTGTAAATTTTCAAGAGATTCAAAAAAAGATAATGAAACCTTAAACTTAATTTAATTAAAGAATTTCAATGTAATATCCTAAATATAATATTCAAGTTTAAAATCGATGTGATATGTGTTGATTTTAGCAGAACTCAAGTATGAACATCAAGACATGGTTCGGGGATATACAAATCGAACTTTATACATAAATTTAACAACAAACGAAATTAAAATTAAACCTATAACCGATGAAATGAAAGAAAAATTCATCGGTGGGAGGGGTTTTGATCTCTGGCTTATGTGGAATAGCTTACCGAAAGACAGAATTGTTAAATGGGATGACCCTGAAAATGAAATCTGTTGGGCAACAGGTCCTTTAGGGGCAAGTACATATTATCCTGGAGGAGGCAAATCTATAGTTACAACAATCTCCCCTCTGACCGGAATTGTGATAGACAGCAATGTAGGAGGGCATTTTGGACCCTATCTAAAATGTTCTGGTTTTGATGTCCTTGAAATTCAAGGAAAAACCGAAAATGATGTGTTGATATTTATTAATGGTCAAGATCACATGGTTCAAATTATAAGGGTTGAAGAATCAGACAATCTTTCAGACTATTCACATCTTCTTACTCAACAATTAACAGAAAAATTTGCGAAAGAATCTACGGAAAAAGAAAAGCAGATGGTTTCTGTTGTTAGTTCAGGACCTGCCGCAAGGCACACAAGATGGGGGATGCTAAATTCTTCGTGGTATGCACGAAAAAGGAAATGGGCTTCTTGTAAACAAGCAGGAAGGGGAGGAATTGGGAGTGTATTTGCTAACAAAAGAATTAAAGCATTAATATGTCGATCTCCTCCATATGATGTTAAAAAAAATAATCCTGCTGATCCAGAAAAATTAATTGAGATCGGGAGGAAACACAAAAAAGAAATAATAACATACGATCCTTCTATGAATCAAATGAGAATTGTAGGAACGGGATACCTTCCAGATATTATGAATATTACAGATTTACTCCCAACTGAAAATTTTCGATTTGGTCAACATCGTGAAATTAAAGATAAAGAAATCCCTTATAAACGCCAAGTATGGGCTGATCTTTTCGGGGAACGTACGGGAAAAGGATCAGATGGATGCTTTTTTGGGTGTAGCGTTAGCTGTAGTCATTGGGTTGAAAAATATAAAGTTATGACCGGACAGTTTAAAGGAGAAAAAGTAATTGTTGATGGACCCGAATATGAAACTATTGCTGGATGTGGATCAAATTGGGGTGTATGGGATCCTCAATGGGTAATGGAAGCTAATTTTTATTGTGATACCTATGGTTTAGATACTATAAGTGTAGGAACAGGAATTGCCTTTGTTATGGAGTGTTATGAGGAGGGAATTATAAATAAAGAAATTACAGGCGGACTTGAGTTGCATTTTGGAAATGCTGAAGCTGCAATTGAATTAATCCATCAAATGGCACGAGGAGAAGGTTTTGGTCTGGTCGTTGGTCAAGGAATAAAACGATTAAAAAAACTATTCGCTGAGAAATATAGTGGAGATCCTAATTTTTTACAAGATATTGGAATGGAGCATAAAGGACTTGAGTTTTCTGAATATGTTACCAAGGAATCACTCACCCAACAAGGAGGCTATGGTTTCACAAACAAAGGGCCTCAACATGATGAAGCATGGTTGATTTTTGAAGATGTTGTACGCCACTCAATTCCAACATTTGAAGATAAAGCTAAAGCATTATATTGGTTTCCTTTATGGAGAACCTGGTTTGGGTTATGTGGGCTCTGTAAACTTCCTTGGAATGATGTGCCTCCTCCATCGAATTTTGATTTGCCGATTAAAATGGCAGGGGAATTATTACAAGCGAAAATTCCACAACATGTTCAATGGTATGCAGATTATTATACGGCAGTAACAGGTATCAATGCAGATCCTGATGATCTTATCCGAATGTCTGAACGTGTCTATAATTTACAAAGGATTTTTAACATTCGTCAAGGTAAAGGTTTGAGCGAACATGATTCCAATATACCTTATAGAGCAATGGGACCAGTAACAAAAATGGAATATGAAAGTCGCCAAAAAAGATATGATGAACAATTAAAGGAGCTCGATATAGATATCGAAGGTAAATCTACCGAAGAAAAAATGAAAATTTTGCGAAAATATAGAGAGATTCAGTATTTTAAACTTCAAGAGGCTGTGTATCAAAAACGTGGTTGGAATGCGTTTGGTTGCCCAACAATTGAGTTAGTCAAAGAGCTTGGAATCGATTTTGATGATGTTATTCACGTTATTAAACCATATCAATAAAGTTATTAGAACCTCTTTTAAATTTTACAATTAATTAATTTACACATGACAATATCTTCCGAATATCAAGTAATCTTAAATGATATTGCTAATAGAGTTCAAATTCCATTAATTAAAGAAATTGTTGTTCCAACTGTTGATGAGAAAGCAAAAAAATCAAATTTTGCAGCAGTAATATTAGAAGATAACTCAATCGGTATTTTTTTTATAGCATTAACTCAAGAAGTTAAAAAACAAATTCTTAAAATCGATTCAAAAGAATATAAAGATACCTCTCCAATGGATTTAGTAAAGGATTTTACATCCAATAATTTGTATAAAAAATCCTTAAGTATGGGAGCTATTAATGCAATTAGTCAATTTATTTTTAAAGAAACTAATTTTTCCTTTGATCATACTTCAGATTCTTTAGGTTTATTAAACATAAATGAAAAAGATATAGTGGGAATGGTCGGTTTTTTTCCACCGCTTGTTAAAAAGATTGAGGAAAGAGGGAATAAATTAGTTATTATTGAATTAAAAGAGGATTTAGTGAAAAAAGAAAAGAACTGGGTAGTTACTTTAGATCCCACTAATTTAGAAGACTGCAATAAAGTATTATTAACTAGTACCACAATATTGAACGATACAATCGATGATATTCTAAAATTTTGCTCAAATGCAGAAAAAACTTCGATTATAGGGCCCACTGCTGGATTTTTACCCGATCCTCTCTTTAAAAGGGGAATTAATGTAGTTGGGGGTACTAGGATTATTAATGCAAAGGGCTTTTTACATAATATTCGAAATAATATAAGATGGGGTTCTACTACTAAAAAATATTCAATTACGCGAGAAAAGTATGGTGGTTATTTAGAACTTCTAAAAAATATTAAAATACTTTAGATACATGTGATAAAGAGAAGGGAATTGTGGTAACGGGAGCAATTGAAATAAATAAAATAAAATTAAAGTGAAAAGAAATCCAAAAATTATAATAAAAGCAATATCTATTGCTTTAAATCTAATTTTAATTAAATTAGTCCGATCTTTATAAATGCCAAAACATCTATTTTCCATTGAAATAGATGTAGTATGAGCTTTTCTAAGTATTGAAACTAAGGTAATAAGTAAACGTTCAGAGATCCAATTATAAGCTTTCTTTATACTATTTACTTTCTCATAACCAAAACCCCTTGCTCTTTGGGCTAATGATATCGTTTTTGCCTCTTGTTCTATTAAAGGAATATATCTTATCCCAACCATAAACGCATAACAAAATCGATAAGGGATTTTTAATCTCATCAATGCATATACAAAATCTCGCATATTAGTTGTATTGGAGTAGATAATTGAAGAAGTAAACAATGTTAAGACGAGAAAAAAAGCTCTAAAGGCATAATATATGGCTAATTTTCTAATAGGTAGAAATTCAATACCGAATAAGTAAAACAAGATAACTTCTTCTTCACTGGGAATAGCATTAAAAAATATATTCAAAACTACACTAACTATTAGGATTGAGACTATAAATCTTAGTTTCAAATAAAGATTCTTTAAGGAAATTCCGCTTATTAAAGCTAAAAAAATAACAAATAACGAAACCATTGCCATGAATATTAAGCTCCTAACTAGTAATATAATTATAGTAAGGAGTAAGAGAAATATTAATTTTGAAAGAGGATTTAATTTATGAAAGATTGAATTTCCTGGGAAATAGGCAAACATCAGCCTCTTATGATCCAAACTTTTATTCTTTCTTGACATTTAAATATTACGCTCTCCTATTAATTCTTTAATTTTATTCAAAAAAATGACTGGCCCTAGATTTTGATGCTTTAAAAAATAAGTATCTTTTGTATCATAGTCTTTCAGAGTTCCATCTTTGTTCAGCTCGATTATTCTTTTAGTATATTTTAAAAGTAAATGATAATCATGAGAAGAGATAATAATTGTCTTTCCTCTTTTATTTTCAATAAATAGGGTTTCTATAATTGAATCAATTGTCCGCTGATCTTGCCCAATGAAAGGTTCATCTAATAGAATTATTTCAGGATTGTATACAAATATGGAGCTAAGGTTTAATCTTCTTTTTTGACCCCAACTTAGATTAAAAGGATTTTTTGAGGGATCATTTTCTCCAATTAAACAAATTAATTTAGAAAGATATTCTTCATTAATTTCCTTCAGAATGCCAAAATTTTTAGGACCATATAAAATCTCATCTCTAAGGGTATGCTTAAAAATCATATTTTCAGGATTTTGAAATATAAATCCAATATGAAGAGCATACTCATAAGGATTGAATTCTGTGAGGTTCTGATTGTTAAAGAATATCTCTCCTGATGTAGGTTTATAAAGATTTGCTAATAAATATAATAAGGTTGTCTTTCCTGAACCATTTGGTCCAACTAAACCTATGAAATCTCCTTGATGTATTTTAATAGATAAATTATTAATAGCATTAATTCCCGTATTTGGATATTCGAATGATAAGTCTCTCGTTTCTAAAATAATATTTTCTTCAGCTTGATTGAAAATGGATTGATTTCTATTATTTTCAGAGAGCCTTTTTAAGGTCTCAATATAGATTTCATCGAACTCTATTTTTTCCTCATATAATTCTAATTTCTCTAAATGTTTTGGTCTTATTTCTATATCGATTAGAAGCTGATATATTTGTTTTAATTGTTCTGTTTCTAAATTTTCAGGAATTTTCAAGAGTTGTTGGAAATTAGTTGGCACGCCAAAATCATCTGCATTTCTAGTAGTAATCTTTCTATATTCACTATAGATATTTGTTATCCAAGGAACCCTCACATTACATAGCTTTAATTCATCAAATCTATCTTTTAAAATTTCAGAAACTGAACCTTTTAGAATAACTTCTCCATCATCGGACAATACTATAATTTTATTCGCTAAATTTACAACCCTTGATAATCTATGTTCAATAATTATGAGAGTTAGGTTATAATTGGGTGATTGAATCAGTTTCTTTAATCGGTTTAATAATAAACTCTCTGAATGTTGATCTAAGAAGGCAATCGGCTCATCCAAAATTAATATTTTAGGCTCCATTACTAAAAATGATGCTAAGATTATAAGCTGCTTTTGTCCTCCACTTAATTGATCGATATCCCTTTCTAATAAATGATCAATTTCTAAAAATTTAGTAATTTCTTCGATTTTTTTTTCAATTTCTTCAATTGGATATTTTAGGTTTTCAAGTCCAAATGCGATCTCATCCTTCACAGTAAATGTAACTAATTGTTCTAATGGATTTTGCTTAACTAAACTAACTATTTTACTTAATTCCATGAAATTATAGTCCCAAATACTTTTTCCAAAGACTTCAACGTCTCCTTTCATTAGACCCTTTAGTCTCCAAGGTATAATCCCGTTCATAGCATAAGATAGGGTAGATTTACCACTTCCACTTGCACCAGCTAATATTAAAACATCTCCTTCTTTCAAATCAAAAGTTATATTTGAAACTGATGGGATTTTTAATTTGTCTGTACCATAAATAAAAGAGAAGTTCTTAAAAGAGAGAGCTGTTTTATCACGGGAAATATTAAGGTTCAACTCCTATTCAAAATGTTGTCGGAACCCCGGCTTTAATCAAATATTCTTTAATCACTTTCCCTAATACTCCCGTTATTAATATGCCAGAAACAAATGCGAATATAAAAGCCAAGAGCCATAATGTCCAATGTAAATGAAATCTCTGATTAAGTATCCAAAAAAATGGTGCTTGGAAAAAATTACCGAAACCACCCGCAATGCCCCATCCCAGTTTAGTCTCACCTTCTCCAATTTTTTCCATAAAAAAGAACCCTAATACCAAACATACACCTTCCATTAGATTAACAAAAATAATGAGTATCCCCCATGGATCTCCTAATAAAAATTCTAGCAATCCCTTTATCGACATAGTTACCATGATATTTTGTTTTTTACGTGTCAAACCATATACTATAGTGGCCCACATAACATGATGTCCGGATATTAATTGAGTACCTCCCGTTAGAGGATACCATACTTTGATTAAAATACTAAATGGTATGAGACTGGAGATAAATCCTCCCATAACTCCTAATATTGCGGAGTAGATTAAATCTAAAGTAGAAAGTCTATTAGATTTCTCTAAACTCATTCCCGTTTCTCGAAATTCTTCTAATTGATTTGAATTCTCTTCTTTTTGGACACTATTTTGTTTATAATCATCCATTTTAATATATCACTCCTATTTGATCTCAACATATTTCAAATCTTTTACTGCAAACTGAGAATTATAGTGATTTGGTTCAAGGTATTGTATAACTTCTCTGTCTATTATAGATCTTACAGGACCATTATCATCAGTTAAAGGTTGACCTTCTACCTCATAAGCTAATATTACTTTATTTTCATATTTCTTGGCAATATCTTCAATTGATAGAGCTACTGGAGATTCATATCCATCTTGTCCAATAAATATAAATGTTAAATCATCAGATTCTAATATCCCCTCAGCTTCTAATATGCTCCAAAGAGTCGTTCCTGTATATTCCGTAGTCCATTCTGTGCCATATGAATTTTTAAAGTCAAAATCATCTGTTACCTGTCTATACTTATCTGATTTGAGATCAGACAATGAAAGACGTAAATCTTCTTTAACTTTTCCTTTAATAGTAATTAATGTTTTTGAATCTTCTGACTCTTCATCTGAAAAAGCCTCTGAAGTATTATGTTGAATATATTTAATAGGATCTATTCCTAATCTTACAATATTATATGCAGTAAGCCAAAATGTTGTTAAACCAACACATATTGCTGCGATTAAAATATTAAAATTTCTAGTCTGCATTTTTTATACTAGTTTTATTTTGAGTAATTTTAGATTTGTAATATGTAATTATCGCTATAATTAAAATTATTGATATAGTACCTATTATTATAATTAATCCGATATTGAGTTGTGTTTCATTTTTACTCGATTTATCATCATCATCATCATTCTCAATAGGATTATCCTCACTTAATATATTTAACCTATAAATCCAGGAAATCGTATGATCTATACCATATCCATCATTATATAATCCAATATTAAAGAGATATGATTTTCCTTTATAAAATTGAATATCATATTCGTCGTCTGTTATTAATTTTCTTTTAATCTCAATAGAATAGGATTGATCAACAATATATGAAAAACCAATTTCAATATCACCACTTTCTCCGAAATGCCAACCATCATCTTGAATACATCCGTCACTACCGATAAAACTTGAATGATTTTCATGAGAATCTCCAAGAAAAAATTCAGTTCCCCAGGAGTCTATCATTCCTCCTCCCATATGCTCTGTATTCATATCATTTGGATAATATGAAGTAAAATTAGGAGTATTTATATTCCAACAGAAATAAATACCATCAAAAATGTTTATACCACTTGGCTTGGTAGTAGTATCATTCCACTCACAATAAATATAAATATATTGATTATTTAAAACAAAAATTAATTTAACTTCAATTATTTCATCTCCAGGATTGCCAAGAATATTAGCTGTGGGAATTGTGATAAATCCATTATTAATTTTAATATCATTCCAAAAAGATTCGTTTGAAACACCATCCAAAACAATTTGAGAATTCTCAATAAAATTAGCATTAATGTTCGTAATTCCATGATATTTTTTACAATCCCCATCTCCAGGATATGAAAATGAAAATGGAATTTTCCAACTAACTATAAAAATAAGCAAAATTAATGAAAAAACAAGGTTATATCTAACTTTTTTCATTTTTTTTATTATTATTTTCTATATATAAATATTATTTTGTTGAATAAAAAAAAAAAATTTTTTTAAGGAATTGGACCAGCATAAGTAGTTATTTCGATACTTTTTACATATCCTGGATGTTTACTTTTTGTCATTCCAGGGATTACAATATGAAATGCTCCTCCATCATATCCATCGTAATATCCCTTATCCCATATTGGATCAGATGCGAATAAACCGTATTCGAAGAATTTTTGTTCCATATAAACCAATGTTATTAACAGATCTGTTTTTGGTAAAGGAACCCCTGTAGGAGGATTATCAGTGTAATTAACATATCCATAGTGTTCTGGATAAACTAAACCAGAGTTAATATCAGTATTATTATATGTATCAGATAACCAACCATCTACAGATATAGCCCTCATAGTATAATTAAGATTTTTAGCACTAGTTTGGTTTATTATATATGACATATTTACTCCCCAAAATGTACGATTATATGTCATTCTACCACCCATATATGCATTATCAGAACCTGTAAAATTCTTATGATATTCCCAATGCCATCCATCTGGATAATGAGGATCAATAATATTTGTCCTATTAACTTGATATTCTACAATCCCATCAACAATTATGTCTACTTCCCATTCTGACATAGTCCTTATTTCCTTAAGATCATAAATAGATTGTGATGATAGTCCTTGGATAATTGAAAAATTTCCATAACCAAGGTCAGGTAACCATAATCCATCAGCAGCAATAGCAACAATTGTTGGAATATATAATGGTTTACTATCCAAATTAATTATATCTCCAGTTGACACATTAAAATAAGTATTGGGATATAAATCCTCATTATTTGTTTTACAAGAGATATTCCAAGCAAAAAATACACCAGCAGATTCCAATACATCTAAAATGTTTACACCAGTAAAAGTTCGACCTGATAATGGATCGTCAACCGTTCGTAATTCCATATACTCGTATTTATACTCTTGTGTATTACGACCCAATGGGTCAGCTTCTTGATTATAATAGAGGGAAATACCATTTAAAATATCAGACATTTTTACTGATATCTCTCCACCCGTTTCATTAAATACTGAAAAGGAAGCATCCAATTCTGCTAAACCCCAATCATCTGGTAAACCTGTTTCCTCTATAGTTTTTGTTGTAGTTGTAATATATATAGTTTCCTCTTCTTCTTCTGTTTTCGTCTTAGTAACGGGACTTGCATAAAGAAATCCAACCCATCCTGCTAAAGCAACTAATCCAATAACTAATAATCCTATAGCAGCATCTTTTTTATCTATATCGCTCATTTTTTAATCAATTTTTTTATTTTATATTACGATTTATGTTTTTATTCGATATGTTTTATAATACCTAACGGTGTGCTACTTAAAAATATTATGTATTAGGCTTTTTTATAATTTATTAGGTATATTTTTTAGATATATTTCTCAGAATAACATTTTTTCTAACAGGACTTAATTCTATAGCTCTCCTTTCAATTACGATGTTTAGATAATCAATTAATTTTTCGGCGAAATAATTAAATGAGAACAAAAATTTCTTATTGATACGGAAATACTCCTTTAAAAAGTAGTTAATTAGCTCCATTTTATGTTTTGGTTCAGGTATTTCGAAAATTCCGGGATTAGTATCTAATAATGAGCAGCAAATCCAAGCTAAATCGTCTAAGAAATTTCCGTCATATGATTCTTCAAAATCAATACCATAAATAACATTTTTTGTTATGTTGTATATAAAATCTCTTAATCGAGTATCTCCTTTGTTAAATACAATAATCTCAAGTGACTTTTTCTTAGTAATTATGTTTTGACTATGCAAATTAGCTATCCATTCGGCCAATTTCTTTACGCTAACTATAATTTTATCACGGATCTCTAAATCTAATTCATCTATAGTGCTTATATTTATTAAGTTATCATTTATAAAATCGCAAAGATTAACACCTTCGAGTTTTTTAAGGATTAAATAAGGTTTTTTAAAGTATAATACTTTAGGGATTGGTAGCCCCTGTTTTTCTAGTTTGATTAAAGCGTTATATTCTTTTTCAGCATAGTCAGTTCGGAAAAGTTTGAGGATTACTTCTTTAGGTAATTTATCTGATTTTTTATCAAATATCAATTCATAAACTATATTCTTTTTGCTACTAAGACGAGTAAGAGAAAAATCATCTATTTCTTCAATTAAATTTGGGATTTCTTGTCTTAAATCTCTTAATACTTTTTTTTTTATCTTATGGACATCCATTCTTAAAAAATAAAAAGAATAATTTTAATTTCGATATAACAGTATTTAATTTCCAAAATATTTCAAAACAATATGTTCAGTTGGTTTAAATTTGTGTATAGCGGCGCCAATTGAACTAATCTCATTAATTAGTTCTCCAAATTCCTTATTAAAATCTTCGATTAAGGCTTCCATTTTTTTTCTTAATACAATTAATTCCTCTTTTACTATAAGAGCAAAAATAACTTTGTTAGAATGGGTAATTATAAGAACCCTATCCCCACTATCAATCGTTTTAACTTCTTCTTCTCCTTGTACTATTTCTTTCAAAATAGATCTTACGCCAATTATCCCTCCTGCCCTCAAATCAGAATCAACGCTACTACCATCTGTCTTTTTTTCTTTTATAAAAGCATATTCGTAAAGTAATATTCCAGAATCATGAATAATGTAGAGATGATATAAAAAATTTTTCCACGCCTGCTCTTTCCGAGGTAAGGTCTCACGCATATATACTAAAAATAATAAACAGATGATACAAAACATAAATATTGTCCCCATTAGAAAAATTTCTCTAAAAGAACTGGATTGTAATGACTCTGTTATAAACATATTAAAGCTTAAACCAACAATCATCCCTATGATAATGATAAAATAAGAAATGGATAATGTACTTCCAAAGTTTTCCCGCGTAATTGTATCTCCTATTAGGAGAGGAACGCACATAAGAGCAGCGATAAAAGCACTAAATATAATCGCAAGAGGGAAATCAAAAAACCTAAATATGAAGATCTGTATATACGTGGCCAATGCTATTGCTAAAATAATATAATTTAGTGGAAAAATTCTACCAGCATAATCAAATAAAAGACCAATTAAAATCACAATAAAAATTGCATAAATTATAACAAGAGAAAATATCAAGATTGTATTCCCTGCCAGCGCATTAATACCGAATTGAAATGAATCTTGAAGTGGGAACGCAAGACCACCCGTAACACTAAAACAGAAAAAAAAGAGATAATATTTTATTAAATCGAGCTGAAAACTTTTCTGTAAACTTTTCTTTTCCCCTTCAATTATAGATGGTTGGAACTTAATATAATATTTATATTTATTTTCCCTAAGTAAAATAATTGTAAGGATTACGAAAACAATTGGTATAATAATCAAGACATAAATAAGTGCTGAACCCAAAACAATAGCGATACATAGAATTGTAAAGACTAATAAATAAGACATTATCCTGCCTCTTTCCAAGATACTTGTTTCAATTAGAAATATTTTCCAAGTCATCATAATAGCAATAATTAGAATTAGAATATTCGTAAAGTAAAAAATAAACAAGAGAGGTTCCATTTCAAGTAAAACTAAAGGAATTTGTATAAAAATTATTATTAATGAGGTCACTATAACACTTTTTATGAATCTTATAGGCTTTTTTATTTTATCAACAAAATATATCGAAAGAAAAAATCCTATTATAAAACCACTGAATATAGATACTGCTTTAAATAAATTCAATTCTCTTAAATGAGATTTATCATGGTCAATAGGCATTCCAATTATTATTCCAAATTGATAAAGTAATAGAAATATTAATGAATTAAAAATTAAAAACAGTAGAAAGAACTCCTTTTTTGAAATTTCTATATCTTTCATAAAAGATTTAAAAGAAAAAGGGAGTTTATGTCTATAATATCTACTTATTTTTTCAACCTTCTCGTCAGGATTAAAGCCAACACGCTTTTCACTCAAAACAATCGTATCTCGTAATTTTATTTTAAATTTTTAATTGTAATTCATAAAAACAATGTCTTATTTCATAAGCATCTAATTTTTGAAATATAATATATTTCTTTGAACATGTTCTACTAAAAAATTATATGGTTTATTAATTATTAAAAAAACAAATAAAAACATATAATTTATGTATCCCGTGATGAGTGACAATAATAAAAAATACAGTTTAGGGTTTTTGTATGGTGTAGATCCAGATACAGAGATGCTAGCCGCAAAATTTGTAGGAAATTTGATAAATTCTGAGGATTTTTGTAAAGCATGTGAAGATTTGGAAATGAATCTCAAATGCGATAAATGTCGTGAAAATTTAAAGAGTTATGCAAGCTCAATTTATTTTTATGAGAAAATTGGTGAAGGCCTTCCTGATTTTGTAGAAGATTCAGAGAAATATTTACCTAAAAATTTGCCACCTGTTGATTTTTTAATAGTTATCGGAATTCATCAAGATTTATTAGCAGAATTGCCCTATTATTTAAAAGATAAAGAAGTAAAAGCAGTTATAATTCCTATAGAAGATCCGAAATGGGTTCCTGCGGGGTTGCAAGTACAAGTGCTTGAAGATTTTGAAAAATATGGTATTCAAGCGGCATTTCCAAAACCATTTTGTTCATTGAGTAAGGATTATAACGAATATAATAAAATTGGATTCCATCTCACTAAAAAACATGATTATATTCATGATTTTATAGAACATTTTCAAATTGGAGTACCCATAGTATCATTTTTATTGAGTAAGGATGGCAAATCTATTGAAGACAGATGCGTAATCCAAAGTGCACCATGTGGAAGTACATATTATGTTGTCCAGCAGTTAAAAGGAAAATATATTAATCATAGTGAATTGTCTCTTAACGAAAAAATCAGTAAGGCACACCATGCTTATCCTTGTAATGCTTCAATGGACCAAGATAATGTGCTTAAAGACACAATACTCCATATAGGCGGGTATATGATTAGAAATGCTATCCGAAGAGAATTGAATCTTGAAGAAGAAGAAGGCCAAAAACTAGCATATGTTATCAAATAAATTAATTTTAACACACTTTTTATAACACATAAAAGAATATTATAGTAACCGATTAAAAGGAAATTTTGTTTTATTGTTTTTTTATACAATATAAAAATCAATTATTTATGATTTCTTTCGTATTTATTAATTGGTGATATTGAATTAGTTGCCCTTCTGATATATGTGATGTGAAATTTGAAGAAGATGAAGAAAAAAGCTTCTTCGAGCGATTTTTTTGGTTTTTCATTATTCCTTCTGCTATTATTTTAGCTATCTCTATTTATCTTGAATTCACAACAGAATTGGTATTATTAAGTCAATTATTAGCAATTATTTCTATTGGATTTTCTAGCTATGGTATTATTAAAGAAGCTCTTCATGACATCGTGAATAAAAAAATCACAGCCAATATTTTAATGTTATTCGCTGCCGTGGCAGCTTTTTTTATTTTACATGGACAGGAAGGGGCAACTGCTATTTTACTTTTTGCTATTGCTGAGCATTTGGAAGAATTAACAACCGAGAAATCGAGAAATGCTATAAAAGAGTTGCTTGAATTAGCTCCTGATGAAGCATTATTGAAGACTGATGATGGATATACTCCTGTATCTACCGAAGAAGTTAAAACCGGAGAAATAATAGGGATTAGACCGGGAATGAAAGCCCCCTTAGATGGTGTAATTGTTAAGGGCAAATCTTATTTTGACGAAAGTGCAATAACTGGAGAATCAATTCCCGTGTTTAAACAAGAGGGTGATGAAATCTTTGCTGCTAGTATGAATTCTGATAGTTTCATCGAAATTGAAGTATTAAGAGAAAGTTCAAATACAATAGTGGCTCAAATCGCAGAAAGTATAAAAATTGCCCAACAAAATAAAAGCGGGAGCGAAAAATTTATCGAGAAATTCGCAAAATATTACACTCCTATAATAATATTTGCTGCGTTAGCAGTTATGATATTACCTCCTTTATTTTTTGGCTTAGATTTTAATACTTGGTTTTATCGTGGATTAATTCTATTGGTTGTATCATGTCCATGTGCACTGACTTTATCAACACCATTAGCTAACGTCTCAGCGCTGACAAAATTAGCACGAGAAGGTATCTTAGTAAAAGGGAATAAATTTATAGAAAAGGTGGATGAGATTGAAGTCTTTGCCTTTGATAAAACAGGGACATTAACAGAAGGAAAGTTAAGAGTTTTTGATATATTTGCTTATATAGGCAGTAAAGAAGATGTAATAAGTCTGGCCGCAAGCTTAGAATTACTTTCAGAACATCCAATTGCGAAAGCAATAATTAAAAAAGCAAAGGATCTTGAGGTCCCTCTACTTTCAGTTGACAATTTTGAAGTTTTGAAAGGTAAAGGGATTAAAGGTGAAATTAACGGAGAATTATTCACAGTTGGAAGTCGGAGATTTTTTGAAGAGTTAAAATATGATTTGCCCATAGGAGAATTGGATAATATCGAAGGCACAGGAACTATTCCAATACTACTAGGAAATAATGATAAATTATTAGGGACCATTACAATTAGAGATGTGCTGAGAATTTCCGCCCCCTTTCTTGTTGATGGCTTAAAACAACGAAGACTTGATTCTGTATTAATCTCGGGTGACAATCAATCTGTTTGTAATACAATAGGCGAGTGTTTAGATATAACTGAGGCTTATGGTGAGCTCTTGCCAAACCAAAAATTACAAGAGATTGAAGATTTAAAGACTCAATACAAGGGTGTTGCGATGGTAGGCGATGGAATTAATGATGCTCCTGCTTTAGCGATCTCTGATTTGGGTATTGCAATAGGAGCATCAGCCACAGATATAACTCTAGAAACTGCGGATGTCATTATTATGGGAGAAGATTTGAAAAAAGTTTTAACATTTATTGATATCTCTAAGAAAACCAACAAAAAGATAAAACAAAATATATGGACATCCATTATCGTTAAGGTATCGTTTGCGGTTCTAACGGTTATTGGATTAATGACGTTATGGCTTGCCGTTGGAATTGGTGACATGGGCGTTTCTCTCCTCGTATTGCTTAATAGCATGACTTTATTCAGATATAAACAAAAATTTAAAGAAAAGCCAATTGAAAATTTGGAAAGTGAAGCACAATTGCTCATATGTGAAACATGTAAAACAAAGAAAATCATTCCACAACATCATGGAAGGGACATGATACAGGAAGGCGAAAGATTAGTGTGCTGGAGAAAATTATTTAATGACGACGATTTAGAAGTCTGCCAAGAAGAATTGCCTCTGTTTTGTCCTCATTGTAAAAATGGATTGAAATTAAAATGAGAAATCTTAATTTCTGTAAATTAGAAATACCTTATTTTAAGAAGTTGGAAATTATTAAACTTTAAAATTGACAATAAATCATTTTAATATAGTCCATCTTTATTTGAAAATTAATTAAAATTACTAAGTGAGAGAGTATATAAGCGGGAATTGCCAAGTTTGGTAAAGGCGCTGGACTCAGAATCCAGTCTCGTAGGAGTTCGGGAGTTCAAATCTCCCTTCCCGCACATATTTTCTTTTAAAGAGTAAAAAAAATATATAATTAAAACTAACTAATATTATATTATTAATATCAATTTTTAACCAATACTATGACAAACGAACATCAAATCATTGAAAATGAAAAAAAAGAAAACATTTTAGTATTTCAATTAAATGCGATATTAGAAAAATTTGATGAAATTGATATGGCTAAATCAACTCTCTTTTCCGAATTACTATATCATGATTTAGTACTTTTTTTTGTCGATCCAGAGAAAAAAGCAGTTTGGATATGGAAGGGAAGAGGAGCAACAACAAGAATGAAATTTCTTGCTGCCCAATTAGCACCTACAATAAGAGATAGATACGGAATTGATTATACAATCATTTCAGTTGACGACGGAGAAGAACCTTTAGATTTCAAAAAATGCGCTGGATTGGCATAATAATAAAATTCCAAATTAAATTGAAAATTATGATAAAATAAGATTATGACAGACGATAAAGATCTATTTGAAACTTTAAAAAAAAGTGAAATTCCTGATAAAGAGCAAGAGAAACTTATAGCTTTTCAATTCAACGACCAATTAGGAGAATTTGAAGAGTTGGAAGTCGAAGAAGGTGTAGCCTTACATGAATTGCTAGATCCCGATTTTGTATTATTGTTTGTGGACCATAAATATTTTAGAGTATGGTTATGGCATGGAAGCAACACCACTACACGGATGAAATTCATCGCAGCCAAAATCTCACCTAAAATTAGAGATAAATATGGAATTGGATATAAAATAACAGCTGTTGATGAAGGTAATGAAATGACGGGGTTTAAAGTAAGAGTTGGAATGATCAAAGAAAGAGATTTGGAAAAAGATAAACAAGTGGGCCCCGCTTATGCTGGAACAGTAGAAGATTTAGAATTACTTAAGGAATTATCCCGAGAAAAAATTATTTTACTTCTTGAAAAAACAGGAATTCCAGAAGGTTACGAAAGGAAAATGGTCATAGTTAAAAATCAATTATTCGGATACCGTGAATATGAAAGAAATTATTTGGGATCCATAATAAAAGAAAAAAAGATTTTTCCATTACAAGAACAAGTCCCTGATGGACCTTATTTGGCAGAAAATTATGTGGCCAGAATGCTATTTTCTTACAATAATGTTGTTTTGACTGAACTGCTTGAAAAGACAGACAAACAGAATATTTCTGTAAAAGAAAAGTCAAAAAAAAATGATGAAAAAAATTCAGAAGAGTAAAACATGAGCCATGTGAAACGAAAACGCCCAGATCAATCTACTAGGGCCGTTAAAAAAAAAAGAGATAAATCCAGACAATGTTGGAGTATCTTCCTATTAATTCTTATAATAGTAAGTCTTTTAGTAGGTTATTTTGCTTTTTCATAGCCTTAATTAAAGTTGCATCTCAATTAAAATTGTAATTAATTTAAATTATTATAATAATAATGTTTAATTATCTTGAAAATAAAAAAAATAGATGCCACATTTATTGTTATAATCGCAATTCTGACGGTTATTTCAGTTGATCTTCTTTTTAACAAAGCTCATCAAGAAGCCATAGAAAACATTTCTAAATACGAGCCGTTTCAAAACTTAGGTACAGGGCTCTTAATAACCTTCTGGGTCTGTTTAATAGGAAATCTTCTGCCTATTCCTACGCCATATACATGGGTTGTATGTTATAGTTCTCAGCCATTTATGGTTAATTTGTTTATCCCATTATTAATTGGCTTCATAGCAAGTTTAGGATGCTTAATAGGTGAAATGGGAGGATATATCCTTGGAAGAGGATCTGCGGAAATAATTTCCGATACGAGAAAGGATAAATTAAAGAAATTTCAGCAATATCTAATAGACCATCCAAAATTCGCTCCTTTGCTCATATTTCTCGCAGCTCTTACTCCAATTTCAGATGATCTTATTACTATCCCTTTGGGAATAATCAAATATAGTCCTAAAAAGACGATTTTTTGGTGTTGGCTCGGGAAGTTTGGTTTAATGTTGGTTTTTGCTTATAATTTAATTAATATCTGCAATTTAATCGGTGGAGAAAGTTGGATTTTGAGCATT
Source organism: Promethearchaeota archaeon (assembly GCA_019058295.1). GTDB lineage: Archaea > Asgardarchaeota > Lokiarchaeia > Sigyniarchaeales > SOKP01 > LW40-45. Next base: position 25,486 of record JAHPZI010000028.1, on the reverse strand, counting down.
ATAACTTTATACGTAATTGTAATTTTAATTTATAGTATGTTTCGCATTAATCTTCTTAAAGTTAAGGAAAAAGAGATTAATAAGAATAATTAATCTTGAATATGAGCATACTTCAATACTAGAATTAAGAGCTGTGAATATTTCAGGATTTGAAAAGAAATTGACTTATTCTTTAGAATATTTCGCTATAATATAATTTTGTAATGAACATACATACTTTTCGAGATTCAATATTAAAATTTTTTGCTCAACTTCACGCAGATAAGAAACATCTAATTGTTTAAATAGACTTTTAAGTCGATCGATAGTGTCAAAGATTCGTACAATAGTTTTCCAATCATTTGCCCATTCTAAATCTTGATATTCCAAATTTTCTATGTTTAACACCTCATTTCAGTTAATATATAATATTAATATTCTCTAAGCAATTGTATATAAATACTAATTAAAAAATGTTTAGATACTAAAAAAAAAGTAATTTATATTAAATAGATACATGGATTTATTTTCTATGTTATTTTAATAACTACTGTATGGGAGACATTTTGCATAATTCTTTTCCTTTTTTGGGGATCATCAGAATTTTTTTTTACTCCAATGATAAAATCAATCAAACAAAAGAACCAGCATTTAAGAATACAATTTTTTAGATTTTGAATAAAAGAAGGTTTTTCAAATGTTTCTTCATCCACTGTTCTTAATCCTAAAAGTAATTTACCTAATGTTTGACCAAGAATTGATTCTAAAATCCAAAAATATAATAAACATATTGAATACCAAAGAAGGTAATGACTGACGCCAATGAAGAACCAATAACGAAGAATTATTCTCCATAAGTAATAAGGTACAAGTAAATAAAGATATATCGCAGAAATAACCACAAAATCAATTATCCAAGCTAGAAACCTCCAACCAAGCTCTGCGAATTCTACATCTGATGGTTTATTTTCCTTCATCTCAGGTTTTGTGTTTGACATATATCACCAAGAAAGAGATTATGAACTTTAGATATTATTATTAAAAAGGATCTTTTTAATAAAAAATTATTTAATAAAAATTAGATTTTTTTAATTTTACTAAATTCGAATCACGCAAGTATTAGAGAAATTTTGCATGATTCGCAATTTTTTCTCCATATTCTCAGAATTTTTGAATATACCAATAATTAAGTCTATTATGCAAGGAAACCAATGGCATTTGAGAATACAATTTTTTAGATTTTCAGTAAAAGAAGATACTTCAAATGTATCCTCATCCACAGTTCTTAATCCTACAATTAATTTACCTAATGTTTGACCATTAATTGATTCTAACAAACAAAAATAAAATAAACCTATTAAATAAGCAAGAGTATTTAAAATGATAAAAAAAGGAATCTCTATACTCCAAAAGAATAAAAATAGAAGGACCCAAGCAATTATGTAAATAATTATAATATCAATTATCCAAGCGAGAATCCTCAAACCAATTCTTGCGAATTCTACATCTGATGGTTTATTTTTCCTTATCATAGGTTTTGTTTTTGACATATATAAATAAGAAAGAAAATATGAACTTTAGATTTACTATTAAAAAGGAACTTTTTTTAAAAAAAATTATTTAATAAAAATTATATTTTTTAATTTCACTAAGTCCGAATCACGCAAGTATTAGAGAGATTTTGCATGATTCGTAATCTCTTCTTCGAAGAACCTATATTTACAAAAAAACCAATTATTATATCAATAATGAATGTTATGGGAGTACTTTTTAATAAATTATTAACTAAATAACTTCCTGGTTTGGCGGGCTCAAGCGTCTTGGCATTCACAGTCCTTAAACTAAAAGCCATTTTTCCTAATGTTCGACCATCCGTTATTATTTCCATTATCCAAAAATAGAAAAATATTATAAAAGGACTAATAATTAGAGGAACGATAAAATGTAATCTAATCATTAATAATATAATAAAATCTAAACTAATTAGTCCAGAGATTATAACACAATCTATAACCAACGCACCTAATCTTGGTAATGCATCAGCAAATTGTTTTCCAGATATTTCTGCTTTTTCTACTTTTTTTTCTGGAGGTGAAGGAATTGCTGGCTCAGAGATGGCTTCTTTTTCCGTTAATTTTCTCTCTCTTAAATCTGAACCGCAGGATGGGCAAAAATCTTCATCTCTATCTAATTCTCCACCGCAAAAAGGACAAAATTTCAATGACATTTTCTTATCCCATTAAAAGAATATTTATAACATTACTATTATACTATCTAAAATTATTAATATACTTAAAAGTAGATGAGTCCAATTTTTAAAAAAAAATATAAATAATCAATTATTTATTGAAACTAATGAATAAAATAATTCCTATTAGAGTCATAGGTATTATTATTATTGGAATTATTTAATTTCATCAAGAAATTTTAAACTCCTTTTGCGATTTGACTTTTCTTTTATTACGCTTTCTGGTTTAAAATTTCTTTTTCGATTATTAAAAAAAAATTCATTAAGATGGTGAAAATAGCATTGGAAGATAAAAATGTATATATATATGATGCAACACTCCGGGAGGGGTGTCAAAAAACCGGGATCGCTTTTTCAATAGAAGATAAATTAAGAATCTTGGAAAGGTTGATTCAGGATTTACATATTCCCATGATTGAGGCTGGTTGGCCGGGGTCTAATCCTAAAGACATCGAATTCCTTAAAAGAATAAGTGAAATGGGAGTAGATAATACAAAAATATATCAATTCGGCAGTACAAGAAGAAAAAATACTAAAATTGATGACGATAAAAATATTCAAGCCTTTCTCAAGACTGGTATTGAAAATGTGACTGTTTTTGGGAAAAGTTGGGAATTACATGTCAAGAAAGCTTTAGAAACAACTCTAAAAGAAAATTTAGAAATGATAAAAGATACAGTTAATTTCTTGAAAGAACATGGAATGGATGTAATTTATGATGCAGAACATTTTTTTGATGGATATAAGAGCAATAAAGAATATGCATTAGAGACATTAAAAACCGCTAGAGATGCTGGAGCGTCTTGGATTGTGTTATGCGATACTAATGGAGGTGTACTTCCTCATGAATTGGGGCCAATATTCACAGATGTAAAAAATAAATTGGGGGATTTTCCATTAGGAATCCACGCTCATAACGATTCGGGATTAGCAAATGCAATCACTTTAGAGAGTTACTTAAATGGGGCTAATTTAATTCAAGGAACTATTAACGGATTTGGTGAAAGATGCGGAAATCCAGATTTAACATCCATTATACCTATTTTAAAATTAAAAATGGGAATAAATTGTATAAGTGATGAAAATTTGACAAATTTAACCGAAGTTTCTCACTTTGTATATGAAATGGCGAATTTGCAAGGCGACTTAGATCAACCATTCGTAGGGAAAAATGCTTTTTCACATAAGGGGGGTGTCCATATTTCAGCTATGTTAAAAGACGTTAGAACTTATGAACATATAGATCCTGAATTAGTAGGCAATTCACGAAATATAAAAATCTCAGAATTAGCCGGTAAAAGTTCGATTTTGCATATGGCTAAAAAATTTAGTATACCCCTTACGGAAAAGAATCCTAAAGTTGACGCAATCCTTGGGGTAATAAAAGAAAAAGAAAATATGGGTTTTTCATTTGAAGGTGCTGAAGGTTCCCTCGAAATCATAATGAGAAGTATGGATATGAACATACAAGATCCAAACTATTATAGAAACAAGTTTTTCGAATTGGAGGGATTTAGAGTACTTACGGAAGTGTATAAAGGTAATTTAATCTCTGAAGCAACTATTAAAGTAAAAGTTGGTAATGAATTATTCCACACAGCAGCGGAAGGCAATGGACCAGTTAATGCCCTTGATAATGCACTCAAAAAAGCTTTGGTCTACTTTTATCCAAGTATTAAGGAAATTGATTTATCAGATTTTAAAGTTAGAATTATAAATCAAGAAGGAACTGCGTCAAAAGTGAGGGTTCTAGCAGAAACATACGACAAAGACAGTTCTTGGGGGACAATTGGCGCGCATGAAAATATTATAGTAGCTTCCTGGGATGCATTAGTCGATAGTTATATCTTTAAATTACTTAAAGATAAATCAAATTGGTAAAATAATATCTTAGATTTCTTAAAAATATTCCCTATAAATAAATTTTAAAATTTTCCTCTACAATCTCTTTTGCATCTTTAAAATCTGATACATCTATTATTTTATTTAAATCTTGAATTTCCATTAGTTCATTTTTATATCTATCTTTAAATTCATTAGTAAAATTTTCCATTAAATTAACCAAAATTTCATTCTTTTGGTTAGAAATGACTAAGACAGCAAATCCATATTCATTATTGTAGTTGACGATAATTTTTGCTTTTTTGGTTTGAAGCATGTCTATTTTATCTCGTGAATCAATGAACTCAGAAAGAATATGATTAATACCTATTAATATATTACCCCATATGACAGAATCAGTCAAAATCCCTTCTTTTTCGAATTTATAAGAATATAATAAAATTCCAGATTTATGGTAAATATTAAGAAAAAAAACTTTATTAGTTAATACTTGAAACATTTCAGGTCTCTTAATTAATGTTATACATAAAACAATTGCATTTATCATGAGAAATATAATATGTAATTCTCTATAAACAGGTAATGGGAAAATTATATAAAGTATATAAAATATTAGTGGAATCCATAAAATAATAGCATTTATCGAAAATCCTATAATCACTTTTGGTTCTCTTGATTGGAAATATAATTTAATCCCTAGATATAATAAATTAATCAAAAATAAAGTTATAAATAAAATAGTTATTAAACCTGGTAAGGGATGAAAAATGAAATTAATATCTGATAGATCTGTAATTAAATAAGGTGATGAATTGGAAGATTTATTAATAATTTGGATTGAATCAAGAAAAAACAGAGATCCTATTAGAAATCCAAGAAGAATTGTATAAGATAAAAGTGGAAAAAATGGTATCTTTTTATACTCTAACATAAAATAGCTGACAATTACTACTAATTCTAAAGCTATAAAACCCATAATAAGGGATAACTTCCATAGTAGAACATTTACAATTTCTGAGTGATAAATTATTATAGAAATAATAAAAAGAGTTGAATAAATTATTCCAATAATAAAGACAGCTAAAATGTTTAAAATGGAGTTAAGAACTGTGCCAAAAATTTTATGATGATGAAAAATATGAACTATCGTAATTATGCATATAAATAAACATATAAAATAAACTATAATTACAGAAATCGTTAAAGGATTATACATTGTTTAACATAACTATTATGCAAATCCTTATTTAAATTTTTATCTAAATGAAGACTTTTCTACAAATAATTATATTAAAAAATAAAGATGGACAGTTTTTTTAATTGAGAATTTCACTCAATTTGTCTTATAAGATAAGGATTAAAATATTCATTAATAATTTCCTTTGCATTTTTAAATTTTGAGATATCAATTAATTTGCTGGAATTAGTAATCTCGATTAAATTCTCTTTATTTAGCTCAGAAAATTTTACCATAAATTTCTGTACTCCTTTTTCAATAATAGAACTTTTACGATTTGTTATTAACAATACAGCATAACCAAATTTATTATCATATTCAAAAACTATATCTAAATCCTCCATTTTAAGAAGATTTAATTGTTCTTTTTTATCTGCGAAGTTTGAGAGAATATGCGAAATTCCTATTAATATAGGTCCCTTTAAGAAGGAATCTACACCCTCTTTACCTGTTTCAAAATTATATGAATATAAAAGTAGCCCACTTTTATGGAAAATTATGAAATTATAGATTCTATTAGTAAGTTCAAAAAATAGAGAAGGTCTTTTTGCAATCATATAGAATGCCAAAATCAAACATATTAAATAAGAAAGCAAATAAAGATTTTTAACAAAAATATTTTGAGTTATAAGAAATATTGAGTAAATAATAATTAAATAAGAAAATGGAATGGTTAGTATCATTAATGAAATACTTGATTTTTTATCGCGAAAATTAGATAAATTTCGAATATAACGATGAGCCATGAAGATTATTGCACTACTATTGTATATTATAATAAACATTAATAGATGAAAATTTTGAAAAATAAAAACGTAATTATTTTCTTCTTGAATTATCTTAATTGAGTCTGGAGAAAGTAATAAAACAACACTTATCCCTCCTAAAAATGAATAAACAAAAGTAGAAAAAGTTATTATCTTTTTATGTTCTATTGCAAATGAATGAGCTGCATTTAGCAATGCTACTGAAATTAACCAAATTATTAATGATATATTCCATATTATTAATGCAATCTCTTTACTTAAATATATATTAGAAGATAAAGTAAAAAAAGTAAAAAATGAGATTCCAAAGAAAAGAAATAATGAATTGTTCAAATATACACTAATTTTACTTCCATAAATTTCACGATGGGTTAGACCATAAATAATTCCAATAATAGAAATCGTTGTTGAGATGAAAATAAGAATTATAGTAATAATCATATTAAATACTAAATTTTAAATAAGGTTGAATTCCCAATTCTTAAACAAGATTCATATATCTTATTTTAATATATAAATATTGTTCTTTTTGAAAAGAAAGATTAACTTGTTTTTTTCTTAATTTTTCCGTGAAGCCATCCAATTTTATTAGTCTCTCTGGAATCAAACTGAGGGATATATGGTTTAATGTCTAATATTGGAGTTCTATCTAAAATATCTATATTTTTAACTTGTATCAGATTGCCTTTAATTTCTAAAATTTCAAGAATTGAGAGACCAATTGGATTAGGACGAAAAGGAGTTCGAATTGCGAACACTCCTTTTATTTCATCAATTAAAAAGGGCTTAGATTGAAGAGGAACGGGTGGTTTAACCATATCAAAAAAATAAAGGCAATAAATATGAGAAAATCCATCTAGATCTTTTAATGCCGGCTCATAATCATGAAATATTTCGATTGTTCCTATTGAATCAGATTGAGAGAATTGAATAGGAATTCCCTTTAAGGTTTTAAATTCGGTATGAATTATCCCAATAGGTTTAAAACATATTTTTTCTGGAAGTTTACGATCTTTAAAATTGTATAACTCTCTCTTTGTAATTTCCATAATTTTTAAGAACCCAATATTTCTAAAAAGATTTATTGAGGTTATTAAAAAGCAAATAATAAAAAAGAAATAATCTTAAAACTTATTTTTGAGATAGAATCATTAAATTTTGTTCTTTTATGAAAGATTTTATAGATTATTTGAAAAAGGAAAATTTAATCGTAAAACTAATTGAATATTATAGAAGAAATCTAAAAAGTGAAAAAGATAGAGATTCCGTTAAAGAAGTTGTTGAACATTTATTTAATTCCGATGATTTAAAAGAAAATATTCCTGAATCAAAAGAGATTAATAATTCTGATTCAAATTTAGATATAATAGGAAAAATTTACGAAAAAAGTCTAAAATATGAAGTTAGAAAAAGTTTAGGAGAATTTTTTACTCCTTTATTCATAGTTGATTATATATTAAATGCTGTTGGATATTATTCGGAAAGTCATATAGATGACAAAAAACTTATTGATATTAGCTGTGGTTCTGGAAGTTTTATTATTCAATCTATTAATATTTTAATTAATCAGTTTAAAAAAAACCTTGATAAACCAAATCTGAATGATTTTTCGCTTAATGAAGGAAAAGATCTAATTTTAAAGGTTAAAGAAAATATTTATGGTGTAGATATAAACCCAATTGCTTGTATTTTATGTCAGATTAATATACATAATTGTTTATTTAAGATTTATAAAGTAATAAAAGAACAGGAAAAAGAGTATCAGTTACCATTCTTTAAAGTCTATAATTTAAACGCATTGACTTTAACTCAATCAAAATTTCCAATAGATTTTCACAGGCAGAAATTTGATTATGTTGTTGGAAATCCCCCCTATATTTTTATTAGAGATATACCTTCAGAAATAAGGGCACTTATTGAAAGTGGAGACTTTGAGACAAATATAGGACAATATGATTATTATCAGTTATTTATAGAGCTTGGAATTCGGCTATTAAACAATAGCGGTTATTTAGGATATATAGTCCCAGATTCGCTTTTAGTATTATCAAATCGAGCAGTTATTAGAAACTATATTAAAAACATTACAAAAATTAAAGAAATATATCATACAGGTCCAAAATTTGACGACCCTATCGTTTCTAATATAATATTAATATTACAAAAGGAAAGAGCTAAAAAAGAGAGACATGAAAACGTAATTAAAATCAGCATACCCATGTCTAAATATAGCACCCCAAGAATGATTCAGCAAAATTATTTAGAAAAATGGGATTATAAATTTTTAATTAATTTAAATGATACAGATAGAGCAGTTCTCAATATCCTTAATCATAATTTTCCTAAATTGGAGGATTTAATGAGAAGCGATGGATTCAAAATATCTCTAAGCAGAGGAGTAGAATTAAGTAAATCCGGTAAGATTATTTATTGTGATACTTGTAAGAAGTATTACCCCCTTCCTAAAAATAAATTAAAATGTAGAGAATGTGAAAGCTTGTTAAACCAAAATGCTATCGAGAATATAATTCATCATAATATTCCTGAAAATTTAAAAGAAGATTTTAAACCATTTTTATATTCGATTAATCGATATCGGACAAAAGAATATAAAAACATTAATATAAAAAAGAAAGGAATCAATTATAAAGATTTAAGCTTATATGAAGATCGTATCATTATTAGACAATTAAGCCAAAATAATCTCATCTGTGCAGCTTATGATGATGAATTATCCTTAACTTCTCAATCATTTTATAATTTGAAAATAATTCAATCACCTAATCCTGAATTCGACAATTATTATCTTTTAGGATTAATCAACTCTCAGTTATTATCATATTTTTTTATAAAATCATTTGGCTCATATAAAAAATTATTTCCAAGAATTTTAATTGAAAAGATAAAAAATCTACCAATAAAAATTCCAGAATCCATAGAAGAAAGAAAAATTGCGTCAGACATCGCTAAAAATGTCAAATTAATTTCCGAAAATGATGTGAATCGAGATACATTAGAAAGCAAAATTGATGTTCTTGTTTATAAAATTTATCAAATTTCTGAATTAAATAAAAAATACATCTCGAATTTTATGAAAAATTTAATTTGATGATTTAACTATATTAATATAATAAAAAAAGAATGAGATTGATAAAAATGGGAAGAACCGCACATCTAACAAGAAATACCACTGAAACTGAAATAACTATCGAATTAGATTTAGATGGATCTGGCAAAAATGATATTAGCACAAGCTATAAATTCATGGATCACATGCTAGTTTTATTGACTCGACACTCCGGTATCGATCTCAAAGTAAGGGCAACAGGAGACTTAACCCATCACACGATTGAAGACATAGGGATAACTTTAGGAGAATGTTTTTTGAAAGCGTTAGGAGATAAGAGAGGAATAAATAGATATGGGTCAGCACTTATTCCAATGGATGAATCGTTAGCCAGGTGTGCACTTGATTTTAGTGGTCGTAAGGCTTTGGTCTTGGATTTAAAATTGAATGAGGAATGTGATATAGAAGATGTTGCCATAGAAGACATTCGCCATTTTTTTAATTCCTTCGCAGAAAATGCTAAAATGAACCTACATATCAAAGTTCTTTATGGTGAAGATCAACATCATATCGTTGAAGCTGCCTTCAAAGCTCTTGCCAGAGCGATAAAAATCGCAAAAACGGTCGTTTCAGACGAGATACCCTCTACTAAAGGCGTACTTTAAGAAGTATTGATAAAAAATTAAATTACTAATTATAATTTATTTTTTGAAATGTAAACTTTTAAAATTATATACAATTATACAATTAAATTTCTTTATAGTTTTTAAAGATTTAAAACCTTTTACGATATAAGATGATCTATAATGGGACTTGGGGACTTGGGACAGCTTTTTAAAAAAAGAAATATTATTTTCTTGGTTTTAGTTATTTGGTTAATCACGGGATTCAGTACACTATACTTTGCGAACTTAACGGGTGTTCCTAGGATGGTCTTGTTTGCACAATTAATGTTTTTACCGCTGCTATTCCTTTGCTTAGTATTATTTCTCTACACAGCATTATTTCGCGGAGAGGTCAGAAAAATTTCATGGAAAAACATAGGTAAAGCTCTCGGTTTTTTTATAATTGCTATTTTTATTTATTGGTTCTTTGGATATTACGTTTTTTTTACTATGATTGATCTATTTACGTCCTTGATGTTCGTTGTTTCAATATTTTCTTATATTTTCATCACTGCTTTATTTGCGATGTATTTTTGTTTTGAAAAAGGAGTTCAATTCGACGATAAAGTTTACAAAGCTCCTAAAGGAGTTGCTTTTTTTGTGCGGTGGGGATTATTCTTATTAGGCGCTCTTATAAGTATTTTTTTAATATTATTTGCCCCTAATATAATAGCAGGACAAGCTCCATTACAACCAAAGGAGGATGTACACCCATCATTAAGATTTATGTTGTATTGGATGCCAATAATTACTATTTTGATGATCTTTGTTCTTGTAGGTACCACAATTATAATTACACTTATTACAGGAAAATTTAATGCGTGGCTTGGTATTTACTTCATTTTTATTGGCGGATATGTTTCTTTTTTAATGATAACTGCATTATTCACAGTACAGGGAGGTGGCACACTACCAATATTAATTACTAGGATTGTCATGTTTGCTTTTGATATGTTCATTTTGCTAGTTTCAATTGGAGGACTTGTGGGAAAAAAAGCTGAACTTATTGGTGAAAAATTAAAAGTAATTAATTCAGATGCTATTTTAATCTGGTTGATATTTGCTAAGGCTGCATATGAATATTCTGATTATTTACTACCTGGTGGTCAATTAACAGCAATGAAAGGTGTCGCGATATTCTATCTCGTAATACCTTTAATGATTGTAATGGCTATTGTTGGAATCGCTAAATACGGCGCGATGAAGAAACAGAGAAAAAGAGTTAAATTAAAGAAGAAACATGTAAAAACAAGCAAAAAGCAGGTTGAAAAAGTAAGAAAAGCTAGAGAAAAAGAAGAAAGAGAAGCAGAAAAGAAAGCAGCCAAAGAAAAAAGCAAAACTAAATAAAATATTTCATTTAAAAATTATTTAAATTATATTTTTTTTTTTCATTCTCCTCGATGTAAAAATTATAATTAGTAAAATATAAAATACTAACTAAATTTGGAAACAATCTATCTTACCATGTTTTGTCTATTATAATTTTTAAGAATTTTTTCCCATTTTTCTGCAAGTTCTGTAAGATCTATCTCCCTAAATAGACTCATAGCACGATCTATTAATTTTGCTAAGTTAGGTTCATTTCGTAAATTATTTTCTATCATAAATGGTAAGCAATAAGAAAAAGATATAAAATGATATAGCATGGTGATATGTTAAATATATTATTTAATAACAATATCCATATCAATATTACAGCATAAATTTATCCAAATTAAAATATTTTTAATAAATATATTTAAAAAAGTTAAAGATAATATTATTTTTAACAATATAATTACATTGAAAGGGTTTTATCAAGAATTGGAAAAGTTATTTCGTGAATTACTAAGAAATTTCATTATTAATGTTGATGGGGTTGAAGCAGTTGCGATATGTGATAGGGACGGATTTATAATTGCTTTCGAAAGCAGGGAAGAATCTGAAGAATCTGAAAGCGATTCTTTTATTGGTGTTATTTCAGCTGCAATTGATAGTTCTATTGATAGATTTAAAAAGGAATTTGGAATAAGTAATTTTTTAAACATTACTTCAATAGGAGAAAAAAAATTTGCCTTTGCTAGCATGGGTCCTAACTCAATTTTAACCACAGTCGCAAATCCATCGACTACAGATGTTGAGCTAAAAGTCTATTCTGAACATATTGCTGGAAAGATTGAGCAAATAATTGAGGGAAACGAGGTTAGTCTTGAAATCCCCTCGAGTATTAAAAGTATTGCAAAGACTAGGGGCGGAAGACTCCCTAAAGGTGATTTTTCTACAAAGCTAATTATAACGGGTGATTATCAAGTTGGAAAAACCTCACTGATAAAAAGATTTGTCGAAAATAGTTTTTCAGATGAATATATATCCACACTTGGAGTAGAGATTCATAAAAAAGTACTGGATATTACAGAAGATACTCAAGTAAATTTTATTATATGGGATATCGGTGGTCAAAAAAAAGAAATGCAACCGTTTAGACAAAGATTTTTCTCGGGAGCAAACGCAGCTTTCATAACACTGGATCGCACACGCCCAAGTACACTTGAAAGTGTAAGAGTCTGGTTTGATGATATTAGGAATACAGTACAACAGCGAATTCCGGTTGTAATCGTTGGTAATAAATCTGATCTAGAGGATTTATCTGTAAACGAGGAAGATATAAAAAATATAGCGGACGAATATGGCTTCCATTATATATTAACTAGCGCAAAAACAGGAGCTAATGTGAATGATGCTTTTCTTTATATTGCTTTCAAGTATTTAGAAAATGTTTTTTAATTTTTTTCAGGAGCAAACGCAGACTTCATATTGTAATTATGATTAGAGTTATTTAATAATTCTTTATCTTTTATTAACTTAGGATTAAATTTTCAAAAATTAAAATATTAAAAGAGGTGAAAAATAGATAGTTTTAAAGGTTGCTTTTAATGAAATCTTTGCAACTTGAAATACCGCTGGATATCTCATGGGATTTTCAATAAAAGAAATTGAATACAAACAAAAATACTTATTATACCTAACAGAACCAACACTGTCTGGACCGTGGTTTAGCTTTAAATTAAAAGGAGAATCTATCGGAATTTTACCAGTAATATTAAAAAATATTGAACCAACTCCGATATATCAACTTGTGAATAGTCGAACTGGTACTGCGATTGATAGGATAACGCTTGACTTCGATATTAAAGAGTATTTAAATATGATGATTGATAAGAAAAAATTAAAGCATCTTTCACTAAAAGAAGAAGAACATCGAATTCGTTTATATCTTGACATTTTTCTCCGTCGAGGGCAAGCCCCTTATATGAATACATATTTCACGCTAAAAAATAATTCTATTTTCGATTTAATTGATTTTTCGATGTATTTCGTCTTCGATTTCGATATTAATGGACTAGAGGGCTTTGATGATGATCTTTCTGGGTATGATAATGAGAATGATATCATTTATCAATACGATAAAACGGGTGTATATGGGGGTTTTTCGACAATTTCAAAGCCAACATCTTACGAGGCAATTTTAACTAAAGATTTTGCTATTAATCAAGAAAGATTAACTTTATCAAATAACCTCTATCAAGAAGGAGGAGAAATTCTTTCGGCATTACAAATTGAATTTAAAACTTTAGAACCAGACCATTCATTTCAAACAGCATTGACTATAAGTGGTGGATTAAGTAAAAAGGAATTAATTGACAATATTACAAAAGGCAAAAAATTCGCAATGAAGCAATTAAGTCAGGTTAACAGGTCAGTAAAATCAGATCAGAGAAATATTCAAGAAGCAGGATTTATAAAGATTAACCAGCAACTAGCTCAAGATTGCGAGGAATAAATCCAAAATAATGATTCAAATAAAAAACCCATTAATGGAAAGTTATTTGATGAATTGACTGTTGCGCAGGATGGATTTGATTCAAAACTTACTTTTTTTAAAATATTTTAAGAGATTAAATTAGTTAATCATGTTGTCATAATCAAATTTTTTATGATTTATTCGATAACTATTACCATCTATATTCCAATTCTTAATGGAATATAGTAATAAATTCTTTTCTTGTTGTGTAATAACGGGGAATTTATAATTTATTGAATTATGATTTATCTTCTTATTTTTTTTTTTGAATTCTTTTATGAATTCGATGTGTTGAATCATTCTACTATTATTAATAGAATTAGTTAATTTCTTGATTTCTTCCACATTTTTTTTGAATATTTCCATAAATTCAAGATTAAGCTCATACCCAATAGAATTCCTAGCTGAAGCCATTGCTGCCAGTGAGGTCGTTCCAGTACCCCAAAAAGGATCTAAAATAGTATCTCCATAAATAGAAAACATATTAATCAGTCTGTATGGGAGCTTTAAAGGAAATGCTGCTGATTTTTCTCTCAATTTTTTATTGTTATTTAAGCTCTGAGATGTCCCTCTTAGATCAGTCCAAATATCTGAAAACCATTTATTCCGTTCTTCCCAAAAATATGCGCTCTTATATCTACGTTCAGATTTAGGGGGATATTTTCTCTTATTTTCACCTTTCCTTAGTATTAGAATATATTCATGCTCGAGAGTTATATAAGCATTTGGAGGCAACATCCCTGATCCCATAAATTTAGTTGGGCTGTTCGTTGGTTTTCTCCATAATATGCAAGGTAATGATAAAAAACCATTATTCTGGAAAAATTGAGATATTCTAATGTGATTTGGAAATAATTGGAAGTTTTTATTAATAGTTCTTGTCGCATCTCCGACGTTAATACACACAAATCCTCCTTCTTTTAATACCCTTGCAGATTCTCTCCAAACTTTATCCAGTTCTTCGTGCATCAGTCTAAAGGCTGTCCTTCCATCTTGTTCTTGAAGTGCATCTTTAATATCTTTATTAGATGAAAATAAGGAATCCCACATCTCAATCATCGGATAAGGAGGGGAAGTTATTATTAAATCGATTATATTTGATTTAATTTCGCTCATATCGTTGGAGTTTTTAAAAAATATTTGATGGGTTGTTTCCATTAGTTTTGGTCAGCTACTGATGTAATTTTCAAATTCTTTAAGATTTATAATGTATTAAAACTTTCATATTAAAATAAAAACAAAAAAGCTGAGGTTTTTCATGAGTCGTAAATCTAAAGTAAACCAGGTTATCTTATTAATATTGGATGATGTGAGAGCTGAACATCTTTTTGATCTTATGAATGAAGGAAAGGCTCCAAATATGGCCTCTTTAGCTGAAAAAGGAATTTCTTGTAGGAACTGTATCACTTCATTTCCAAGCATCACTTATCCTTGTTATTCAAACATTATAGTAGGAGCTTATTCGGGATATTACCCAAAAGATGGATCTGGAGTAGTAAATTATCATTGGGTTGGTAGAACAGATTCCCCCTCAGAAGGGAAGAGATTTCCAATAATTCGTAATTATGGTGCAGGTCGTCAGCTTTGGAGATTAGGGAGAGACGTAGGAAAACGCGTTCAAACTATTTTTGAACAAGCAGGTGAGGGAAATTTTCTTAGCGCTCTCAATGTTTTGTTTCGAGGTTCAGAAGTTAAGGTTCCGTTTAAATTCACATCAGAATTAATTTTTAAAATTGCTATTGATGCTTATAAAAATCCGGGAGATATTTTTCCCAATAATGAGATTCCGAAAATTACTATAATATATATCCCCCAAACAGATGAATTAATGCATACAAGAGGATTTAAATCTAGAAAATATATAAATGAAATTTTGAGTTGTGATAAATATTTAGGTTCATTAATTGAAACTCTCAAAACTATGGGATATTATGACGATACTGCAATTGGAATTATCTCAGATCATGGAAACTATGCTGCTCCAAATATGTATGATTTAGAACCATTTTTTCAAGCAAAAGGTTTAAGGCAATATGAACCTGAAAAGGGCACTGGGGATTTTGATGCCACATTTGGTTCTGTGGGATTCTTTAATTTTCCAGGAAATACATGGCATAATCATCCAACTATTGAGGACTTAAACAATTTTGTCCCAAGCGGAAGTAATGGCAAAAAAATTAATTTATTTGAAATGATTTGGGAAATTCCTGGAACAAAATATATGTATTATAGGGAAAACGAAAATACACCAGATAAAGGTATAATAAATTTAGAATATAAAGACCCAAAGACAGGGAAAATTGCAAAAGGTCAAATTGAATTTGAAGGACATGGTATTAATCAAAAAACAAAATATAAATTTAACGATATAGATTTATTCGGATACGAGAAACATGAAAAGGCAGAAAAACTTCTCGATGATAAAGCTCACACTATAGATGAATGGTTAGCTGCAACTTATCAAATTGACTTTCCAATGTTTATTGATCAATTACCTCGATATTTCAAGAATCCAAGAACTTGTGATATAATGACATCAACTTGCGGTGAATATGCTTTTGGATTCGAGCATGGCAAAACAAAAGAATCTTCACCTTATTCACATGATATTGCTTTAAAAAGTTCTATGACTGTTCCATTTATTATTGGAGGTTCAGGCGCTATTCCCAATTTTGAACTTAGTTATAGCAAAACTACGGATGTTGTTCCTACTTTATTAGATCTGCTAGGGATTAAACCACATTCGAGTGTTGTAGGAAATTCTATTTTAGATAAAAAATGAATTTTTTTTTATTTCTATTTATAGCTTTTTTTCAATCAATAAGCATTTTGAAAATTTGAAATAGCTTAAATTATATAATGGTTTTTACAGCATAAGATTTCTAAAGTTGATTATTTTTGGAAAAGTCTAATAATATATTTGATATAATTGTTATAGGTGCTGGTCCCGGTGGTTCTATAGCCGCAAATGTTGCTGCTGAAAATGGCTATAAAACTTTACTACTTGAAAAAGAACAGATAGGAGAAAATGGTAGATATAAAGCTTGTGGTGGGGCAACGGCCTGGGAGTTAGTAGAAGAGATTGATTATCCTGAAGATAAAATATCTAGAGTAATAGAATCTTTGGAACTGCATCATGTTGATGGAGATCATTTTTCTAAGAAGGGTAAGGGCGCTGTTATTTGGCGAAGTACTTTTGATAAATTTTTAACAGATAAGGCTGTTAATAGTGGAGCTATATTAAAAGAAAGAGAAGGGATAATTAGGATAGAAAAACTTGCTGACTCTTATCAAATTACAAGTAAGAATGATGTATATTTAGCGAATTATGTCATTGCGGCGGATGGGGTTACATCTCCTACTTTAAAAATGCTAAATTGGCCTTATTTTGAAAAGGAAAATCTAATTCTAACAATTACTAAAGAAATGAAAACTCAAAAATCATTTATTGACAAGATCTTAGGGCCTGATACGGTTCATTTATTTTTTGGCATTAAAAATCTAATTTCTGTAGGATATGCTTGGTTGTTTCCAAAAGCAGAAACTATTACAGTAGGCTGGGGCAATCAAATCAATTTAATTAAAAATTCCAGAGAAGAATTTAAAAAATTTACTTCGCTCCCATTTGTAAAGGAAGCATTAGCAGATTCAAAAATGGAAATTTTCAAGCCTCATTTAATTCCCGTCGGTTTGAGACCAAAACTCTACGATGATAATGTATTTGCTGTTGGCGATGCTGGTGGTATTGTTGATCCCATTTCGGGCAAAGGTATCCCTTATGCCATGATGTCTGGAATGTTTGCGGTTGAAGCAATTAAATTTTGCGAAAAGAAAGATAAATTGGATAAATTAGGAATTCAATACGAAAAATTATTGGATAGAAAGTTTCTTAGAATATTGAAAGCTAAAAGGACAGCCCGAGATAAAATATTTCAAAATGATGAAAACTTAAAAAAATTCTTAGGATTATGGGAGAAATATCGAAGTTCTGAAATCATAATGAGAAAATTAATGGATTAAGTGTTAATATATGAAATTCACCGAATATATAAGTCTTTACAAACCAAAAATAAACGATGCCATAAAACTAATTTACGATAGAAAACTAAAGATTGTTAAGAATCCTTTTTTAAAAGATTACTATTCAATACTTAGAAATTACTTTCTTTCGGGGGGTAAAAGAATCCGCCCATTGCTTTGTATTGCCACCTGTAATGCATTTAAAGATAAACCTGATAATAGAATTATAATACCAAGTGTTGGAACTGAATTCTTGCATAACGCAAGTTTAATTCACGATGATATAATTGATAAAGATGAGTTTAGGCGAGGAAAACCATCATTTCATTATCGATTTCGTCAATATCATGAGCAATATGATTTGAAAAAGATGGTTGCTCAGGATTTTGGTACTAACATTGGAATTATTGGGGGAGATACAGCTTTCTTTATGGGATTAGAAGCTTATTTATTTAATGAATTTGAAACAGAGTTGAATCTGAAAGCTATTGAATATTATCAACAAGTTTTTAAAGAAATTAGCGATGGTGTTCTTATCGAAATAGATATGGTCAATAAAAAGGAATTGAAAATTCAAGATTATATAGAAATGATTTCTCTTAAAACTGGTGCTTTAATAGAAAAATCTATTCTAATTGGAGCTAACTACGCGCTAGTGGATAAAAAATATAAGAAGTATTTATCTACTTATGGTACTAATCTTGGAATAATATTTCAAATAATTGACGACATCTTAGGAACCTTTGGAGATGAAAAGATAACTGGTAAACCTACTGATGGAGATATAAGAGAAGGGAAAAAAACTTGCCTATTAATAGAGGCATATAATAAATTGGAAAACAAGAAAAGAAATCGACTCAACGAATTAATTGGAAAACAAGACATGACGAATAATAATGTTCAAGAAGTTAAAGATTTATTCGTTGAAGCAGATGTAGAAAATTCATGTAAGACTTTGGCAAATTCTTTTTTGCAAGGTGCTAAGGCATCCTTGGATAAATTAAAACCCTTAATTAATCAATCTGAATTAGATTTTTTCGAAAGTTTATTAAATTTTGTTGCTGAAAGAAAATTTTAAATCTTCTGAACAAAATAAAACATATCATAAGAAAAAAATTTAGGAAGGAAGTTAAATGGGTATTTTTTTTTCATTATAATAGTTATTTCTTTCTTTTTTAAAAACTTGAAAAAATCTTTCTCGGATTTTATTGGACCATTCCAATGTGGATTAAGATCAACTATTCCAAAATTAGAATAAATGGATCTAAATAATTTTATCAATTTACTTTCTGTAGGAACGGAGATAATTAAAATCCCCTTTTTTTTCAAAATACGAATTATTTCATCTAATGCTAGATTAGGGTATTCAAGATGCTCAAAAACATCAAGAATGAAAATCATTTCAAACTTATTGCTTTCAAATGATGTCTTTTTTTGAATATCACATTTAAATTTATAATTTAAATCAATATGTAATTTATTTTTCATTATATTTTTTATAATTGCCATAATTTCATTAGATAAAATCTCTGATAAATAAACATCACTTTCTGGAAAATTACGTTTAATATTTGCACAAAATAACCCAAATCCTCCACCTACATCAAGAACAGGTGAATATAATTTTCTTTTATTAATTTGATAGATTTTTTTTATAATACTTTTAATTCGCCCAAAATATATGTCTCCGAATATTGGAACCATATAATCTCCTATCCCGCTCCAACCTCTATATTTTTCAGAGAGATATATGTAGATTTCTGCTGGTTTTATAAACGACACATTAAGTAGTAATTTTTGATCTTTTAATAATTGGTCTATTTCAATAAAAGTTATTGTTTCTATTCTTGAAAATCCTTTCTAAATGTTCTTTAGTAAACGGACTAAAATTTTCCAAAAATTCTCAACGCTCTGAATAGATAACCTCTCATCGGGAGAATGTGGAGCATACATAGTAGGACCTATTGCTACCATATCAAGATCTGGGTAGTTCATTAGGAAAACTCCTGGTTCTAAGCCGACGTGAAGTGCTGTTATGATTATATTTTCAACAGATGAGTTTTCGTATGTTTCCTTAGTAAGTTTTAGTAATGGTGAATCAAAATTCGGATTCCATTCACCAAAGCCCCCCAATTGCTTGAATTTAATTTTTAAGCCAGCATCTTTGAATAATTTAATTATCTTATCTGATATTTCTTTATAAGATGTGTTCTCAAAACTTCTTTGCATTGACTCGATTTTAATACGGTTCCTTTTCGTAATAATGAAAGCTAAATTAGTTGATGTATGTACTAAATTTTCAAATTGTGGATGCATTGAAATAGGACCATGCGGGAATGAAATTAAGAGATCTAAAAATTTATCTTGGAACTCTTTAGAAAAAACAGTTTCTTTTGGATAATTCTCCATTTTCGAGAGGGAGATCTCAATATGCCTCTCGATTTTTGAATACTCTTTCTTTATTTCTGAGATTATAATTTTAAATAATTCTTGAACTTGCTGTAAATCTTCGTTTTTAGCATAAAAAATTGACTTGGCCTCTCTTGGCAGGGCATTTAGATGTTCGCCACCACCGTCTATTGATTTAATAAAAATTGAAAAGTTTTGATTAAGTTTCCATAATACTTTAGTAATTAATTTTATAGAATTTGCACGACCTTTATCTATATCATCCCCAGAATGCCCCCCAAGCAATCCAGTTATTTTTATTTCTAAAGGCTTTAATTTATCTTCTATTTGATTGACATCTATTAAATCTGATCTAATTTCTACATATGTAATTAAAGCTCCGACACATCCTATCGTAATTACGTTTTCTCCTCCCGAATCTAGATTTATTAAAGACTTACTTCTTAAAAGATCTTTTTCAATTTGCATTGCCCCAAACATACCAGATTCTTCACTTACCGTAAATAATAAGTCTATTTCTAAATCTTCGAAAATTAATTCACCCTTGTGAATTTTTTTCATTATCGCTAAAGAATAAGCCATACCAGTCGCATTGTCAGCACCTAAAGTAGTACCTTCAGCAGTAAGCCATTTTTTACCATCGGAAGTAATAATTTTTAGTTTTAGAGGATCTTTAGAGAAGTCGTGTTCAACATCTTTATTCTTCTCGCAGACCATATCCATATGGCTTTGGATAGTTATAATAGATCTTATTTCTTTTTTCGGTGGTATTATTACTAAGATATTCCCGGCTTTATCAATTTTTGTTTCATAATTGAATTTTTCTGCCTCGTCTTTTATATATTCTCTAATCTTACCCTCATCACCAGAGCAATGCGGAATTTTAGAAATATTTTCAAAATATTCCCAGAATTCTAAAGGAGAGCCCAAATTATGAAGATTATTCAGCATTTCTCATAATTACCTTTAAAAACATCGATTTTTATAATTAATAGAAAAAATCTATTGCTTTAAAAGATTAAGGAGAATACAAAACCATTTGATTTATTTAACTTTAAAATGTTTTTGATTACATGAATAAAGAAAAAAATTAACAGAACCTTCATTTTAAATATCTTTTTTTTGTAATTGCAATTTACTTATATAATAATTTTGGATTAGTGTTTTAAAATGTCAGATAAAGAAGAGAAGGAGATTCATAGGATTAGAGAAATCGAGAGTACTAACTTAGCTAGAGATGAAATAAGGGATTTAGTTATCGAGACAAAAAAAGAAGTTGGGCAAGAAAACGATGCTTTAGCTGAGCAGATTAATATTATATTTAAACAACATAACATATTATCTTATGACATCGTAGGAGCGATTGGAGCCGGCAAGACCGCACTTTTAGAAAAGATTAGCGAATCGATCTCATCAAAATATAGAGTATTAGTAATATGTGGAGATATTACAACTAGAGTTGATGCCGACCGAATAGAGAGACATAACGCTGAAACAATACAAATTAATACTGGACGTGAATGTGCATTAAATGCGTATCATATATATCAGATAATTAATAATAAAGATTTAACAAACTATGATGTTATTTTCATTGAAAATGTAGGAAATTTAATATGCCCTTCGGATTTCTCCTTGGGAACAGACAATAGAGTTGTAATAGTGTCGACAACAGAAGGCGAATGGGTTGTTGAAAAACATCCTATGTTATTTAAAATGTCTGATATCGCAGTCATAAATAAAATTGACCTTCGTGAACGATTAGGTACCAATGTTGAAAAAATGATAAAAGATGCGAAAAAAATTAATCCGAATATTACTATTCTAACAACAAGTGCTAAGACTGGACAAAATATTGATAAATTGATTAAATGCTTAGGTCTATAATTAAAAGAAGGAGCTAATTTAAATAAAATTTAAAAGTGAATATCAAAAATATCCGCGGTCTAGAAATTTTATAACTTTTGAAATTAATCCCAATTAAAATTTATACCTAAAAATTCATATAACCGTTTATTATACGGTTTATAATAATTAATCAACCAATTTCTAGTCTTATCATCCATCTTTTGATAATTAGCTTTTTTCCATTTATTATATTTAAAAAGCCTCCAGTTTGGTATTTCTAAAAATTTAAAAATTTTTTTTAGAATATCGGGAGGATGATCAAAGAAATCCTCGCTTTTTAATATTAAAATTTGCTCTTTTGGAAAATACCGAAACCAGAATTTTATTTGATTTAAATAAATACCCCTTAATAAATAGAAAAACCGGTTGAATTTAAATTTTTTATAGTGCTTATCTATAAGGATTCTATCGATCCCACCTTTCAATAGTTCATGCTCTTTTTCTATAGCCTCTTCAAAAGATAATTTATCAAGATTAAATCTAACATTCATATTATAATGTGAATATGCTCTATCCACAGGATTTCTTAATAATATGATTAATTTTACTTTAGGAAGTAATGAATAAATTCTTTTAGCTACGATTGGATGACGTAGATAATCGGATGATCCCTCACCAGTAATAAATTTTCTTTTTAAGATATATTTGTAAAAATATTTAAAAAACAAACTTGGAAAGAAAGATCTATACCGCTTAAAACCTAAATAATAGTTGTTTTTATTGAAAAATTTAACCTCTTTAACATATGAAGTTTTTATATCTGGATGCTGTTTTAAATAATAAAAGAGAGAAGTGGTCCCACATTTCGCAGCTCCTATGATGATAAAATCAGGATAAATTCTTATCCAATTTGTCAAGTATCTAAAGTTTAAAATAATTAATCTAATCATTTTTTTAATTCTTGGTATAGTTAAGAGAAAATATAAGTATTTCTGTGGTTTTCCATGATATGTTGTAAGCTTGTGAATTAACATAAAAAATGAAATGTTCTTCCACCTTATATTTTAATATTTAAGTAAATCTATTTTAATTAATCAAAAATTCTCAATAATAATTAATTATATGAAATATAAAAAAGATATTTTTCAGTTTTATAAAAGGATGTGGTAATTAAATAGATGATATCAAAAGAAAAACAGAAATTCTAATTCCTTTTATTTGCTTCAATAAAAATACTGGATCCTTCTACAAATCCAATCTTTATTAAAATATCATCAATCCGTTTGATTAAACGAGCTATAGGATATCTAATAAAATTTGGTCCAGGAATTTTAACAACCCAATTTCTAGCAAAAGCATTTGCTGTTTCAATCTTTACGTTTTCTTTTCCAAAGATTTCTATAAAATAGGTACACATCTCTCTCCCTGTAACCCCTTCAAAAGGGGATAAAGGAAAGGATTTTATATAAGATTTTTTAACAAGCTTATTTGATTTAATCAACTTTATTTTTTCTAACAGTTTATAATAAAATTTAAGTGGTTTTAAAAAACTAAGCAGTATACCAATTCCTGCGTTAAATATCTTGACTAACCTTGATTTTTGATCAACATTTTCAAGAAGAAGAAATTTTGCGCCTCTTTTTAATGATTTATGAGCCTCTTTAATTAACCTTTTTGATTTTAAGATATGATGCATTGAACCGTGACATACAATTAAATCATAAATTTCTTCTGGAAGAATTATTTTATTTAAATCTCTAACTTCATAATTTATTGTACCAAAATTATGAGATTTTTTTTTTAAAGATTGATAATATTCGTTAGCATACTTAATAGCATTATCACTAATATCATATGCATCGATAATATGATTTTGTCTACATAATTCTAAGGATATTTTTCCTAATCCACAACCGCATTCCAAAATCTTCAAAGATTTTTTTGAAAAAGGATAAATAATACGATTTAGATATTTACCCACGAAAATTTTTTCCAATTTTGGATCTTCCCAATAAAAAAATGGATCTTTACTTCTTTTTGATAAGTGAAGATCCATTACTTCATAATTTTTAACAAATAGTTTATTAAAATAGGCTGCTTCCTTTTTTATAGCCTCATCATAATCCATTTTCATAAATCGCACTTGGGATTTTATTTTAATTTTTTTTAAAAAAAATCATCGGATTTTGATTATAATAGATTTATGTAAATTATTTAGTATGTTTATAAATTTAATAAACTGAATATAATATCTATTTTTCATTATTCGTACCTAAACGGATAAAAAAAAAAATTTTTTCTTCATGATTAATATTCTAAAAACAAATTTTAAAAATATAATTCCTTAATTTTTCTTAAATGAGAGAAATTAATTTCATAACAATTGGAGATAAAAATTATTTTCCTCTCATTTATTTTTCCATAAAGCAAGTGTTAAAATTTTATCCAACCTCAAAATTATTTATCTATGATTGGGGCTTTACACCCTATCAAAAAAAAAAAATTAACACCTATCCAAATACGATCTTAATTGACTGGACTGACAAACTAGATAGAGAAAATGGGTATAAATCTATAAGAATTACACGCCATATGAAAAACCGCCTAAAGCATCTGAAAAAGAGATTTGATTTTCTTAATCAAAAACCTTTCTGTATGTTGGATTGTGCGAAAAGAGTTAAGGAAAATTTAATTTTTTTTGATGGAGATGCTATATTAATAAATCCTATTGATGAAATATTTGAAGATAATTACGACATAGGTTTAACTGTTAATGTAAAATTTTTAATTCTGAATAAATATCTTCCGAAAGGGAGGTTTGTTCGGATGAGGGGAGTTAATTCAGGGATTATTTTTTTTAAATTAAATTCAAAACCAATGCAAATATTTATTCAAGAATGGATAAATGGAATTGGAAAAGGCAAAGGTAAATCATTCAGAGGGCAGACCTCTTTATTTAATTTGATAAGAAATAGAAATATAGAAATATTATATAAGGAGTATAATATTGGAATAATAAAATTAGCAAATTTAGAATATAGGATTAAGATTTATCCTACCAGTATATACAATTTTGGGTGTGCTGGTAATAGGTATAATGATAAAAAAGTTAAATTTTTGCATCTTATCTCAATGAAACATCATTATCCAGAAAATCTAAGGAACTCTCTCATAATTAGAGATTATATTCGAGAAATGAAAATACGTTATGTTTTTTATCACATTTTAAAATTAGTTTCACCAATTCTATCATCAAAAATTAAAAAAAATATTAGAGAGATCTTTAACAATTTTTTTTTATTTAAATTATTTGTAAGACCTCTTAATTTTACTATATTCGCATATTTTCTTTTATCTGTTATTTTAAATATTAGAAAAAAAATGAAAAAACAGATTTTGTAAGAGAATTAATTATGTTTAAAAATATTGCAAAAACAAATTTTAAAAATATAATTCCTTAAATTTTCTTAAATGAGAGAAATAAATTTCATAACAATTGGAGATAAAGATTTTTTTCCTCTCATTCATTTTTCCATAAAGCAAGTGTTAAAATTTTACCCAAC
>JAHPZI010000027.1:35933-62302 GCA_019058295.1 Promethearchaeota archaeon | reverse complement strand
ACTAATCCATAGGTTTTAAGATTTTCTTTCTTAAATAATTTAGCAAAAGGGATATCGTGAAATATAAAGATTAACAACAAAAAAAGAAAATAAGGGTCCATCCCCACAATCATAACAAAAAGAAAATAAGTACTAAACTTATATTTGAAATCTTTCTCTTTTTCTTCTTTTTTGTATTGAATTTCTCTTCTAAGGATAAATAATAATATTGCGCCTAACAAGAATTTTGATTGATTTAAAGCAAATTGGAAAAGTATGAGATTTCCATTTGAAATTACCATAAGAAACAAAAATCTATGAATTTTTTCTTTAATACCTAATAATTTTAAGATTTTATTGAATTCTAATACGAATAAAACCGCAGAAATATAATTTAAAATATACCAGATAAAGTAAGATATAAGATAGGGCAATAATGAGAGAGATATTGCCCAAAGCATAAGGAAAAATGGTAAACTTGTTATTGCCCAAGTGCCATGCTTTTTTTTGTAAAATCTATTTGGGTCAATTAAAAGCTGTCTCCCAGCGAAATAGTAAAACCCAAAATCAGTATAAGGAACCCCCTGGTAAGCCCAAATCCCATAATCATAATAATCTACTTTAAACCAACCAAAGTATACTAAAATTAACCAATGTACCGCCCACATGCCAATACATATCAACGGGATAATAATATAAAGGATTTCATTATTTTTCTTTTTTCTAAGGTATAAAAACAAGCATATGAGGAAAAATATTAACGATAGCCATATAATTGATAAAAAATAATGAAGCAAGTCCCAGTCTCACTTTTTTTATTTCAATATTTAATGATCAAATTAATCTTTCTTTAAAAATATTAATACGAGAGACTATAATTAATTCTCTTCAGAATCACTAACAATCCCCCGTTTTTCTTTTAATTTCTTGCTAATTAACGTTCCTGTATAAATTATAGATAGAATAAATTCTGGTATCCATTTATGCATTAATAATACGATTATTGCAGCTATGAAAGAACTCGCAGCGCTTATAGAATAATGAATATCAATCCAGGCATATCCCAAATAAAATAAATATAGTTGTATGATCATTCGGATTATATTTACGACATAAAATATTATTGACGAAATAATCAGAGATTTTGTTTTCCTCCAGATAATATCTTCATTTGTTTTTCGATCTCGAGAATGAGGTGTACAAATAATAATACCAGCGAAAACGCAAATTGCTTGGATTCCCGTACAGAATGTTTCGAAATCTATTGGCCCCCTATCAGGAATAATAAATCTCCAATGATATGTGGATTCAGGTGAATAAACAGCTTTAGCGTCCATATCAAATAATAAATTCAAAAAAAAAACCGTTTGCTTCACGACAATTTCATGTAACCAATAATTCATCTCTGTATCAAAGAATAAATATATTAGATATGATAATATAGGCGCGCCAATAGCTAGTATTGCTATTGATCGAATAGTAAAATAATATTTTTTTCCTTCAAATTCTATGACTGGACTATCAATTTTTCCTTCTATGTCCTCATTTTTGAGAGAATTTTCATTTAATTCAGTATCCCTAGCATGTCTTAAATAGTAATGAAACCTATCAATGATAATATAGTTGAGTATTATCAATAAAGGAATCATTAATAAAGCCATGTTGTATCTTGTTGTTAATATTGTCTCCATTAAAGGAATTGTTGCCCCGATAATAAAAGCAAATAATAAATTAATTGTCAACATTAACCATATTGATAGTTTCTTTTTAAATATTTGAACCATAGAATCTATCTTTAGAAATTTTAATACCAAATAAGTAAAAATTATAGAAATCATAATAATAATAAATCCAAATATGAAACTACTTACAGTCATTACTGTGAATGCATATAGCCCAATAAAAAAAGCAACTAATAAAATAAATGACTGCAGTCCCCATATTATGATTTTCCTTTTAAGTATCGGTTCCATTGTCTCTCTCATTTAAAATTTTTTAGGAATAAAATTTATTATTTTGAAAGTTGTTTTTAGT
The DNA here is from genome assembly GCA_019058295.1 of Promethearchaeota archaeon. Lineage (GTDB taxonomy): Archaea > Asgardarchaeota > Lokiarchaeia > Sigyniarchaeales > SOKP01 > LW40-45. The sequence goes on along the minus strand of JAHPZI010000027.1, from coordinate 60,289 downwards.
AAATATAGAATTTCTTTTAATTTTATTTTTTAAATTTCTTAAGAGAAATAAATAAAAAACTTATCATCTTTTAGAAGTTTCACTGATATTTATGAACTAACGGCTATTTTCAAATTGTTACTAAAGTTTATCAAATTCATATTTTTGATTCAAATTTATAAATCTATAAAATTATGATCGAATATTTAAAATATCAATCTTCCTTAGTTTTACTAAGTCACTTATTTAAAAAACTAAATAAAATTCTATCAAATTCTATATTATTTATTTAGTTATCAATTCAACCTAAAAAGGGATAATTTTTGGTATCATCATTTCAAGGAAATAAAATTAAAAGCAATTTTTCAAAGATAATTTCTGTCATTTTCCTAGTTTTCTTGGTATCTTTAATTCCATTCATTGAATTTAACAACTCCATTTTCCCTAATGAAAAGGAAAGAAAAGAACTGAACTCTATCAATCCTGATAATGAATTAAAATTAGCTAATGGAGATTCAATATTATTTCAGGGAATTGAAAACGCCCTGAATATTACAGATTATGGTAATTTATATGAATTAAATCAAGAAGTTTCCTTAGATAATGAGGAAGAATTAAATCTTACTTACTATTTAGATGATGTCAACAGTTGGAAGGTCTCACAAATAGATAACTCAATTATAAATATTCAAGATACTAGAAATTGGAATAATAACACTGATTTCGAATCTTTTAATACTACAGCTTATCAAGTGGATGAGACACTTACTAATGATCGTTTTGGAGGCACATACTTACCATTTTCAGATAAAGCCAGTTCACTGAAAAATATAACAAAAAATGGGGCTATCGCAATCAGAGCTCACTTTAAGAATATAACCATCGAGACTGATTACGATTTTGTAAAGGTCGAAGATGAGGATAATAATTTATGTTATCAAGACACAGGGAATAAAACTACACCATTTTATACGCCATGGGTCAAAGGAGATACATTACAGATTTATATAGAATCTGATAATGTTTATGAGTATTATGGCTATTTTATTGATCATTACCAATATATTAATGGAAGTTTCGACTATTTCTCTCCTAATCCATGGAGTTTTAATAATGTTTCAATAATAAAAACTAATTATGGGGCTGGTATAATGGGCAACGCAACAGCAATGTATGTAGAGTTAGTTGCAGACCAAGATTATGATGCTGGTTATTGGGCTTCTTATGGAGAAGATGATTTTGCTGAGATTTATCAAAATTTAACTATACCGAGAGGTTCAGTTATAGATGCATCAATAAGTTTTGATTATCTTGGAGAATTTGCTATAGAAACTAATGATTTTTATATATATGTTGAAATAAATAAAGAAAAAATTTATTCGATAGGTTTTAGAGATTTAGTTGAAGCAGGAAGAAATGTGTGGCATAATACTGGAGATATTAATATTGATTTATGGGTTAATAATTCTAACATTTTTGAAAATGAATTGAATGAACAAGCACTTAATTTCTCAATTGGAATTAAAAGTGGAGGCTCAGTGCTTTATGGTGGTTTCCAAGATAGATATCAACAACTTGTTTGGTTTGATAATATAACGTTTACTTTAACTACTATTGCAAATTCAACTCAAGAGGGTATTGAATTGAAAATTAATAAATTTGGTTTAACCGACGGAAATCAATGGGGAGACGCTTCAAAAGTGCTTGGTCCTAATGAGTGGGATAAAGATCCTGTTATTTTAACAATAAATACAACATCTCCTTCGCTTAGTTTTGATTTAAATACGACTTTGTATGGATTTCATAACACAACTTCTAAAATCAATCAACAAAATGATGAAGGAATATCGTATAAAATTTTAGAAAATGGGACTATATATTGGGAATTTTATCATAATTTTTATTGGCCTTCTCAGTATTCTAATTTTGAATTTGTAATAGCAAAGCCACTAAATTGGAGATTTCTTTATGTAAAAGATCAAGCAAATAATCTCAGGTCATATGAAGGTGGAGATATTGGCGATAATTTCTTAAAAATAAATAAAACCCAGGCAATTTTATATGGTTGGTGGTCTTTTAAAGCGATTTCACCTAATTATCTCAATATTACAAATACAAAATTATTGAACAATGGGCAATGGGTACAAAGCAGCTCTTTCAAATCAGGAGATTCAACTAGAATTAAGACTCAAGTTAATTATTCAAATGAAATCCCTCCAAATTCAGAATCAACATATGTTAATTTAACAATTTATCATCCAAATGGTACAATTTTTTATGAAGAATCGAAACATCCTGAATTAAATGGTAATGGTACGGTGTTTTTTTCAGAAATTACATTTGGTTCCCTCAATACAATAGGAGGTTATTATAATTATACATTACTTTGGAGTAACGGTACAGCCTTAGGAGGATTAGAATCAAACTTTTTGATAATTCATAATAGTTCTTTAACTCTAAACAAACCTAACGATGCAAGGGGAGATTTAAGAACTGATGGGATGGTAGGGGACTATATCCCCCTAAGTGTAATACTTGAAGATTCTGAAAATAATAACACAGTTTCAAATGCAATAGTAACATATAATTGGACAGGAGGCCAACAAATTTTGATAGAAGAATCTGTTCCTGGATTTTATGAGACAATAATTGATACAAGTGGATTAATTATAGGAATATATCGAATAGTTATTAATTCCTCGAAAATTGGGTATTTTGACAGTAATTTAACACTTGAGATCAATCTGGGTGAAGCAACGAATCTACAAGTAATTGAATCTGATTATTTTATTGAATTTCATGGAAATGGTACTATAAGATTAAAATTTACAAAATCAGACGGAAAAACAGGAATTGATGGTGCTAATATAGAGATATCCAACATTACAAATCCAAATCATTATTATGTTAATAATACTGGAGAAGGAATATATCTCATTGAATTCAATAGCTCATTCATAAGTAAATTGGGAATTTATAAAATGCGAATAAATTTTACTGCTACTGAATATGAACCTCAATTTTATATTTATCAGTTTCAAATTATTGAGCAGTCTGTAAATTTAACTGTGCTAATAAATTCTCAGGAAATTGAAGAAAATGAGTTAATCCGAGCAAGTTATAATGACATAATTAGAATATCGGTAAAGGGATTAGCTATAAATGATCAAAACTATTTATCAGGAGCAAATATTACATGGATAAGTGAAAAATACGCAGTAAATTTAACTGAATCTGCAAATCTCTGGTATAATGAATCTATCACATGCTCTTCATCAGTGGTTTCTTTAGGAATAAATTATGTATATATCATATTTAAATTAGATAGTTATGCTACTACAACCTTTGACTTTCAATTATTAATTAGTCAAAAAACTATAGAAGTCATATCGATTGATTTTGATGATAAAGTTGATGCTGAACCAGGAGAAGATCTTACAATTGAAATTCAACTAAAGGAAGCAGGGTCTAATACTAATATCGATGGTGCAATTGTGTCATATTCATGGGAATATGGTGTTGGTGATTTAAATGATAAAGGAAACGGAATTTATGAATTAGAGTTAGAACTTCCAGCCGATATTGAAGAAGATGATTATAAAGTAACCTTAATTATATCAACAGCAGGTTCTGTTTATAAAGCAACCGAATACTCTTTTATCGTTGATGTCGCCCTAGAGGAAGAAGAAGAAGGATTGAATTTGATATTTTGGATTATTATTGCCGTGCTATTAGGCGTTATAAGTATATTAGGAGCTTTAAGTATTAGGTCATATATATACTTACCTCGTAAGAGAAAAAAGGAAGCAGAATTATTAGCCAAAACTCAGAGATTTAAGGATTTAAGCAATATTCAAGCGATTGTTGTAATTCAGAAAATGACCGGCATACCAGTATATATAAGAAGTTTTGGAATTCTAGAAAAGCAAAAAAAAGAATTATTTTCAGGGTTTATACAAGCTATTACTTCAATCGGTGCTGAAATCATCAAGAAACCCGCAATTATAGTTGAAAAACATGAGAGTGATAAACCTGAAAAATTAATTGAAATTGATTTTAAGCAATTTTTTTGTCTGGTAGCTGATAAAGAGAATATAAGATGTGTTATCATACTCAAAGATAAAGCTTCGGAGCGATTGAAGGAACAAACTAGTGCTCTATCATTTGCAATTCAGCTGAAATTAAGAGATCAATTCGAAGAATGGGATGGCGAATTAACTCAATTCGAAATAAAGATACCTCCAATAATAAATGAGTATTTTGAGTTATATTATAAAGGGCTATTCACATTGACAAAGCCTTATGTACTATCTGAAATAAGAAAAAAAGAAGAACTTAATAAGATGGAAACAAGAATTTTAAATGTAATTAGATCATTTGCTAAAAGCAAGAGTGAATTTCATTTAGAATATATTTTAGAATTGATTGCTGAGGAAAATAAAGATCTGGTCATTGAGGGAATTGAATCATTAATTAAGAGAAATGTAATCTTACCTTATGAGTCATAAAGGAGAAAAAAAAAAAGTAAAAAAAACCATCTAACGCAAATTGGCTGAAAAATTAAAATTTTATCGCAGATTTCAAATCTTTGAGTAAAAACGCTTTAATTAAATTTTTAGTGTGGATTATATCCTCATATTCAATTGTAGCTATATTCGTATGCATATATCTTAATGGTATCGCAACTAAAGCACATGGGATACCAGATTTTGTCATTTGAATCGCTCTTGCATTTGTTGGAGTTGGACGAGGTTCAGCCTCTAAAACATAAGGAATATTGTCCTCCTTAGCTGTTTCAATTAGGATCTTTGTTAATTTTGGAAATAAATTAGGTCCTGTTGATATTGATGCACCGGACCCTAATTTGCATTCATAATATTTCTCTTTATTTATACCAGGAAAATCAATTGCGTGGGTCACTTCGACTGTTACGGAAAGATCTGGAGTTATTTTATGGGCTCCAACAGTAGCTCCCCTCACGCCAATTTCTTCTTGAGAAGCAAATAAAAATATCAAATCTTTATCTAAATTATTTTTTATCTGAGAAATTTCCATTATAAGTTTGATCAAAATAAAACAACCAGCTCTATCATCGAAACTTTTTGAGAAAATTCTGTTATTTCCAATAAAAGGCGTGCATTCTTGTTTGAAAATAATATAATCTCCAACTGATATGAATTTCTTTGCTTCTTCAGCACTCGAAAATCCAGCATCAATAAATAAATCTTCCAATTTACTAGCCTTCTTTCTTTCTTCTTGCTCAAGAAGATGAATTGGTTTTTCTCCAATTACACCAACGACTTCTTCCCCAGAACTAGAATGAATTGTAACTTTGGCGCCTGGAAGAATTCTTGGATTCTGTCCTCCAACCTGTGAGAATCTTATAAAGCCATTTTTATCAATAAACCTAACCATCAAGCCGATCTCATCCATGTGAGCATCAAGCATTATTCTTAATCTACTACCCTCCACTTCTGCCTTTCCGTTTATAAAGCAAAAAAGATTGCCTAAAATATCAGTTTCAATTTTATCACAGTAAGATTCAATTGTTTCTTTTATATATTGCCTAATTTTACTTTCATTGCCGCTACAACTTTGGATCTCAGTAAGATTTTTGATAATTTTAAAATCATTTTCAAAAGTCATGATTACAGATCATCATAAATTTTTTAATATATAATTTATCATAATTAACAATTTATCAATTATTATTATAATTTATTTTATCATCTATCGGTAGCTATTGATGAAAAAAAGCGCACATGAAATATTATTTCCAAAATTTAAATTATATAAACCAAAGGATTATCATCCTGATTGGAAAAAATTATCCATTGAAGCATCACGTTTAGCTTTAAACATTGCGAAGATTATTAAATTACAAACGAATATTTTTCAAGGTACTCTTTTTCAAAAACGGAAGATATTGGCAATTCTAGGAACACTTAAGAATTTATTCCTTAATATGCGAAAAATGTCAAAGGGTAATCACAATTTTATTCCGATTTTTTATATTTGGACAATGACCAATAACTGCAATTTCTTATGCTCTTATTGCAGTAATCATAGGGGAGGTAAATATCCTGATCTTTTTAATGAAGGCCTTAATAAAGATTTAACAACAGAGCAAGGAAAGAAGTTAATAAGCATAATGAAAAAGTCTTCGGCAATTTATTACTGTGGTGGAGAACCCACGATTAGAAAAGATTTGCCTGAACTGTTAGATTATTCAACCAAATTAAACATGTTTAACATGATAAATACAAACGGAAGCTTAATCGGTGATCAATTAACTAACCCTCATTATCGTAATTTTTTAATGCAGATGGATGTAATTATAATTAGTCTTGATTCCTTAACTATTCCCCAGCTTTCGGACATGTATAAAGTTAGTGATGAAGTGTCCTATAAGGTGTTGAGGAATATTTTAACATTAAATATACTCCGAAACTATGTTCCCTTTAAGCTCGTAGCCAATACAGTAATAAACCACGATAATATAGAAGAATCCTTTCATATTTTAGACTTTTGCAATGATTTAAACATTACTTTTTCACCAGTATCAGCAAATATCAACCATTCTGCAGATCTAGAATTATTAAACAATGAACGATACATAGAATTAAGAAAAAGAATAGTAGAAAGAGCAAAACAAGGTTACCCTATGATTGCTTCACCACGGATGCTGGAGAGATTATTAAATTTTAAAGGATTTAATTGTTATCCAGTAGTTTTTGATCACATCGATTATAATGGTGAAGTATTTTGGCCTTGTAAAGCATATGGTAAGGCTGTAATGGTCGATGTTTTAAGATACAAAAATGTAAAAAAGCTCCACGAAGCAGCAGAAAAATTAATTGACCCTACTAATTTTCATGGGAGTGGGGCTGATCAATGTCAAGGAAACTGTGCTTGGATGCAAAATTGTGTAACTGATACATATGCTCAAGCTTTAATTAATGGCCTATTCGGCAGCGGATTAGTAAAAGAAATCGGTGGACTGTTAAAATAAAATCATTAAATTAGAAAGTTAATATTATGTCAGATAAATTAATTAAATTCCCTCCAGAAACCCCTGGACAACGTTTAGTAAGTGAGGTATGTTTTTTCATTATATCTATCGTGATATTTGGACTATTTGGACAATATTCTTCAATAGAAATGACTTTTACAATCATTATTACGATTTGTATCTTGATAAATCTAGTAATACGGTTTTTTTTGGTAAATGAGAAGGGAGATTGGGTATTCTTTCTTTTTGGAATAATAGCAGGTGGTGGTAATGATTTTATGTCAATGATTAATGGAGTCTATATATATACGGCAATTCCAATTATCCCAAATTTAGCGCTTCCAATTTTTATGTGGTTCTTTTGGGGGCAAGCTTTCTTATTATTCAGGAAACTATTTAACATTCCTTGGTGCAAAGGAGAAGAATTTCAAAAAGATGGTGAATTTTTAAATGGATGGGTTAATAAAGAACTAATTTTCGATATTTGTTTAGTTATCGTTCTTAGAATCGTCATCTATAACACTTTTATGATGGATATGTGGATACCAGCATTGTTTTATGGCATTGGTGTTTCAGTGCGCTTCTTAATTTTTCCACCAGAGAAAAATGAATGGCATATTATAATCCTTTTACCTCTGGCTTACCTATTTGAAGGATTGATGGTTGTTTTCGGACTATATGTGTATTATAATCCAATTTTTCCCGGTATACCTGCTTGGTTGATGATTTGGTGGGTGCTCCTAGTCCCAATAGTATTAAAAGAATTTTTTGATAGGTTTGAATATCTGTTAAAAAATCAATAATACTATTTTTATAATTTGAGGATAAAATTTTTTTTATAGGTTAAATTCTATTTTTTCAATAAATAATTACAAAATTTATTAGAATTGAAATCTAAAAAGGTAGGTTTAATATGTCTGATAACAATGAAAAAGAACAAAAAGCAGAAGGTAGTGAAGAGGTAAAAGAAAAAGAGGAGGGTGAAGAACCAACTGAAGAAAAACAAAAAGCTAAATTTACGTTTAAATGCACTAGAGACGATAAATGTTGTCTAGCTCGGGGCCCCATACCTATTACTATGTGGGATTTAGAATTATGGGCTAAAAATGGAGTAATTGCTAATTTTTTACCTTACTTAGATGTTTATACTAAGCCTGATGGTTTAACGGATTTAATTTTAAAGCCTTTAGCTCCATCGAAAGGAGATTCTGAGAAACCTTCAACTGACCCATTTGCTGAAACACCTATAGAAGAATTATTGGAGGAGAAATGTCCTTTATATAATAAAGAACAAAAGAAGTGTTTAGTATATGATAATCGCCCTTTGAGCTGTCGCACTTATCCTCTTGAATATGATGGGACACATTTTAGTGTTGTTGATGTAGATTGCCCGGGAATTGGTGAAGAAGGCATGACTAAGGAAGAGCTAAAAGAAATGAGGGAAACGGCAAAAATGATGAATTATGAACTTTCACGCATGAGAATAGCTTTACCGGTCTTAAGTCAAATTATTTCAAGCAATTTTATGAAACAGCTAATGAAACAGCAAATGGAAGCTATGAGTAAAATGAGCGATGAAGATAAAGCAAAACTTGACGAAATATTTAAAAAAGGTCAAGAGAATGAACAATAAAACTAAGGGTTTTTATTTTGAGAGAATTGAAGGTTAAAAATTCTAAAATTAGATTGGTTCAAGGAGATATCACAGAATTAGCCACAGATGTTATAGTTAATGCGGCTAACGCGCAATTAATTATGGGGGGAGGTGTCGCTGGTGCCATCCGGAGGAAAGGAGGGCCTGCTATTCAAGAAGAATGTAATAAAATTGGTGGAACTTTTGTAGGAGGGGCTAAGATAACTACAGGAGGAAATTTAAAAGCTAAGCATGTAATTCATGCAGTTGGTCCGAGAATGGGTGAGGGCAATGAAGATGAGAAATTAAAAAATGCTACATTAAACAGTCTTAAATTAATGGACAAGCATGAATTAAAGACGATTGCTTTTCCTGCCATATCAACGGGAATTTTTGGCTATCCAATTGATAGGTGCGCAAAAATTATGATTTCGACTGCTAAAGATTATTTAAACGGAGATACACAAATCAGAGAGGTTATTTTTTGTTTATATACATCATCCGACTTTGATGTTTTTAAAAGTGAGTTAAAATAATTTCTAAATAAAAAAATTAGATTTATTTTTTATAATAGATATTAATCTGCAATTGCCCCAATAATACCTATAATGATTAGAGCTACACCACCTATGATTCCTATAATGTCTATCCACAATATAATTTCGTTATTTGAAAAGAATGTAGGATAAACAACGAACATAAATATTAATCCTCCAATAACTGCAGCTATTCCAAGAATTATGCTCCAACCATACCATTCTTCGTACCAATCTCCCATTTATTCCATCTCCTTAATAATTAAGGTGAGTTTATTGATAAAATTATAGAATCTTTAAAATATTTAAATATATCTAAAAATAATTTTAAAGGCGAAAAAATAGATTGAATAGGATATTATTTTAGTGCTATAAATTTAGATAATAATAACAAAATCTAAAAAATTGTTTAAAGTAACACTTATTTTTGGTAATAACTTTTAATGAATAACTTCAGAATGAAAAATTTTATATAAAAATAAATCTCATTCATAATTGCAATGACTAACACCTATCAATATATCAAATTTTTTGAAGAAGTAAGACGCTCAGATGTCGGATTAGTAGGAGGAAAGAATTCTTCCCTTGGAGAACTGTTAAGTTTTGATATTCCTGTGCCCTTAGGATTTGCTGTGACATCAGCTGGTTATGATCTTATATTAGATTCTAATAAATTTACAATTAAGGGAAAGGAAGTTACGCTGAGAGAATTAATTTCCAGGGATATTGGTAAAATATCTGCGGAATTAAAAAATGAAGATATTAAATCAATTGAAAAACTTGATAAAATTTGCGCGAACATCCGTTATATTATAGAACAAGCTAAAATCCCTAATAATTTAGCGGAAGAAATTTTAGATGCTTATCATAAATTAACTGAGAAAATTGGAGAAGATTCAACATTTGCGATCAGAAGTTCAGCAACAGCAGAAGATTTGCCCGACGCTTCTTTTGCAGGTCAACAAGACACTCATTTAAATATAACAGGAGACAAAGAAATATTGGAATATGTTCTAAAGGATATGGCCTCAATCTTTACTACTCGTGCCACGATGTATCGAGAAAGAGCAGGATTCGATCACTTTGCTGTTAAGTTAAGTGTTGGAGTACAGGAAATGGCAGGGGGATTAGGAGGAGTAAAAGCTTCGGGAGTAATGTTTACTGAAGATCCAGATAGCGGCAACAATAGTGTAGTAGTAATTCGAGGTACATGGGGGCTTGGAGAATTAATTGTACAGGGTGTAGAAAAAGGAGATGAGGTTATTGTTTTTAAACATGCTCCTGAATTAAGAATTATCCGCAAGGAATTAGTGAAAAAGGAAAAGATGATGATTTTTAATCCTGAAGAAAAGGTGGGTACTATAACAATCCCAGTATCAGGAGAAAAACAAAATAAATTTTGTTTAACTGATGAGCAAGCCTTAATCCTTGCTGAAAACGCCATTAAAATACGAGAACATTATGGTGTACCAATGGATATTGAATGGGCGCTAGGGAATAATGATAAAGTTTATATTGTTCAAGCACGACCAGAGACAGTTCATTCTCAAAAAGGTGATACTGAAGAAATTTTTTATTTACTCGAAGATACTGATAAATTGATAGAGGAAGGATTATTAGTAGAAAATTCAGGGATTGCAATCGGCAGACGTATTGGTTACGGAAAAGTTAAAGTAATTGAGACTATTAATGATGCTCACTTATTAAGAGAAGGAGATATTTTAATTACAGAAGAGACAAATCCAGATTGGACATCTTATATGCAAAATTTAGGTGGAGTTATAACTGAAAAAGGAGGTCCTACATGTCATGCTGCAATAGTTTCAAGAGAATTAAGTATTTCTTCAATTGTAGGTGCTGATAATATAGTCCAAATTATGAAAGAGAAACAACGTGAAGGGATGGAATATGTGACTGTTGATTGTAGTGAAGGTGAGCCTAGAATATGGTTAAAGGATGTTGAATATGATTTCGATACAATAGAATTTGCCAGTCTACCACGCACCAAAACTAAAGTATTAGTTAATTTGGGTATTCCAAAAGGAGCGTTATCTTCAGGCAAACATCCTGACGGAACTGGCTTAGCTCGATTAGAATTTATTATTAATGATGAGGCCCAAGTCCATCCTAACGCGCTTATTGATTATGAAGCTCTATTAATGAGATATGATATTTTATTAGAACAAAGAAAAAAGATTGAAAATATAAAAAAGAGCGATTTATACCATAAAGATCCATTTAACGAAGAAATTAAAAATTTAAGAGCGACATTGGATAAAATAGAAGAATTAACCGTTGGATATGATAATAAAGAGGAATATTATATTCAAAAATTAGCCGAAGGAATTGCTACTATAGCTGCAGCCGTGTGGAAAGAATTGCCTGATGGAAATATAGCGGAATGTGTTGTAAGACTCTCAGATTTTAAAACTAATGAATATTATGATCTTTTAGGGGGTTGGATTTATGAAGGTGAAGAAAACAATCCCTTACTCGGCTGGAGAGGTTGCTCACGTTATACTTCTGACGATTTTCAAAATGCTTTCCTTTTAGAATTAAGAGCAATTAAGAAAGTGAGGGAATGGGGCCTTACAAATGTGATTCCTATGTTGCCATTCTGCCGGAGTCCCGAAGAGTGTCAGAAAATAATAGAACTTATGGAATCTGAAGGTCTTGTGCGAGCTGAAAATGGTGGGACAGATGGATTAAAAGTATATGTTATGGCAGAGATTCCATCAAATATTATCTGTGCAGATTTATTTAGTGAAATCATCGATGGATTCTCAATAGGTAGCAATGATCTTACAATGTTAACTTATGGCGTTGATAGAGATGAAGCTAAATTGATATCAATTATGAAGGACTATTCATATACTACTAATAGTGAAGCAATGCGTAGATCTTTAAGTCATCTTATTAAAACTGCTCATGAGTACGGTAGGAAGGTTGGAATTTGCGGACAAGCCCCTAGTGATGACCCAGATTTTCTCAGATTCTTAGTTCAAGAAGGTATTGATTCTATTTCTTTAAACTTTGATACCTTTGCTAAAGGCAGGATAAATACTTGGAGGACAGAGATAATTGAATCAATTAAGGATGAAAATAAAGCTCAAGCATATAAACTTATTAGTGAATGTGATGAATTGATTGAGAAAATGAGAGTTCCTAGAGGTAAACTTCACAATTTAGCAAGAAAGCAACTTAAAGAAGTAGATCCTGAACTTCAGGAATATAGCGAAAAATTCGACAAAATTTTTAAGGAGATTCACGAATTATCTAATAATTTCGTCAAAGAGATTGATCAAGGAAGTGTTAAAGATTTTAAGGAGTTTTACGATAATTATAATGGTAAAATAAAAGAATTTGGAAAAGAAGTTCCCGCAATACGAAAAAATATTCGTCAATTTGGAATTTATTGAATTATCCAATCAAATATTTATAAAAAACAATTTTTAACTTAACTCATTTTTTAGCTATTTTATAAAATCAAAAAAATTAAATTCTAATAAATATTTCACTAATAAACTCTAATAAACTATTTCAATTATTGATTTTTACCCTTTCACTAAAACCTCTAAGGAAAGTGATCTTCAATGCCACGAAAAAAATTTAGTGAAGCAATAGAAAAAAGCCTTAAAAATGTAGAGGACCTGCTTAATGGTATGCTTCAAGATCGCTCTGTTCCTCGAAATATTAAAAGAGTGGCTCAAAAAGGTATAAATATGTTATACGACAGCGATGAAACCGCTGGAATTCTCGCCTCAAATGTTATGTATTTAGTGGATGACCTTTCACAGGACCCTAATATCCCCTTTGCGGCACGAACAACATTATATAGAATTATCTCGATTCTAGAAACAATAAAGGATTAATTATTGGTTTTTGAAATTAAAAAATACTTAATTTCTCTATAATTATTAAAGCTTTAGTTCTTTCAATTTATTTTTAATAATTTGAACTTTTTCGGGCTTAAGATCATATATTTTCCACATACATAGGAATCCTATAAAATAAAAGAAAGCAGGGACTGCAAACATACCAATAAGAATTCCCCACTGCGCTAGAGGTGATTGAACAGTAGCTTTTGGATTGAAACGAGTAAGAATGTGTATTATTCCGAATGTTAAAGCCTGAATTACGATGGAAAGGCGTCCAAAAAACGTACGTAATCCATAATAAACTCCTTCATCTCTTTTTTCGGTTTCAACTACAATTTCATCAATAACATCTGAAAAACATGCATAGATTAGGGTCCAAGTAGCACCCATAGAGAATCCAATTAAAACCATACCTAGCATTATTCCGTAAAAATCTGTAATAAACATTGCAATTGTTAGAAAAAGGGCTGTTCCCCCAGTTCCACACATATATCCGATTCTGTTCCCGTATTTTCGAGCTACTTTTATCCATATTGGAGCAGAAACCACGCTTGCTAAGAGAAATACTAATAATAAAATAAATTCTTCCATTGGAGTAATTTTTGTAATATATTGCGCCCAATAAGGAATTGATGCTAGTAATAGTGCCATCACGGTCGCTTGTGCGAGATAAGCAAAAAGATATGCCATGAAATTTTTTTGTTTAACAGCATATTTCAATATTTTAAGATAAGGTTCACGATCTTCTCTATTTTCGATCTGAAAGGTACGATCTATCATTTTTCTGTTTTCACGCATACCAGGTAACATAATTAAGACAGTAATGGCGCAAATAATTGTTATTATTAAAGCTGTAATGAAATAAGATTCAATATTTGTCCCAGGAGGCCCTGTTGTAATGATTAGCAAAGGTATTATCATTCCTAAACTCAAACCGAGCAAGGAGAAAAGAATTTGAAACCCAGCAACTTTAGTACGTTCCTTCTGTGATCGAAATTTATCAGGAAAGATGGCTTGCCAATTAATCGTCAAAAATGAAAATAATGTATCAAAAATACACAAAAATGCTAGCGCCCATAAAAATATTATAAATTCGTTGCTTACAGGGGGAGTAAAAATAAACACAAAAATTAGGGAACAAGGAATTGCTGTGATTATGAACCATGAAAATCTTTTTCCCTTAGTTTTCATAAATTGTATGTTTCTATCTGAGATGTGACCTGCTATAGGATCATTAATCATGTTCCAGAAGCCATAAATAACAATTGCTAATGTTATAAATGCAATAGGTAAGAAGACTTCCGTCTCATAAAATTTAAACACATATATACTTAAAGCAGTAGCAACAAAATCATTGAAAAAACTCCCAAGAGCGTATGAAAGATGTATCCCAGTAGAAGAGTTGTCCTCGATGAAAATATCATCATTATTTATATTACTCATTTATTTTATCTTCACTTTAATTTAATTGAATTTTCTAAAAAGTTTTCATTATTCCAATGGAAAAATCTGTTTACCACGGTGATAGGTAGCGATAATTTTAAGTTCTCTCAATTTATCTATTGGTTGAGTCATAATATTATGGTCTAATATAACAAAATCTGCTAATTTTCCTTTTTCAAGACTCCCTTTTATGGTTTCTTGCCCGAGCGCATAGGCAGCGTTATATGTAAACATCCTAAGAGCTTCAAAAATGGAAATAGATTGTTCTGGGACAAAACCATTTCTTGTAACACATGCATGGAATGCTTCCAATACATTAGGAGATTCGATTGGTGCATCGGAGGCTCCAGCTAAAATGACTCCTGAATCAATTATAGATTTAAATGGATACACATACTTGATTCTTTCAGGACCTAATCGTTTCTCAATCCATGTATATTCGCTATTTATAAATGACGGTTGACTTACGATAATTAAACGTAAATCTGCAGCATCAGCCAAAGTATTTTCATTAATAAGAGATGCATGCTCAATCCGGCATCTTAATAATTTATTTTTTTTATTCTCATTAATGACATCTCTGAAAACATCCACTACTATTCTATTTGCTCGATCACCTATTGCATGGCAAGCAATAGGAAAACCCAGTTTATATGTCTCATTGAATAATTCATAGAGCTTATCCTTCTCTATTATCATAAATCCCGTTTTTCCTTCGGGTGAATCCGTGAAAGACTCAAACATGTATGCTGTAGACGCTCCAAAACTACCATCAGCCCAGACTTTTAGACCTCCAATAGTATATCTTTTGTCCTCACCAAATAATTTAAAAAAAGATCTTTTAACTTTATTTATTTTCTTAGGTTTGTAAGTTGCTAAATAAAAGACAAAATCTTGCTCGATTACGCCTTCTTTAATTATAAATTTTATAAAAGGTAATTCTAAACGTCCAATTTTTCCTGAAATTCCCGTTTCGTCTATTTGAATAATAACGCCGCAGGTTGTAATCCCAAAAGTCGCTAGTTCATACGTAAATTTTTTAGCAGCCTCTATAAATCGTTCTCTACTAGGCATCGAGAGATTTTCTAATGCATAAGATGTGGCCTCTTCTGTAAAAACACCTGTTGGTTCCTCCTCATCTAATTGGATTTCTCCTGAGTCTGGAGTGAATTCTTTAGCATTTTCTTTATTAATGCCTATTTTTTCTAATGCAATTGAATTTACAGAACAGATATGTCCGTCATATCTAAGGATGATAACTGGTCTATTGGGGCACATTTCATCTAATTTATATCTATCTGGAAAATAATGTTCAACTGGATCTTCAAATCTTTGTTCCAATAGATTGTAACCAAAAATCCATTCATTTTCTTCCCTGATCCTATTTTCGTTTTTTAAAACTGCCTTTAATTCAGAATAGCTTTTTACATGCCACAAATTGACCTGGGTTTTAAAATAGATTGCCAGAACAGGATGCATGTGTGCATCAATAAAACCAGGGACTATGCAAGCTCCATCTAAGTTTTTTTCTATTATTTTAATATTTTTATTTGATTCTTTTTTGAAAATATCTAATTCATTACGAACTTCGCCTTCCTCTCCGATAGATAAGATTTTATCCTCAAAAATAGCCATCGCTTCTGCCTTGGAATCATTTTTATCGACTGTTAAGAGAGTGCAGTTATAAAAGAGATTAATTGTTAGATTATTCATTTTGAAGCCGACATCCACTTTTTTTTGTTATTATTTTAAAGTTATAGTAGGGCTCGTAGTATATTTTTCTAAGGCTTTCTCGTCAAGTTCTATCCCCCAGCCTGGCCCCTCAGGTATTTTAGCCATACCTTCTAAATTTAGAGGTTTTGTAATGAGATCGTCCTCCATCATTTCTGCCCCAAAAAGTTCAGCGGCATAAGTAAAGGAATGATACCTAGCTGTAGCTATATGGATATGCATAGCAGAAGCAATACCTAGAGGTTGATCGTGTATCACAGCGCCAAGACCTCTTTGTTCAGCGTAATCTAAGGCTCTTAGGGCGTTTGTGACTCCTCCCGGTCGTGTGGAATTTAATCCGAGGACTCCTACAGCTCCCAGCTCTACTAATGTAATAAAATCTCGCAATGTAAAAAAATCTTCATGCGACATTAAAGGGGTAACCACACGCTTTTGTACATGAGCTAAGCCAAGATAATCATTATTACGTACTGGTTGTTCAGCAAAATCAATACCAAATGGTTCAATTGCTTTAATGGCCCGAATTGCTTCATGAGGATTAGGATATGCCTGATTATAATCAACGCGCACATTTACTTTAGAACCTAAAGCCTTTCTTATTATTTCACAAATTTCAATATCTTCTTCTATGCTATTTCCAAGTTTTAATCGAAAAGTCCGAAACCCTCGTTTGTAATAACTTTTAGCAATTCCTCTCATTAACATAGGATCGGCAAGTGGTATAAGTGCTGTGAGCGGAATCTCATCTACAGTTTTTCCTCCTATGAGATCATATACAGGTCGTCCCGAAATTTTTCCCATTAAATCATAGCATGCCATGTCTAAAAGCCCTTTAGCAACCTCATTTAATGCAGCATTAATATTCATCTTATATCGTATCTTCTCAATATTGAAGGGGCTCTCCCCTATAACATATCTATACAAGGATTGCTTTATAACGCTAATAATTTGATCAGGTAATAAACCTGACTCCGGTAACCAAACAAATGACTCTCCAATCCCAATATTACCATCATCGGCAATAAGTTTACAAATAACAAAATCTCCCCCTAACCAAGGTTCTTCAGCTGGAATTGCCATTCCTAAACCCCCTTCAGTTTCTCCCAATGCATGTCTTACTGCTTCTTTAAATGGGACATGTATTGGAGTCAATTCTATACTTATGATTTTAGGATTCATTATTAAATTAAGCTAAGGTTTTTTTTAAATTTATATCAATATTAAAAAATTGAATTTAATTAGTTATAATAATTTACTTTTTAATTAGATATTATATGACCTAAGAATTTTTTCATATCTCTCAATTTCTACATTTTAGTAAGTAAAAAAAGCAAATTTATATTTTTAACAAATCTTTCTATCTAATATGCTCTCATGATTTAAGAGGGTTTAGAGAACAAATAAGACTCGGAAAAATTTATGATATCCCCATCAGATAGCCGATACGTTTTTAAGATATGCATTTTAGGATCTGGAGGAATCGGGAAAACATGCTATGCAAATAGGCTTTGCTTAAATAAATATGATGATAATACGAAATTGACCATTGGGATTGATTTTTATAGTTATGAACTTCCAATTATAGTTAAAAACGAGCATTCACTCGTCTCTGCAACAATTTGGGATTTTGGGGGGCAAGAACAATTTCAAATACTATTTCCTTCTTATATTAATGGTGTGAATGGGGTATTAATGGTCTTTTCTCTCATTAATATGCAGAGCTTAATCAGATTGGATTGGTGGTACGATCGACTCTTTAATAATGTTGATAAAAATAAAGTTCCTCGAGTTGTGTTAGGAACTAAGTACGACTTAATTCAAACTGAATCTGAAATTGGTTCTGAACTTGGTCCTGATAAGATTAATGATTTAGTAATTGATCAATTCTTATATAGACATGATGAGAAGGATTTTTTCAGATGCTCTTCAAAAGAAAATTACAACATTTCCGAGAGTTTTAAAGTTCTCATAAAAAAAATATTGGATAATCAAAATATGGATTATGATTGGATTCCTTAAAGTGATTTGATTAATTTAAATTCTTTTTTAGAATTTATTCCAATAGTTCTTCTAATTCTCTATCAGAAAGAAATCCTTTATATTGCATTTTTTTTCTAATTTTTTCTATAAGATTTGGAGCTGATTGAGACTCTTCCAATAGATTATCTAAAGTTTCAAATTTTTCAGTTAAATCATTCAATTCCTTAACCTTGGTTTCAAAATTACTTTTATAAGTTTCAATTTCTTTCTCCTTCTCTTTTAACTGTTGTGCCAAAGTATTTGATTGTTCAATCATATTACTTAATTTTTTATCTTTTTCTTCTGCCTCAGATTTTATTCCTTTTATACTTATAATTTCTTCTTCTTTCTTTTGTAATTCATCTTTCAATCTCTTGATTTCATTATCCCTTTCGTCAAGTGCTTGTTTCAATTTAGAGGACTTTTCTGAAGAAGTATCCAACTTTATTATTTCATTAGAAACTTTTGTCTCAGATTGTCTTAATTTTTTTTTTAATTCTGCTATTTCATCTTCCCCAGAAGCATTTTTTTCGTTTAACTCATTTAAATTTTTTACTGTAGCTTTTAGTTTTTCTTTAGTTAAGATTAGTTCTTTTTTATTTTTATCCAAATCTCTAGCCAAATCGTTAACTTTCGTTCTAAACTCTAAAAGAATTCTTCCCTCTACTTTTTGTGCTTTTTTAGGGGATTCCTTACATTTAACCCAATCAATACTAATTTTTCTTCACCTAATATCTTTAATTACAAATAAAATTAGAATAAGACAATATTAATTGGTGATTTATTAAATATTATTTTTATCTTTTTTCAATGAAAATGCTTTTTTGACATTATAATCAAGTTTTTTAAAATGTAGTGCCTTTCAAGATTGGATTATTTTCTGATTTGTATTTAACTAAAGTTAAAGCGCCTCTTACACCAATTTCATCTCTATATTTTGTTATTTTTATTTTGGGTGGATGATTTATTGTAAATTTAATTGGATCTTTCTCAAATTGTTCAATTAATGGGGGAATTATTTGCTCTTCATCGTTCATCATAGCACCGCCAAAATATATAGTTGAAACATCGTAATAATTGTTTATCAATCCAATCCCAACCTTACAATAAAATATGCACTCATCTACAATTTTTTTAGAAAGATTATCTCCTTCTCTTGCTGCTTGAAATACTTCTTTAGCTGTGATTTTAGATTTGTTTCCATTTACTATACCTAGTAAAATATCTGCGTTTAAATTTCCATCGTTTAATGCGTTTAATGTTCTTAGTTTAACTCCTGTACCTGAACTATATACTTCCCAGCATCCATATGCACCGCAATTACATTGGATTGTGCTTTTTGGTTCAACTATCCCATGTCCAATTTCAACCGCATTTCCCTCCTTTCCAAGTAATAAGTGACCATTACAAATAGCTCCTCCTCCAACTCCAGTTGATACTGTAATATAAACAAGATTTTCTTTTTCATCATCATCCGCTTCAAAATATTGAATTCCTAATACTGCTGCATTACAATCATTAATTAAATATATCGGAATTCCTGGGAATTTTTCTTCAATGGGCTCTTTTAAGGGTACGATTCTAAAGCCTAAATTTGGATTGTTAAAACCTTCGCCCTTAATAATATCAATAGGGCCTGCCATGGCTAACCCAATCCCTATAATCTGTTCACTTTTAATATTATTTTCTGATAATAGTTCGGATAACAGCTTACACACAGAATTACTTATTGAGTATTTATTTTCCTTTAAGGTTTCTGTGATTTTAATTTTAATGTTTTTATCTATTAAATCTAGTGTACCTATCGCAACCCGAATCCAAGTGCCACCAATATCTACTCCTACGATGAATTTTTCATCCATTGTTAAATAATATTTCTTGTTTCTGATTATTGAGGTTAAATTTTTAGTATAAGAAAAAAGAAATTTATAATTTTATTAATCTTCTAAAGCGTCTAAAAACAAT
Organism: Promethearchaeota archaeon; assembly: GCA_019058295.1. GTDB lineage: Archaea > Asgardarchaeota > Lokiarchaeia > Sigyniarchaeales > SOKP01 > LW40-45. The sequence goes on along the minus strand of JAHPZI010000027.1, from coordinate 40,093 downwards.
TCTACCAAATCTACCATTTTTATGTCAGAATTAAGCGCATCAATGGCGTCAAATAAGTTCCTAAAACAAAAAGGACATGTACTTACTAAGATTTTTACACCAGTTTCCTTAGCATCCTCAACACGATTTTTAGCCATTTCGAGAGCTAATTCAGGAAAGCCCTTCTTTACACCGCCTCCTGCCCCGCAACACATGGCACCTTCTCGATTTGTTTTCATTTCAACGAGATTGGAGATTTTATTAAGTATACGTCTTGGTACCTCGTATAACCCCATATGTCTTCCAATATGACATGGATCATGATACGTTATATTAATATCCAATTTTTTTAATTTAAGGTTTTTTTGGGCAATTAGTTCGTCTAAAAACTCGACTGTGTGTAAAATCTCTATCCCTTCTAATTTATCTCCATAATCTTTTTTAAGAGTTCGATAACAACCAGCACAACTTGTGATAATTTTCTTTATTCCTCTCTCTTTAAATAATTTAGCGTTCTTTTCTGCCACTTTTTCAAAGGCTTTCCTATCACCCGTCCGCATTGCTACACTTCCGCAGCAAACCTCATTTTCTCCAAAGATAGAAAAATCTACGCCCAATTTGTGTAATATTTTAGCTGTAGCTATCGCAACATTTTGAACTTGAGGTGTTAATGCCGCTGTGCATCCGACAAAATATAATACTTCAGTACTTTCTTCACTAGCGTTTTTTATTTTAAAATCCAACTTTTCAGTCCATTCAGTCTTCTCTTTATTATCTCTACCATAAGGATTCAATAATTCAACCATAGCTTTGTTCATAGGTATATGTGATTCTAATGCAAATCCTGCTTCTACTAAATCTGCTCTCAGTGCTTCATAAGTTCTAACATTTTCAGCCCAATTATGGTTAGCAAAATTAATATTTTCATTAAAAGAATTATGACAAAACTCCTCACATGCACCACATAGAGAACATTGAAATATTATCTCGCTCAGTTCTGGAGTTAATTCTAAATCCCCCCATAATAAACCTTTTAAAATGAGGTTTTTCCCTCGTGCGAAATATGGTTCGAATTTTGGAGTAATCTCAGTTTGATATACAGGGCATACATAATATATTCCTGCAAAAGGTGCTTGAGGCGTTCTACATTGACCACACTGCACACAGGCAAAAGCAGCTGATCTCAATTCTTCTAAATTCTTTAATTTTTCTTTACTTTCACTTTCTTGATATTCTTTACTATCACTCACATTAGTCACCAATTAGTATTTATCTCCTAAATAAAACTTCCCAGGGCTTAAAATTCCTTTTGGATCAAGGGCTTTTTTAATTGATATCATAAAATTATAATATTCTTCTGTTAGCGCTCCAGAATCCACTAATGCCCTTCCAATGATCTCTCCCATCCAGTAATGGATTCCCCCTGTTTCCTTTATCTGAGCTATTATTAGATCTTTCCATATTTCATAATGTTTCTCTCTCAATTCTGGATCAGAATTAAGAAATAATAAACCCCCTGTTATATCTAAATAAGTCGGATAAACGCCAAATACAATAAAACTAGCACTCCCGCCACCAGCTTCATTGAGTTTATTTAGATTTCTTTTATTCCAATCATCATATAATTTAATATAATCTGGTAATTGATAAGTTGGGCATTTTAGGCAAGAACCGCAAGTACCTGCGCTAGTTCCTGTCATTCCCCAATACCCATAAGCCCATTGCCATCTTCCTTCTTCTTCATAAAACCATTTTCCAAAATTACCTTCTTCTAAAGTATCTCCTAATTGCCTAAATTCAGCATCTTTAGCGATTTTTTCTATTCTTTCTACATTATAATCTAGTTCCTTTTGTGTGTTTGCCACAGTTGTGTAGTATAAAAGACCACCTCTAACTTTAGCGTCTTTTAAAGGAGCAAATATTCCCCCTCCTTTCAATAATGTGACAAAAACAGGAGGATAGTAATAAAAATCATGTAATGGTAAACGATTTTGTTGCCATTGCATCATCACATCTGTAACTCTTTCTGAGGGTGTTTTTTCTTTAGTTTTTTTAATCTCGTACGTGTTAAATGCTGCATATTCTGGTAGTGGATATAAATGAAAAGATGCTTTTGTCTTTATACCGTGAATTCCAACATCTCCTAAAAATAGTCCAGAATAATCAGGACCTAATCCGAACCTTGTAAATTGTTTATCGGTAAAAGAGTTAGCTTTTGCGCCCGTATATATTATCTCTCCGGTGGGTAGAACTACTTCTAAACCAACACATTGTTCTGTAACTGCTCCATACATGGCAGCTCCTCCACCACCAACAGAATTATTTGAAAGGCCTCCCCCAATTGTTGCTGAATATCCAGAGGCAGGTCCAGTTGAACCCGTATAGTATCCAATTCCAACGTGTCTTAATTGTTCGCATAATTCACTCCAAGATATTCCAACTTCAACTGTAACTACCTGATTTTTCTCATCAACATCTAAGATTTTATTCATTCGAGTTAAATCTAGTACAAGTCCCCCTTTACCAATTGGTTTTGCTCCCCCAGTTAAATCTGCTCCTCCACCTCTAGGTGTTATTATTATCTTATTTTGATTTGCTATTTTTAAAATTTCAGAGATCTCTTCAGCGGTATTTGGACGAACAACTAAATCTGGAATACCTTGTAAAACTGTATCGCAATTCATTGAGTAAGAATAACATACTGGTTTTGAATCGGATACATATTTAGTTCCTACAATATTTTCGATCTTTTCATAAACATTTTGAATTTCGGTCATAATATTATCTCTTTTTACTTAATTTAAATGATCATTTGATGTTTTCATATTTAAATAATTACACATCAAATTTTAATATTCAATTAATGAATTATTTTAAATATAAATTTTTAAGTGATTTTACGAAGAGTTTAATTATCTAACTATTATTGTTTTAATTGTGTCTAAATAATTTGTGCCTATTGTATGAAGGATAAAAATCACTCTAGCATGAAAAAGAATGAAAAATAATCGTGAACATGTTGAACAGAAGCTGGAACAGAAAATAAGGGAGATGGAAACTTTTATTAATAATATTCCTCATATGGCTTGGCTCAAAGACGCTGATTCTAACTTTATTCTAGCCAATCAAACATTTGGCAATGTTGTGGGTATAGATCCTGAGTATCTCAGGAATAATACTTGCGCAGTTTGCTTTGGAGAAGAGGCAGCCAAGAAGTTCAAAGAAGATGATAGAGTAGTAATGGAAGGAAAGAAGCAAATAACCCTTGAAGAAACTATTCTAGATAAGGATGGTAATGAGAAATATCTTGAGACAACAAAATCACCCATATTTAATGAAAATGGAGATGTTGTAGGCACGGTGGGTATTGCTATAGATATTACCGAGCGTAAGAAAGCTGAAAAAGAATTAAAAGAATCTGAAAAACAATATAGAGATTTTTTAGAGAATCTGAATGACATCGCTTATGAAACAGACAAATTTGGCAATGTAATTTATTGTAATAAGATTGCAGAAGAATTAACTGGTTTATCTAAAGATAAAATAATAGGATATAATTTCTTACACTTGTTTTCAGAAGAAGATGGGAAGTTAGCACTAGAAAATTTTACTAAAACCCTAAATGGAGAATCTCCTACATTTGAACTAACCTTTATCAATAGTAGAAAAACTTGTCAATTTAGTAATAAACCCTTGAAAAATGATAAAGAAGAAATCATTGGTGTATATGGTATTGCAAGAGACATCACCGAGCACAAGAAGGCGGAGCAAGAATTAAAAATATATCAAGATCACCTTGAGAAATTAATAGATGAGAAAACTAAAGAATTAAAAGAATCAGAAGAAAATTATCGTATAATTACAGAAACAGCGAATGATTTAATCCGCGTTATTAACGATAAATTTGAGATAGAATATATTAACGAATTAACTCATTTAAGAATATTAGGATATTCTAAAGATGAAATGATTGGAAAATTCGCTGGAATTTTTACCCATCCAGATGAATATAAACAAATTGGTAAATATGCATTTGAATTACAAAAATATGGATCTTCTAATCGTGAAGGAAGATTTAAGCATAAAAATGGAACCTGGATCTGGATGGATATTAAAAGTAAATCTTATGTTGATAATGAAGGAAATTGGAAAATATTAACGATTTCAAGAGAAATCACAGA
>JAHPZI010000027.1:15933-35833 GCA_019058295.1 Promethearchaeota archaeon | reverse complement strand
ATGTTGATAATGAAGGAAATTGGAAAATATTAACGATTTCAAGAGAAATCACAGACCGTAAGAAAGCAGAACAAAAATTAAAAGATTCAGAAGAAAATTATCGTATAATTACGGAAACAGCTAATGATTTAATCCGCGTTCTTAATGATAAAGTTCAGATCGAATATATTAACGAATCAACTCATTTAAGAATATTAGGATATTCAAAAGATGATATGATTGGAAAATTCCCGGGAAATTTTATCCATCCAGATGATTCTAAACACATGAGTAAATACGTAATTAAACTTCGAAAAGAAGGATTTTACAATCGTGAATTAAGATTTAAACATAAAAATGGAACTTGGATCTGGATGGATATTAAAAGTAAAATGTATTTTGATAATGAAGGAAATTTGAAAATATTAACGATTTCAAGAGAAATCACAGACCGTAAAAAAGCAGAACAAAAATTAAAAGAATCAGAAGAGAAATTTAAAGCACTTTTTAAAGGTGGGCCAGTTCCAACATATACATGGCAACAAGTAGGAAATGATTTCAAATTAATTAATTATAATAATGCTGCGGAAAAAAGTACTCTTGGAGATGTGGAAAATTATTTAGGATTTAAAGCTTCTGAGATGTATAAAGATCGACCGGATATCTTAAAAGATATGCATAGGTGTTTTGAAAAGAAAATCAATATTACTCGTGAGATGAAATATTATATCAACATATTAAAAGAAGAAAAAGATCTTTTAGTGAAATATAGTTATATCCCTCCAGACTTGGTATTAGTTCATACAGAGGATATTACAGAAAGAATAAATGCAGAGCAAAAATTAAGAGAATCTGAAGAGAATTATCGTAATATGATTAATAATTTAGATGTTGGTTTCTATAAGGGTGAATTTAAAGGAAAATTATTAATGCAAAATCCTGCCTTAAATGAAATCCTTGGAATTGATCCTTCCAAAAATTTAATTGGCTCAGAGGCGTTTCAGTTCTTCAGTAATCCCGAAGACCGAGAAATCTATTATGAACGATTAATAAATCAAGGATTCATTAAGAATTTTATTATTCAAGTAAAAAAAGTAAATGGAGAAAAAATAAATATAGAAATAAATGCTCATATGATTTATGATAATGAAGGGAAGCCCAAAGAAATTGAAGGTACATTTGTGGACATCACCGAAAAATACAGATTAGAACAGAAATTAAAAGAATCAGTAGAAAAATATCGGCATTTATTTGAGAGTTCTCCATATATCATAGGATTATTAGATCTGAAAGGAAATATTATAGATTTAAATAATGCTGTAAATGACATACTCTCTTTAGAATCTAGAGAAGATATAATTGGAAAAAATTTCAGAGAAATTCTTTCAATAACAAATAAAAACAGACATCTTTTTCCGATATTCGAAAAAATTTCCAAAATAATAATGAAAGGGGAAACCAAAGAGTCGTTTGAATTTCCAGTGTATAGGAAAATTGGAGATGTTATATGGCTAAGTTTACGTTGTTCTTTAATAAAAATAGAAAAAGAAACCCTAATACAAATCTTAGTACAAGATATAACAGAACGTAAGAGTTTTGAACAAACTTTAGAACGATCTGAACAAAAATTTCGCTTTCTTTTTGAGAATACGCCTAGTTCTATACTTTTAATAAATCCTGAGGGTATAATTGCTGATTGTAATCCCGCAACTGAAAGAATAACTGGATATAAAAAACAAGAATTAATCGGCAGAAACTATAGAAATCTCTCAGCAATTGAGCCTAAATACATAGAAATGACAGATCATCTTTTCAAACAATTCTTTGAAGGAAAAGACTTACATCGTTTAGATATACAAATCTACCATAAAGAGGGTCACTTGATATGGGTAAATTTACAATCATCACTTGTTAAAATCGGTGAAAAAAAATATTTGCAATTGCTTATGAATGATGTTACTGAGCGTAAGAACGCCGAGGCCCTAGTTAAAGAAGAAATTAAAAAATTAAAAGAATTAGATCAAATTAGAAAAAATCTAATTATTAGAGTATCGCATGAGCTTAAAACCCCCTTAATTCCAGTATGTGGAGGGACAGAGCTTCTTTTAGATGAATATGAAGACAAATTATTAGATAAGGGAATTAATGAGATAATAAGGATGATTGACAGGGGGGGTCGACGATTAAAATCGTTAATTAACAAATTGCTTGACTTATCTCGACTAGAATATGGGATGCTCTCATTGGAAAAACAAAAAAGCAATTTAAGCGAGATAATAAAAGAATGTTCAGCTGATATGAACTTTTTAATTAAAAATAGAGATATCACGCTTAATCTTGAGATTCCAGACAGTGTTTATTTAGAGATAGATCCTATGAGAATTAATCAAGTAATTACAAACCTTTTGTCGAATGCCATTAAAAACACACCACCTCAAGGTAAAATATCTATAAGTTTACAAAAAGATAATAATTGGGCTAAAATAACTGTAGCCGATACAGGAGTAGGTTTAACTAAGGAAGAGATGGCCATAATTTTCACAAGATTCTGTAAAATTGAAAGAAATGAAGAAGAAGGACTTGAATATATAGATATAACAGGCTCAGGGTTAGGCCTCTTTATTTCAAAAGAAATTATAGATTTACATGGCGGCAAAATTTGGGTTGAATCTCAAGGGAGAGGATTAGGGAGCAATTTCATAATTAAGTTACCTATTTAAAAAAAAATTATCAATATAATAAACAAGTAAAATTAATAAAAGAGTAATATTTTAAAAATATCATAAATAAGAGTATAATGAATTTTGCCGTCAATTATTAAACAATTTTGGCTTTTTTCAAAGGATGGGCTTCCAATAGCGGAATTTAGTGGCGACGAGCAAACCTTAGATAAAACACTTATGGGGGGGATAGTGTCAGCCATTAAAACCTTTTCTCAACAACTTACAAGTAAGGGTTTACAAAGTTTAATGTTAGAAAATGATAAGCTAAGTTTCGGAAAGTCGCATGATGGTAATGCTATTCTTGTTTTTAGAACTGATTCTAAAATTAAAGATAAAAAGATTCAAAAACTATCTAAAAATATAGTGGAAATCTTCGAAGGATTATACGATATCAATGCAATTATATCTTGGGATGGAGATGTCACTTTTTTTAATGAGTTTAAAGAGAAACTTCAAAAATTCCTCAAATAGCTGGAAAAAATAAGTGAAACTACTAAACTCGACGAAAGTTATTTTCTTTTTTTCTTTTTTCTCTTTTTTGGTAATTCTATATGTTGATGTCGGACAAACCGTAATCTTTCAATTCGTTTCTGCATACTCTGAATTATTGCTCCAATAAAAAGAAAGCATACCAAGATTGTTATCCATTCCATAATAGGAATTATACAAAACCAGAGGATTAAATTAATGATAGTGGCAATAAAACCGAATATAGCAATGTTTCTTGTGAATTTAAATTTATATAATGCATAGGAAGGTAAAAAAAAAGTTAAAACGGTTATCGTAAATAAACTCATAGACCAAAAAATATGTATTTCCAAATAATCATCTGGAAATACTCCTACCATCATCATTGCCAATGCAGTATAGAACCCTGCTACTTGAGTTAATATTGTAAGTATTTTATTTCTTCGACCCCCTATATACCACTCATAGAGCCCCGCAAAGAATGGGAACATAGCAATTCCTGATATTATACATCCAATATTAAAAAAGACGGAACCTTTTGGATTTTTTGAATGAGATCCTAGATCAGAAACCCAGTTTACAAAAGGATTATATGTCGTAGGGAAAAAAAGTATTGATATGATAGTAAAACTCCAAAATACACTAATTACTATTATCCCAGAAACGACACTGATTGGCCATTTTCTTGGAATTGGGAGCGATTTTAGAGTGTTTACAACTTTCTCTATTTTTACCGAACTCACTAATTAAATCTCCTATTATTAATTTATTTCGAAACGGTTTTTAATCATTGTTTTTACCGGTAAAAATTTGTCTAGGTCTCCATCCCAGTGTTCTATTTGTTCCGAGAAAACATTTTGAATTTCCTCAGTTAAAGTTTTTAGTTTATTTCGGAGGATTTTAAGATCTTTAGATGAGATTAAAACAGAGGTAAATCCTTTTCCATATTCAAATATTAACTTTTTATCTTCATGGTCTATAACTTTCAATTTAGATTGTTGAGAATCAATCATTTCTCTCAGCATTGTACTCACACCAGAGATCCCGCCGCTAAACAGATTAGGATCAAATTCTTCTGTTTTTCTTTGTATTAAGGGATCTTTTTTCTCTCGCCATTTTAAAAAGGAAAAATCAGACATAACAATTCCTCCTTCAGCAATCACATATATGTGTAAAATCTCTTTTTGCCATTCCATTTCCTCTGCAGGAGGTAAAGAATCACGCATAGAGATGAATGGTATCATCGAGATTTCACTTAATCCGATAATTGTCATAACAACCAACAGATCAATTTGCGCGAGGAATGCCGGCGTTGTAATTATATATCCCATTAAAAATCCGAGTGCTCCACCTAATCCCATTGAACTCCATCCTAAACCATTAAATTGTCCAATATTATCTTCTTGAGCTAAATCAGACCAAACAGTACATTCTATTATAACATAACTCGCACATATCATAGAATATATAACTAAAGTAATAACAATAACCTCAAAGGATCTCCAAAAAGCTAATAATATCAAACATCCTGGAATAAGAAGATTTGAAAGAAAATAAATAGGTTTACGTCCAAATTTATCCATTAAACGACCTAGAATTGGGCTCAAAATTAAATTCATAGCTCCGACTGCGATGAAATCAAAGTTTACAAGACCTAAATTATATGATTCTGCAGTTTCAAAATAATAAATAAAATTTTCGAGATAGAATGATTCTAAAGATTCATCAAATCTCATTGTAGTTCCTAGTAAAAATACAATGATTCCTAAAAAGGTAGAAAAAACTAATGAACTTAACCAAAAAATCATCATATTTTTACGTACATTGTAATCTCTCGGTATCGAAAACATCTGTTTCCACATTATTTCTACTTTTCCTGAATTAATAAGTAGAAAGCTAATGAATCCAACCATAATATTTGAAACAGCCAAAATAATAAAGTTAATATGTAAATCTATGAAAGATATATAAGCTGTTAAGGCAACAAGACCCCACCCGATTCCAAGAAAAATTCCTGCTGTAAATCCTCTTCGATTAATAGGAACATTGGCGCTTATATAATTTGCTCCACTGATTACATTTATCGCCGTCAGTGAACCCAAAATAATTACAAGAATAATCGATAAAATCATATTTGAGCTTGAAAAATTAAGAATCAAAACTAGAATTCCCCAGATTATGTAAGAAAAACAAAAAAATTCCTTCTTTTTTACTCTATCAATGAGTTTTAATTTACCAAAAATTAAACAAGATAAGCCCATAGGTGCCCAAAAGAATAATGCATACAATACAGTCATATATTTTTCAAAATAATTAAGAAGTGGCACGAATCCAAAGGTTATTGTTGTCATCATTCCAATAGATACTAATAAAAATGAAAGTATAGTCTGGGATATATTCCTTGAAGTTTCCATCTTATATCTTACCTCATAAAAATAAACTTAGTTATTTAATGTATTTAATATATTTAAAAATAATTATATCCCCTACAAATTATCATATCCATAGGGATCATATTTTAAACGCAGAAAAGGGAAAATTCATAACCCTCCATATCGCGATATCCTCAAACCCTAAAACCTCTGCTTGAGTTTGTTCTCCATTACAAACATCAATTAATTTTTTCCCTAAAATTTGGGCTATATCATCTACACTTTTATTTTCTGTGATAATACTGCTCGCATCCACATCAATATTGCATTTCATCCAATCACATGTTTTTGGATTTCCGCAGATCTTAATAACTGGTGAAACTGGATTACCCGTAGGGCTCCCTCTTCCAGTTGTCATAATGATTACTTGAGCTCCTGCTGCTGCTAGTCCTGTCATGGATTCTACATCTAACCCAGGTTCAAACATTAACCATAATCCTTTTTTCTTTGGTGCTTCAGAATATTCTAACACTCCTTGGATTGGTACCTTTCCTGCTTTTGCTATTGTACCCAAAGATTTTTCCTCAATAGTTGTTAACCCTCCCGCAATATTTCCTGGAGTTGGTTGAACTCCTCGGAAATCAATGCCAATCTTCATCGTACTGTCAAGAAATGAATTCATAACAGAATGAATTTTATCTGCAACATTCTGATCCACTGCTCTTTTCATTAATAAATGTTCAGTACCAATCCATTCAGTAAACTCTGGAAGAATTGATGTACCTCCAAGGCTTACAATTTTATCTGAAACAATTCCAACTGCAGGATTTGCAGTTATTCCTGAAATTGAATCAGATCCACCACATTCTAATCCTAAAATCAAGTTGGAAAAATCAAAAGGTTCTCTCTTTAGTTCCGCACTCTCTTCTCGCATTTTTTTTCCAATTTCCACTCCTTTTTCAATAGCGCCTATTGTTCCACCATTAATTTCTTGTACATCATAAAATTCTACTGGTTTTTTTGCTCTCTTTATTTGTCTTGCTAACTTCTTACTTGTAAGATTCTCACAGCCAAGTCCAATAACTATTACTCCAAATACATTTGGATTTGTTGCTAAACCTGCCAAAGTTTTAATTGTATAATTAAAATCATGTCCAAATTGCCCACATCCAAGAGGATGAGTTATTGCAACAGAATTTTCAACTTTTTTTGCAATTTGTTGAGCAACGTGATTAACGCAAACAACACTGGGCAAGATAACAATTTTGTTTCTAATACCCACTTGTCCTTTTGGCCGTGGAAATCCCATAAATTCCTCAGTCATTTTTTATCTTCTCCAAATAATGGCTTTTTATATTATGTGTATGAATCCAATCCCCTGCTTTTATATCTATTATCGCAATTCCAATAATTTCTCCATATTTTAGTATTAAATCTCCTTTTTTAAGATCCTTTAAGGTGATTTTATGACCAATTTCAATATCTTCATTTAATTTAATACGAGTACCATTTATTTCTATTTCAGCATCTTTAGAAATTGTCGCTAAAGCAGTAGCACAATTATCTTCTCTGTTCATAATAATAAATTTATTTTTCAAGTTAACCACTATTAGTTAATAAATGAATAAATGAATTAATTAGTAAATAAATAAATAACTAATCAAATTTCTGAATTCTTAATCTGAGAGAAAGATCGATTCCGATTAGAGTTATATCCTTTTTGTGGGATTTGTGAGATGAATAATATGGATTTCCCTTATAATCTTAAATTTAATTTTTTAGGAAATTAAAAACCGTCATGTTTTTATACAGATAAATCAATAATAGAAAATATCGACAAAAAATCATTTTCATTATTTTGATATTTTATTTGAATCCTTTATAATTGAACTATAGCAATGAATAAAAAAATCGTACTTTTATGGGGGCTTTTGATATTTTTAATAGGAGTAAGCATCATAACTAATGAGTATCCTAATTTGGGAAATTCAGAACGTCTAGCAATAAAGAATGAAATAACTGAAGAAGATAGGAATGATTTCAAATTAGAACCTCCAAGAAAAGCAGCGGGAGCGAACTATGATTGGACATGGATGTCAGGGAACAAAACTGGTGATGAGAATGGTATATATGGCACAAAGGGAGTTCCTGATAGGGCGAATTATCCGGGAGCCAGATCTGGTTCTGTTTCTTGGACGGATATGGACGGAAATTTTTGGTTATTCGGAGGAGGTGGTTTTGCCGAATCAGGTGGTTATGGGCAGTTGAATGACCTCTGGAGATTTAACCTCACCTCAAAGGAGTGGGCGTGGATGTCAGGGAATAAAACCATAAATGTAAATGGCACATATGGCACGAAAGAAGTTCCTGATAGGGCGAATTATCCGGGAGCCAGATCTGGTTCTGTTTCTTGGATGGATACGGACGAAAATCTATGGTTATTCGGAGGTTATGGTTTTGCCGAATCAGGTGGTTATGGGCGGCTGAATGACCTCTGGAGATTTGATATCACCTCAAAGGAGTGGGCGTGGATGTCAGGGAATAAAACCTTAAATCAAAATGGCGTATATGGCACGAAGGGAGTTCCTGATAGGGCGAATTATCCAGGAAGTAGATCCAGTTCTGTTTCTTGGATGGATACAGACGGAAATCTATGGTTATTCGGAGGTTATGGTTATAACGAAACAGGGAGTGTTGGGGAGTTGAATGACCTCTGGAGATTTAACAGCAGCTCAAAGGAGTGGACGTGGATGTCAGGGAATAAAACCACAGAGGAATGCGGCGTATATGGCACGAAGGGAGTTCCTGATATAGCGAATTATCCAGGAGCTAGATACGCTTCTGTTTCTTGGACGGATACGGATGGAAATTTATGGTTATTCGGAGGAAGTGGTTATATCGAATCAGGTTTTGGTGGGTATTTGAATGATCTCTGGAGATTTAGCATCACCTCAAAGGAGTGGGCGTGGATGTCAGGAAATAAAACCATGTGGAGTTTTGGCGTATATGGCACGAAGGGAGTTCCTGATATAGCGAATTATCCGGGAGGTAGAGAAGCTTCTATTTCTTGGACGGATACGGACGGAAATTTATGGTTATTCGGAGGTTATGGTTTTAACGAAGGAAGTTTTGATTATTTGAATGACCTCTGGAAATTTGATATCACCTCAAAGGAGTGGGCGTGGATGTCAGGGAGTAAAACCTTGAATCAATATGGCGTATATGGCACGAAGGGAGTTCCTGATACGGCGAATTATCCGGGAGCTAGAACGGGTTCTGTTTCTTGGATGGATACGGACGGAAATTTATGGTTATTCGGAGGGTATCCTTATGCCGAATCAGGTTTTGAGGTGAATATGAATGACCTCTGGAGATTTCAAGATTGTATTGCTCCATATATCACGATTATTGAGCCTAGATCTAATAAATTATTTAATGCGACGGCTCCTTCATACAACTTAACCTTTATTGATGCTCATTTAAATGATACTTGGTATCGGCTCTGGAATGGTACTGAGTGGTCAATAACTTATACGATTCCGGGAATAGTCTCAAAAAGAACCGGACAAATTAATCAAGATGCTTGGAACAACTGTCCGAATGGTACTGTCATTATCGAATTCTATGCGAATGATACTTACGGTAATTTGAGGGTGGATTCTACCAGTATTAGGAAGGATATTTTAGGTCCTATAATAACTATTAATGATCCTGTTCTATTTGAAATATTTTCCTCAACCGCACCAGGTTTGGCAGATTGCGATGTAATTTTTAGTGATGTAAGTGGTATTGATGCTCGTTGGTATATGCTTATAAATGGAACAGACAGCAATCACTATACGGAGAATTATACGTGGAATGGTGAAATTAATCAAACTGCTTGGAATCAAATGGGTAATGGTACCGTAATCATCCGTATTTTTGCGAATGACTCATTAGGCAAAATTGGAATGGCAGAAGTTACTGTATTGAAAAATATTGTAGATCCATTAATTTTTATTACTCAACCTGATTTAAATGATATTTTTGGGAAAAATACTATGAATTTCACGATTTCAGTATTGGGAGATAACCTAGATACCATATGGTATATGCTCATAAATGGAACAAACAGTAATGATTATACCAACAATTTCACATATTCTAAGACCGTCACTCCTGGATTAATTGAAGACAAAATTCAATACAATTTATGGAATCAATTTGAAAATGGGACGGTTATTATTCGATTCTTTTTGAACAGAACAAACGGATTGATGGGTTCTGATGATGTTTTAGTGAGAAAAGATAATTTGGGACCTTTAATAACTATTAATGCTCCCACTCCGAATAAATTATTTTCCTTAACCGCACCAGGTTTGGCAGATTGCGACGTAATTTTTAGTGATGTGAGTGGTATTGATGCTAAATGGTATATGCTTATAAATGCAACAGACAGCAATCACTATACGGAAAATTATACGTGGAATGACGAGGTGGATCAATTCGTCTGGGACTATATGGATAATGGATTTGTTATTATCCGTATTTTTGCGAATGATTCGTTAGGCAACATTGGAATGGCAGAAGTTACTGTAAGAAAAGATATTGGACCGAAATATTATTGGAGTTGGATGTTAGGGAATAAAATCCCAAATCAAAATGGTGTATATGGCACGAGGGGAGTTCCTGATATGGCGAATTATCCGGGAGCTAGATTTGGTTCTGTTTCTTGGACGGATATGGACGGAAATTTTTGGTTATTCGGAGGAGGTGGTTATGCTGAAATAGGTAGTGGGTCTTTGAATGACCTCTGGAGATTTAACATCACCTCAAAGGAGTGGGCGTGGATGTCAGGGAGTAAAATCCCAAATCAAACTGGTTTTTATGGCATGAAGGGAGTTCCTGATGTGATAAATCATCCAGGAGCTAGAAATTATTCTGTTTCTTGGACGGATACGGACGGAAATTTATGGTTATTCGGAGGTTGGGGTTATAACGAATCAGGTAATATTGGGTGGTTGAATGACCTCTGGAAATTTGACATTATCTCAAAGGAATGGGCATGGATGTCAGGGGGTAAAAACATAGTAGAATATGGCGTATATGGCACGAAGGGAGTTCCTGATATTACGAATTGTCCAGGAGGTAGATTCGTTTCTGTTTCTTGGACGGATACGGATGGAAACTTATGGTTATTCGGAGGTCTTGGTTATGCCGAATCAGGTGGTCCTGGGATATTGAATGACCTCTGGAGATTTGACATCTCCTCAAGGGAGTGGGCGTGGATGTCAGGTAATAAAACCGCAAGTGAATATGGCGTATATGGCACGAAGGGAGTTCCTGATATGGCGAATTATCCGGGAGGTAGAGGGGGTTCTGTTTCTTGGACTGATATGGACGGAAATTTATGGTTATTCGGAGGTTCTGGTTGTGCCGAATCAGGTAGTGGGCAGCTAAATGACCTCTGGAGATTTAATATCACCTCAAAGGAGTGGGCGTGGATATCTGGGAATAAAACCACAAATCAGGATGGTGTATATGGCACGATGGGAGTTCCTGATATGGCGAATTATCCGGGAGGTAGAGACGGTTCTGTTTCTTGGATGGATACTGACGGAAACTTATGGTTATTCGGAGGTGGGAATTCATTCTTTGGTGGGGATTTTAATGACCTCTGGAGATTTGACATCACTTCAAAGGAGTGGGCATGGATGTCAGGGAATAACACCACAGATGCATATGGCGTATATGGCACGATGGGAGTTCCTGATATAGCAAATTATCCGGGAGCTAGATCCTATTCTGTTTCTTGGACGGATACGAACGGAAACTTATGGTTATTCGGAGGAGATGGTTATGCCGAATCAGGTGTTATTGGGTATTTGAATGACCTCTGGAGATTATCGAGATCTAAAGATTCTATTGCACCATATATCACGATTATTGAGCCTAAAAATAATAAATTATTAAGCGCGACGGCTCCTTCATACAAATTAACAATTATTGATATTTATTTAGATGATACATGGTATCGGCTCTGGAATGGTACCGAGTGGTCAATAAATTACACTATTCCCGGTATAGGCTTAGAAAGAACAGGACAAATTAATCAAAATGCTTGGAACAACTGTCCGAATGGTACGGTCATTATCGAATTCTATGCGAATGATACCTTCGGCAATTTGAGGATGAATTCTACAACGATTAGGAAGGATATTCTGGGACCTTTAATAGTTATCAATGATCCTGATCCAAATGATCTATTTAACTCAACCGCACCAGGTTTGGCGGATTGCGATGTGATTTTTAAGGATGTGAGGGGTATTGATGCTCAGTGGTATATGCTCATAAATAGAACGGATAACACGGATTATACTGATAATTATACATGGAATGGTAAAGTTAATCAGACTGTTTGGAATCAAATGAGTAATGGAACTATCATCATCCGAATTTTTGCGAATGATTCTTTAGGTTACATTGGAATGGCAGAAGTTATTGTAAGAAAAGATATCATAGCTCCAGAGATTACGATAATCAAGCCTATTGTGAATCAATCCGTATATAGTTCGCCTCCAAAATTTATCATAATTGTTTTTGAGGCAAATAATGATACAATGTGGTACAGATTATTCAATGGAACTGATTATACTGAGAATCGTCAATTCATTTCAAACGATACGATAGATGAAGAAGATTGGAAAGAAATGTGGAATTCTATTGATTATGGAAAAGTTATTACTATTATCTTTTACTGTAATGATACAGTAGGAAATATTGGATTCGCTAATGTAACTGTGATTAAATCTCAATTTCTTCCTATAATAC
The DNA here is from genome assembly GCA_019058295.1 of Promethearchaeota archaeon. GTDB lineage: Archaea > Asgardarchaeota > Lokiarchaeia > Sigyniarchaeales > SOKP01 > LW40-45. The sequence goes on along the minus strand of JAHPZI010000027.1, from coordinate 23,481 downwards.
CGACAGATGGAGATGACGATGATGATGGGAAAAAACCTAAGGAAGGTTTTGTTCTTGTGGAATTTTTAACAAGCCCTATTGGTCTTACCATAATAGGAGTCTCCGGAGGGGCAGCGGTAGCAGGGATAATTATTATTAAGAAAAGAATCGCAGGTAAAAAACGAATAAAAGAAATAAGAAGGATCGAACGATTGGGAAGAGAATAAAAAATTAGTTTATATTTTTCATTTTTTTCTAACAGTAGATAATTGATATATCTACTTATTTAATATATAAATCTTATATTAAAATTAATATTGCTTAATTTATTTTAATTTAAAATTAGAATGTAGATTAATATGAGCGAAGAAGAAGTCAATTTGAAAAAACGGAGCGATGAATTATTTGAAACAATTAAAAAAACACCATTTGTATATGCCACTTTAGGAATTATTAGTGGTTTAGGTTTAGAAGAAAAAGAGATTTATAATAAACCTTTTATCGGAATTGTGAATACGTGGAACGAGATTAACCCTGGGCATATGCATCTACGTTATTTAGCCGATGCAGTTAAACTTGGTATTGCTGAGGCAGGAGGCATTCCACTCGAATTTAATACTATTGCACCTTGTGATGGATGGGGTAATGCAAATGTAGGCATGCGTTTTATCCTTCCTCAGAGAGAAATAATTGCCGATTCTATTGAAGCCATGGTTGAAGCACATCGACTTGATGCGATAGTTACTCTTTCGAGTTGCGATAAAATTAATCCCGCCGTTCTGATGGCAGCTGTAAGGTTAGATATTCCTACAATTTGCGTGCCAGGAGGACCAAACCTATTTGAAGTTGCATTTTCCCCTGAATATAAAGGAGTAGATGTAAAATGCTACGATGATTTCAAACAAAAACCAAGATGTATATCATGTGCTACTCCAGGGGCCTGCGAATTTATGGGTACTGCGAATACAACTCAATGCTTGATGGAAGTTTTTGGAATGACGCTCCCAAACGCAGCTACTACTCCCGCATTTACACGCATGAAATATATAATTGCAAAGAATTCGGGAAGAAAAATTATGGATTTACTTAAAAAAGGAATAACACCTTCGCAAATAATGACTGAAAAATCTTTAGAAAACGTTATGATTGCTGATGCTGCTATAGGTGGTTCAACTAATGCTACATTACATATTCCTGCTATAGCACACGAAATGGGATTGGATTTTGATATAGAAAGATTTAACGAGTATAGTAAAAAGATTCCTATGATTGTAAATGTATCCCCTTCAGGTGAATATGGTGTTGTAGATCTATATAATGCTGGTGGCATCCCTGCTGTGTTAAACCGAATCAAGGATTATCTTAATTTAGATTGTATGACAGTTTCTGAAAAACCAATTGGTAAACTGATTCGAAGAGTGAACGTTTTAGATGATAAGGTTATTAGGCCATTAGAAAACCCTGTATATCATGAGGGCGGAACTGTAATATTAAAGGGAAATTTAGCTCCTATATGTGCAGTTGTAAAACAATCTGCTGTTACTAACAAGAAAATGTTGCAATTTGAGGGGCCTGCTAAATGTTTTAATTCTGAAACTGACGCAATCAATGCTTTTGCTAAACGTGAAATAAAAAATGGGTCTGTTATTGTTGTTCGCTATGAAGGTCCGAAAGGAGGACCTGGAATGCCTGAATTAGTTGGTTTAACAACGAATTTAATGTTGAGAAATGATATGAATGAGGTTGCCTTAATAACGGATGGCCGCTTTTCAGGAGCTACCCAAGGTCCTTGCATAGGTCATGTATGCCCTGAAGCGTATGTGGCAGGACCGATAGCAATTGTTCAAGATGATGATCTTATAAAAATTGACATTCCAAATAGAACACTTAATTTTAATGTATCCGATGGTGAAATTAAGGAACGGTTTAATAATTGGAAGCCATATGAAAGAGACATTAAAAGTAGAGTATTATTAAAATATAGAAAGTTGGTTACAGATTCATCTAAAGGCGCAATTTTAGAATTTTAAAAATAAATTAATTTTAAAAAAATAGTAAAAAATAGTAAAAAATAAAAAAAAGATAAAAAAAATACCTAAAAATGCTTCGTTTTTTGAAATAGATAATAATCTTTATATACAATAAAGTTGAAAAAATAACATCAATATTAAATTATAAAAAAAAATGTATTATAATGAGCAATTCAAGGGATAGTGAGCTTATTAGCTCAACTTTTTTGACAGATAAAAAATTTTGGATAAAAAGAATAAAATTTGATACACCTTTAAAGTATGTTTTTCTTATTCTATATTTTTACCAATTGGGCTTTTTTATATTATATATAATTGGAATCGAAAATTATTTTAAATCTATTTTAAATTTACTAGCTGATTCAGTTGCTCTTGTTCTTTTTGCTCTTACTATTTATATTGGGAATAAACTGCCCCAAGATTTCCAAGAATTAATTTTTTCAAATGAAAATCTATTTAAATCTAATCAATCGTATATAGATTATAAAAACCATGTTAAAACAAAATTTTATTCTAAATATGAACTTATAATTCCTCTTGTATTTGGATTATTTTTTGGAACCTTGTTTTATGCACAAATTGAGTGGAGTAGCTCATCAATTTTTCTGAATATTTATTTTATAATAATTGGATTAATTCTGATGATTCTCTCTTTAATTTCTTTCTCTGCTTTAATATTAATAATTTTTACCTTCCAATGTCTCAATAAACTAGGAACAAAAAAATTCCCTCTGAATATTTCCTACAAAGAATTAAAAACAGGAGCTTTCGAGTCTATAGGTAAATTAATCATTTCCATATCTATTCCTATGATTGCAATATCAACCCTTTTAAGTATTTTAGGATTACTATCAATTTTTACACAAAAATTGTACTTAGCAGGTTATATAGCTATTTTTCTTGGAATATTAATATCTTGTTTATTAACTTTGTTGTTATACAAAAACACGAGTCATATTCACAAAGCAATAGTTCGGTACAAATCAGCAGTTAAATCTGTAATACTATCTAAAATAAAAATCGATCCTAATGATCCTCAAAAAATATTAGATTTTGATGAGATTGATAAAATCCATAATTTTTATTATGAAGTGGATAAAATTAATGATTGGCCATATAATCCCACCTCTCTGAAAAAATTTGCAATAACTTTTGCAACATCAGTTTTACCATTGATGCTATCGTTTTTTGGCTTAGGATAAATTTTGAAGATTATGAGGCAACACCTTTTTTAGGGCCAGATAACTCTCGACGGGAGAAATATTTTAAAGCAATAAAAAATTTCAAGAGGATTCTAAAGGTGCAATATTAGAATTTTAAATATAAATTAATTTTAAAAAAGTAGTAAAAAATAAAAAAAAGATAAAAAAAATACCTAAGGAATAAGGATTATTTAACTTCTATTTTTTTAGGTTCCTTTTCTTCGAGTTCCTTTTTTGGTAAGTCTAATTTTAAAACTCCCTTATCTAAAGTAGCGTCAATTTTTTCCTCGTCGATATTTTCAGGCAATTTAAAGGTTCTATAATAGCTCGAACTACTGTATTCTTTTCTTACATAACCATCTGTCTTATCCTCATGCTCCTCCTTTTTCTCGCCTTTAATTTCTAAACTTCCGTCGTGAATTTTAATCTCTAAATCACCTTTATCTAAACCGGGTAATTCTGCTGTTAAATGAAATCCCTCTTCATCTTCGGTTACATTAGACAATGGCGTTCTAAAGAAACTATCTTCTTCGTCAAAAAGTTTCAAACTAAAAGGCTCAAAATCCCAACTAAAAGGGCTCCAAAATATATCACCAAACCATCTGGTTATATCGTTAAAAAATCTGTCAGTACCTCTGAACAATGATAATGGTCGATATTTTCGTCTTAATTCAATTTTTCCTTCTTTATTTTCCTCTTTAGGAGTTTCTTCTGTCCTTACCTCTTCCTTAATATCAGTGGGTTCTTTTTCTTTTATTTCGACAGTTTTTTCTTCTTTTATATCTGACATAATATTTACCTCCATAATTTTTATTTTTTGTGTAAGTGTCAACCGATGGTTGACAACCAAACATTATCAATAAAATATTACAAAACTACCTATTTAAATGCTTCGTTTTTTGAAATTAAAACTTAGACGGCTTGAAGTTATCAAAATTAGGATATAAAAAGTAATAGACTTATGAAATATATTGTGTTATAATCATAAAATAAGATATATCGAGAAAAAGGATGGATAAAGATATGTATAATCTATGCTTTAAGCATAATCTTCCATATTAATTAAAACTCTGATCTATTTTTATATATATTGAAAATTATCAATGCCACATAACCGAGTGCTGATGAAACTGAAATCCATTCGAGTAATGGGGTGTTAACCATAGATACAGTGAGAATTACGAATAAAAAATTGATGCCAGCTACACTCCAACCGTAAATTGCGATAGGTTTTATAAACTCTTTATGAAAAATTAAAGCAATATTTGCCGAAATTAAAACCCATAGATTTAACCAAAAAAAAGCACCAGCCCAAATCATATGTGAGTTTGAAAAATCTTGAGAATACACCCCAAGCATAATTAAGGCAAATGCAGAAAAAAACCCTAATATTTGAATACTAATCACTGCGATTTTATGATAAATCTCTTCTCTATAAAATTTGTACATACCAAGATAAAATGGAAATAATGCGCTTCCAGTTAAAATACAACCAAGATTATATAAAAAAGCGCCATCTGGATTATGACTTGAGTTTCCCAAATCGCTTAACCAATTATTTACAGGACTAAAGGGGGATGGATAGAATGCAAGTGAAATAAATGTAAAAGTATAGAAAAATCCGATTACTAAAATGCCTGGTATTACATTTATCAGCCATTTATTTAATTTCAATAAATTTATTACTGAACTTGTTAATTTTTTGACAAAAATATTAAAATTACTAATCACTATATAAAAGATAATTAATCTCAAGGTATAAACTTTATGAATTACAATTTTAAGATATAAAAAGCATTAGACTTTTGAATTATATAGTCTTATAATCATAAAACAATATTTCTAAATGGAAAGATGGATGATAAAGATAAATATGAAATTGTGATTTATGGAGTTGGAGCTATTGGAGCTTCAATTGGCGGTTTATTAACTCCTCACTATGATAAGCTTTACTTATTGGCACGGGGAGAAAACGCAAAAGTCTTGAAGTCAAAAGGTATGACTCTTTATCATAAAGTGAACGATAATCCTGAACCAATTCGTGTAAATGTCATTGAAGATATGAGCGAAAGGCCAAATGCGAATGTTGTAGTAATTGTAGTGAAAAATTATGATCTCGAGGAAGTGGCCAAGGATATTTTTTTAAAATTAGGAGATAAACCAATAATTATTGCTTTACAGAATGGTGTTGAAAATCAAAAAATACTCCCAAAATATTTTTCTAAAGTAATTTATGGTGTGATTGCTTTTTCTGCTTGGCGGGATGAGCCTGGGGTCTTCGGATATCGTGATATAGGACAAATTATTCTTGGAACTATCGATAATTCTTTACAATTAACCATGGAAAAAGTAAGCCAAATTTTTAATCTTGGTATTTCAGTTAAAATAACAAATAGATTACAAGATGCCGCCCATTCAAAAATGATTATGAACTTAGGGAACTCTATTTTAACGCTAATTAATTTCAATTACGACAAAATAACTTCGATATCAAAGCTTAGGAAAGTTCTAATAGGTCTATTTGGTGAAGGTATAGAGATTATTCAAGCTGCAGGATATAAAGAACATAAATTAAAAGGTCTACCTTCTTGGAAAATGTTGGATATATTGATCAAGGCTCCGGATGATCAAGCTGATGAGCTATTTAAACAAACCATGAAACGGGTCGGTGTTAACAGTATGATGCAAGATATGATTTTACGGCAAAAAAATCAGTCAGAATTAGAATCCTTAAATGGATATTTTATTAAGTTAGCAGATTCTTTAGGAATTGAAGCCCCTTTTATAAAAACGATTTATCAGCTGTGCAAAATACAATTTAATAAAAAACCATTTCAACCATTAGATATTGAAGAAGTATGGAATAAAATCAATGAAAATCTCTAAAAAATTAAAATTTTTTAATAAAAAGACAAATTTTTAATCGTATTATGGATGCTCGAGAGAGACTTTTTTTGGTTTTAAATCAGGAAGAACCTGATAGAGTACCGTTGTTTGAGTTAACGATAGATAATTAAATTAGTAAAATAAAAAAAAAAGAATTAAAACTTAATGTTTTTTATAGCTTCTTTTTTTAACTGCAAGATAAATTATACTAAACAAAACTAAGATAATAGTAATTGATATTAAAGAAACATTATATCCTGATATTTCCTTTGTATCACTACTTCCTCCATCATCATCATCACTTCCACCTTGAACAGGAGGCAATGGGCTTACGGGTATACTAACATTGACCTGAACATAATCTGACAAAGTAAATCCTGTTGCATTATAAGCCACAATTATAAAATAGTGGGTGCCAGTATTCATCCCAACGACTGTATAATTGAGATCAGTAATATTACTCTTAATTTCGGTACAATCATTTAGATTTGAAATTTGATTATTAGATCGATATACCGAGTAATTATCCGCGCCGATAGATTTAGACCAAGTTAAGTTGAATGTTCCATCAGTATCTGGATCGTCGGCATCAGTAAACATATTAAAAGCTTTTGGAGGTATTTGAACTTTCACATCTATACATTGCCACCATAAATCATATCTCGTTTTATTGTTTTTTCCTGTAATATAAATATAATATATTCCATCTGATGGAAGTAGATGATTAATAGTTTCGTTATCTGTCGAAGATATTCCATAATCAATAAGTTCCAATGAATTATCATATATACCAATATCTAAATTTCCTTCGCTATTATTAAAAATAAGTTTAACAATTAATTGTTCTTCTCCTGAGCTTACCAAGATCTTATACCAATCATAATCAACCTGAACACCATATCCATCAATATTATGCAGCCAAGTTTCTTCATATTGAGAGAAATTATAAGCAGATGTAAATTCATCATTTTCTTCATAATTATCATCATAACAGATTGGAAAAGTATAAGTATAAGGAGAAAAATCATATGCGCGTATATATCCACTTTCTTCAACGATATTTTGTCCATCATCGCTTAATGTAAAATTTATAAAAGTCTCTATATGATTTGGAAGTGTTTCGTTACTATAGTCTAAATAAAGACCAATACTCATTGGATATACAAGCGATTTTATACTTCCATAGGTTGGTTCAACAGTGTAACCTACTCCATAACCTTCAGTAGCAACATCAGCATATTCAACAGAGCTATCTTTGGAAGACCATACTAAATAACCAACAGCAAAATCATTACCCGCTAATGCCGTTTTTAAGGCTCCATTAGAAGCAGTCTCTTGATCATAAGCAGCGCCAGTGGAGTAATAAGGTGCACTATTATCCCCTATGTTAGTGAGCTTTTCAAAAGCTTCCCTTGTTCCAGAGTTTGCATCTCTTCCAATAGCAACTGTAT
>JAHPZI010000027.1:0-15833 GCA_019058295.1 Promethearchaeota archaeon | reverse complement strand
TGCCATGAAATCATTAGCGATATCTGTTAAACCAGGATAACAAGCTGTAGAACTAGTAATATTAATTTCATATATTTTACCACTTATTCTAGGTTTTTTATTATCTTGGGTATTAATTATTTCATCGTGTGAAGAGAAAGAAGAATTTGAACTATTATTCAAAATAATAAAATTGCTTCCAATTAAAAATACTGTTATTATGATTAGAAAATATTTCGATTTTTTATTTAGATTCATCGCCAATTCATTATTTCATTTAAAATGAATGTAATTTACAATTAGTATAAATATAAATCATTTCTATTTATAGTCTTTCATTAGTTTTACGTTCGTAATTTAAATCAGCTCTGTAAAATAGCTCATAAGGCAAACCTTAAAGTTATTTTATATATTTGTGGTGAAATATCAAAAATTCTCGAAGATCTTGTAAAAGCAGGAATAGATGGACTTCATCCTATAGAGCCAACCACACCGAATCCTGATTATAATATTTTTAATTTAAAAGATAAATATGGAGATAAGATTACGCTTAGTGGGAATGTATCACCTCAAGATCTCGCGGATAAAGACCCTGACTATATAAAGAAATATACAAAAAGGTTAATTAGTGACATTGCTCCTGGAGGAGGATATATACTAAGCTCTGGTCATAGTATTAATCCCGCAGTAAAATTAGAAAACTTTCTTGCAATGCATGAGACTTTGAAAAAATAGGTAATTATCCAAAAAATTCCTTATAAGATATTATTAAAGCTATTATCCCAAGAATTATTAAAATAACAAAAGTAATGTATGTTATACTAAAACCTAAAACTGGAAAAGTTATAATTAATAATGAGCCAAAAATAATACAAACATTTATTAATAAATAAATCCAAGCCCATTTTTCCTTTTTGCGAAATCCAAAGAATAAAATAAATAAATTTGCAATTGATAGAGTCATAGCATAAATTCCACACAATCGAATAAAAACTCCTATTAGTAGCATTAATTCAGAATCATATGCCCTTACATTACTTTCAGTTTTACCCGTATAAGCTACGTGATATGGCATAAATGTTCCAAAGATCGCATAGATAAGACCAATTACAAAACTAAATATTATAACTATTAAAAACAGTAATATAGCAATATTCAATCTTTTAAATTTTATTTGTATTTTACATCACTTTTTATTCTTAAAGTTAAATTGTTGCTGAATCCCTTAGATGGAAAATTTCTATTTTTTTAAGTTAAAGCTTGCTTCTTTGGTAAATTACTTTGTAATTTTAATACTTCATGGAACAATTTATTTAAAAGTTCAAATCGTAAATTTTTTGAATTATTATCGTGCCATAAATTATTAATTTCTAATGGATCCTCATTTAAATTTATAAGATCTCCGTAATCATCGTTTCCTTGCCATAATGATATTTTGTATAAAGAATCATTATACTCCTGGATTAAGGTCCTAACACGAATTTTAATATCTTTACCTTTAATCATTCTTGGTAATTCTTCATCTTCTTCAATGAGTACATGATCTCTAACTTTTTCTTCTGGATTTATTAGAATTGGACTTAAATCATAGCCTTGCATTTCTGGAGGATATAATTTTGGGTCAATATCCAATAATTTTAATATGGTGATTGGATAGTCGATAGTGGATACGAGAGAATTAGTTATTGTATTTTTCTTTGTAATTCCAGGAACCTTCCATATTAAGGGAATATTTAAAAGCCCTCTGCTGTGTGCAGGTCCTTTTAATAAAAGTTTATATTCTCCGCCGAGATCTCCGTGATCACTTGTAAAAATAACCATTGTGTTTTTTTCAAGACCTAATGATTTCAAAGCTGAGAGAATTAGACCTACTCCATGATCAATCATTGTTAAAGAACCATAAGTATACGCCAAGAATTTTCGTACTTCTTCCTCTGTTGATTTACGAAGAACTAACCTTGAGAAGACTGGATCTTTTAAAAAAGGTCCAACTAATGGATGCTCATCAAAAGACTCTTTAAATTGAGGAGGTAAGGTAAGTTCTTCAGGTTTATACATTTCATTATAGGGTGAAGGAGGACAGACAGGATGATGCGGATCTGGGTATGAACATTGCATGAAAAAAGGCTGATTTTCATATTTTCCTTCAGCAAATCTCTCAAGAAAGGCAATAGTCCTTTCCGTAATATAAGTAGTTTGATATAAATCTTCTGGTAGTGTAGTATCATAATAAAGCTTCTCAAATAATTTTGGAGCTCTCTCAATTAATTCACTAAGCATTTGAGGTGCTTTTTCCTCAATCCAATCCGTATAATCCCCTCCTACCGCGTCCCCGTGTCCTATTGTTATCTCAACCTCATCTAATCCATAATAAGGTATTGGGATTTTAGGTCGTTTTTTTTTCGGTCTAAACAACCAATCAGTTAAGGTTTCTACAGATTTATCTTTCCTAGTATATCCCTTAGCACTCCAATTTAAATGTACCTTTCCTATAGAAACATTATGATAACCAGCTTTATGTAATGTATCAGTTATTGTTGGTATTTCTGGATTTAAATTGATGCCGTTACATCGTACTCCATGCAAGCTAGGATATAATCCTGTAAAAAATGTGGATCTATTAGGCATACACATTGGGTTTGAACAAAAACAATTTGTAAACCTAATCCCGTCATTTGCAAGAGCATCAAGATTTGGTGTCTTTAAATCAGGATTTCCTGCACAACTTAGATGATCAGCACGTTGTTGATCAGTTATTATAAACAATACATTCATTTTTTCACTCATTTTTATGGCACCTAAAGTATTATTTTTAAAATAAAAAATTGTTTTTCTTTCTTTGAAATTAGCTTTTATTGTGCTTTTCCTAAACCATATATTAATAAGAGCATTCCAATTATATAGATTGTTGGAACAAATATAGCTCTAATTATCTCATGTACTCCACTAAAAACTATTTCACCAACAGGCTGATCCATAGCTATACTTAAACAAACTAGCATTATTCCTATACCTATCATTAGAGCTCTAGCTCTAAGATTACCTTTTGCTTTTATTCCAATATATAAATACATAAAGGGTAATCCTGCTACAACTATAATAAACATTATTATCAAGATTATTCTAATTAATATATCTCTTGTTATAGCTTCTAAGATTATAATAGTCAATAATACCCATACCATTATAGAAAAAGCATAATGAGATTCTTTTATTTGTTTTTTTTCTAAATCAAAATACAATAAAAACAATGATATATTATTAAAAATCGCAACTAAAATAAGTAAGATTAAAACATCTGGAGGATAATAAGGATTTCCCTCAATAGGTTTTCCCATAAAAAACTTCATATAAATTCTAAGAATTGTTGCAATTAAGAAAAAAATACAAACTATTACATATATAGAAAACAAGGAAATCTGAGTTTTTCTATATTTCATTAAAATTGCAATGCAGCCAAAAACTAGAACACCACATAAAATTATCCATAAGCTTAATTCTATATAATCAATATATCCTAGCTTAATATTATACATACTTAATATGCTTAGAATATTCATTTTAAAAAACTTCCAAAAAACATTAATTTTAATTAAATTTCACCTTATTTTTTATTCATTTTTTCTTACTTTTTTAAAAAGTCTTTTATTTCTGCATTCCAGGTATTATTATAAGAATTTTTATTTTCCCATTCTTCTTTTAATTTATATTTCTTAATAAAATCTAGAGTGGATTTTGGCAAATGTTTCTTGATTTCAATATATTTTGGAACCATGAAATATGCAAGATTTTGATTTAAGTAATCATAAATTTCTCTGTGGGTTAATAATCCTGGTTTTTTTAAAACAATACAAATTTTAATACCCTTTCTATTTGGAATCTCGAATGCAGCACATTCTAAGATATAGGGATGAGAATTTGCTATTGATTCAATTTCCCTTGCAAAGAATATTTCTTTATCAGAAGTTATCATATCTGACTCTCTTCCTACATAATAAAAAAAACCATCCTTATCTTTATAACCATAATCCCCTGTTTCAAACCAACTATTCTCAGCTTTACTTTTATTTTTATTTTTATAATATTCTAAAGGAATTGGTATAGTACTTCTCGAAACTATTTGACCTATATTACCTATTCCTGGTGGTAAAATATTTCCATTCAAATCAATTACTTTAACTTCATATCCACTTACTGGTTTTCCGACCGAACCCACTTTACCTCCTTTTGACCCTATTGTATTTATTGTTATTCCAACTGCTTCGGTTAAAGTCCAACTTGTATATATTTTTATTCCAAATCTTTTTTCAAAACTTTCCCAAATATCATCAAGAACTCCAAATCCAAACGCCCATTTAACTGAATGATTACTATCGGTTTTGGAGGGTATTTGGTCCATCAATTGCTGTAAAAATTTTTTAAAACAAAAAATTCCCGTAATTTCATATTTATTAACATCTTTCCAAAATTTTATAGGTGTAAAAGATTCTGGAATAACTATTGATGCATTATAGAAGAGTGCAGGTAGAACTCCTAGTAATTGTCCTAATGCGTGATATAATGGAAAAGGACAATAAATAATTGAATTTTCGTCAAGACCAATTTTATTTAATTCTTTACCCACATTGATTCCTGTAAGAGCATAATAATTTCTAAAGAGAAGTGATTTAGGTTTTCCTGTTGTTCCCGATGTATATAGTATTTCCATTTGATAAAAATCTTTAACTTTTAAATTGGGATTTATTATGTTTGATGTGTTAATTTTATTATAATTAAGAACATTTGCATTAAATTCAAATTTCGATGGTGCATTTAGAATAAAAATTTTTTTTATTCTGGGTAATTCATCTTTAATTTTTTCAAAAGTTTCAAAATATTGATAATCTAATATCATTACTTCACTTTCACTTTCAATAAGAATTTCTTTTAGAATATTCCCCTCTAAAGCAGGATTGATCGGGACTGCAATACAACGAGACTTTATAATCCCGATCCAGGAAAATATAAAATCGGGACAATTAGGAAGCATTAATGCTATCTTTATTTGTCTTTTTATTGTTTTTTTAGGATTTCTTAACCCAATTTCTTCTAATAAATTAATAATTCCATGAGCAATGCGATTAGATTCTTCATTTAGCTCTTTATAAGAAAATACTTTATCTTTATAATAGAGAAATGGCCGAGATTTATTTTCTAATGCTTTTTTTTCTATAACACTAGGTAATGTTGCATTTTTAAGTCCATATTCATTAATAAGTTTAACAAGTTCATCAACTTTACTAATTAAGAGTTTTCCATCTTTGGTTATTTCAATTTGAACTTTATCATTATTTTTATATTGAAATAAATCATTTTTAACTATTTTAGTTGGTATATATATCCAATTACTTAAATAACCATTCCCACCAGATTTTCTGACAGTGATTCGACCGAATGCTTTAGTTTTTTTTATTGAATAATTTAACTTTTTTCCGATCATTCTTTACTGCCGTAATTCCTACGTGAGTAATCTTTATATATAATATAATTTGATAATAATATATAAATATTTTGAGATAAGAAAGGTTAAATTTAGATAAGTTATAGAAATATTATCAAACTTCGAATTATATAGTATTAAAGAGGAAAAGAATGGCAATTAAACTTTTACCGTTAGATTATGCTAATGGAATAATAACGATAATTATAATCTCGATTGGTATTTTTTTAGGATTGTTAATGATTAAAAAGTACATAAGATATAAAGAAAACACACTATTATTTATGGGTTTATGCTTAATATGCATTACTTCTTTTTTTTGGGGGGTATTAGGTGCTTTTATATCCATTCTCATAACAGGAAAAGGATTATCTATTCAGGTCTATTTTATGTTATCCTCAATTTTATCTCATGTTTCAGCCATATTATGGCTTATTGCATTTACTAATACTATATATAAAGATAAGCAAAAATTAATTTTGTCATTCATGACAGTATATACCGTATTACATAGGACAATATTTATTTATTTTCTATTGGTAGATCCTAGTAATATGGGATATCCATCAGACACACCCCTTCATTTTAGGCCAAATATGATATGGAATTTTGTGAACGCAATAGCAATAATTATTACATTAATAACAGCTATAATATTTTTTAAGGAGTCAAGAAAGGCTAAAGATCCAGAAATTAGGTTTAAAGGTTTATTTTTTCTATTAGCAATAGTCTCTTATTGCATGGGAATAATCATAAGTTTAGTCTTTTCATTAAATATTTATACTCTATTTATAGTAGCCATTATATTTCTTTCTGCATTTTTAGAAATATATTTTGCCTTTGGAATGCCAAAATGGTTTAAAAAGCTGATCGCTTCAGACTAAATATGATGATGAAAACTCTTAAAATAGATGCTAATGCTTTGATAGATAAATTAGGAATCTAAAACTATAAATAGAATTCATCGTGAAAAAAGATATAAAATATAATCTATAGTAAAATGTCTGAGACAAAACTAAAAAGGCCGGAAAGATTAAGAGGTTTTGCCGCAACTTTAGGAAATAGACTTAAATTAGTTAAAGATATTGATGAATTTAAGGAGTATTCTAAGGATATTAGCGTTAAATTGTTGCTAAACCCATTAGATGGAAAATATGCTGCGTTAATAACTATCGATAAAGGAACATTGAACATTGAAGGAATACGCAATGATGACCCAAGTAATTTAAAGAAGAAGAAACTGGGATGGAATGGTAAAATGGCCATGAAATTGCAACTCTTTCTGCAACTTGCTGCCGGAATGATATCACAGAATAAATTATTGAAAATGGTTGCTACAGGGAAAATTAAGGTTAGAGGGCTTATTTATTTCGTTATTCTTCAAAAATTATTCTCCTTTTTACCTGATAGTGAGGAGCCAAAGCCAAAATATCTTGAAAATAGAACGAAACCATTTATAGCCGCTAGATTATTCTTTTTCTCCGGTATTTTACACATAATTATAGGTATTTTAGCCTTGGGGTTATTAACTGTACCTATAACCGCTTTTATCTTTGCATTTTTTGTTATTTGGCTTTCTATTTGGTTTACTAGATTAGTAAAAATTAATGTAATTGATGAAACGGAAATTTTGATATCTATCACAACAATTACTATTTTAAACTCACTGAATTATTTGATATTTTTACTCAATGGAGATACAGAAGGACGATTTTACTTGAATATATTAATATACATTGTGTTATGTCTTAATATGGTTAATTTCCTGATATTTTTTAACACAAAATCTAAGTTAAATAATATGGATACAGATGAAAAACTAAATTATTTTTCTATTATATTAATAAGAGGATTAGGAATGAACTTATGTTTTGGATTTTTAGATTATCTTCGACCACCAGATCCACATTATTTAGTAGTAGTTATTTGCATTATATTTGGTATATTTAATATAATATATGGAAATAAGTTAATAAGTAAAGGGGATAAGAGAAATCAGATTAAAGCTTTAACAACGGTATGTCTGTCATTAATATATATGTTATTAATATTCTTTTTTATTTTGAAAGAATTAACCCCCATTTTTTTCATATTTTTATTCAGCTTAGTTGTTTTTATTAGGTTTTATTATATAATAAAGAAATTTTAACTTAAAAAAAACAAATAATGGATTTAAAGGAATTAAAAGAAGCAGTAAAAAAAATAGCTCACAATTCGGGAGCTAAATTGGTTGGTGTTGGTAGTAGAGAACGCCTTAAAGATGCACCGCCCTCAGGTAATATGGATTATTGCCTTCCCGGAGCACAGAGTTGTATCATTTTTGCTTATCCTAATCCAATAGAAGCCCTTGAAAGTTATTTTTCTAAGAAAGAAAGGATGAGCCTTAAAAAAGTACTCCATGTTTCATATACCAATGCGTGGAAAGCGGCACAAAATATAGCAGAATTCATTGAAAAAAATACAGAATATACCGCCTTTCCAGTCATTCCAAATTTAAAATACAGAAAAGATGAGAAAAAAACATTTTCTAATGTCTTTAAAACGGATATTGCATATCCAGATTTTTCTCTCCGATATGGGGCTGTAGCAGCGGGGTTGGGTCATATAGGATGGTCGGGAAATTTAGTAACAAAAGAATATGGTGGATCATTATTTCTAGGAGGTGTTCTAACTACGGCTCCACTCGATCCAGACACGATGGCAGAGGAAAATAATTGTAATAGATGTAAAATATGTATAAAAGCTTGTACTTCTGGTTATCCTTCTATGGATGAGGAAGAAAATACACAAGAAGTAATCATTGGAGGACAAAAAGAGATTTATTCTAAACGAGGGACATATACAAAATGTGGGATAAGCTGTGCTGGCTTAGCAGGATTATCTGAGGATGGAATCTGGACAATATGGTCGCCTAATCATATATGCTTAAAAAAAATATCACGTGAAGAGTGGAATGATCTTAAAGTTAGGCAAAAAATAATGGTTCAAATTTTGAATAATCCTTCAGAAAATATACAAAAAGTGAATAAAGAGCTTCTAAAATCATTTGCACTTGCTTCGAAACTTGAAAATATGGCTTTATTATCCATAGAGCAACGTGAGTTCCCCCGTTGTGGTAATTGCGCTTTTATTTGTGTAGCAGATCCTAAGAAAAGAGCAAAGCTATATAAAATGTTAAAAAATTCAGGAAAGGTTTTCCTTGATGAGAAAGGTAGAGAATATGTTAAGAAAATTGATGAGAATGGTAATGAAATAACATATTATCCCCCGACTTGGGAAGAATATTCTAGTAAAAAAAAATAAAATTAGTAGAAAAAATTTTTCATTTTTCTGTTTTTTATATTTCTAAAAGACCGTCCCAGGCTTTATACTCTTTATTGAAAATACCATTTTCAACTTTACATTCAGTTCCAAAGACCATTGTTGCTCTCTTCTCAGCATCATAAGCTGGCCACTCGGGAATGCCTTTATGATTTGGGTTTCCAGTATGAGCAAAAGCAATCCATGAGTCCATCATCTTTTCACTGACGCCTTTAGCTTCAGAATTAACAGGTACGAAACCTTTCATTGTAGGTGCCTCAAGCGTACCAAATACAAAAGGTATCTCAAGAGCATGGCATGATCCTAAAATTCCGTTAAATGCTGGCGATATCAAAGAAAACATATAATTATATGTATTAGGTTGATGAGGTCTTTGAGCCTCAAGTAATCGTATTGTAGAGATACGAAACATTAAATCTGTTAGAAAAGCATCCGCAAGTTCCTTGGGTTCGTTAGAAAGCTTTCCTTCTCTCGCCTCCTTATATACATTTATTATTTTTTTGCTTCTCTCTTCCTTGATTCCTTGCATACCCAAAAAATCTATTATAAATTTTTCTCCTTTATTAACCAATGGGATAAAAGCTTTCATGGCTGTGAACAATTTTGCTTCGTTTAAATTCGTCCCTATCATAAAAAAGATGTCTGAACAATCGCCTTCTTTAAAAGCTTTTTCTGGATGTTTTGGCCAGATTTCTTTTTCTATTTGAGGTCTTAGCGCCAAGGCATTTTGAGGATTTTCTTTAAAAAATTTGTTCTGTGCTTCAACAATTTGTTCAGCAGGGATATCACGCGCAGCATCAATATTTCCTCCTTTAATTCCCAATTTCCGTAATATCTTTTTAGTAGGTTTTTCACTGATTCCTGGATCTATAATTGGCGTGCTTTGAGCAATTACCTTGTGAAAAAGCCCCTTAGCAGAAGGCATCGAGCACAATGAAACAACGCTATACGCACCCGCAGATTCTCCAAAAATCGTGACATTATTAGGATCCCCGCCAAAATGTTGAATATTTTCATTTACCCATTTCAGAGCAGCAATCTGATCAAGAGAGCCTATATTTGCAGTTACCCCCGAGATATATGGAAAACCAAAAACACCTAACCGATAATTAATAGTAACTACTACAACATCCCCGCGTTGAACTAAAGCTGAGCCATTGTACATCGGATCATTTCCAGTTCCCATGATAAATGCTCCTCCATGTATCCAAACCATAACCGGACGTTTTTTATTATCTGTTGCTGGGGTCCAAATATTTAAAAAAAGACAATCTTCACTCTCGGGTTGAGCTTTACCAAGCCAATCTTCGAGTTCTGTATATCCTTGATAAGCACAAGAACCATATTTTGTAGTCTCAAGAATTCCTTCCCAGGGTTTCTTAGCAATAGGAGGCTTAAATCTCAATTCACCAATTGGGGCTTCTACATAAGGAATTCCCTTAAATATTTCTAAACCATTTTTGCGATAGCCTTGGACTTTCCCAGATTTAGTTTCAATAATATCAGTTTTTTCAATAGTTTGTGCTTTCATAATATTATTGTATTAATCACTATTTATTAAATCAAGATAATTTGAAAAAGTTGAAAAACATTTCTAAAACCAAAAATCAGGTAATTAAAAAAAAAGATAAAGAAAAAATAACTCAATTTTAATTTTAGACTTCTAATAGTCCATCCCAAGCAGCTCTTTCTTTATCAAAGAGTGCATTTTCAACTCTACATTCTTCTGCAAAGATCATTGTTGCTCGTTTTTCAGCATCATATGCAGGCCATTCGGGGAGTCCATTATGGTTGGGATTGCCAGTTTTTGCAAATGCAATCCAAGCATCCATAATTTTTTCAGATAATTCACGAGGAGCACCTTCAACAAATTCTTTTAGAACTGGATAATTAAGAGTTCCAAATACAAATGGAAGCTCCAATGCATGACATGCACCTAATCTGCCATCTAGTCCGGGAGATTTCCAATCAAATAAATAATTATATGTGTTAGGCTGGTGTGGTCTCTGAGCCTCAAGAAGGCGAATTGTAGATATACGGAATGCATAATCATTTACAAGGGCGGTAAAAAGATCTGTTGGTTCATTTGAGAATTTTCCCTCTCTTGCTTCTTTATAGACATCAATGATTTTAGCGCTTCTCTCTGAGGGGATTCCTGCCATTCCTAAAAATCCGACAAATAATTTTACCAAATCACCATCTTCTATTAATTTTTTCAAATTTTCTTGTTCAGAGAATAGTTTAAACTCATCCATATTAGATCCAATCATAAAATCTATATCAGCACAGTCTCCATCTCTAAAAGCTTGCAATGGATGCTTAGGCCAAATATTACCATCAACCATAGGTCTTAATGCCATAATATTCGTGGGATCCGCTTCAAATACCGCATTTTGAGCGTCAATGATTTTTTCGGGAGGAATTTCAAGCAGATCTTCAAAAGTCCCTTTTCTTAAACCTAATTTACGCATAATCTTCTTAGTAGTTTTGTCATCTATTTCAGGTGGAATAAATGGGGCACTCTGACCAATAACCCTTCGAAATAATCCTTTTGCGTCTTTCATTGAGCATAAGGAAACTACAGAATAACCTCCTGCAGATTCACCAAAGATTGTTACATTATCAGGATCACCACCAAATTTAGAAATATTTTCATTGACCCATTTCAATGCGGCTATTTGGTCAATAGAGCCTACATTAAGAGTCTTTTTTCCTTTAAAATTAAGGTATCCAAAAGATCCTAACCTATAGTTAATCGTGACTATTACAATGTTACCACGCTTAGCTAAAGCAGATCCATCATATATTGGATTAGCACCTGTCCCAGTAATGAAGGCGCCACCATGTATCCAAACCATAACAGGACGTTTTCCATCATCAGTTGCTGGGGTCCATATATTTAAATTTAAACAATCTTCATCTTCTGGGCCATCTTTACCAAGAAACTCCTCGAGTTGTGTGTATCCTTGCCATGCGACATTCCCATATTCAGTTGTTTCAAGCACATCATCCCAGGGCTTCTTAGCAACGGGGGGGAGAAACCTTAATTCGCCAATTGGAGGTTCTGCAAATGGAATATTCTTAAATATCTCTAATTCATCTTCTTTATAACCTTGAATCTTACCAGATTTAATTTCAATAATATCAGTTTTTTCAATAATTTCTGTTTTCATAATAATATTATTGTATTAATCACCATTTATTAAATCAAGATAAATCGAAAAAGTTGAATAACATGAGTGATAAAGTGTATGTATTTGGCGTAGGAATGATCAAGTTTGGGAAATATTTAGAAAAAAGTATTAAGGATCTGACAGGAGAAGCACTTGAATCGCTCCTAAAGGACTGTGAAAATGATGTAAATCTAGAGGACATCGAAGCTGCTTGGTTTTCCAATTCTGGTTGGGGTATGAGTGAAGATTTTCAGCATTGTATACGAGGGCAAGTAGCACTTACTGCCAATGGCATTGATAAAATACCTATAACAAATGTGGAAAATGCTTGCGCTGGTGGGAGTACCGCTTTCCAAGGAGCTTGGATGTCAATAAAAGCAGGAGTCTATGATTGTGCCTTAGCTATCGGTGCTGAAAAACTATATTTTGAGGATCGGTCCAAGGTAATGGAAGGATTCCTCGCAGGGACGGATGTTGTAAAAACCCGTAAACTTATCGAGCAATTAAAAAAAATGGCTGAAAAACGAAAGGCGATGATGGCCAAAAAACAAGGAACTGAAGTTAAAAAAAAAAAAGGGGGCCACTCGGCGTTTATGGACCTTTATGCAGCAGGAGCCCGTGTGCATATGAAAAAATATGGGTTAACACAAAGACAATTGGCTATTGTAGCCGCAAAAAACCACAATAATTCGACACTGAATCCACTTGCTCAATACACTTTTCCTATGACTGTGGAGCAAGTTTTGGAAGATTATGAAGTTTCTTATCCTCTGACAAGGGCGATGTGCGCTCCAATCGGAGATGGTGCTGCGGCTGCCATTCTTTGTTCAGAAAAATTTTTAAAACAACATCCAAATTTAAGAGCGGTCCTAGTACGAGCATCGGTTTTGCAGTCTGGATCTTGGAATAAAAATGATATTGCCGCACGTGCTTCCAAATTCGCTTATAAAATGGCCGATCTTGGGCCTAAAGATATAAATGTGGCAGAAGTTCACGATGCTACGGCTTTTGGAGAAATACATCAGACAGAACAGATGGGATTCTGTCCAATAGGAAAAGGCGGGGAATTTGCAGAGAGCGGAGCCACAGCTCTTGATGGAAAAATTCCTATTAACCCGAGTGGAGGATTACTTTCCCGTGGACATCCGATCGGAGCTAGTGGTTTGGCACAAATCTATGAATTGGTGACTCAATTACGTGGAGAAGCTGGTAAAAGGCAGGTTAATCAACCAAGAATTGCATTAGCTGAGAATGGAGGAGGTAATATAGGACCTGGAGAAGCTGCCATGTGTGTACATATTTTGGAAAAGTTATAATTTATTTTTAAAACTATTCTTTTTTTAAATATCTATAAATCTCTTAAATAAAAAGAAAGAAAAAGTTTTTAATCCTTTTGTAAAATTATACAATGTTTACATCCACAGTTAAAATCAAAATTAATGGGTATGATGAAATTTTCTAGGACATCCGTAATAAAGGTAATTTCTACTTTTTTAACTTCTGGATTAGACCTAAAATGAAAATTAACAATAAATTCTATATCTTCAAGTGCAAAGCTCGTTATAAGAATGCTTACGTTAAAATCTCCACTCACACGGAACGCATTCAGCATAAATGGGCACTTTTTAACAATTTCATAAATCTCTTCTGGTGATTTGGTCTGAATTTCAACTCTGGAAAAGTACATATCAGCAGTTTTAAGATTTATGCCTGCTTGAAATTGCAATACCCCCATTTCCTCAAGTTTTCGGATTCTCATACCCACTGTGGGCTGAGATCGGTTAACTTTTTGGGCTATTTGAGTATGAGTAAGATTAGGTTGTTCTTGAACTAAATTAATAATTTGCTTATCAATATCATCTATCTTTAATATTTCGGACATCATTTCCTTAAATCACTTTTTATTTGATAAAATAATTTTATATCGGCACATCGATATATGGCTATATGCCTATATAACTATATTGTCAACTTTCATATTTAAACTTTTGTGTTGGTAGTTTAATTTTTAATTTAAGAGTCTAAAATTTAAAAAACTAATAATTCATTAGTAAAATCTTTAAAAATCATTTTTTTTTTAATTAAATCAACAAGGAATTTTTACCATTGAAGAAAATAAAAAAATGAGCGAACTAACTGAAAAAATTGCCGATTTTTTAAAGGTGTTAGGAGATCAAACACGCCTTGAAGTACTAGACTTATTAAAAAATGGAGAAAAGACATCAAAAGAAATTGAAGATACATTGGATAAGAGTCAATCTACAATTTCCCAACATTTAAAAATACTTATTGAAATGGAACTCATTGATTTTGAGAAAAAAGAAAATAAGAACTATTATAGAATAAAATACGATTATATTTTTAAAATTCTTACATTTATACAATCATTTGTTATTACTTTACATAATGAGAAGTTGAAAAAAGCGGCAGAATTAGATATATATGACACTTTATTTTAATTTACAGAAAAATTCAGGAGAGTAAAACAATGACAAAATCTACACCTAAAAAAATTCTGTTTATTGGTCTCGATAATGCTGGAAAAACATCGATAGTTAAATGTTTATCAGGAACAAAGAAGTTAACTAGCTTTTGTGAAATTAAACCTACAAAAGGAAATAAGATAATATCTATCAATATATCGGATACGGATTTCAGTATTTGGGACCTAGGAGGTCAAGAAGCCTTTAGAAAGGAATATTTAAGCGATTTTGATGATTATATGTATGGATGTAATAAATTAATTTTCGTTTTTGATATTCAAGACACAAAAAGATACGAGTTAGCTTTGCAGTATTTTGAGAAAATAATTGATTTAACTGAAGCAGAAAAAAATGGTAACAATATCGAGTTATCTGTATTTTTACACAAGTTTGACCCTGATCTAATTAAAAATGATGCACTTGATAAGAAAATAAATAGTTTGAAAGATAAAGTTAAAGAGAAATTAGATAGTACTGATTTTTTTTATCAGATTTTTAATACATCTGTATATGTAATATTCTCCAAGAGGATAACAGAGTAAAATACTACTTTTACTATATCAATGGCGTTGATAATAAATTTAAAATTTTTTCTCTATAATCTGCTAAATCAAGCTGATTTTTTGTTTTTATTTGTTTTGAAGCTTCTTTGAGTATTTCCTTTATTTTTAAAGAATTGAAATAGCTAATTTTTGGAGCAATAACACCTAACATATATTCTCTTTTTTTCGACCTAGTAGAAGGCTCAGGATACGAATCAAATAAGATATATCCGTTTCTACTAATATTTTCAATATTAAGCAACATGCCTTCGGCCTTTTTTATTAATTCATGCCCATAAATACTCACTGTTGCCTGAAATAGCTGTTGACCAACTTGGTTGATTGAAAATGGGAGGTCTTCTTCTTTAGGAAAATAATTTTTAATTGTAGGTCCTAAATGGTCGTCCCAAAAAACTAATAATAAGATCACCTGACTTTTATCCTCATCTGAAATAGAATGCATTCCATCCTTACTAACTGATAACAGCATTTCTTCAACTTCCTTATTTATAGTATTAATTCTTTTTTTACGAGTAATTTTTCCAGATATAACTGCGAGTAAATCCTGTTCTTTAAAAGGTTTAGTGATATAATCGTCTACACCTAGCATTTTACCAAATCGGATATCTTTAGGGGAAGCCTTAGCCGTTAGAAACAAAAAAGGAATGTGTCCCCATCTTGGATCCTCAGAAATAGTTTTAAAAAAGTCGTAACCATCCAATTCTGGCATCATAATGTCACTTAAAATGATTTCTGGATTTTCCTTTAGTTTTGAGAGAACATCAATCGCTTCTTTTCCATTTTTTGCAGTAATCACTTGGTAATTATTGGATTCTAATATTAGTTTTAAATTGAA
>JAHPZI010000026.1 GCA_019058295.1 Promethearchaeota archaeon | reverse complement strand
ATTATAACTCGTTAGTTTATACCGCATTAAAGAATTTCAAGCCAGGAGGATCTAAGATTAACCTATTAGAACCAATTAATGATTCCAATGTATTCAATGGATTGAATAACTTCACTTGGGATAGCTTAGATGCATATTTTGGTGCTTGTAATTATACTCTTCAAATCTCGAATCAAATAGACTTTTCAGTAATTAATATTGAAGAATTGAATATTCCAGAAACGCCCGATAATACCAGTATACTCATAGATTTAAATTTAGCGGCAGATCAATACTATTGGAGAATCCGTCCCACTTATGGTCCATTTTATCATAATTGGTCTGAAGTTTTTACATTTAATTTAATCATTAACAATTTTGCACCCAATCTCACATCTGAAGAAGTTAAACCTCTTTCTGGTTCGCAGTTGACAATATTTAACTTTACAGTAGTATATTCTGACCAAGACAACAATCCTCCCATTTATGTTTATGTAACTATAAATGGTACCTCTTATTCGATGAGTCAAGTAAATCCCTTAGATACGGATTATATAGATGGTTGTATTTTCCAATATTTAACTAAATTATCTCAAGCAGCGTTCAATTATACCTATTCTTTTATCTGCTATGACGGGAAATATGCTAATTCTACTATCCTCTATGATAATTTAGAAGTAACAGAAATTAACCTAATTGCACCAACCCTTATTAATCCAGATTTAAATCCTTCCATTGGAGATAATTCTACTCTGTTTAATTTTACTGTGTGGTACTATGATATAGAGAATAATCAACTCACCATTATCAACATAACAATAAATGATACTGGCACATTTTTAATGGAAAAAGTAAATCCTTTGGATTTCAATGCGACAGATGGAATACTTTACTACTATAATACTACATTACCTTGGGGTTATTATAAATTTCAAATTAATTGTTCGGATGGTGTTTTCACGAATTCAACTGGATGGATTATAGGCCCAGAAGTTAATCCATTTTATAATATCACGGGTGGTACCGATACAATTAAAATTGTAATATTGGATTCAGTAGGAAGTGATGCACCATATACGGGTTTATGGGATGAGATAAATACAAACTGGAATACATATGGAACTTATAATGTTACAATTGATTATACTACATTAAATTTTGATGGAATAACATATACTGATATTGTGAATACTGGTGCTGATGTAATTGTTCTTTCGGACGCTTGGGGTGCCTGGGATTTTACAGTAGCGGAGATCAATGCCATACGCCAATATGTGCAACAAGGAAAAGGAATAGTAGCCTCTGCATCTACATTTTATGATGCGATAAATAATATGTTATTGGCCCCTGTATTTGGGATGGATTCTACAATGACCACTGGTATGTTTAACCAAGTTAACACACTTGATATTGATCCTCTAAATTATGGATACGACTCTACAATGTTATTTAATAACTTAATTTCTCCAATGGAAAACTATAATGGTTATTATCTATCTGGGTGGGAATTAAACCAATCTGATCTTGGTGAACTTGCGGCGGTTTATGTGGGTGCTCCAATAGGAGATCTTTCAAGCACTTTTGATGGAGGTGCCGTAATATTCCATGAAGGAGGGATGACGGGATTAGGAAGAGCTATTTATCTTACTCACTGTTGTGTATATGATTGGGGAGGATCATGGACAGCGGAAGAAACTCAATTATATTATAACTCGTTAGTTTATACCGCATTAAAGAATTTCAAGCCAGGAGGATCTAAAATTAACCTATTAGAGCCAAGTTATGATTCCAATGTATTCAATGGATTGAATAACTTTTCTTGGACGAGTTTAGAACTTCCTTGTGGACCAGTAAATTATACTCTGCAGATCTCTAATACTTCTGATTTTACGTTTGTTAATATCGAGAAGACTAAAATTCTCGAAACTCCTGTTAAAACTACTGTGGAAATAGATGTTGATCTCGTTGCTGATTTATATTTCTGGCGTGTTCGTGCTAATTATGGTATATTAAAAAGTAATTGGTCTGAAGTTTATACATTTAACTTAATCCTGAACAATTTCACTCCCAATCTCACATCTGAAGAAGTTATACCTCTTTCTGGTTCGCAATTGACAATGTTTAACTTTACAGTAGTATATTCTGACCAAGACAACAATCCTCCCATTTATGTTAAGATAACAATAAACAATACTGGTACTTTTTTAATGAAAAAAGCAGATCCTTTAGATTTCAATGCGATAGATGGAATCCTTTACTACTATAATACTACATTACCTTGGGGTTTTTATAAATTTCAAATTAATTGTTCGGATGGAGTTTTCACGAATTCAACTGGATGGATTATAGGCCCGGAAGTTAATCCTTTCGTAGATTTAACTCAAAATATAATGCTTTTTCAAGACGACTTTGAAAGTGGTTTAGCAAAATGGGTAACTGTTACAGGATTATGGAATTTAACAGATAGTGGCAGCTCTTGGTCTGATCCTTACCATTCTTATGAACATTCGATGTGGTTTGGAAATGAATCAACAGGAAATTATGATACAGGATCTCCTGAGGCTGGAAATATAACTTCTGTATCCTTTGACTTATCTACAGTCACAAACGCTATTTTAGAGTTTTATCATTGGAGAATAGTAGAAGAAGCAGCACCCTGGGATGTTTCGAGAGTATATATATCTATTGATGGCTTTACTTGGGATCTTCTTTATGAGGATTATATGAATGTTCTTCCAGCATGGCAGCGGGAAGTTATTAATATTTCAAGTTATTGCGGAAATTCTTCTGTACAAATAAGATTCTTTTTTGAGACTCTTGATGAATTCGTAAATGATTATAGAGGTTGGTTAGTTGATGATGTAAAAGTATATTCAATTGGATCTTCATCAGAATTGAATCTTTTAAGTCCCTTGGATACTAGTATTTTAAACAATGGATGGAATAACTTTTCTTGGACGAGTTTAGAACCTCCTTTTGGACCAATAAGTTATACTTTGCAGATTTCTAATAACTTTGATTTTTCAACCATAAAAATTGAACAAACACAAATTCCTGAGACCTCTATCAATACCAGTATTTTAATTAATTTACAATTACCGGGAGGTCAATATTATTGGCGTGTTCGTGCTAATTATGGTAAATTCAAAAGTAATTGGTCTAATACGTTCACTTTTACAATCCCAAAAATAACTAATGGTGGTGGTGATGATGATGATGATGACAGTAAAAAATCTCATGATAATCAAGCTTTAATAAATATGATTATAATCTTAATAATTTTAGGTGTCGGTGTTCTCGGTGCCACAACTATAATTATTTTAGTCAAAAAAAGAGGATCAAAAAAAACCATCAGTAAAGAGTATACTCCAAGAAAAAAAATTTTTAATGATGAAAGAGTTGAGAGGCCTCCATCTACATTAAAATCAGATCTAAATATTCAAAAGGAGGAAAGCTTGAAAACGGAGGAAATGAAATATGTTAGAATATGTAAAAAGTGTGGAAATCAAGTCTCATTAGAAGATTATTTTTGTACTATATGCGGGGCTCAAGTAGAAGAAAAATCATCAACTCTCAAAAAAGATATTAAATTTAGTGATTTTAAATTAATTGATTCTGAATTAAGTAATTTTAAATTAAGAATAAAAGATTATATTTTTAATAATTTACCTCCAGCTAAATCTCCATTTTCTCCTGAGGGTCATAGTGAATTATTAAAAACAAGTACGATTCAAAAGATATTAGCAGATGGAAATTTCATAGAAGCTTTGGATTTAATGATTGATTGCTTAAAAAACGGTGTACCTGAACCAAACAATAGTCAGATCAAAGCATACGTATTAAACTTACTTGATAAGGACAATAGCGAAATTAATTCTGAGTTAGCTTTAAAAATGTTAGAGCAGAAGATTTGTAAATCTTGTGGACAATTAAACGAATTAACACAAAAAACTTGTTCAAATTGTGGTAGATTTTTATTCTAAGCTTTCTTGGAAATTTTATTTTATAAATATTTAACCATACAAATTGAATATTATTTTTTTTTCCGCTCCCTTAGAATTTCAATAAAACTTTCAATTTTATTTGTTACTTGAGTCTCGTTCAGTTTTCGTGGATCATTCATGTCTGCGTCGATTATAAGACAAGGAATGTCGTAATCGTCACCTAATCGTCTTTTCAAGTCGTATAGTCCACACGCATTAGGTCTGCATGACATGTTATTATGTAAAAGAACGCCATCAATTTTCCATTCTTCAACAGTTTCTTTGAATTTTTGAATGCGCGTCTTCAAGTCGTAGATATACCAGAAACTAAGCATTAATTCCGACATAGCTTCAATTGGATTGTTTAATAACATATCTTTAGTGACATTTGGGTTCATGAATTTACTAAAAGCATAAGTATAAGGTTCATATACAATGATAGCCCCATATTTTTCAAGCATGGCAAAATATTTTAAGTTGTACCAGAATGGGATACCCTCAAACATAAGTCTGTAGTTTTCCTGCTCCAGAGCTCCAATGCCAGCATCAACACGAGCTTTTGCCTCTCTATACATCCTTTTATATAATTTAATAGGAGCCTTCAATCCTGGCATTGTAAATAACGGAAACAACCCGCCAAAAGTATCTTTAGTAGATATGGGACAGGGTATATTTTTTCTTAACTCGTAGATATCTTGCCAAACCATACTTAATTCGTACGAATTCTTGGCAACTTCTTTGGATCTCTCCATATCCATTTCATGCCCTGTTATTTCTTGAATAAAATCTAAAAGTTCCCAGACCTGTTCTGCTACATATTTTTTAAAATAATTATATTGTCTATTATTCGTATTACTTACTACGTGAGGGACATCAATAGTAAAATGAGGCACATTCATTCTTTCTGCTTGTACTTGAAACCAATTTACGTGTGTATCACAAATAACATCACTGGACAACATAAAAGTTGGTTTATTTATTCCGCCTATGGTCACATCCACATTACTTTCCACGGCTCCAATATTAGTCTTAAAATAAGAACATAAATCGTAAGAAAATCCTTGATCCTCAGCTAGTTCAATAAATTTTTGCGAGTATTTTCGTGCAGCTGATATTGTAGCTGAATTCTCTGGAAGCATTGGTTGAACATCCATTGCATATAATAGCTCAACAGGAGTTCCTGATGTCGCCCAAGCCGTTGGTGTTCCATCTCTAATAGCTTGTTCAATTGCAAGGAAATGTCGTCCCATTATATTTTTTAATCCTAACGTAGCTTTTAATAATTTAGATTTTTTTACATATGCTTTTGACATTCTAAACACCTCTTAAATTATTTCAGCAAATGCTTCAAATCTTGTGGCCAATTGTTTATAAGATTCTCGATTATATTCCATCTCAATAAATAAATATGGAATTGGATTTTTAAGTTCCTTAAATTTTTTAGACATAAAAGGATGGTCGTATAATATTGGTTCGCAAAATTTTTGAGCTATGTTTACAACTCCATCAACGTTATATTTTTCGGCTAAATCTTTAACAAAATCAAATCTTTTTTGAGAGGGCACTTTTGTAGAATAAATTGGTTTGCTTAAGTGAAATTTTGCTAGAGCTTTAATTGGTTTTTCAGTTTCATCAACAATATCCCAGAAATATCTCGTACCAATGCATAGGTCATCTTGTACAATCTGATACCCAAGAGATTCTAAAAATTTAATAAACTCAGTATCGTCAATTACAGAGCCAGTTAAAAAGATTTTTTTAAGATTCTTATCTGTGAATGAAGTTTTAGTTTTAATTTCCTCCAATTTGTCTTCGAGCATTTTCAAAGCTTCCTTTTTATCTTGTTGTTGCACATTTTTCACGATATGGTGAAATTCTGAACCCTTTAATATCATTTTACTTCGATACTCTGAAATTTCCTTAAGTAGATTCCTTATTTTATTCATCAATTTAATAGCTTCGATTATTTTCTCATTTGTAATACTTACGTTGAAATTTTCTTCTAATTGAGTGATTAATTCTTTCATGTCTTTAACAAAAAATTTTAGAGAAGTCTTGTCGCGCTTTAAAGGGGCATTAAGGAAAAACATAAAATCAAGATCGACACACTCTAACCAAATATCAAATTCTCTATTAGTACAATCACAGCCGTGTGTTACTATTACACCTTTAATATCACTATCAAGCCCTTTAATTGCTTGCTCAAGGATATTTCTTGCCCAAACGCAATGAGTTGGAGGGATATGCTCATTTGCCTTGTCGATACCAATATTGGGATTGCCTAAAAGTCTAATGGGTACCAAATCAGCGGCAATTAAAATCTCTTCTGGAGTGATAATTCCCGCATCAAAATATGCAATTTTTTTCAAGATTTTATAGCTCTACAATTTAATTATTATTATTTGATATGTTTAATCAGAGAATATAAAAAAATATTTATATTTTCAATTATAATTAAATATAGTTAGATTTATTTTGAAGAGATTTATATTCTATGAGTCAACCAACTATTTCACGGACTTTAAGCAAAGCAATTCTTCAGCCCGAAGTTAGAATTAAGTTAAAAATTTGGAACACTTATCTTACTGGAAAGTTGGTAAAATTCGATAATTATATGAATTTAATTGTCGAAAATGCTAAAGAGATTTATTTTGGTCGAGGAGGAAAAAGATCTAAGGATTTAGGGACTGTGATGATCCGAGGGGCTTCAATTATTTTCATTGGTCAGGAAAGAGAAAAGTTAATTTTTTCTGATACAGAGCTTAATCATGATAAAGTAATGCACAAGCATGAATCAGAGGAAGAATAAGAAAATTTAGGTGATAAAATGGGTAAAGGCACACCGAGTAAAGGTAAGAAAAATAAAACTGCCACTCATAAAACGTGTAGACGATGTGGTAAACATTCTTATCATAGGAGAAAAAGATTTTGTGCGAGTTGTGGTTTCGGTAGGACCGCTAAATTGAGACAACCCGCTTGGAGAAACCGTCATAAACCATTTAATGGAAATAAAGGATTTTATAGATGATATTCTGAACAATAAGGAAGCTAAAATCTTACTTTTAAATATATTAGATTTTAAAATTACCTATAATTTAAGAATTAATGAGTTCAGAAGACAGAACTGAAGAACTTCATGATTTATTGATGAATTTAGAAGTAATTAGCGGAATTATTGGTACAGCAATAGTAAAAAGTAATGGGTTATTAATTACTTCTAGATTACCAAGGGATATTGATGACCGAAAGTTTGGAGCAATGGCAGCTACTATGTTAGGTGCAGTTGAAACTGCTACAAGTGCTTTAGGGCCTACAAATATTAATAATCTAACAGTTGAATTGGGAGACGATTACCAATTGATCGTGATGAAAGCCACTGATCAGATAATTCTTGTCTCATTATTAGATTTAAATGTTAATTTAGGTTTAATTTTAATAGAAATTGAGGAAACAATTAAAAAAATTAAAGAAATATTAATTTCATGAGGCGATTTATATTTTAACAGAAAACCAAAAAGAGAGATACTCTCGACAAATAATATCCCCTCTAATTGGTGAGGAGGGGCAAGAAAAATTATTAAATATTAGCGTATTACAAATTGGAATGGGGGGATTAGGATCTCCATGTTCTTTATATCTTACAGCTGCAGGAATAAAAGAATTGACGATTATAGATAACGATGTTTTAGATCTTTCAAATTTACAAAGACAAATTTTATATAACGAGACACAGATAGGTAGAAATAAAGCTGAATTAACAAAAGAGGTTTTATCCAATCTCAATTCTGAAATTCAGATTAAAACATATAAGGATTATATAGACGAAAATTCAATTAAAAAGTACTTAAAAGGTCAAGATTTTATAGTTGATTGCAGCGATAATTTATCAACTAAATTTCTTGTCAATAAAGTTGCCATTGAAAACAATATGAAATGTGTAATTGCTGGAATAAAAGACTTCTATGGTCAAATAATTACAATTAATCCTAAAAAGAGCGCTTGTTATCAATGTGTATTTCCAGATCCTGAAAAAGATTCGATAGATCCAAATGCTGGTCCTTTACCGGTAATAGGGGTTACTCCGGGGATTTTAGGAACATTAGAAGCCTTAGAAGTTATTAAAACAACATTAGGACTTCCAAATTTATATGACAATCTATTAATGGTAAACTTATTAGATTTAAGTTTTAATAAAATACAAGTTGTTAAAGATGAGAACTGCATATGCTCTAAATAAATAAAAAAATAAAATAGAATAGTTAATATTTTGTATATTCTGGATTTTTTTCAAAAAATTCCTTAAAAGCCTTTCCATTTTTAACATAGGCTCCACTAGTTCTAGCTCCAATCAATTGAGGGCTATCAGGTAATTGCTTCTTAACATCTGCAGGAGTTCCTACTGCTAGACATTTTGGAGGAATCTCTTTATTCACAAGTGTGGCCCCAGCAGCTAATAGTGAGCCTTCACCTAATTTGGAATTATTCAAAACATTAGATCCTATTCCAACTAAGCAACCATCCTCAATCACACATGGACCATGTATCATAGCATGGTGCCCTATTATGCAATCTTCTCCAATAATTACAGATTTACCCACTTCTATATGAATAGTGACATTTTCTTGAACGCTTGTATTTCTTCCAATTTTAATTGTACCCCAATCTCCTCTCATTACAGCTCCAAACCACACATTAACTCCCTCCTCAATTGTAACATCCCCAATGATTGTTGCACTTGGAGCTATATATGCATTCTCATGGATCTGAGGTTCCTTTCCTGTTTGTGGACTAGGCATTATTATCGGCATATTATTCCTCTAATATTTTGTTATTTTTTAATTTTTAATTTTTCTCTTATTTCTTTATGTTTTTGAAACTAACTCTTTTCTCAGGTAAGATATCATTTATCTCTAGTAAGGATATAATATTCAAATTAAAAGTTTAATTCTTATTAAAAATTGGTTTAATTATTTTTAAGAGTATAATATCAGCTTTTTTTATTCTCAATTATTATTATGAAAATAATCTAAACTAACCTAATAAATACAAATAACAGAAATATAATTAAAGGGAAAAAGAATATCAGCATAACAGGAAAGATATTTTTATATATCTTCCTTAGTTGTATCATTAACATTAGTACAATCCAAAAAACAAGTCCTATCAGAGAAAATATCAAAATTTGGCCGATCTCACCACTAATAGGTAGACCTGTAAAAGAGAAAGCAGGAATAGGAATAAATATAAAAAATATCAAAAGAGTTAAAGGTCTTAAAAAGATTAGGATCATTGAGTGTTGAGTTTTTAATCCACGTACCAATAAATAGTCCATAAAAAAGGTGCTAATTCCCATTGAAAGGTAAAGAATCATTGTTGTATTAAAAAATGGGATAGGAACGCTTTTCATTTGATAAGCATTGAAATTAAAAATTATAACATAAAATAGTACGGGCATTATAACTATTATTATGCCATATAGAAGTAATTTAAAATTATTTTGATACCAGTGATTCCACTCTGATTTCAAATGGGATTTCCATTTTGATTTCCAATCAGAGTATTCAAAACGTGGTATTAAAAGAAATAGAATTATCGTTACTATTGGAATTATTAAGGCATATCCAAATAAATAAGATGGATTAAATAAAGCAAAAAGGGGAGCACCAATAGCTACTGGAATAATATAAACAATTACACGGGATAACACCATTTTTTTATAATTTTGAATATCTCTATCATTTGATATTTTATTTTGTAAATTTGAAGAAATTTCGCTCGAGAGAGGCCATACTTTTGTTGTTAATAGTAATAAACTAAATCCTAAAAAGAAAATTATTGAAGAGATTAAGATGAGTAATTCTGGAATTGAACTATCAGGATAGTCAAAATCTTCGAATTTAATATAGGTAATTTCTAAATCTCTATTAATTATATCAATAGAACTATCGATATAAAAATGTTCGAGCCAGATAATCGCATATTTAAAAGATTCATCATCTATATCGTTTTCAAAATGATTCAAATCGGGCCGAATTTCTAATCCTATATCATTTCGATAAGATCCACCTACTTGGTTATAGAGTTCTTTACTATCATCTGGAGAAATAAGTTCATCATCTTTTCCGTGAATTAAAAGTAAATTTTTTGTATTTGAAGTTGTGCATTTGTCAAGACCATCTTTAATATCTTCTAGACGACCTATTCCATACGTGAAACCAAAAAGGTTTTGGAAAGGCAATAAATCAATTAAATGATCAATTGAGACCAAAGGGTGATAAAGTACGGAGGCATAAACTCTATCGTCTTTTGCTTGAAGTATGGCACCTATACCACCTCCAAAAGAAAATCCTAAAAGAGCTATATGTGTTGCGTTAGAAAAATCATAATGATCTTCTATAAAATCAATTATTTTTTCCATATCACCCGGTTCTTTTCTCAAAAGAGTACAAAATCCTCCAGATTCTCCATGACCCCGCTGTTCCACAGAAAAAACGGCAAATCCACGCTTTACAAGTTGAAAGATTTTATATATTTGATCTTCTTTCCGACCATTAATTCCATGCAGTAATAAAACCGTAGGTACTGAATTATCCTCTTTTTCTTCTAGATCTTTATCAACATATATTAATCCCTTAATTTCTACATTATCCTTCATTTTAACAGAGAATTCTTCGAAATAAATATCCTCTTTTTCGAAAAATGCCATTCGTTGAGTATGTATTGAGAACGCAAAAATGATTGACAAGATTGCTAAAAAAATACTTGATATTATAAGAATGAAGCTGATATTTAGAAATAATTTTTTTCTCTCCATTGATTTAATCATATAATTGGTTAAATTTTAAGATATTTGAATCTTTTATTAAAATAAAAGGATTAAAAGAAGATACAATAGAATTGAGTGTGAAACAATTACAAGAGGAAATTTTAGATTTAAAAAAAAATTGCGATGTTACCATTTTAGCACATTATTATCAAACAATTCAAATTCAGCAAATCGCGGATTTTTTAGGTGATTCACTTGGTCTCTCTCAAATTGCGAGAGATAAAGCAAATACAGAATATATTATATTCGCTGGAGTTGATTTTATGGCTGAAACTGCCTCAATCTTAAATCAAGATAAGCATGTGTTAATTCCTAACTATGAATCATGTTGTCCCATGGCTGCTTTTCTCACTCCTGAAATGGTTATAGATTTTAAAAAGAAAAATCCGGGTTTACCAGTTGTTACATATGTGAATTCTACTGCTGCTGTCAAAGCAGAATCTGATATTTGTTGTACTTCATCTAATGCCGTGAAAATTGTTCAGAAAATAAAGGAAGAATTTAATGCTCAAGCAGTTCTATTTGGACCTGATGCTAATTTGGCAGATTATACAGAACAAATATCGAAAATTAAAACTATTAAAATGCCAGAAAATGGTCATTGTTATGTTCATTCTCAACTAACAATAGAAGATGTTCGAATAATAAAAAGAGCACATCCAAAAGCAAAAGTCATAGTACATCCTGAATGCCAACGAAGTGTGAGAGAATTATCCGATTTCGTTGGTTCTACAACACAGATGCATAGATATGTTAAAGAAAGCCCATCTGAAATAAATGAATTCATAATAGGAACTGAAATAGGACTTTTAGAACGTATGATCGAAGATTTTCCAACTAATAAGTATTATTTAGCAAGTGATAAGATGATTTGTCATAATATGAAAAAGCATAACCTAGAATTGATTAAATACCTCCTCGAAAATTTGGATGATAAAAACTTTGAAATCAAGGTTCCAAAAAATGTTGCTAAAAGAGCATTAGGTCCGATAAATAAGATGCTCGATTATTCTTAAAATAAATTTTTCTCCTTTTTTCTTCCACTTTTGTAATCCATAATTGATTATCGTGGAAGGTTTTATAAACTTAATTTTAGTATCATAAATTTTTAAATAAAAGAAAAAGATAATTATTTAAGCTTAATTTCCAAAAAAAAAAGATTAATAATGAAAGTATCAAAAGCAATATTATATGGATTGTTGATTGTATCATTACTATTACCTTATATTGCGAGTGGATACGCTGCTCAACCTAATTATGTCGGAGTTAATGAAAACCAAGACTTTATCTATAATACTGAATTCGATAAAGGGCCATTAGAAGATTATTTTGAAGATTGGGGTGTGACCGATCCAGAACTTAGAGATAGATATGCAGATGCTATTTTCGACCACCTCGAATTTGATGATGATATCGTTGGTTGGAGAGTTGTTGTAGATGATATCAAAGATGACGATGATACAGATTATGACGGAGCTATAGACGATGAAGATGATGTCGGTTATGTAAAGACAAGAATAAATATCTATGAAAAAGAAGAAGAAGAAGATTGGGAAGATTTAGATAAAAGCGAATCCTTTAAAATTTGGGAAGGTGAAGAGATCGTCTATTCCGATTATCTATTAGCAAGCTTTGCGGATCAATTGATTCCGTATACAACACCCTCCGGCACACAAACTTTTATAGCCGTTCAACTTGGTATGGGGCTATATTATTATACTATTACTAAACAATTTACCCCTACAGGTCCAGTTTTACAAGATCCATTTGATTGGGTTGTTTCACCAGAATGGCCAATGTTTTTTGCTCCAAAAAATTTAGACTATGATGATGTCGCTGATGATTGTGATGAATGGATCGAAGATAGAGGATATGTTGCGGATTATGGAACCAATCTCGAAGATCGTGTTAGTGTGGGTGCACCTGATGTTAATTATTTTTTCCGAGATAGAGATGTTGGACTTTGGACCAATGTCGAATTAATCGGTGAATTCGAAGAATTCGATTCTGAAATCAGATTTAATAATGATGGGATTATGTATTATTATGAGTGGACTTACGATGGAGACATAATCGCAAAATTTGAATTAACGCAATTTGGATTTAGTGCAGTTTATATTACTGAAAATTGGTGGTGGATTGCTCTTATTGCTGGTGCTGTAATTGTCGCATTAATTGGCCTTATTATTTTTATAATAATTAGGAAGAAAAGAAGATAATCTACTGAGCAATGTAAGGCAATATCAATAAAAATTAATTTTTTTTTTTTTTTAATTTTTAAAATCTTATTTTAACGATTAATTTTCATTCTCTATAATAGTGAGAATATTTAAGTTCTCTTCAATCCTTGAGCCATTTAAAATGCTTTCTTGAAGCATTTTTCCTTCAATAGATTTAGGCAATTTCTTAGATTGAGAAATTATTTCCATTAATTTTTTCCTATCAGTTTCTAAAAAACCGATGTCAATTGCATTTTTTATTATAAGGTTCAAAATTAATAGTTCAAATTGTTCTTGAATTGCATTCCATATTAATCCCATTTCTTTTAAGTGTTCGGATATTTCCTCTGACATTTTATCTAAATCATAAATTTCAGAATGAATTCCCGCATCTATATATATTATTTCCTCAATTAATCGATCTTTTATCAAACGTAAAGTTGTTGTTCCTAATAGATCTTCTTCATGGAAAAAAAAGTCATCATTTTTACGTTTAATTAGATAAAAACCAAGCTCATTTGTCATAAGCTTAAGTCTTGCCAAATAGTTTATAGCTTCTGGTGCTATATTATAAAGTTCACAAAATTGTTGTAAATTTAATTTATAACCTGAGAATTCTTCAGGTCTTTTTGTATCATTTAATTCATCAAGGTGCCAATATTTTTTTGCAAAAGCACCTTGCCCGAGAATTGAGTTGTAAAAAACATAAAAAAGGGCAAGATAAAGATCTCTATCTTGTTGAATTTCAAAAAAATTATCACCGATTTTGGAAATAATTCTTACTATATGAAAAATAAATGATTCTTCTACGCTTATTTCTTTATAGAATGCGATTAAATTTTCAAGCTTTTTAACATTATTTTTAAGTTCATTAATCATAAATAATTCTTTCTTCAATCTTAAAGGTTCTTCACCAAGCTTTTCAATGCCCTTTTCCGTAATAACATACCCTTGATATTGTTTATTGGATAATTTATCAGTAATTATTCTCTGTTCAACATAATTATTTTTTCTATGGAAACTTAAATATTTTGAGACTGTAGATCTACTTAAATTAGAATATTTTATTAAATTGGTAAATCTTTGTGGACCAAGATTTCTTAGAATAAATAATATTCTTCTGCTATTATCTTCAATACCACTGGCTTTTGTTAATAACTCACCTTTTAGCTTTTTAGAAATATTCCAGCTTTCCATAATAGAAATATAATAATATAAATATAAAAAATTATACTTTTTTTCTGGACTAAAACTCTTTTTTTTCTGAAAAACCTTTATATTTAAAAAAGTATAGATCCCGACTAAATATGTTTTTTCAATAAATTTAGATAAAAATTTTAAAAATAATAAGTATCATAATTATAAAACTACAAAGAATAAATTAAATTAATATAGAAATGTCATTAGAAAACCCGAATTTATTAGATAGAATTAATAAAATTGAAAAAAGGATAAATGAGATAGAAAAAAGACTTTCATCATTAGAAAATTTACTTAAACGACCTCCATTTAGACCTGGCCCCCCTATTCCTCCAGGTCCTGCACCACCTGGACCCCCACCTCCACCTGAACCATTTCGGTTTTAAAATATCTAACACCTTCTTGAATATCTAATTGAATCCTAAAAAAAAGTCGCTTTAAACTCAAGTATAACCTTTTAGACTAAAATACTTAATTATTTTTATTAACTTTATATATATAATAATATATTTTATCTCCGAATTTAAAAAAGGAAGTGATTAAAAATTACACAATACAGATTTAGGCTTACTGGAGTCCCGCCAGACCAGGCTATTAAATTAATTGAGGTAGATCCTAATCAAAATATTGCTGATATTAAAAAATCAGTTCAGAGAGAATATAAGCTAAATCCGATTTTAGCTATTCAATTTATTTTTAAAGGGAAGGTTTTACCTGATCAATTAAAATTTGCTAAAATAGGTATCCATCCTAAAAAAGATGTAATAACTGTTATGGCTACGCAGGCAGGCGGTTATTA
Organism: Promethearchaeota archaeon; assembly: GCA_019058295.1. Lineage (GTDB taxonomy): Archaea > Asgardarchaeota > Lokiarchaeia > Sigyniarchaeales > SOKP01 > LW40-45. Next base: position 60,060 of record JAHPZI010000026.1, on the reverse strand, counting down.
AAGTCTAAAAAATAATTTATATTTTTTCAGTAATTTTTTTTATTATATCTATTAGTTTATCTGCTACATCTTTAATAGTGTCTGATAAATTAAAATTAAAAAAAGGCAAATCGATATTCTCAGAGTAATCATCAAGGGATAATTCGTTCTCTTTATAGAGGGTTAATTGGGTAAAACCCTTTAAATCTTCTGGAACTAATCCAATCATGAAAATCTCCGCATTTGGCAATCGTTCTACTAATAAATCAATTACAACAGAGAGCGGTATAGTATGAGTTGAAATAGGTACATAATCACACATATTTTCTCGTTCTAATATCGCTACAGTTCCAGGTGGACCATTATATGTACAAGTGTCTATAACTACTATATGTGAAGGATTAAAATCTACGATTTCATCAATTCTATCCATTGGATCGGTACTAGCATTAATAAAAAGGAAGTTTTCATTAGAGTATGATAAAAGTTCACTTATAATATATGGTCCTACTCCATCATCGTTTAATTTCACTTCTCCAACTCCAATGAAAATGATTTTTGAAGCACCATTTAATTTATTTAAAATGGTTTCGAGTAAATCCTTCATAATTAAATTCCATAATATTCTACACTAATTTAATTTTCTTAAAAAGCCTTAGAATGGTTAAATTCATTAATTAGAAAATATAATTATAAATTAGGTTATGACAGAAAAATCTGATGAGAAGATTCAAATAGAAGGTGCTATAGAACAAGATAAAGTTGTAATTTCGGATCTTGAAGGAATTGAAGAATTTTATAAAAATTCATACATAGGTAATGTTGAAAAAACAACAGAAGAAAAAGAAATTTTAATATTAGCTCCAGTCGAAACGCTACTTCTTTGCGAAAGAAATAGAATTTTATTATGGGAAGATAATGATAAAACTAAAAAGCAACACGATTTTGAAGATTTATTAACTTATTTTACTCAATTTGACGATAGATTATGGCATAAGTACATTATTTACATGGACTTAAGAAAGAGAGGGTATATTGTTCGTACGGGATATGGCGATGGAATTGAATTTCGAGTTTATAATCGAGGTGCGGATTATGAAAAAGATTCTGCAAAATATTTGATTTTTCCCGTTTTTGAGGGAAGTCCAATTGAATTAAGAGATTTAGATAAAATGTCTAAAGTTGCTCTGAGTTCTCGCAAGGAACTAATTGTTGCAACAGTGGATAGATTAAGTAAGCCTATTTATTATAATGTTAAGAAATTTCAAATTATGAATAAGGATATAGATTCTGATTTTAATGCCAGATAAATTTGCTTGCGATACATCAGTCATATTCAATGGTCAGATTCTAAGTCTAATCGAAGACGGAGAATTGGGAGATCATCCAGAAATCATTATTTCTAATATCGTAATTGCAGAAGTTGAATATCGTACAAATATTCAGAAGGAGATAGGATTTTATGGTCTCAATGTATTAAAAAAATTGCGTGAGCTTCATAATGAGAAAAAAATTAATTTGAAAATCATTGGAAGCCGTCCAACGAGGGAAGAAATAAAAATGAGTCCGGGCGGGGAGCTTGATGCGCTAATCCGAAAATCAGCCTTAGAAAACAATGCAGTATTAATTACGGCTGATAGAATTCAAGGAGATATTGGTATTTTTGAAGGATTAGAAGTGTTGTTTGCATGGGAAAAAAAACCACCCCTTAAAGAAGAACCTCTTAAACTTAAGATATTCGATTATTTTGATGAATCAACCATGAGCGTTCATCTTAAACGAAATTTACCACCTTATGCAAAGAAAGGTTCTCCTGGTGATTGGCACTTAGTAAAAATTGATTCTGAGCCTATTGGCAATAAACTAATAGAAGATATTGCCCTTGAGATAATTGAAAATGTAAGAGAAGACGAACATTCGTTTATAGAAATAGAAAGAGAAGGCGCAGTAGTCGCACAATTAAGGGAATTTAGAATAGTAATAACACGTCCACCATTTTCTACTGATGTTGAAATAACAGCTACTCATCCATTAGTTAGCTTAACACTGTCAGATTATTCAATTGATGCCAGACTACAAAAGAGATTGCAAACCGCAGAGGGAATATTAGTTTGCGGATCTCCAGGAGCAGGTAAATCGACTTTTTCTGCAGCACTAGCTAATTATTATTTAGGTCAGAATAAAGTAGTTAAAACTTTAGAAAGTGTGAGAGATTTACAAGTTAAACCAGAAATTACTCAATATACTAAATTAGAGGGTAATCTTGAAAATTCAGCAGATATTCTTTTATTAGTAAGACCTGATTTCACTATTTTTGATGAAGTAAGAACCACAAAAGATTTTGAAATATATTCAGATTTTCGGTTATCTGGTGTTGGTATGGTTGGCGTTGTACACTCTTCATCCGCGATAGATGCAATCCAAAGATTTATTGGCCGCATCGAACTTGGAATGCTTCCTTCTATTATAGATACAATTATATTTATAGAGGGGGGCGACATTTCGACAGTTTTAATAATAAAAATGACGGTAAAAGTACCTCATGGTTTTAGGGATAAAGATCTCGCCAGACCTGTTGTAGAAGTTAGAGATTTCAATTCAGGACAACTTGCTTTCGAAATTTATTCTTTTGGGCAAGATGTCGTCATAAATCCTATTAATCCACAAAAATCAAAACTTTCAAAAGCTTCTTCACTTGATTTTAAAAAATCATCCACTTTTAAACGAGTAAGTTCAAATAAGGAAAGAATTGAGCTTGATGTAATAATAAAAAAAGATAAAGTTATATTAAAAGCAGCTCCAAGGTTTGCTAGCCAAAATATTAAAGTTTTCGCCGACCAGAAGGAAATTTTTACGGGATCCTTAAGCAGAAATAGTGAAATTAATTTATCATTATCTAATAAAGAAGGAAGAAGAATTCTCAAAGAAGTTGATAGAAGCAAAAAAATTTTTGCTAAATTGAAATAAATTTAACTTGAATTAATTATATTTTTTACTTTTTCAAAGATTGGAGGAAGTATGTCTTCTATTTTATTAAAGAATCTTAGGTCCACCACGCTATCATAAGGAGTATCTCCCATATTTAAAATAATTAATTTTGCACCACTTCTTCTTGCGTACTCTGGCATGTTTGCTGCTGGGGTAACAACTAAGGAGGAACCTATCACAAAAAATACATCAGATTGCTGAGATCTTTTTATTGATTCGTATAATTCGTCTTCCGGTAAAGGATCCCCAAAATTAACTATGCTTGAAATTAGCCTTCCTCCACAGTTTGGGCATGTTGGTTGACCATTATGAACACGATTAGTTCTATAGCCTTTACCCCATTTATTTTTATCCCAACCTGCATCTTCGAATGTCATCTTTTTGCCACATTCAAGGCATTTCATGAAGTACATATTCCCGTGGAGCTCAGCAAGTTTGTCAAAGGGAATTCCTGATTTCGCATGTAGTCCATCAACGTTTTGAGAAATAACAAAATCTAGTTTTCCCATTTTTAATAATTCTAGAATGATGAAATGTCCCTGATTAGGTTTTACTTGATCCCACGGTGGTGATTTTGGGGGAGGGAGGCCTTTATCTCGTCTAGTCCATACGCCATCTGGACCTCTATAATCCGGTAATCCACTACCTGTCGAAATTCCCGCACCTGTAAAAATTACTAAGTTCTTTGACTCAGCTATCCATTTTGCAGCTAATTCAATTTTTTCTTCTAATTCCATAATATAAACTAAAAAAATGCGATTATAAAAAGATAATGAATATTTCAATTTTATAGTTGATAACGATTATAACACATCGCAAAACTTTTATAAGTAATAAATCTAAAGTTTTTGTAAGCAATTAATTAATTAAGTAATAATTTTGAGGTAAAAAAATGGCAAAAGAAGATGAAGTAAATGTAAAAGACTGGATTGTTCTCTCCACAACTATGATTGGCGCTCTTTTAACGATACTTGCTTTAATTTGGCAATTCAAACCTAAACATGGGATAATAACTGTAACTTTTTTGTTAATGATGGCTTTTATTTTATTTATTAATTCAGTAACCGCAAATTCAAGAGCGCATTATGAATCTCAATTTGAAGAAATATCTGAAAAGAAAATAAAGAGATTTATAAACTTTGCGGAATATACATTTGGGCTTGGATTTACGTTTGTTATAATTGGATTTGTTATTCTTGGTTATAAGTATTTAATAGATTTTACTGATGGACATATTATGGCATTGATCCTTCCCGTTGTAATTCTTTTATTAGCTTGGATATTGATGTTTATTTACAATATAATCAGTTATAGTGGTAAGGGATTAAAAGTAGTAAGGAATTTAAAACGGAATATCTGGCTCTTAATAGAATTAGGATTTTTGGGTTTAATAATTCTTGATTATTATCAAGTTATTATTATTCTATAATTCATATTCCACTTTTTTTTCTGAGGACTAAGATTTTAAAAAAAACATATATATCATTAAAAATTTCCAAGAATACTATTACTATGGCAGAAAATAACATATCGAAAGTAGAAGAACTTAACAGACAGTTAAAAAAAAATGTAAAAGAAATAGGATTTTACGAATTTAAACCAGATGATAAAGAGATAACAAAATTCTGTGATTTGATTGGTGATGATAATTTAATTTATCTTGACAATATAGCGGCAAATAAAGCAGGATTTGAGGGTAAAGTTATCCCCCCAAGTTATATGACGAGCTTAACGAATCCGTTAGTTCAACTTATTCTTACTAAAGGTGGTCCACATTTATTCTCAAAATTAGTTAAGGCATTTATACATGTAGGTTCAGAAATTGAATTCTTTAAACCAATGACAATGAATAAAAAATATAAAATCAAAACGGAATTATCAGAGCCGATTAAAAAATCTGGTAAAAAAGGCGTCTATTATAATATTGTTTTTAAATTATCTGTTTTAGATGAAAACAATATTATTTACGCTGTAGATAATCATGATTGTTTTTTCAAATTATAGAAAGTCAAATAGGAAGTGTTTATAATGATAACAAAAGAAATAGAAATAGGACAAGAGATTCCATCTTTCAAAGTTAAAATGGAAAAAAAAACCTATAAACAATACAACAAATTAGCAAAAGAAATCAATCCTATGCATCTTAGCAAATTATATGTTCATCGATTGGGTTATGATGATATCCTTATAGCTGGGAATTTTTTGTTTTCTTTCGTTCCTAAATGGATTATTGATTGGATTGATGGTAACATAAATGCTTTATCCGGTATAACGATTAAATTTGAGAATCCAGTTTATCCTAACGATGAAATAATATTTAATGGAAAAATTATTGATATTAAGCATGAAGATAATAGAAAAGTTGTACATTGTGAATATCAAGTTGAAAAAATAAATAATATAAGAGTTATGAATGGAACGGTTAATTTATCATTTTCAAAATAAAAATATAAGTTGAGGGTGCAAAGTGGAAAATAATCAGGAGGAATGGTTAAAGATTTACTGGGAACTTTCAAAGACTGAGAAAGAGTTAATAATTAGTTATGATGTTTGGCATGAAATTTTATTAGCAATAAAAGTCTTCTTTTTATTTGGTCTTCCATTCATAATTTTCTTTTTAATTTTTGGATATCTATCAAGTGGGATTGCAATGTTTTTTGAGTTATCTTATTTATTATTAATTTTTCCATTTTTTTCTCTAATAACATTTGTTCCATTAGGTTTATTTATATACGGTTATAAGCGAAAAAGAGAAATTCTTTTTGATAATCAATCAAAAAAAGTAATGTTTAATAACAAATCTCGTCGATTTAAAACAACGGAAATAATTGAATTTCATGAAATTAAAGAAGTTTCTTCTAGCTATGATGGTGGTGGTGGTTATGCTTTAGCTTTTATATTCCAAAATTCAAGAAAAAGAAATTTTTTCTTTGGATCAATGGCAACATGCAAGAAACTTGGTCAAATAGTAACAGAATTTCTTGATAAACCTTTTATTGAAAAACCTGACACCAAACGAAGATTTAGACATAGATGGATTAATGTATAAAATGGTAGCTAAGATTACAATAAATAAAAGGAAAGTTGTTTTATTTTGTAAATTTCAGGTTGAAAAAATTACATCAATATTTTAGTAATTTTAATTTTATATTTTCAGATTAAATTGCCAATTTTCCCTTTATTAAATATTTTTCAATCTTTCTAAAAAAAGTTTAAAATTATTCTCGAGATTATAAATTTCAATCATTTTTAATGGTTCTTCAATAAAATCCAACCCATTTAAATTATGGGCATCGCTTCCTATCGCTACATATATCTTATGTTCTTTTAATTTCTTAAAAAATAATTCATTTTTTCTAGAGAAGCATTCATAATAACTTGAGTTAAATTCATAATAAATGTTAAACTCTTTGAGAAAATATATTAATGAATCTAAACCTTGATAGATAAAATTAGAAGGATCAAAATGAGCTAATCCTAATATTGGAAACTTATTATTAACAGGTTTTAAGTTTTTCCAGTATTCAATTATATTTCTAACATAAGCCATGCCCTCAGGAGTCTCTAAATACTCAAATAAAATTATATCAAAATGTTCAGGTCTGATAAATTTCTTTATTACCTTTTCTGAGCTTCCTAGATCTATTTCAATTCCCTTAAAAAGTCTTAGATTTTTATTGTTGGTTTTTAAATAGCTCTGGCAATTTTCAATTTTAATTAAGTAGTCCTCAATTTTTTCAGCTGTATTTAGAGTAGGTATTATTTTACATTTCCAAGAATCTGAAAAATGGTCTGTAATAGCAAGATAGTTTATTTTTAATTTAAGTGCTACGGTTACCATCTGTTTAATACTATTTTTTCCATCGGAAAAAACTGAATGAGTATGTAAATTTATTTTCGGGAAGTCCATTATTACATTCCAAGAACTAAAACTTCTCTATTAATATATACCATTATAACTCCACTTATTAAGAGACTGCTTGCGAAAAAAACTAAAATTGCTACTAAGAAATATTCTGCCATTACTTGTTGTATTATAATATCTCCTAATTTTATTTGTACTATAGAAACATAATTCATTCCAAATAAGTAGACAATAAAAAAGATAAAGAGCGCCGAAAAGATTTCCGATAATGCAATTATTAAGTTTACTATGTAAACTATTTTAACTTTAGTCTTATCAAATTCAATTATCTGTCCAAAACCAAGATCTATAGCGACTTTTTTCCTATCTAATTTTCTAGTAAAGTAAAATAATAATTCTCTTAGAGGAACTATATCCAGTATAATTGTAGCAATAATTATTATACAAATTATAATTAAGATTCGCAACAAAACACTGGAAAAGATATTACCTAATCCTGATAACTCAAAACTTAATATACTTACATTATTAATAATCCAAATAAAGAGCCCTACAACAATTACACATAGTACTTTAATTCCTGCTAATGTCATAACGAGAGAATATCGATCAGCTATGATTATCATGTAATAGACTAGTCCTATTGCGAGAATAATCAAACCTAATATAAAAGCAGCTGGTTCTAAAATGAATAAAAAAACGGCCAGAACTAAACACGTTATAGCTACTATTATAGGTAAGAAGGGGAAAAAAGGTGCTTTAAATGGACGATCTAATTCTTTCCTTTTATATCTTAAATACACGGCAGCTAAATTAACAAATGCTAATCCAACAAAATAGATAAAACCTGTAATACCGGCAGTAAATCCAATTCCTGCATAAATTTCCGCAAAAATTGTGAACACGATTGCTACAATCGTAGTTACAATCAATGAATATACAGGTAAATCAGTTTTTTTACCTTTTTTTAGAAAAGCGTTAGGTATATAATGATCTCTTGCTAATGCTTGAAAAACACTGATACCTGAACCTACGGCTGCGTTCATAGCAATTAAAATTGAAATTATTGCTGCGATACCCATGAGATAAAATCCAAAAGGTCCCAAAATATTATATAAGATCTCTCCTAATAAGATTGGCGACTCCCCAATATTTCCTGATATATTACCAAGATTTATCAAAACGACTAATGTTATCGATATATAAATTATTAGAGTTAATAAAATTGCTAAAATATTAACAACGGGGATATTTTTTGAAGGGTTTTTCAAATCTGGATTAAAATATGCTAAGTTTGAAGTTATTGAAGTAAAGAAAATAAAAAGAAGCGCAAATATCAATAGTACACCAAAAATGTTTGTTTTTGTAGATATATAATTCGGATTATAACCAGAAGGATTAGTGATTGGAGAAATAAAAAGACCTGATATGATAAATATACAGATAATTACTATTAATATGAGTGTTAGAATTATTAGCGTTCGTACCGCAAATCTTTGAGTTCTAAAAAATACAATAGTGATAAATAGAATAGAAAGAACAGAGATCGTTATTATGAAAATAGATTCATTTAAAAAAGGAAAAAAGATCACAATTATGAGAGCTAGTATTTGGGCTGAAAAAGAACATGTAGCAATATTAGCAATCCATAAAAAAAACCCGATGATAAATGCTGAAAATCCCCCGAGACCTTCCTTACCAAAGTTATAGGCTCCACCAGAAACTGGTAAACTGATTGAAAGTTCAGAATAATTGAGTGCAATCAGTAAAATCAGAACACCACCAAGTATAAGACTAATTAAAACACCTGGTCCTGCTAAATCAATTCCAGTACCTAATAATATAAATATAGAACCTCCAATTCCGCACCCGACACCGTATAAAATTCCTGCTTTTATACCATATTTTTTTTCAGATAGTTCTGTTATTATTTCCTCGGCGTCTTTCTCGGTCAAACCTTTTTACAACTGTATCAATAATTAATTTTTCTATTTAATCATTAATTATAAAGTAGCTAAAAATTAATCTTTTCTCAAGATTTTACATAGTGTAGCAAACCTGAAGCTATTATAGCTCCAGCAGCTATTATTAATATTAAAAAGCTCATGAAATTAGTTCCTGGTCCAACATTCATGATATTAAGGAGATATGCAATACTTATTATTATAAGAATAAATCCTAATCCAATAATTAGCCCCCCATAAACTTTAGAAATCCTAAATATAGTTGACATAAAACCCAATCGAGAAATTCTTGATTCTTTATCTCTTATCTCCTTCTCTTGAGCATCTAATTCTGTTTTTAATTTTTGAAAGAGTTCTCGAGAATCCTTGATACTTTCCTCAATTACTTCCTTATTTTTAACCAATTTATCATATTCTTCTTTAAAAGTTTCTAACTTCTCAGTTGTAGCAACAAGGCGCTCTTCTCGTTCATTATATTCTGTTGTTGAATCTTCAATTGCATTTTTAATATCTGTTAATCTTTTCTCACTTACTTCAATTGCTTCAGTTTTCTTAGAAATCTGTTCCTCAAGAGATTCTACTGTTTCATTTAATGATTGTAGTCGTGATTCAATACCAATCAAATCTTGTTGTTTCTCCGTAAGTTGAACTTTATATTTTTCAAGAAGTTCGTCATATGTTTGCTTTTGTTTTTCCTTTTCAGGAAATCCTTCGCTATATTCCTTTAGCAGTGCCTCAATCTCTTTTATTCTATCTTCTTTTTTGTCTAATTGTTCGTTTAATAACTTTAATTCTTCTTCTTTTGCCTCAGCTAATTTTTCAATATGTTGATATTCAATTTTATTTTTATCAATTGATACTTTAAGAGAATCGTTCTCAGTTCTAAGACTTTTTAATTTTTGCTCAATCATTTCCGCTTCTTCTCTTTGCTTAACAAGATTGTTTTCATTTTCCTCAACTTCCTTGTTTAATTTCGCAATCTTTGCTCTTAGATCGTCTTGAGCTGTAACTTTTTCCTTGATACTGTCTGTAAGAACAATTAGATCGACTTGTCTATTTTCATATGTTTTTACTAATTGTTCGTTATTTCTCAATAGTTCTTTATATTCCTCATCTAAAGTCTCTTTACTTTCTCTAGTAATTTTTAACTGTTCTTCTATATTGATATTTTCTTCATTTTTTCGATTATAACTCTCTTCAAGCGCAGCAATTTTTACTTCTAAAGCCGATAAATAGTCCTTTTTGTCATCTATTTTTTTTGAAATGGATTCAAATTGACTCTGTACTTCATTTAGATCTCCTTGAATTTGAGGTTTTTCTTTTTTGTCCTCTTCTCTGTTTTTATCCTTATCCTCCTTAGTCTTTGAAATATCTGTTATCGTGTTTTCAAATGTTCTCAACTTTTTATCAATCATATCTCTTGAATTTTTAGCTTTCGATAAGAATTCCTTATCTACTTTCTCCACATCCTTTTCTGTTTTGCTGTTTTTTTCCTCTTCTTCGTCATCCGACATTTTATCGCTTTTATAGATCATACATTTAATATATTCTTATTGATAAGTTATTATAATTACAGATTTTAAAAACTTAATTTTCCTTTAAATAAAAAAAATAACCTAGATGATTTTTTATTAAAATAGTCTTTGAAACAAATAGATAATTGATCATATAAAATCATCCGATGAAAAAAAATGTCTAAGATCTATACCCTTTTCTCATATTTAAATGTTTGATTTTTTCCAATTTTTCAAAATAAATTCAAAATTTTATGAATGAATTATAAATAGATTTAAATATGAGAATTGCATGGGGTACATCGAAAAATTTCTAATTTTTACCAATATCTTTAATCGAATTTTACATAAAAATACTACTGAAAAGTATAAAAACTTAAACAAACTATTTTTTATTTAACTAATTTTTAAAAAAATCTAAAAAAAAAATTTTTTGCTGAAAAAATATGAATAAAACAAAACAGAAAAAAAGGATTATAATACTTTTTACCTTACTTATTATTTTTCCGACTGCATTTTTCTTTAATTCGATGGTTGCAAATATTCCTGATGAAAACGAGATATCAAGTAGAGATAAAAATCTTCAAGTAATCAAAGATACTGATGATACACCACAAGTAGAAGGTCCAGACATACCCAATGCCACACATATTGAACCTAGAAATGAATGGACTTGGCATGATGATGTGGATGTAGGCGAAAAGTTAATATTTGAGATGGATGTTACAATGCGAAATTTTACTACTGCAGTTATGGCTATGAGAGAATTCAGTATTGTTAATATTACTTCTTTTGAAAATATAACAACAGATTTTATGGGACCTGGACAAATCTTATCGAGTGTGAATGGTTCTTTGTTATTTTTTAACTATACCACCAAACAATTAGAAACTAATCCAGACGTGCCTCCATTTCAACTTGCTATGTTCGGATATAATAGAACTCACCTCTTCTTTCCAGAGAAATATGCCGCAATGGAAGGATTTTATCAACCAATATTACTTCCTGTTAATGGTTCGAAATTTGCGAATGTTGATGTTAATGTAATGGATGATATTATAAACAATACTTATATACAAATGATGTCTTTGGGAGGTTTCATGAGTCATTTTGACTTATGTGGGAGTGATCCAGGCGAGAATAAGATATGGTTTAAAAATTCAACTGACGGATATTATTGGGATTGGTATTTTTATAATAATGGAACTCTTAAATATGCTGAAGGTTATTTCTTGGTACAAGGTGAAAGTGGTAGTTTAGATACTATAGTTAATATTACAATGCGAAGAGTATTTAGCATCAATATAACCGATGAAATTGAATGGGATTTTGATGTTGGTGATACATTCTATTTTGGCTATACAGGAGAAGAGGGAGACTTAGAACTTAAATTAGATATTGCTGCAATGAAAAGAGAACAATTTACAGATCCTATGTTCGAATTTTTCTCAGGAGGCTTTATGCCATTCTACAGAATCTATGTTAACATATCTATATGGAATTTTACATCAGAAAAATGGGATCCTCAACAAACAAACTTTCTAATATACCAAGCTAATAATCTCTATCCATATTTCCCTTTTTACCAGGGTGGTCCCTTGCCACTATTTTTTATTCCTAAAAATACAAAGCTTAGCGATTGGAAATTTATGCTGAATAATATTACGGCACCAATGGTAGAGATGACTAAAGTCTATTTCACTGAGAATAACGGGGAACTTAGAGTAAGATTGGAAGATGGTGATGAAATATCGGAAATCGTAATAATAGCGGATAATGCAACTGGCATAGTGAAATTTTATAAAATACAAGGTCCAGAAGGAAAAATAATAAGTTTTTATAAGAATACAACGACTGTCTTAGAACCGAATAATCTAACCGATTTTTTATGTTATTCAAGTTTAGTCACAAATTGGCAATTACGTGCAAATGTAACTACAAATGTGACTTACGGTGAGGATTACAGATTATTTTGGGCATTATTACCAGAAAATCCATTAAATTTTCGTTTTAAGGAGGAGCTTCCTGCTTCAGTTCGCTTTTTCTTTGATGTTTATACAAACAATACCAAAGCAGTTGAATCTGCTAACTTGACCATATATTACGATGGTGCAGCGTTAACTGCGGCAGGAGTTAATGAAGCAAAATTAAGACCATATGCTTTTAACTTTGAAACAATGAAGTGGGAGGCAGCCCCAAGTGAGTTTTACGAAATTGATACTGTGAATAATGTAATATATATATATTTTCCAGCTGAAGGGGGTCCAAACTCAAATTATTTTGCTATAGGAGTGCCAATACCACCAGGCGCTGCCCTTCCTGGAGCAGGTGATGACGACGATGATGACGATGAGGGTGAAATTATTCCTGGTTATGATATTTCCATCTTAATAGCAATAATCGCTCTATTTTCAGTAATAATTACCTTAAATCGACGTAAAAAAATATAAAATTATTAAACAATATTTTTTTTTTTTATTATCTCTTATTTAGTAATTTAATTCTAACAAATATCTGAAATACTCTTGGTCCTGAGGATTAAAATCTCTCGTTAGTTTTGTTATTAAAAAATATATTAATTGTTAAATATAAGTAATATTATTAAATTTTTAAAAAATTTAATAAAAAATTTTGATTGAAAATTTATGAATGAAGCTAAAAAGAAAAAAGTTCAAGCTATTATCTTAATTATTTCAGTCGCTATACCTTTTACGATGCTCTTAGGATTCCTGATTCCTTCAGGAAAAGCAGATGAGAATATTCCAATAGATCCTTATGTAGATCCTCGGAATGAGTGGCATTGGGAGTTTGCTGTCGATGATCAGCTCATTTATGAATTGGAAATGGAAGTATATGATAATGAAACAGGCAATTTAATTTTTTCATCTAAATCGATTCATATAATCAATATTACTTCATTTGATTACACTAATTATGATGCTACAAATGTCTCACGAGTCACTGCTACAGAATATTATTATGATTGTGTTAGTGATTCTCTAAAACAATTTCATGAACCATATACATTAGCTATGTTTGGATATAATGACTCAAGAACTCCTCGCGAGAGATATTATTTTTCGGAGGGAGGATTCGCCCCATTTATTATTCCTAGAAATGGTACTACACAAGATTTTACAGTGATAGCAGATATATTGAATGAGTCTTTGTATGAACCATATCAATGGGGGAGGTTGAATTATTTCAATTCTGTAGTTCCTAATACGGGTGGTTTTAATATAAGTTTCCTCGGAGATAATGATAATACCGTTCCTTATCGTACAGGAGATTTTTATACAGGTGATTTTTATGTGCGAATTAAATATGACTCCAATGATAAATTAGAATATCAAGAAGCATGCATCTTAATTTTGGAAGATGATGGAAATCAAGAATCTAATTGGCGATTTTATAATTACACAATTAAGAAAGTTGATGAATATAACATCACAGATGAAATTGATTGGGGAGTGGATGAAGGAGATGTGTTCTATTATGGTCTTAGTGATAGTAGAGGTGGTGAAGAAGAACCTGAATTTTCAGAATTTAAAATTGATGTAAATGGATTTAACTATTCAATGGCAGAAGTAATGACGTATTGGGGTCCGATAAATATGACTTTTCAGAACGTGCTTGGGAATATATCAATATGGGATGATACAACAGAAACTTACAATTTATTTATAACTAATCAAGTTTTAGGTAGTGCGAATAATTTTTATCCATTCATCCCAAGCATAATTGAGAATGGTATGGTAGGTGTATTCCCAAATACAACAGAAAAAGAAGATTTAGAATTTATGGGAGATCACTTCTCTATGGAAGGGGGAATTCCCGATGTTCCGGATGAGAATGAATTAGAGATATTATTTCCTGAGGCAAACTTTCGTCTTCTCATAAAAACGAATGAATCTGGAATTGTAAATCTATGGTTAACAGAGGAAGAGGGTTATATCTCAAGAATGCTGTTTAGAAAAGAAAATAAAACAATTGTAGATGAAGAATATGAGTTTGATTTCAAACCAATAACAGTTGAAAATCATAAGGTACAGCTAAACCTTACAACAACCGGAACTCCAACTATAGAGTTATATTACTCAGTTTTAGAAGAAAATCCCTTTGAGGCTGCCGGAGTCCCATTCTATGAAGAAATCGAGAATTTTACAATATATATCGATGCTTATACAAACAAGTCGAATTTAGTAGAATGGGCAAATTTAACAATTAAATATGACGAGTGGGAATTGAATAACTCAGGAATACCTGAAAAAAAGATTAAAGTCTACATGTTCAATGAATCTGAACATTTCAATGAATCTGAATGGATTGAGCTGACAGAAAATGTAAATTACACAATTAATACAACTAAAAATAGGATTGAAATTTATAGTAAACATTTATCATTTTACGCAATAGGAGCGCCTGAAGAATGGAATTGGTCATCTGAAATAAATATCGGGGAAGAAATGTATTATGAAACTACAGGAACTTTACATGGAAAGATATCTGAAGAAATGGGTATAGTAACCTTCCCATTCGTTGATTTTTATATAATGAATGTTACTTCCATGGGTTTAATTAATAAAGATAGAGGAGATGGTTTGGTTTGTTGGATGAATCAAATAAACGCTGAAATGTTATACTGGGATCCAATAGTTAGAAAACTAGTGAAACCTAAAAATATGGATGAATTTTCTCTGAATGAATACAACTACAGCTCTTCCTTTAATCCTAAATTTTATATGAATATATCTGAGCATTCAATGGGATTCCCAGGTGTTATACCGCTGAGATTCAAAAAATTGCATTTGATTTCCATCGGAAGAGCTCTAAATGAGAGTTTTTACAGTTCAAAAATGGCTAGGGATATTGGATTACCAATATGGGATGAGATTAAAGTAAATACAATTACTCAAACTTTAATTTTAAATGATACTGATACAGATTTCTATATGGCATTATCTTATTACAATAATGGCACCATTATGAAAGCAGATTTTTCTGTCGAATTCAATCTTTCTGGAAATATGGTTGAATTTAATTTAACAACAATTAGTGTAAATAATTATAATCACACAGATAAAGTCGAATGGGGTGTGGAAATAGGCGATAGCTATTATTTTGGTTCAAACTTTCCTAGGGGTGGACCAACAATCGAAGTCAATGTAACAATAGTAGATATTAATCAAACAGCTATTTTTCTGGGAGATTTAATTCGTGGTGATGATGGAAATGGAGATGAAGGGGGACCACCTGTTTTTCAATCCTGGTTAACATTTTCAAATGTATGGGCAAAAATTGAGGTATGGAATATTATAAGTGATGATAATGGAGTCCAAATAGGTGAATGGGTTGATCTCACAGATCTTGATATCTATGCAAATGACACTATTATAGTAGGGGCAGCAAATAATTATTATCCATTTCCAATTGGTGATTATTTTAAATATTTTAATCTATCAGGCTCTTTCGTACCAATCTTAACCCCAAAAGGGATAAAATCATATGATCTTGCTGAGACTTTTGGAGACTTTCTCGCTTTTTTTGCTGTACAAATGATGTTTGAAGGGGAAGTACAACCAATCGTAACATTAAATACGACTGAAATTTTGAGAATTGATATAACTAGTCCTGAGGCGCCTAGTTTTTCGGCATTTCTTGAATGGTATTTGGACATAGATACTGGTGTTTCTAATTATTGGTACACATTTGCGAATTACGAAGGTGAGACATTTATCGCTAATATTTTTAAAAAGGAATATACATACATAAATTATGATGGGGGTCCAGGTCCTAATAATATAACTTTTGAGTTTGATAATTATATAATACCTGACATAAACGCAACTGTAACAGTTGATTATTTCGGTAACCTTAGTTTCTTCGAAGCGGTGCTATATCATAATCCTGTAAACAGCTCATTGTCTACGGCACATGGTAATCCAATGTTTTTCACTGATTTATTCTGTATAAATCATACGAATGAAGCCTATAATTTAACATTTAAAATGGATTTACCTGCAAGGTATCCCGTTAGTAAAATCGAGTGGTTAGCTGTATATCAATATAATCCCTCTCATCCTGAATCTGGTATTTGGGATTATATCCCGTTATCTGAATTTCCCATGGGAAAATTTACTAAAGATACTGTAAATAATAATGTAACTTTAGAAGTGTATAACCAAAATGGAACCCTGTTAGTTATGGTTGCATGGTTATTTATGGGTCCACGAGGTGGAATTCCTGTTGTGGGTGGAGATGATGATGATAGTGATGATGGGGCAGAGATAATCTATGGTTATGAACTTTCGTTCTTACTAATGGCAATCGCGTTAGTATCTGTTGCATTAATCTTAAAGCGACGAAAAATAGTTGAAATGTTTAAAAAATAATTTATAAATTCTTTTTTTTTTTATTTTAGTAGTTTTATTTGAATATAAAGTTGAAATACTCTTGGTCCAAAAGTAACTAGAATATAAAAGTTTTCACGGCTTCCAATTTCTAAATTTCTTTTTATAATAGGAAGATTTAATTGTTTATGACCATAAGTTGTAGCGATTTGATGGTCAAGGGGATTAAAATCGGCTCGGTTTTCTAATGCTCTAACAGTATGTAAAGACTTTGAGCTGTCCTTTCTCGTAATTTCGGCAAACATATAATGCATATCAAGGTAATTTCCAAATTCATGTTCATTAACGATTAAAGAGGTGGTGGTATGATAAGTTCTAATAAAAAATTCCCCATTTTGTAAATTTGGAAATTTATTTAATGAATCACTAAGAACTTCTTTTATTAATTGAGTTAAAAAGATTAATTGAGTAATGCTGAAACTTCTTAATTTAATGTTGTAAATGAGATTAACTTCATTTTCACTCTCGAGAACATAAGGATTATCAATTTTTATAATAGTCTCAAACTGTTTTAAATCAATATTTTCAATAGAGAAGATTGATGAATTTAGTCTATTGCCATTTCGAAAGCCCCATGTTCTTAAGATACATTTTTGAGAGAAAGCAAGATCTTCTGTTGCTTCTAAAAAACCTCGTACCATTTGAGAGATTTCCAATGTTGGAGTTGCGCTTCCTATTAATATTCTATGCCAACAATTTTGAATAAAACCTTTAATTGAAAATAATTCTTTAAAACAATCTGTTGGAGTCATACCTCCAATGGATCTTGGATCAATCTCAATCCATACATTATTATATAGTTTAACCAATTGATAATATAGATTAAAATCTCCAGAAATATCCAAACCACTTAAAATGACGATATTTTCAGGATGTTTTGATAGAAACGATTTGATTTTTATGTATGAAGTAAATTCCGGATAATTCTTAGGAAGCATTAGATTTCCAATATCAATCTTAATAAAATAATCTTTATTTCTACAATATTCTAAAAAATCATCAAAAGGTCTATTGTCTGTAATTATTTCAGATTTAGTATAAGAAGGATAAAAAACAATTCCAACTACATTAACCTCTTTTTCAAGACTTTTAAGCTCCGATAAGGAATCGGAAATTTGAGATATATTAAAAGATAATACAGCTCTAAATAAATTAGGCTCTTTTTTAACGGTTGCTACAACATTAGAGTTTGGAATTCCATATTCTCTTCCTAATTCTAATGCTTGAATTAACGCAAGATCTATATTTGAACAATTTAATTCTATTTTTTCGTCATCTAGACTTATATTTCTATGATAAAAATATCCACGACCTTCGTTATCTTTGAGTTTTAAAAGATTTTTCAATGTGTCAGACTTTTCTAAGTCCGTAAATATAGGCCAAACTAAGGAATCGATTTGACCATAAAGAAAAGCGTTTGAAAATTCTTTTCCAAAAATACTAGAAAAATCTGGCTGATATAACCTTTCTTCACTCATATTTTTATATCATTTATATAACTTTTGAATATTTTGAAATAATATAATAAATAACATTTAAATCCAAAAATTAGATTATAAATAAAGATTTTATTATTAATTTCCTAAATTAAAATATTGAGAAAAGATCTCTTAAAGATGTATAATTTAGACTTGAAAACAGGGAAATATCCTATAATCATCAAGCCTAATCTGGGGCAACCAATTTTAATAAATCTAAGAGATTATATAGACGATAATGGTAATTTTATCAAAAAAATTGTTTTTGATGCATTAATAATTGCAATTCCTGGGCAAAATGTAAACGAAATTTTACAATTTTTTCATTTGAATTTATTTATTCAACCTATTTTAAATGATAAAGGAGATTTTTCCAAAAGGAGAGGTGAAAAATATTCATTACAAATACAGGAGATTGAAAAAGTAGAAAAATTAGATTTTAGAGAAGATAGTGTATTAAATGAAGAGCATTGTGTAATATGGGATATTTTTAATACTATGTTACAAATTGAAGGTCTTTTTGGAGAGAGAAAAGATCTTTATAACATCAAATTCCAAGTGAAAAATGCAAAAGTAATTCATAAACTCTTAAAGAGTTCTAAAAAATCTTCTTTAATATTTGATATAGTTCACGATATTCCCAATATAATTGAAGAGAAAATTAATTATCACGCAATTGCGTTTTTTGATAAGGATTGGGATGATTTTAAATTTATACATGCTACAGATTTTCATGTTGCTCGAAGAAATGATTTTATTTCGAAGTTTTTAAAAGATAAAGCAAAAGATAAAATTAAAAAATATAGGACTCTAAAAAAGCAACTTTCAAGTAAAGCTCATTTTATTTTAACCAGAGATTTTGAATTTAGAAAGGAATTTCAAGAAGACCATCTAAATGATTTACGATATGGTAAATATAATTTCAACCAAAATTTGAGAAAATTGATTAATTATATTAATGAGAGGGTTAAAGATGATGAATTAGATTTTGTTTTAATGACTGGTGATTTAATAGATTATATTACTATAGCCAGAGGGAATTATCAATATAAAAACAATTTTTTTGTGTTTATTGAAATCTTACTCGGTATAAATAGGAGATTAGACAAATATCCATATTTAACAGAAGAAGAATACATTAATAAAGAAGAAATATTAGCCCCGATTTTCACTTTAGTAGGTAATCATGACTATCGTAAAGGACATTATAGTTTAAGATTTGCAAAAGTACGTAAAATATTTGGAATGAAGAAAAAAGATATTAAAGGATATTATGATATTAAATTCTTTAATTATTTTACAGTTATACGTTCAAGGGATAAGTACTTAAGGGATTATTTTAGATATTTGAATCCCAATTTGAATTATAAATTGAAAATTGGAGATGAATACAATTTTATCTTTCTTGATACTGGTCAAGATTCTACTGCTAATATGCATGATCTCTTAAGTGGTGGTCCCTCTACTAAAGGAATAAAAGACTACCAAGTTGACCTTTTAAGAGCATACATAAGATTATCACATAATGAAAAAATTATTGTCGTAATGCACACACCCCCTATATCTCCCCGTCTTGGACGATCGACGCAGAGGAAATTTAAAAAGATTTTTAGATTGAACCGAAAAATAATGTGGAGAGATTTTTATGAGAATAATTTAGAGAAGTATGTTGGAGATTCTAGATTAGATCGAGTATTAAATTTAAAATATCAAACAATTATGTATAATTGGGCTAATCTCCTTAGAATTTTTACAGGCTCAGATGAAATAATCAGAAGGAAAGTAGATTTGGTACTCTGTGGCCATACCCATACCCTTAAAGAATTTAGATTAAAAGAGACAAAAAATCCCGAGAAATTCAATTTTGGATATCTTTTTTTCCCTATTCATGTTACCGTACCTGTAGAAGTTTATACTAACAAATATAGAGATTTTTTTAAAAAATTCAAAGATCAGAATGAATTAAAAATTTGGTTCGATGTTTATAAACCTTTTGTGTTCCAAACTCAAGCAGTTGGTCCCATATCGTTAAAAGATAAGTTTAAAGCGCCAGGCTTTAGATATTTTACGATAAAAAACAATCAAATAACTGGTGCAGATGTTTTTTCTTTACACTTAATTAGTCATCCAAAAAAATCTGAGTTTAAAGAATAGAAAGTCTTATATTAAGGTTTTTCTAATAAACTAATAACCTCTTCATAAGTAGTTTCAGGCATAGGACCAAAAAATTCTACTTTTAAAGCTCCTACAATATTAGCAAATTTTGCTGCTTTTTTTAAATCCCATCCTGCTAAATATCCCACGATAAATGCACCCCCAAATGAATCTCCTGCACCCGTTGGATCTATTTCGTTTGCCTTAAATCCCGGTACTATAATACCATCTTTATTATCGTTAGTAAAAATTGTACATCCATTTTTACCCTGTTTCAACACGATAATTTTAGGTCCTTTATCTAATAATTTTTGACACGCTTCTTTTTCTCCTCTAACTCCTGCTAACATTTCAGCTTCTTCTCCACTTGGGAGTAAAATAGTAGTTGATTCTAAAACAGGGTTACAAATTTTAATAATTGTATTCAAATCTAGCATTTCGGGTCGTAAATTAGGATCAAATGAGATAATTACATTAGAATTTTGGTTTTTCGCTATCTTTATTGCCTTATAACATGCTTCTCGTGAATTTTCACTGATTGATAATCCACTGCCCATTATTTGAAGACTTTTAACATCCTTAAAATATTCTCCTTTAACATCTGTAGGATTAGTTTCACCAGCAGCCCCAGCAGCAAAAATAAATTTTCTTGAGCCATCAGAATTATATTGATTAAACGCTATACCCGTTGTTTTTTCTTTAGCAATTCTAATTTGAGAGACATCTACACCATCACTTTTCAATTTATTAATAATTACATCCCCAAATTCGTCATTTCCAATTACTCCAATAAAGCCTGTTGAGATATTTAACGACTTTCCCATACGAGCCGCAGAATCTATAAAATTAGCTGGAGCACCACTTGGAAAAGGGCCTTTATATGTTTCACCAATCTTTTTATGAGGAATATCGACTTCTGTTCGCATAATCTCGACTAGGAGCTCACCCAAGCATATTATATCAGGACTCATAATAAATCGTCATTATTTATTTTAATAAATTTTAAATGATATTTGTTTCAATTAATAATATAATTAATTTAAATTAACTAATAAGATAAATTATGTCAGAAAATAGAAAAGAAATTGGACCATATGAGTATTCAGAACAATTTAATGATACTACTGCTCTCTTGGTAACAGTAGATAAGAATGGGAAACCGAATATGATGACACTTGATTGGAAAATGTTAGGAAACGTTGGATATGAACCAATAATAGCAGTTGCGGTTGCTACGACGAGATATACTTTTGAATGTCTTAAAGAAGGAACTAAAGCATTCACAGTGAATATAGTTTCAGATAAAACGTCTAAATTTACTAATGTAGCAGGCTCTGCTTCTGGTCGGAATACTGATAAGTTCAAACAAACAGGAGCTGAAATGATAAAAGGAATTAAGGGAGTTCCTACAATTAAAGATAGCCTTTTAAGTTATGAGTGTGAATTACTTGGTGACTCTCAAATACCATTTAAATCTAGTCATTACGCATTCTTTGGAAAAGTTGTAAAAGCTTATGCATCTAATGAAATTTTGAAATAATAGCAGTTTTTTTTTGAAACTAATTTCATATTTATTTATAATATAGGATTTCTTCTTAGGAATATTTCCTTATGAGTTGATATATGATTATAATATTAGTTATTAGAATAATTAGTACGACTAAGGCTCCACAAATACCCAACCATATATTTGAAGTTCTTTCTTTCATAATTGATACTTTTTAATTCATAGATGTCTTTATCTAATATTTGTATAATTACATAGGATTAATAAGTTTATTGATGATGGATTAATCTTCATTTCGATTAAGATCTTTTGACTCTTTATCTTTTATTATTCTAAAGTTATTATTTAATGTATTAATGATTATGTATTGCAAATGTAAAAATGACCAACATTGTAATAATTCCTGCTAAAATAAAAATCAATTGTCGTACACTGTGTTTTAAACCTAGTTTTTGATGGAGTTCTGGTGTTAAATCTGATAAAGCTATATAAAGAAAGCTTGCTGCTGAAATCGCCAAGATATAAGGTATTATAAGTGTTACTGACCCTAAAATATAATAACTTATAATTGCTGCTGGTATTGTGGTTGTACTAGATATCGCATTATATAAATAGGACTTTTTCTTTGAATAACCCCCATTAAGAAGAATTCCGAAATCACCTGTTTCTTGAGGAATTTCGTGTGCTATTATAGCAAAACCCACAGCAATGCCAATCGTAAAATCTGTTAAGAATGCAGCTGCAATTACTACTCCATCGGTTAAATTATGAAACGCATCTCCAACAAGTACAATAGGTCCCGCTGCTGCGTGGACATCGCATGTGGTATCTGAACAATTACGCCAAATGATTATTTTCTCCAAAAAAAAGAAAAAAAGAATACTTCCTAAAACAAGCAACATTATCATATGTGGTTCACCACCTGCACCTTCTATAGCTTCTGGTATCAGCCCATATAAAGCAGCAGTTAGTAGAGTTCCTGTAGCATACGCAATTAAAATAGTAACAAGGTATTTTTGAGCTTTATCAGCTAAAAACACAAAAGCCGCAGCGGCGGAGATCGCTCCAATGCTCCCCAATATACTAAATAATATTACCCATACAAGAATTTTTTACCACTTCGACCATAGTTTATTTATTATATTAATGAATAGAAATCACTCAAATATATAGGTTTATAATGCAAATAAAGATTAATAAGTAATAAAGATTTTAAATATATCGATAATCCGGAAATTTATTAACCTCAATGTAAAATAAAAAATTTTTATATATTAAAAAGGGCTAAAAAATGAATAATGAAAGCGAAACAGAAGAAAAAGAAAAAAGATACATTTCTTTAAAAGAAAAAACTTTTATGGGATACTATTTACCATCAAATTCTGTTGTAATTGCCATGATTGCTGTTTTTGCTGCCGTGATATGTGTTTTAACAATGGTTATTCAGATTCCTATTCCTGCTACAGGAGGATACATTAACATAGGGGATTTAGGTGTAATGATCGCAGGATTATTATTGGGGCCTGTTATTGGAGGAATTGCAGGAGGTGTTGGTTCTATGTTAGCAGATTTATTATCAGGTTATGTCATATACGCTCCTGCAACGTTGATAATTAAAGGATTAGAGGGATTAGTCATTGGATTAATTGCAAATCCAAGAAAAAATTATAAAAAATTAACCTATAGAGATATAATAGCTGTAATTTTCGGAGGGATCATTATTGTATCCGGATATTTTATTTATGAAAGCATTTTATATGGTCCAGCAGTTGCCATCGTTGAAATACCTGGTAATATATTTCAATTTATATTTGGGGCAGTTTTTGCAATTCTTTTTGCGCTAACGGCAAGGAGAAGAATTATTGATGCACTCCCTGAAGCATTTGAAAAGATATTTATTATAGAGAGTTAATTTCTTCTATTTCTAACGCTAATAGTTGATAATATTTTTTCTTTTACCATTTCCAGTAGATGTCCTCAGCGTGTCCCAACATCTCATCAATGTGAATTTTCTCACCATTATCTAGAACGATATCCCCGGAATAGAGCCCATGAAGAATTGAAGTATCTAACTTAATGATTCCAAGATTTAACTTTGCTTCTTGTGGAATAAGTGGATTCAAGACCATGTTGAATCTATCATCATTGCTAGTAAATTGCCAAGGTTTTTTTGGATCTCGATTCTCGTGATGGAACGTAACCTCATCAATTTTGTGGGCTTTTCCATCGTAAAATATGATATTTTCTGTATGGGTTGAAAGGTCGCCAAAGCCATAACCAATATTAAAGGCCACTGGTACACCATCTACTTTACCACAAGCAGAACCCCATAACCAATGAGTTCGGTATGGCCATACACCTCGGCCCCAATCTAAAAGCCCAAACGAAGTTTCTGGGTCGAAAGTATAAGATTTATTGCCCAATTGCATTGTACCTTCTGCTGGCATATAGTTAACCTTATGATTATAATAAAACCTTTTAGGATCGTCATACCCGGTAACAACGACAGTGTTATCAAACTTAGGATCATCATAAAGGATAATTTCTCCTTTTAATCCTCTATTATCAAATTTTGGATGATCTATCGTAATTATTCTTTTACCCTTACGAGTAGAAATGCTGGCATTCAGTTTTTTACTAGGAAAAATGATATCACTTTCTTCTAACGAGCTTCTAGGTAAATCTATATGTTTGAAAGGTTGAATCATATCTTTGCCAAATCTAACCTGATCTATAAAATCGAGCCAAGTAAATCCCATCAATCTTAAGTAACCAATACTAGCAATAGTTACTTGTAATCCAAATTCTTTATTTAAAATCGAATAATGGTCCCATTCTTTAATTCGATACTTTTTTGCTCTAATATCTTCTTTGTTGTAGGTTAAAAGCGGTTTTCTCCCCCACCCCCTCTGTACAAGTGTTCCATCTTTTTCAAATAAATTTGATGGTTCAATGATTTCGTTTTGTTTGCCCATTTTATCAAATCTTTATTTGTTTTCTTAGTTATTGTCCTTCTTTTTTTATTAATTCAGGTTTGACTTTTGGGATTCTTATAAATTCAGGTTTAATTTTTGTCACTCGCTTTACGATTTTAGCTTGAAGTTCCAAGGTTATTCTTGATTTTTCTTCAGATGGAATTTTAATCTCAAATTTATAATCGGGCTCTTCTATTGTAGAGGGTTCTGGAGTTGCCTTAACAAAGGTGATGTCTTTCGTTTGTTTGAAGTCAAAGACTAAGTCAATTTCATTATCTAATTTGTTTTCAATAGTAATTCTTCGAGAAATCTTATCAAATCGAGTTCTTACTTCAATATGTTGTTTTGGGTCACTCGCATCTTCATAAGTTACCTTTTCTTCGCCCTCTATTATCTGTACAATATCATCATCAATTTTTATATCATCATCTATAAGTTCTTCAGAAATAATCTTATTCCCAATAATCCCTGCTGTAGAGAGAAATAAAAATGGAAGTCCACCTTTATACAGAGTCATAGGGGAATTTACAGGGATTTCTTTAGGATCTCCTTGCTTAACAAGGACATATTTTACAGAGACCTCCCAATTGTGTTTATTATATGTAACACTACTTGCATCGTATTGTATATTTATATTTCGTTCAATATCAAGATTTGCTTTCGATTTAAACCAATTTAATTTAATTTTATTCCGAGTAGGTATATTTGCTTTCACTTTTTATCACCTCATAACATTAAATTTCTCATTCTTTGTGTTCTCTTTTGCTTACTTAACTCCGAAAAAGCTTGTTGTTCCACGGGCATGTTAGCAGCAAAATCAAAATCTGCTCCAGTTGTTTCAAAAGTAGTCCTAGGAAGCTCAAAGATCGCAAATCCTAATTCTACATCTTCATAAGAAAATCCTGTTTGATTATCTACAACAAGATATGCTTCTATTTCAGCAGAGTTCCCATCATCATTAATATTTACTTGAAGTGTGGTTTCCCATTTAATTCGAAGATCTGCGATAAAATATAGAATTTTTACAATAACCTCGCCGTTTATCTTTGAATTTATAATAAAATTAAAGGTGCCCTTCATATCTGCATATGTCCTATATGAACTTGCTTCACAAATTTCAGATACTTTTTCTCGTAATTCACGTGTAAAATCGATACTATAAGTTATAATATTAGTCGCTGCTGATTTTTCACGGTCAATTATTTGTTGGGATGTATTTACATCTGGTAAAGAAACGATTGTTTGCTGTAATGTTATAAGATCTTTATCACCGGGAGAAACATATTCTAATTTTATGTCAGCAGAATTAGGATTAAAACTCGCGGGCACATTCGCAATTTCAAATTCATTCGCTCCTTGGCTTAAGGTAAGCTTAATTTCTCTCTCTACAATACCACCGCCACCATTAAAGATTGACAATTTAGTTACTTTTGGATCAATTAACATTATTTTCAACTCAATTTTTAATTATAAGAATTAAGGATTACGATCATATAAATATTTTAATAATGAAACTAATCTATTGTGGAATCAAATCAATATAGTAAAAGCGTTCTTCTCGCAAAACAATTTTTCCTTTCTTAAATTTTATTGGATAAGAGAAAATCGGTCCATCAAATACGAATGTGTGGAATTCTCCGTTCTCTCCACAAGGATCCACATTTGAAGGTAGTGATGATAAGAAATTATCATTATATATTTGTCCAACATAAGAATCATTAAGATAAGTTGAATCTACACAAGCTATAATTGCTTTAAATCCTAAATCTATAAATTCTCTAGCCAATTCTCTTGAATTTTTACGCCAAAGCGGAAATAACGCTTTCATTCCAATTTTAGAAAGATTGGATTCTCTTTGTTCACGTAGATCTTCTAAAAATATATCTCCAAACACAACACTTAAAACTTGGTGAGATTTAAGAGTAATCATTTCTTTTCTCATAATTTCCTCATATTTATCATTACTAACATCCTTAGGAAGAGAAATTAAATTAACAGGTATCCCAATAGATTGGATTTGTTTTTCTAATAAATCAATCCTTATACCATGCATACTTGTTCTATTATATTCCGCAGAGAATGTTGTCAGTAATGAATTAACTTCATATTTTTTTTCCAACAGTGAATAATAAAGCGCTAATGTGCTATCTTTACCTCCACTCCAAGATACAGCTATTAACTCCATTATATCAGAAAATTATTTTTTAAAAAGATGAAACCTAAGTTTAAAGCTAGATTTAGTAAATGCTTATCAATAATATATAAAAAATAAAAAAAAATTTTAACTAAAAATTAAAAATTGGAATATATCATAAAGTTTTGATCAGACCCTATACTGAAGATTTCGAATGATTTTCCCCGCTTCGATTTACAATTGAGCTTAACCATAGGATAGAGATATATTTGAGATTGGATTTTTGTGTCTTTATCTTTATCGTGGGTTTTGTAATCACTTCCTGCTGCACTAATTGTTTTCTTAACATTTTTATCCCAATAACCTAAGGATCCTTCTGCTTTGGCGTTAAGCTCTTTGAAATCGCTAAACTTTATACCTTCTACTTTTTCAATGAGTTCCTGTAGATCTTTTCCCATTTCTTTTTCATATTTAGTTTGTAAACTGCTGTGAAGTATAGGTATACCCATTGCAACCGTTTTGAAAGGAACTGGGAGAATTTCATACTTATAGAGATTTTTATGGCCTCCACATTCTTTACACGGAGTTGGTAATTTGCCCGTGCCATAACAATTTCCACATGGATATTCAAATGTTTTTTTTTCTTTTTTCTGTTCTTCTCCTACGAGAACTACCCAATTTTCTACAATTTTTCCTGTACCCTTACACGCCTTACATTTATTTTCAATATATCCATTGCCTCGGCAAGTTTTACATGGAACTGGTTGTATTGACTCAAACATTGGCACTTCATCATTACCTTTCCAATTGTCCTTATCAATATCCCTGCTTCCTTTGAAAGAATAAAAAGTTTCACGACCTAATCTTGGTGCGAGGACTATGTTTTCTTCTTTAACCGAAGAAGCCGCAACAGTTTTTTTTATTGAAAAATAAATAGCTGCTCCTTTAAGGGCAGGCGGGGTTACATATTCAGCAGCAGATATCGCATCTAATGTGAACACAGAGCCTTTTGTGCCAAATTGTTTCTCCATTTGTTTACGTTGCGTCCTTCCTGCTTTATTTTTCCATCTCTCGAAAATATCATCGAGGTTTGGAGTCTTAATTCTTACATCTGGCATATTTTATTTTCTCCATTATTTAAAAAAAATCATTTTCTTTTTTATAAAAAATTATAAGTATAATATGTTATATTTTTTTTATAATAAGAACTTTAAATTAATAAATAATATAAGAAAATTAAAATTATCTTTGAGTAACTATGTCGGACGCAGATAAACAAGCTGTACAATACTTTATAGATTGGATTAAACAAGGTGGTTTAGCCCAATGGATTGAGCATTTTTTAAACTTGGGTGATGAGACTAAACTTAGACAAATAAAAGGAGTTTATGATAAAATTAAACAAATCTTTGGCTTTTAAACTTTATATATTGATTTATATTTCTTATTTTATTCACTTTTGATCTTTAAAACTGTTTGTTATGCAACTTTTTATTTCTTCTTAAAATAATTTTAAAAGAAAAATTATGAGTGAAAAAAGGATTATTATTTTTTCTCTCCTAAAATAGTAATTATTCCTCCAACCAAGTAAAGAAACCCCCCAAAAGGAATAGTCACAAGGCTAAAAACAGAGGGATCAGGGCTATCGAATGAAGAAATGAAGCAATATGAAAAGATTCCGATGCAAATACCAGCAGCTACTATGAAAAAAAGACCGCCATATCGTTCTGTTAAAAATCCTAAGACAACACCAACAATCGCAACGACCCAAGCTATTAAAATTGTAAGTATTAGATATCCCGAAAGTATCGTTTGATTATTAGAACCATCTGTCCATGCCATCATAGGCTGAAGACCTGGTATCAATAAAATTATTGCAATTATTACTCCAACAAGACCGATTATTACTCCAATAATTTTCGTTATATTTACTTTAAATTTCATAAAAATTGCCTCATCAATTTTATCTTTTAACAATTAATTTTTTCTCAACTAAAATAGTACCTATTGAAATAAGAGCAACACTACCAATTGTTATAAATCCAGGAACCGATGTAAAAAACTGAATGATAAAATCGTATCTCACTTTAATTGGATCAGAGCTACATAACCCTTTATTATTGTCTTCATCAAACTCAATAATATCATCATTCTCATCTATAATGAAGCCTATATAATATTCTCCTTCCGGAAGATCATAAATATGACCTTTCCAAGAAGATTTTACAATATCAAGAGGAGGTATTGATGAGATTGTGTCTTTTCCAAGAAGTGTATCAGAATCTTTGATTTTTTTATCTTCTGATGCGTAATATTTAACTGTAATTTCACCTGTTTCACCAGAACCAATATTTCTGACTTCACACCAAGCTTCTAATTCTCTATTACCTCCAACTGGAGATGAAGAACATCCAGCATCAGACTTTACCATATCAGGAATTGCATCTTCCCTTAACCAAGCATGAAGCCGATTGAATTTCTCTTCATTTATTCGGGTTCCATGGTTGAGACCAGTCCCATCATTATTTCCATATGCATGGATTGAGAGCGCATAAAGATTACCTGGACTTTCCTCTCTCCAAACAGGACCGCCACTCATTCCGCCATAAGTGTCCATATTATACCAATGAATGGTATCGCTAACCGAAACACCGCTTTCGGTAGAACTAAGCATGAATTCACCTTCATAGAGGGATCCAATAAATGGATAATCTGTCGGATATCCTGCTACGCTTAAAGGTCCACTATATACAGGATTTGCAATATCAAATGTTCGGAATGGCATAATACCTGTATCTGCTCCTATAAGACGATCAAGTGTTATAAGGGCCCAATCGTGATTTTGATTTTCATCAATTGTCCAAGCAGTATAAGATCTAGAAGTTGTATAATATGCACGACCATAAGGTTCATTATTGAAATCCTTTCCTGGGACAACTTCTATGGATCTAACCCAACCACCATGATCATGGATGAAGACGCAATGCCCTGCTGTTAAGACATGATAACTATCAACTAAAAATCCTGATCCATGGTATTCGTCATTATCAGCAGCTGTTATATATAGTTTACATATAGTGCTCAAAGGGTAAATGGTTGTTGAAGTCTCTCTTTCTCTGTCATCAGGAAGTATTACATCATTTATAATAATTTCATCTTCAGATTTTTTTATACTATTTTCAATAAGAGAAGTCTTTTCTGCGGATGATGGATTTACAATTGGTTCTGCTATATTAAAATATGATTCTTTATTCAATTTCGAATATGATTTACTTGGAATTATTGTTTCAATTCCAGTTTGTAAATCATAAGAAACCGTACTGGTAGGATCTATGTTTGTATCTATTTCATTTTTGTTATTAGTAGTAGTGTCTAAAGATTGTTCTATTGGTTGCCTTTCAATTATAGATTTTTCATCTTGTTTTATTCTATTTTCATTTTTATAACTTATATTTATTGAAAAACAAACCGAGCAAAAAAGAATCCCTAAAATCAAAATTATGACTATATTTATATTTCTTCTCGACATGTTTTCACCGCACTGGAAAAAAATTCCATTAATGTAATTTTTATTTATTTTTATTAATTTATAAATATTTTCAGATTAGGCTTATTTCCTCTAAAAACATGAGAAGTTACAACATTAAATATATTTTAAACTACCCAGATATACCAATATAGTATATTTTCAATATAATTTTTAGGAACATTTTTATTATTAAGAAATAATAAAATTAACATTCGATAAATCCTTATAGCATTATATACTGATTTAAATTTATAAAACTTTTAGCTGTGTTAACACTTGACTATTCCTTTAAAGAATTACTTTATAGTTATTGATAAAATACATAAGCAAAAAATCGAGTTAATGTTTAATGTTAATTTTTTCTATTTAAAATCGCGCTCGAAAACCATCTCTTATGTGAATGAGCCTTTCTTTAGAGGGTTAGTTACATTTGGATTAGATATTAAAAATAAAATGCGTCCCTTAAAATTTACAAAAACTCAGGAAGATGGAAAGCAAAATCAAATACCTATAGATCCTCGCCTTTTCAAAAAATTCTTGCTTGCTGATGAAAATAAATTTATTGCATTTTCGAGTCAAACAGAATCTAAAGAATTTGCGCCAATAATGGAGATGCTTAAAAATTTTCAATTAGATAAAGATAAGATAACTCAATTAACATTTTGTAAATTATGTTTAGATGAGGGAAAATTTACGATATTAGATAAAAATATTCAGATAAAATCGTATAAAAATGATATAATTTGTTCTAATTGTGCTATGGATATCATTATAAGAGAAGCACAGCTTATTGGTCTATTATCCATGGATCAGCGTATTAACCCTAAATTAAAAAATTTCTTTAATCATATGATTTTGAAATTTAAAGATGTTAAAAAAGTCTTAAGTGCTTTTAAATCTGATTTTAATCCTGTTGGGAATAGAGAAATTACGTTATATGACATCGAAAAGAATCCTGATGTAAGCCAAAAATATCTTAATTATAAAGTCAAAAATCTTAGTGTGCCAGGTTCTTTGAAAAATATTTTAGAAAATATGGAGATTTCTACACTTTTACCAATTCAAGCGATCTCTATAGATAATGGTCTACTTTCAGACCGAAAAGATCAATTAATAATGGCGCCAACTTCAGGAGGTAAAACTTTAGTTGGAGAATTGGCAGGAGTTTCAAAGATATTAATGGATAAAAAGAAAATGTTATATTTGGTTCCCATTGTTGCTTTAGCTAATATAAGAACAGAAGAGTTCAAGAATAAGTATAAACCTCTTAATCTGAGAATTTTTAAAAGAGTGGGAGAATCTTTGCTTGATAAAAAGGAAGAAGATGATAATTTAGAGGAACTAATAAATGCCGACATCATTATAGCGACTTATGAAGCAATTGATTATATACTAAGAAGTGGAAACAAAGAGCGATTAGGAAGTATTGGTACCATTATTATTGATGAAATTCAAACCTTGATCGATCCTGACCGGGGTTTTTTATTAGACGGTTTTATCGCTCGGTTAAAGTCGCTATATAGAAATTCTCAATATTTATATCTAAGTGCTACGATTGGAGAACCAGAAACACTTGCACAAAAATTAAATGCATCTTTAATTCAATACAATAATAGGCCTGTTCCAATTGAGCGCCATCTAATATTAGCTTTAAATGAACAAAGAAAACATCAATTAATTTCAAAAATTGTGCGAGCGGCTTTTAAAAGAAAATCAAAATATGGTTTTAAAGGACAATCAATCATATTTACAAATACACGAAAAAAATGCGAAGCCTTAACAGCATATCTTCAGAATAGGAACATTTTCGTTAGATCATACCATAGTGGGTTAACAACGGAAGAAAGAAAGGTTATTGAGTTAGAATTTCAATCACAAAAAATTGCAGGTGTTGTTGCCACAGCAGCTTTAGCTGCAGGTGTAGACCTTCCTGCGCTTCAAGTAATATTCGAATCTTTAGCGATGGGAATAAATTGGTTAACAGTAGCCGAATTTGAGCAAATGTTAGGAAGAGCTGGTAGATTAGGAAAGCATGATTTGGGGTTGACATATTTACTTGTTGAGCCTGGGAAAGTTTATTCGCCAAAAATGAAAATTACAGAAGAAAATATAGCAATTAAATTATTAAATGGAAAAATTAAAGATTTCGAATTAATTCCTGACGAAGATAAATCAATTACAGAATTGCTCGCGTTTATCTCAATGTTTAATCAAGGAATTGAATTAGATCATATTTATGCATTCTACGATTTATTAATTAATCAAGAGTATAATCTCGACCAAGTATTAAAAAAATTAAATTCTTTAAAATTAATAAGGATAAAAGAAAATTTCATTCATAAACCTACTAATTTAGGACAATCTGTATCGAAATCTTTTCTTACAGTTGATCAGAGTTTAGATATTATAGAAAAATTAAAATTAAATAAAATCGAAAGTGTATTAGATTTGGCACTTGACTTAAAACCGTTAAGGAATGTGTATATCTCTAAAAAGATCGTAGCAGATTTATCTAAAAACGTAAGTATGAAGTATTTTTCTAACAATTTATTTAGTGCAAGCGTTCTTTCTTTAATGAATGCTGAATATATTAAGAAGAGAAAAACATTTTCAAAAGAATTTATTAACTTTATTACAAAATGGATTAATGACATATTTAATTGTAATTGTAAAGATAGTCCATATTGCGATTGCGGTCGGCTCAATCTTGAAAATATTATTCTTAATTTAAGAATCAATGAAAAACTTTCCATAGAGCAAATTTGCGAATATTTAAATGAAGAATATAAAATTCTGGTTTTTAAGGGAGATATTATTGATTATCTAGAGAATTTAATTTACTCGTTTGAAAGTATTAAAAATATTTCAGGAGGAATTTCTAATTTAAATCAAGTTTATATAGATCAAATCTCTGAAATTCCTAAAATAATTGAATTTATAAAGTCGAATTGAAATAATAAGAAATAAATCATTTTATTCTTCTAGTTTTAAATTAAAATAGCTATTTTATAGTTTAAATAGTATGAATCTCTATAATATCATTATCTTCTAATTTATAATCTATACCCACTCTTTTCTTTTTTTGACGAGCTCCTTCTCTAACGATTACGGCATAATCAAATAATTCTTTGAAACTTTTATGAATCCGAAATGCTACATCTTTTACAGTGGCACCCTTATCCATTATAAGAGGTTTCTCAGCAACTTTTCCAGAAATGTTCATAGTGTAAATCTTTATTTTTTTCAAAATTTCTAATATAATATCTCCAAAATTGTTAGGAAAGTTGTTTTTCTTAACACTTGTACCAAAAATTAGTGGAAATTGAGAAGAATATTGGTTTTTTAAATCAATATAAGCAGTTTCAGTGTGAGGGAGATCTCCTTTAGTTCCTAAAATTAATGCATTTTTATATACTACTGAAGGAGTTAAAGCGTCTACAACTTGATCAAGATTGATTTCACCATAAATTTTTACAATTCCATTTCGGATTCCAGCTTCTTGAACAACTTCAATTATTTTTTCGTTTAAATCCTCCATGTTTTCCATTTTTTGAGCTTCACTTGTTAAGTAAAATATTTGGATTTTGTTGGAACCCGTTTTTTCAATAGTTATAGGGGGAGGAGGATCATTTATTTTAATATCTGCGTTAGAAAGTTCGGTTAGTATTAAATTCATCTGATTTTCAAAATTTCGTGATAAATCAATACAAATACAGATTAAATCTGAGGACCTAATTTGTGCAAGAATTTCTTTACCATTGCCTACTCCTTTTGACGCACCTTCCATTATGGAGGGCATCTCAACAATTTGAAATTTTATTTTTTTAAATTTATATATCCCTATTTCAGGAATTGACGTAAATTTACCAATTTTCTTTTTAGCTGCCCCGGTTAAGTAATTTAAAATTGAACTCTTTCCAACACCTGGATTATAATAATCACTTATCAGAATTACTTGAATACCTTCTTTTTTGATTGAAAATGGACTTTTTTTACCTAAGGATTTCAATCTCTGTTTATGTTCTTCTTGTTGACGCTTTAATTTAGCGAGACGAGATCTATTGAGAGCTACAATTCTCTCGGTTGCTTTATGTTTAGGAACTAGAGAGAGAAATTCTTCTAATCTCTTAATTTTTTCATCTAAAGTCCCAGCATCAAGATATTTCTGGTAAGCAGCTTGCGCTTCAGGTCCAATATTCGAACTCAAATTATATCACAACTAAAAAATAATTTAAGACATTACTTTAGAAGAGAGATTTGAACCGGTCTTCTGTTTTCATTTTTAAATCACCAAGAATATCGCTAATCCTTATATCAAATTTTCTGAAATATTTAGGTTTCTTTTCGAAAATATCTAAGACAGAATAGCGATTAGTAAAAGTCATAATAATCTGATTTAAAAGACGTTTGACTACTTCTGACTCAGTTTCTTTTTCTATTATGGCATATGCTAACAGGGGCTGCGTATTATCTTCGTCATCACCGGGTAATGCTACCATCTCACAGAAACAAACTAATTTAAAAGAAGCAAGGGAAACTACATTGATGCTGTCAGAGAATACTTCAGTGGTAAAACTTTCTAAAGCAGATAGAAATCCTGCACGGAGATTTGGATCTAAAACGTCTGATGATGCGTAGTATCGAACCTCTATTAAATTTCTATTACCTATATTAATTCCGCATTCAAGGACAGCCATAACCCGAATTATACAAATATATTTAATTAAATTTTGGAATAATCTTTAATTGTTTATTTTATAATGTTAAAATAATAATTTATTAATTTATTTTTTTTCTTCGATTTTTATTTAATTTATATTTATTTGTTTTTTAAACACATTGAAAGTATTTTGAAGTAAATAACTTACAGTCATCGGACCAACACCACCTGGAACTGGCGTAATCATACTAACTTTTTCTAATACATCTTCAAAGTCTACATCTCCACATAATTTACCTTCTACCCTATTGGTTCCGACATCAATTATTATCACACCTTCTTTAATTTTTTCTTTAGAAATAAATTTTGGTCGGCTTACAGCGACTACTAAAATATCTGCTTGCTTTATAAAGCGGTCTAAGTCTTTAGTAGATGTATGGCATATAGTAGGGGTAGCATTTCTTTTTAAAAGCATAAAAATCAATGGTTTCCCTACAAGATTGGACCGATTAATTATGGTTACATCTTTTCCTTTTATTTCGACATTATAATGTTCTAACAGTGCAATTATGCCTTTAGGGGTACACGGAGCTAATTCTTCGTTATAATCAAAGAGTTTACCTCTATTTATAGGATGAAAACCATCTACATCTTTAAGTGGTGAAATTTTTTCAAGAAATTGAGGTGTAAAGTCTCGAATTTTCAAGGGGAGAGGCAATTGTAATAAGATCCCATGAATATTTGCATCTTGATTTAATTTTTCTATTTCATTAATTAATTCTGTCTTGTTTATATCCTTACTCAGATTAACTTGATATGATTCAATCCCAACTTGAGTACATGTTTTATGTTTGATATTCACATATATTTTTGATGCTGGATCTTCTCCAACCAAAATTGTGGCTAATTTTGGTTTGATTCTTGTCCTTTTTATGACTTCATCAATTTCATTTTTTAATTCTAAATTCAATTTATCTGCCAGTTTTCTTCCATCGAGAATTTTTCCCATTATTACCAAATCGCATTGAATTATTCTTTTATATTATTAATTTTCAAGAAATTCTATTTTAGCTTGAAGAATGGTATTGAATAAATATAAAAAGGAACGAGAATGTTTTATAATCTTCTTTTTCGTCTAATATAAATACCTATTATAGCCAATGCGATAAGAGCTATCAATATAATACAGAATATTAACCAATCATACCATTCCCATTCTAACATGAAAACTTTTTCTTCTAATAGATCTTCCTTACCTAGTAAATCTAACGCTTCTAGGGCAAAATACGTACTAATTACTGAAGAAAATTTTTGTTCGTATCCTTCACTTTGATCAACAAAACCTCCGTCTTGGAAATTCTGTCGATCTAAAAGCCATTCTGAGGTAGCATCTTCATCTTCTATTTCATCTTTATCGAGTAAAGAAATGGCTTTTAGACAATAGTAAGTACTACTAAGTAATGCATATTTAGCATTTATTAGATCAGGTAAATATCCCCCGTAATTATCTTCATCATTCTCATCATCAACATAAAACTGATTAAGATAATCAATGGTCGCACTCTCTGAGATTAAAGCCCCAAAATCATCTAAAAAATCCATGATTAAAATAGCGTAATATGTATTGGCGATAGTTGAGGAAGATGTAGGATCACCTCCATATCCACCATCATCAGGATTACCACACGACAAGATAAAACCTCTTGGATCTGGAAGAGGTTGATCTAGTAAGTCATAAATTTGTAAAGCAAAATAGGTTGAAATTAGAGTAGCTGATGTAGAAGTATCTGTACCAGCAAAACCTCCATTGCTCTGGGCAGTGGCATCGAGATATAGTTTAATTTGAAGAGCTAAAGTTCCATCGATTTCAACATCCATATCTTCTAATGATTTTAAAATATAATATGTATCATAAATATCTTCAAAACCAGAACCATACATAGAATCAAGGGTTTTTTCTAAATCTTCTTGAAGATCTGAAGAATTATAGCTCTTTTCGACTTTTCCAAATAGATCTTTCTGTTCTAACAAATTATAACCTCCAAGAATTTCTAAAGCATAAGCGGTTGCTTCGTATGATACCTCATCACTATCCTCACGATATTCCTCTCTATTGCAGTTTGAAAAACCTTCATCATCGATAAAATTATCTAAGAGAAAATCAGATAAATACGTTTTTCGTGTTTTTGCTAATGCGAATGGTGATAAACTTAAAGAGATCACAAGGAATAACATAAAAATTGTTAATAATCGAATTTTCGATATTTTCAATTAAGTAATTACCTTAGATTAATCTTTTAAACTTAAATTTCTAAATTCAACTTGAAATTAAAAATTATCGAAATTTAAAACAATTTAAGTAGATTTTTTTATAATTCTTGATGAAAAATAATTAGTTTTAGCTATATTTTAAAAACATCAGAAATCTCTCTGTATAAGGCATTTGTATTACTTTGAAATTCGTCGTATGTAACGAATAGATTCTGAAAGCTTGGAAGGCTTCCAAGTATTGCGGATCCATTAAAAATAGCATATTGAAGATTATCAGGAACAAAAAATTTAATAACCTCATCTGAATCTGAGATATCTGTAAACTCTTTCACACTAGAAAAGTTATCAGCAATTCCTTTTCCACAGAATGGACAAAAGACAGATGATGCATCCATAATTTTTTTATTACAATGGGGACATTTCCTCGATTTCTTATCAATTGACTTTCCTATATCTATGGATAATTGTGGCAATTTCATACTCGCTCCACAAGAAGGACAGGACTCCCCCCCACCAGATAAGTCTACTAATTCACCACATTCAGGACATGTGTCTATTGTTTTTTCTTTTACTTTAATTGCTTCAAGCTTAGGCTCTTGGCTGCCAATAGGAGTTGGCTGAACTTGAGCTTTAGGAATAGGTCCCAACTGAGGCAAAAGGGTCATCAATTCCTGTTTCAATCGTTCTTCAAATCCGCTATAAGAGAGGTTCCCGCCTGAAAGTACAATGTGTGATAATAAGTCACTCCAATAGGCTTTATCCATCATTTGTAAACAATATATTATCGCCTGGGGGATATTCATTATATTATAACCTAACATACCAGGTTGAAACATAACCTCAGGAGCTTCATGCAAAACATTACTTGGAATTTGTTTAACCGAGCCATCAGGCATTGGATACGCGAAGGACCCTTGCGAAAGTGGAGGAGATTGAGGATCTAATACAAAATAGCAGTTTTTTTCTTTTATTTCTTTTAATATTTCTGCTGCTGCTGAAGATTCAATGTTAATTCCTTCTCTCATCATTAACGTTCTTAAATTGTGATTTACATCTATTCCAGCAAGATTTAACTTTTGGATTGCTTGTTGTTGGATAATCCCATTAACTATTGGAACAATCCAAGTTAGCCCGTCCCCACTCTCAATTACCAATCCCGTTGTCAACCCAACGGAAAACATTGATAAAAATGGGGATTGCAACATTATTAAAGAATTAACTTTATGCGTTTCGAACAAAACTCTTGCTATAAATTCTTTAGTTTCTCTTGGTACAAAAGGATGCTCAGCATATATTATGGGATAATTTGAAAGATTCTCTATTCTAAGTAAAGTATAAAAAATATAGTTTAAAATCTCGTAGTACGCCTCCCAATCCATAATCGCGCCTCTCTGTATAGGATAATTTACTTTAAGGACGCCCCTCATTTTCATGGCATCATTTCCAACGTAATAATTCCTTTGACCGCCAACATCAACCATTACTGCTCTATATTTTTCAGTACCAACAATAGAAGGAAAAACAAAACGAGGTGTAGGTTCACCAGCAAAACCTAATTTAACATAAGCACTACCGATATCAATTATAACTGGTGTTCCTGGAAGCGGTAAAGCCATTCTACGGTTATAGCCTCAATTTTTTTTATATTTATAATTATTATTATTAGATCTTATAATCCCTTAATTATTAAAATTATTCTTAATTTTTCTTATAACATTTTCAACCCAAATTAAATTCATTTAATCTTATTAATTAATAAATTATTGGTTTAAAAGTTCTAGCAGTTTTGTTAAAATATCCTTTTAAAAGACAAATCCAATAAGTTTCACCAAATTGTTTAAGACTATCCCCCATGATTGTTTCAAATTAGATTTATTATTGTGCGGAAATGCTATTATATATTAAAAAGTATTTATTCATTAATTTTAAAAGTTTCTCCAAGTCTTTTTTCTATTATTTCAAGTTCAAATAGTAAATTATTATAAGTTTTTAAAAGATATTTCCCCCATTCATTTAATTCGACATAACCCCCACCACCTCGTCCACCTTTCCCAGTATTAACAACTGACATTCCAGTACGTTTTTCAATGCGCTTTAAAATATTCCAAGCATATTTATACGAATATCCACATTCTTCAGCAGCTTGAGTCAATGATCCACTCATGTTTTTATCTAAATTTTCTAAAAGTTTTGCCCATCCAGAACCCAAAATATTCTTTTTTTTATCAATAGAACCAAATTCTAACCATATCTTTATTCCAAATCCTATTTTAGATTTTAAATCATCAATATTGGGCTCTTTAGACATAATATATAATTATTTTGCAGAATTTATTAACCTTTATAAAGAAAAAACATTAAAGTTAAGCTAACTTTTTTCAATAATATGTTTTTTAAAAGCAGTAGTTCTGAAAAAAGAGGTAAAGAAGTCCTAAAAAATTTGTATTATTTCTCAGAAAATCAAATGTTAGATTGTAATCAGTATTGTATAATCGACAGCGATACTCAAGAAATCGTTTTATTTGATGCTGGAAATTCACTCTCGGTAAATGGTCTATTTCTCGGTATGGAAAAACAAAATCTAGATTATAATAATATAACTAAAGTGTTCCTAACTCACGAACATATAGATCATGTAATAGGTTTGTACAAAATTTTAGAAGCCATGAAAGATAATCCTCCTGAAATTTTTGCGTATGGAGAAACTGTTAAAATCTTATCTGAAGGGGATGAATCAAAAATTTGTCCTGGGGCTCTTGGAATAACTCCTAAAATGTTTGGAGCTAAGATAATACCCCTTAAAATCACAGATTTAACCAATCTAAAAGAAATTAGTATTAATTCTGAGTTCAGTTTTCAAATTCATTATACACCAGGACATTCTTTAGGTTCGATCTCTTACTACGAACCCTCCAAAAAAGTATTAATTCCTGGGGATTTAGTATTTACAGGTGGTAGTATAGGCAGGTTCGACTTCCCAGGAAGTTCTTTAAAAGATCTCCAAAACTCAATTAAATTTATAGCGAATAATTTAGACGTGAAATATTTATTACCTGGCCATATGAATATCTCTGACGAAGGAAATAAAAATATACAAATGTCTTATAGATATGCTCAATCAATGGATCTTTATTTTTGATTGAATTTTTTTTTTGAATATATTTTCTTCTATTTCATAATTAAAGTTAAAATATTAGCAATCTAATTTATGAAATAATTTTAGTATTATATTACATATATAAGAAATGAATATCTTTTTTTAAAAGAAAAATATATAAAAAATTTTTTATAGAAAGTAATAATGCCAGAAGAAAGAACTTCTGAAGATTTAATTCCAGTGGAAGAAAAAGAAGTAATTGGAGTTTTAGAAAAAATAATTGGAACATCTTTACCTGAACTCACTGAACTTCAATATTATAACATTGGTTTTTTTGTTCATGAAGGTCATATCTCTGGATTAGGACTCTTTTCTTGTGGATTAACCTCTATTCCAAAATCAATAAATTCTTTGAGTTTTCTTAAAGAGTTATATTTAAGAGGAAATTATTTAGAGAATGTTCCTGATGAAATTTTTTCATTCGATTCTCTTGAAATTTTAGATTTTAGTGAGAATCACTTATCAGAATTGCCTGAATCAATAGGTAATCTTTCCTCCTTAAAGGAATTACACCTAGAATCGAATAATTTAGTATCTTTACCAGAATCTTTAGGATCTCTCTCTTCTTTAGAATTCTTGGATTTAAGCGAGAATTATTTAAAGGATATACCCTCATCTTTAAACAATTTATCAAATTTAAAAACACTAGATTTAAGTGGAAATAAACTTGAAATTTTTAAAACATCCATCAATTCTCTTTTTTCATTAGAAATATTGTATTTGGGAAATAATGAATTATCAACTTTACCTGAATCTATTGGTTCATTAAAATCACTAAAAAGACTCAATATAAGAAATAATAATTTAAAATCTATTTTTAAATCGATAGGTTCATTAACCTCTTTAACGGCTTTGTTTTTAAAAGGAAATAATATAGAAACTTTACCAGAATCAATAGGAGCTCTTAGCAACCTTAAATATTTAGGTTTGATGGAAAATATGCTAAAATCTATTCCAAAGACTATAGGTTCACTTTCATCTATAGAGAATATAAGTTTATCATCTAATTATTTAACTGAATTACCTGAATCTATAGGCAATTTAAAATCATTAATGAGATTAGACATCCATAATAATAAAATAGAATCACTTCCAGATACAATAGGAGGATTAAGATCCCTAAGACGATTAAATTTGCAGAGAAATTATCTAAATAATCTTCCAGAATCAATAGGAAAAATTGTTTCACTTGAAGAATTAAAAATTGGTCTTAATCGTCTGGAAACGCTTCCTGAATCAATTGGGTTGCTTACTTCACTCAAAGAACTTGATTTATATGATAATTTGTTAAAGGAGTTACCTAAATCGATAGGATCTCTATCTTCATTAGAAATCTTAGATTTGAGTAAAAACAACATTAGAATGCTCCCAGAATCAATAGGACAGATATCTTCTTTAAAAGAAATAGATTTATCAAGTAATAAATTAACCACTCTAACAGCATCCATAGGATCTCTTCATAAATTAAAAACTTTAATCTTAGGATTTAATAAATTAGAAACTATACCCGATTCAATAGGTTCTCTCTTTACACTTGAAATATTAGATTTAGGAAAGAATCATTTAATTAAGATTCCTAATTCAATTGGGACCCTTAATTCACTAAAATATTTGTACTGTTATTATAATAAATTAGAAAAAATCCCAGACTCAATAGGTTCACTCCACTCTTTAAAATATTTATATTTAGGCAATAATAATTTAACGGAACTTCCGAAGACTATTGGTTCTCTCTCGTCTCTCAAATATTTATTTTTAAGAGCTAACACCTTGACAACCTTGCCAGAGTCGATAGAGTCACTCTCATCACTTAAATATCTTAATTTAGAAAAAAATAATATCATTACATTCCCAGACTCATTAGAGAAATTAGAGAAACGTGGAGTAAAAATTTTTAGGTAAAATATTGGAAGAAGAAAGTAAATCCTGAACAGATAGTAGGGAAAAAGAAATCAAAAAAATGGATTTAAAAAAGATATATTTTAAAAAGAATGTTATTATTTGCTGAATTCTGTTCGTTTAATGATGTCGTCCTGAAGACTTTTGCTTAGATCTATGAAACGAGCCGAATATCCTGTAACCTTAACTGATAAATCACTATACTTTTCTGGATGTGATTGAGCATCTCTCAGTGTATCGGCATCATACGGATTAATCTGAAGTTCCTTTCCACCTAACTCAAAATAAGCTTCGATCATAGAAGCCAAGTTACATATACCTTCATCTGTATCTATTAAGCTGGGAGATATATTTACATTCATAGCTAATCCATCAGTTAATGGTGATTCTCCTGCTAAAGCTGCGGATTTAAGTGCCATAGTAAGACCTTTAAGTTCTGTACCATTTACAGGAGAAAGACCATTGGAAACTGGTTGACCTGCTTTTCTTCCATCTGGAGTTGCTCCTAAAATTCGACCTTCAATAATTTGTGATCCTGCAGCAGATACCAAACTTGGGCGATACTCACCTTCATTGCCCCTTCCTTTATATTTTCTTGCAATTTCAGTAAAAACTTCTGCAACCCATTTCGCAAGCTCATCTACCCTTTCATCACCATTCCCATATTTAGGAGCTTTATTTAGTAATTGTTCTCTAAGAACTCTCGCCCCCCTAAAATTATTACGTAGATGTTTAACCAATTCACCCATTGTCAATAATTTTTTTTCGAACACTGCCCAGCGAATTGCTGCGAGTGAATTAGCCACAGTTCCTAGTGCTTGTGCATTCATACAGCTATTGTTGTAGCGAGCCCCATTTCGAGTTATATCTTTTCCACTCTCTAAACATCCTTCTATTGTAGATGAAAGTAAAGGGGAAGGAAAATCCTTTGCAAATGCTTGATCCCTTAAATCGGCCATTTTCACAACTCTTTCTATTGCAAAAGAGAGTTGGTCAACAAAAGCTTTCTTCACATCTTCAAAATTACAAAAAGTACTAGGATCGGGAGTTTTTGCACCGACTTGGCGATTTCCTAATAAATGAACACGTCCTTCATTTAGTGCCATTGAAAAAACAACCGCCATCCAAATACCAATACCTCCTGTACAAGAGAAATCATTACCAGTGCCTGTAGGTTCCACACAACCAACTATTGAATAGTCACGGGCATCTTCTAGTGAATAACCAGCTTTTTGAAGTAGGTTTACTATCTTATCATCATTATGAATACCCATCCCTCCAGTATATCGATGGGTCTCACATACTCTTTTCAAAAAATCAAACGGAGTTTTTGAAGAAATCCTTATTGACAATGTGTTTAATAAACTTTTTACATTCGCAGTAGCCTCGAGAAAGAGATATGTCACTTCATTTGTGGCGTCCTCTCCATCTCGATCTAGTCCACCAATAGTTATATTGTTTTGTCCTGCTATAACAACTGAAGCGAGTTTGACTAAATATTCTTCAATCGCTTCTAAAGCATTTTCAGATGTAATGCGTCCTTCTGCTAAATCAGCCTTATAATAAGGATAAAGATATTGATCCACGCGTCCTTGAGAAAAAACATTTAATTCTCCATAACTCATTTCCATAACTACATTAGTCATCCATATTGACTGTAGGGCCTCCATAAAGTTTCTGGGAGGGTAAGCTGGCACTTGCCTTGATCGTTCAGCTATATCTAAAAGTTCTGCTTTTCTTTTTTCATCAGCTTTTTCAGCTATTTCCATTGCTAAGTCTGAATAACGATTGGAATAATCGCAAACGGCTTTTGCTACAACCTGAACAGATTCTAGAAAATCTTTGCGATGATCATAATCTTCATCTTTTTCATTAAGGTTCCTTAGTTCCTTTTCTGCTCTTCTTTCTATTCCTTCAAAACCAAATTCAAGAACTCGTTTAAAACCTGGAACAATATGTCCTTGAACGTCATAAAGCAATGTGTAACCATCGGGAATAGTTGGCAAGAATGAATTGAAAATCCGAGCCCCAGGCCCAGAATATTCTTTGTATAAGCCTGCTTCCTTTAAAAGTTCTATTTTCTTGTCTTTTAATGTTTTTCCTTTCCAGAAGGGAATAATTTGATTTTTTAACTCGTTAATCTCTTGCTCTGTTAAAGGAGCACAACGATTAACGGTTCCGCCCAAAAGACCAGCCATTTTTTTAGTTTTTTCATCCAGAGAATCGTCTAAAATTAAATCCCAAGTAGTAACATTACCTCCGCGCTCTATTTCGAAAGGATCGGCTCTTAATTTACTAGATTTTACTCCTAC
This sequence comes from Promethearchaeota archaeon, assembly GCA_019058295.1. Classification (GTDB taxonomy): domain Archaea; phylum Asgardarchaeota; class Lokiarchaeia; order Sigyniarchaeales; family SOKP01; genus LW40-45. The sequence goes on along the minus strand of JAHPZI010000026.1, from coordinate 15,264 downwards.
AAGAATCTCATCATTATCAATCCTAATGGGAAGTTTTTGCAGGAATTCTTCTAATGCTTTAGCTTTTCTCATACAAGGAGGGGAATTTTCCATAAGTTTCCAAATTCTGGTATAACATCGTGCTCGTTCAAGATCCAATTCAAAGGGACTAAGAAGCATTTTATCTCTAATTTTTAGAACCCTTTCTGAAGGTGTACCTAGAAGTGGTTCCATTTTGAGATTTTGAACAACCATAATTTAAATATATTTTTATAATATTTAAGTCTACTATGTAAATTTATTTTTAAATTAGATTAAAAATTATGTTTAACATTTAATTGGGATTTCTTAATGCTTTTTCGATTTTCCTCAATAAATATTTCCGAAATTCCTTGCTTGTGAAATTTTGATTTTCAAATTGCATTAGTTCGTCTACTTCCTCTCCTATTTTATCATTGATATGTTCTTTATCTCGCATGACCTTTTCCACCATAGTTGCTCCTAATAATAGACTAAATAAAAAGAATGAGAGTAAACCAGCATTATCTTCTTTAATTTCTCCTTCATCAATAGCTTTTTGAATTATCTGCGTAGTTCTATCTAAAAATCTAAATTGTTTATATTCTTTTTCAAATGGGCCGATTTTTTCTGATGGAGGGGATAGAATAATGTGCATCATGCGAAAAGCAGCATAATCTTTTTCTGCAAATTCAAAAAAGTGTTCAAAAATTAATAATAACAAATTTATAACTGAACCATTAAAATGCTTAATGATTTCTCGGTTTTCATTCCGATATTGTTCATAAAACTTCTTCCTTATCGCAATCCATAGTTCTCGTTTACTTTCTACATAATTATAAAGATTATTAGGATCCATTTCTAATCTTTTTGCTAATCTACGCATTGTAAAACCTTCTTGTCCTTGTTCTAGAAACAATTGCTTCCCAACTTCCAAAATCTTATCAAATTGTTGAGTTTTCTTCTCGGGTGATCTATGTCTTCTTTTTTTTCTATCATTAGAAATTGTTTTTTTGATAACCATCGATATCAATTAATCTAAAAAAATTTTTAAGTTTATTTAATAAATTTAAAAAGTATTTATTCCTCAATATAACTTATTTTAGATATTATTAACATAATTTATAAATAAATCTACATTGTAGACTTAAATATTAAAAAACAATATTAAGATTATATAAAAATTAATAGTAAAATATTGAATAGGAAGTGGTTAAAATGAAAAAGATTATTGAACCTCAAAAGGAAATTGATGTCTTAGAGGATGTGGATGTAATTGTTGTTGGTGGAGGACCAGCTGGTATTGGTGCAGCATTGGCATCAGGGCGAAATGGTGCTAAAACAATATTAATAGAAAAATTCAATCATTTAGGAGGGCTTCAAACGCAAGGTGTTAATCCTATGTTTAGTTTTGTCGATCCTGAATTGCATAGTGGCATCATACAGGAAATTTTAAAGCGCCTTGAAAAAGGGGGGGCGTTGACAAATTTGAAGGATCTATCACCAAAGGAACGAAGTAAAATGAAGGATAACTTTATGGAAACTATTGGTGCAGAAAAACTCCCAAAAAGACTGGTGGAGACAGAGACTGGATATTGGGGACCATGGGGATTGGCGTTTGATCCTGAATATTATAAATATCTGCTCGAAACTATGATGGAAGAAGCCCGTGTCAGTCTTCTATACCATACATTCGCAGTAGGTGCTATAAGGGAAGGAAACACACTTAAAGGTGTGATAGTTGAAACCAACGAGGGGAGAAAGGCAATATTAGGGAAGATAATAATTGATACCACTGGTTTAGGTCATATAGCATGGAAATCTGGAGCACCTTGCATGGGTGATGAAGGTTTTCCTGCAGGAGTTATTAAAGGCCACCCAGGAGCATTTTTAAATTCTTTTTTTATTAATGGAGCTGACATTAAAAAATTTTGGGAATTTAGGGCAAAAAATGAGGAAGAATGGGGTGAGATGTATGGGGGTAGAAAGATGATTAAAGAAGCAAAAAAAAGTGGGGCCTATATCAAAGGACGAAGCGTTATTTTAGCCACAAACATGGATGTTTACAGAAGTGGAAGAGTATTCGTGATGAATCCATTTTATATAATCCCAAGTCGTAAAAAAGCATGGATGGCTAAAGTATTAACCAAATGTGAAATAGATCTCAGGAAGCAAGCTTGGTCTATCTTTAATCTTGTAAAGGAGAATGTGCCAGGTTTTAAGAAATCATATATTGAGAAAACATCTACAATGCCTTTCAATGCCATCGGACATAGAATTATTGGTGAACATATTCTATCCATAAATGACATGCGTGAGGGAAGATCTTTTGATGATTCCGTCGCTGTAAGCAATATGCCTCCAGACCTCTATGAAGCAGTAGGCAGGTTTAGTTATGAAATTTTGCCACATGATGTTCCATATCGTTGTTTAGTGTCTAAAGGTATAGATAACCTCATGGCGGCGGGTACAACAATATCGGCGGGAGCTTTCAGTGGTTTAGGGATACGCTACTGCACACCTTCTATTTGTACCGGTCAAGCAGCAGGTACGGCAGCAGCTCTAGCTATCAAGAATAATGTCAATCCAAAGATGATAGATGTAAAATTAGTACAGGACACACTTCGTAAGCAGGGTGCGGTTGTAACGGTTAAAGATGTGTCAGCTGAAGTTCTTGAACCATATAAGTTCATACAAGATCAAAAGATTGTATATAAGAAAGAAACACCTCAATTTGTCAGTGAAGAGGATATAGGTCTGTATTGAAACCTTTACAATGGATAAAACTATTGAAAATCGTTAAATAATAATTTTGACGAAAATATCATTAAGTATCTCCATCGTTTTGTTTTCCAGTGCTTATAAAGAATATTTTTTTTTTCCGTATGTTTTATCTGTAAATATATAAATCCGATCTTCCCCATTACCAACGGCATTATCATCGAGTTTTAATTCAACTTTAATAATATTATTTAGTTTTCCTCGAGGTGTTTTGATGACATTTTTTCCTTTGTATTTTATTGATTTAGCTCTTTGATGAATATAAGTGTCAGTCTTTTTACCCATTATAATTAAATCATCGTTTTTAGTTAAATATCCATTATTTAAGAAAATAATTGCGGTTTGGGTTTTTTGATTATATTTTTCAACCCATCCAACTTTGATATATCTAAAGTGAGATAAATTTGCAGGTGATTTATGTTGATGGTCATCTTCAGTCATCCTTTTGAAATAAAATCCAGGTGTAAATCCTCTATTATAAACTTTTTTTAAATCTGTAATCCATCTACCCACTTTTTTTTCCGTAAATGTTCCACTATAATAAGCTTCAATAGCCTCTCGATATGTTTTACTCACAATTTCAACATAATGAGGGTGTCTCATTCGCCCTTCGATCTTAAACGCATCAATGTTAGCCTCGATTAATTGCGGTATGTAAGCTATAGTACATAAATCTCTTGAATTCAAGAATCGAACTCCATCATAAATGTATTCTTCTCCGGATTCACCCTTCACCCACCATCTTCTTCTGCAAGGTTGAATACAACTACCTCTATTTGCTGATTTTTCTTCTGTACCACAAATATCTTGCGAAAAATAGCATCTACCACTTATTGATGTACACATTGCACCATGAATGAAAACTTCGATTTCTGCTTTAGTCATATTTCTTTTAATTTCTTTAATCTTTTCTAGTGATAATTCGCGAGCTAAAATAATACGTTCAGCTCCTAATTGTTCGTAAAATTCAGCAGATAAGGAATTAGATATATTACATTGTGTGGATATATGAAATGGTAAATTAATTTCTCTAGATATTTGTATTGCTGCTAAATCATGAACAATCACCGCATTGACTCCTGCATCTTTTGCTTTCTCTAATATTTCACGAAGTAATTCCAATTCGTTATCGTATACGAGAACGTTTGTTGCTAATATTGTTTTTAAATTATTTTTCTCACAATAATCTACTATTTTATTTAGATCTTCTAAAGCTATATTCTCTGACCGCATTCTCATATTAAGCTTTTTAACTCCAAAATAAATAGAATCCGCATATTTTAAAGCTGCTTTTATTGTCTTGAAATTTTTTGCGGGGGCTAACAGTTCAACTTTTTTCATTTTAATTTAAATACCATTTGTTAATATTCTTTCCATAAATATGTATGTATACATGTAAATTAAATTTAGGATAAATTTGTCGATAAAGAAAAAACTTTATAAGATGTTTTATATGCTGAATATTTATGGAAAATGAGGTTGGTATAGAAGAAAAAAAAAGTCTGGATAAAATTTATACCATAAAGGGTTCAATCTTTATTTTTCTAGGTATTACAGCAAGAATAGTGGTGCTTTATTATTATTATTATATTCATTTGTTAAATCCTTATATTTCTTGGGGAGATGCTCATAGAAATTATTATTATGAATACGGAGAGCATTATCCTTTACTGACGCAAATTTTTATTGTAGTATTTGTGTTTTTATCTTTTGGGAGGTTTGAAATTTTTGTTTTATGGGCCTATTTTTGGGATTTGTTGACATGTTTGATGTTCTATTTTGTTATAAAAAGTTTTAATATCAAAAATAAAGAATATGCTTTTGGTTTTTTTTTAATCAATCCATTATTCTTTTTTATCAATACTTTTAGCTTAGAGGGTTGTGGATATCACATTACAGATGCATTCTTTTTGTTCTTTTTTTTCCTGGCACTCATCTATTATCCAAGAAAAGAGCGTTATGCTAGATATTTGTTTTACATATTTTTAGGATTATCAATGTGTATAAAATACTACACTATCCCAGCAATAGGATTTCTATTTATTAAATTTCTATATGAAAAAAACTGGGGAGAATTAAAAATAATGGGAATTCTCATCATCCCACTAGTGATAGTATTGATATTTTTACCACTTTTTTACTTACCTTATCATTATGTAGCATTAGCAATATGGAATTTAAAAGGTTCTTATGTGCCAAGATTTATAAGAGCACTTCCTTTTATATGTATATTCACTTTATTTATTGTATATAGATTAGAAAAATCTGATATATTTGAAGTATTAATAATTTCAATGGTTGCATTCGGCACTTATCTATTTTTCAGCTGGCCATTTTTAAGATGGTTTCAATCTATAATATTTTACGGAATTTTAAAGGAGAGAGAATTTTTTAGGTTTAAATTGAATTTAGGATTTATAAAGAGAGAAATAATAGTAAATAATCATATGTTGACTTTTTACTTGTCATTTATTGGAGTCTTTTACTCAATTTTAATTATTATTTTTTATTTATAAAACTTCAATCTATTAATTAAATGAGATTTTTTTTATACTTCTAATTCAGAATTCTTTTCATTAGATTTAATAAATTAAATTTGTTAAAATAAATACAGAATTTTCTTTAGTAAATTAAATTTAGGATAGATTCTCAATAAAAAAAACTTTATAAGATGTTCTTTATGGTGAATATTTATGGAAAATGATGTTATTATAGAAGAAAAAAGAATACTGGATAAAATTTTTGCCAAAAAGGCTTTAATCTTTATTTTTTTAGGTATTATGGCAAGAATAATTATGTTATTTTATTATTATTATTTCCATATGTTAAATCCTCAAAAATCTTGGGGAGATGTTCAATTAAATTATTCTAAGCAATGGGGAGGTTATCCGATACTGACTCAAATTTTTATTTTGGTATTTGTGTTTTTATCTTTTGGAAGGTTTGAAGTTTTTGTTTTTTGGGCTTTTTTTTGGGACTTATTGACATGTTTTATGTTCTATTTTGTTATAAAAAGTTTTAACATTAATAATCCAAAATATGCATTTGCTTTATTTTTACTAAATCCGTTTTGGTTTCTAAATAATTCCTTTAGCTTAGAAAATTGCGGATATCATATTACAGATTCTTTCTTCTTCTTCTTTTTCTTATTAGCATTGATATTTTACCCAAAAAAAGAGATCTATGCGAGATATCTATTTTATATCTTTATAGGTTTATCAATGTGTATTAAGTTTTATACCATACCAGCAATAGGATTTCTTATTATTAAATTTCTATATGAAAAAGACTGGAAAGATTTAAAAATTTCTCTTACCATTATCCCGTTATTAATTTTCATTTTTATAGTTTTACCCCTTTTTTACTTACCTTACTATTATCAATCATTAGCAGAGTGGAATGAGAGAGGGTCTTATGTGCCTATATATATAAGATTAATTCCTTTTATATGTATATTTATTTTATTTCTTTTATTTAGATTAAAAAATTCTGATATTTTTGAAATAATCATAATTTCAATGGTTGCGCTCGGTACTTATTTATTTTTCAGCTGGCCATATTTACGATGGTTTCAATCCATAATATTTTACGGAATTTTAAAGGAGAGAGAATTTTTTAGGTTTAAATTGAATTTAAAATTTATGAAAAAAAAAATAATAGTAAATAATCATCTGCTGACCTTTTATTTGTCATTTATTGGAGTATTTTTATCATATATTATAATTATATTTATTTTTAAAACTCCAATCTATTAATTTAATGAAAATATTTTTTATTATACTAATTCAGAGTTTTTTTCATTGTAATCAATAACTTAAACTTATTAAAATAAGTACATAAATCTCTTAAGCAATTTAAATTTAAGATTGATAAAAAGGGAGATAAAAGTAGATAATCTTCTTATGGCATTATTTTTTTCCTTAATTGGAATATTATTATCAATTTTAGTAATTATTCTCCTGTTTTAATATGAATTAAAGTCCTAAAATCTCTTTAATCCATCCTATATATTCTGTTTTGGTTCCTTTAAATCTGTTTTGTCATTTTTTCAAATTTAAAATTAAAACCAACAGAAGAAAATACTCCATAAACAAATATATAGGCTGATCTTATTAAATGATCCAAAATAAAAATAGATAAAATAATATTATAAGGAATTGATGGATAAAATAAAAAAATTAATAAGGAACCTACATTTTCCGAAATAATCCATCCACCGGGGGTAATTGGAAATGCTTTTGTAAAGAATACTATTATTTGAGCCATTATAATTATGAATATATGAATTTCATATCCAATTAAATAAAAAAGAAGCACGAGAGTAAGTGTATCTAAAAACCATGTTGGAAAACTCAAGATAATAACTTTAATTAAACTTTTCTTATTTTTTCTAAATTCATTTACTCCGTTCAAAAAATTCTCAAGAAAAAGCTCCAATCTATGCTTAAACTTTGAAGAAATCTTACCAATAATATTTAATATCCAATCAGATGTGAAAAAAAGTAAAATTAACATCACTATGGCTCCACATAGGATAAGTGCACCAATACCTAAATAAATATGTAAGTTTAGATTGGAAGTTCCCTTGAATTTATTTAAATATAAATAAATAGTAACTAAACTAATAAATGAAAACAGTACTAGTAAATCTATAAATCTCTCGATTGATACACCACAAAGACTCTTAGATAATGATATATCTTTTTCCTTTTGTTGTATAAATTCAATTCTTGCTAGGTCCCCAAATTTACCTGGTGTTAATTCATTAATGGCAAATCCAACACCATAGGAACAATATAATATTAAGAGTGAAGATTTAAGATTTAAGCCGTGATATACCTGTTTTAGTTTAAATGAACGTAAAATAAATGTGGTTGTATAAATCAGAATAAATAGGAATATACCTAATAATGAAATTTTATTTAAATTATTTAGAATTTCCTTTATATCAACATAGAGAATCATGACAATAATTAACATTATTGTAGAGATTCCGATCAAAATTCTCTTTGTTATTTCTTTCATTTTCTCTTGGTTCTTTATTATTTATATTGCAATAATTTCTAAGTTGAAATATCAAAATATATTTAATATTTATACTTATTGAATTTTACCAATTGATTTTAATCTGTTTTTTAATAGAAAATCAAATATTCACAGAAACTTAATTTAAAAACCTATATTTTTAAATTTAAACAAGATTACCATATTTTACTAGGAAATAAAATTGCCAATGGATCACTAAAATGAAAATCTTGCTGATGATGCCAATAAACAGAAGTTATGTTATAATGCCAAGTCTCGGCATTGGTTATAATGCATCTGTTTTAAGAGAATCTGGACATGATGTTACAATACTGCATTGTCTTCAAAAAAATTTCACATTTGGTGATTTTCAAAATTACATTAAAAATAATGATTTTGATCTAATTGGCATTCAGATGTTTACCTTTGATGTAACTCCCACAAGAAAGCATATAAAGATCATAAGAAAATTTCAACCGGATACGATTATAGTTCTTGGTGGTTATCACCCCTCAGGAGTTCATGAAGAAATATTAAAAGATTTTCCAAGAGCGGATTTTGCTTTAATATGTGAGGCAGAGATTGCTTTTCCTGAGCTCTTGTCTCAGCTTCAATCAAATAATCCAAATTTCCAAGAAGTACCAAATCTAATATGGCGGAAAGGAAACAAAATAATAATTAATCCAATAGAAATAGTTGAAGATCTCGATATTATTCCATTTCCAGCTTGGGATTTAATGGATCCAAGAAATTACCCCCCAATGCCCCATGGTGGATTCTTCAAAAGCTTCCCCACAGCTCCGATAATTATAACAAGAGGTTGTCCAATGGAATGTACTTTTTGTGCTGGTAAAGCAGTTACCACACGTCGAATTAGAAAAAGATCTATAGAAAATGTGATTAAGGAGATGAAGTTTTTGAAAAAAAATTATGGAGTAAGAGATTTTTTAATAGAAGACGAAAACTTCACTTTATTCAAGAAACTTTTAACGGAATTTTGTGAAACTCTAATAAAATTAAAGATGAATATCACATGGAGTTGTCCTTCAGGCGTGAGGATTGATACCCTAGATGAAGATGGGTTAAAACTTATGGAGAGATCAGGGTGCCATTCTTTGGCATTAGGCCTTGAATTTGGCTCTCAGCGTATACATAATATTACAAAAAAACATCTTTCAATTAAGAAAATTATAGAAAAAATGAAAATTTTTAATAATATCAATATAAAAACTACAGGCTTTTTTATGTTTGGAATACCTGGAGAAACTAAATATGAAATGCTTCAAACTATTGGATTATCAAAATTAGTAAACATTAATAGAGCTCAATTTAATAATTTTATGCCGTTGCCTGGATCCGAGCTTTATAAGGAATTAATGGATAAGGGAATGAAAAAAATCAACTATGACCACTTTTTTGTGCATGATGTGGGATATGTCCCAGATGGTATGACTCGAAAGATGATGAAAAATATTCAAAGAAGAGCCTATCTTGAGTTCTATCTTAGACCTAAAATTATTATTGGAATTCTTAAAGAAATTCAATCACTTAAGCATTTTTGGGCTCTTTTGAATAGATTTATTGATAGTTTAAAATGAATTAAATTCGACGCATATAAACAAATTTAGCTATAAATTTTGTTAATTTAAGAATGATTTTTTTAAAGTGATATTTAAAGATTTTATATATAAATTGATAAAAATTTGATTTTGGACAAAATCTTTGTTGAAGAAGAATAAATAAACACTCAACTCCATCAAGCCAATTGATTTTAGAGTCATTAAAATCACGATATTTATATTGAATCGGTATTTCATGAATTTTAAAGCCACTTAAAATTATTTTAGATGTAATTTCTGGGTCAAATTCAAATTGTCGAGCGTTAAGTTTAATTGTACTTAAGACTTTCTTAGTAAATAATTTGTACCCTGTTTCCATATCTGTTAAATTAGTATGATATATGAAATTGGCTATTTTTGTTAGAACTATATTCGCTAAATAATGGGACTTAGACATAAATTTTGGTCTTGTAGCAAATCTTGTGCCATAAACTACATTAGCTTTATTTTTTAATATTGGATTTAATAGCTTAGGTATATCGGAAGGAATATATTCAAAATCAGCATCCTGATTTATAAAAACATCACCAGAAGCGAATTTTAATCCAACTCTAATTGCAAATCCTTTTCCTTGATTTTGAGGTAACCTTATGAATTTAATTTTATTTGAATTTATCTCTTCTTTAATAAAATCTTTATGATTTCTTACAGATCCATCATCAATAACAATAATCTCTCTTTCTATAGGAAATTGAATCTTAAATAGATGCTCTAATAATTTTTTAAGAGTAGATTCTTCATTATAGCAAGGAATAATTATACTTAACTTCATCGAAAATATTTTTTTTTTTCCTATTTATTATAAAAAAGAATTAATTTCTAAATTCTTTTTTTTTTCCATTCTTTTTTAATGATTTATAAAAAAATCTATTTACTTTGTTTCTTATTGATTATTATTATAAGATACTTAACTGGTGTTTAAATTGACGATTAAAAAAAAAGACCTTATTGTAATGAAATTTGGTGGTTCGTGCTTACAAGATACTAAGTCATTTGAAAAAACAACTCAAATTATAAAAAAATACTTGAATCAAAAATTAATAATAGTAACATCCGCTATAAAAGGGATAACCGATAAACTTATAGATTTTTATACAAAATCGTGTGAAGAAGCTACTGAATGTGATTTTATCATAGAAAATATTTACAATATTCATAAAAAAATAATCGATGAGATCATTGATGAAACTAAACTTGAATATAATGATACATTGGATTTCTTAGACGATAATATTGAAGAATTAAGTCAATTAGGACGAATTGTTCGTTTATTGAGACCGAGTATGGATATTCAAGATATAATAGTATCTTATGGAGAAAGACTAAGCACTTTTATTTTCTCTCAATATTTTAATTCAATTGATAAAGATCTTAAATCTCAATTTATATCATCTGATGAGATTATCATTACTGACGAAAACTTTGGTAATGCCCTCCCAATCTTAGACGAGTGTCAAGAATTAGTTGAGAAAAAAATAGTTCCAATATTAGATTCAGATTTAATTGATCTAATTTGTGTGACAGGGTATTATGGGTCAACTAAAAATAAAAAAATTACAACTTTAGGTCGTGGAGGAACGGATTTAACTGCAGCAATTTTGGCTTTTTGTTTAATGCCAAAATATAACACTAAGGTCATTTACTGGAAAGATGTTAAAGGATTTTTAAATGCTGATCCTAAAATTTCAGATAAAACAGATCTATTAAGGCAAATATCTTACATTGAAGCAAAGGAATTAGCTTTTTTTGGCTCAAAAGTACTACATCCTGTATGTCTTGATGTTAACGAAAAAAGAGATATTCCATCAGAAATTAGAGATTTTAATAATCCAGAAACAAACGAATTTACGACTATTACTAAAGAGATTGTTAAGGACGATAAAAAAATTAAAGCCATTACCTCAATCGAAAGACTGACAATGGTAACAATTGAAAGTGGGACTATGATATCTTTACACGGTACAGTATCAAAATTATTTTCACTTCTTGGTGATAATAATGTAAATATTAAATTTATATCGCAAAGTTCTTCGGAAAATAATATTACATTTGGAATTGATTTAGAAGATTCAATGAAAGTAAGCTTTTTATTAAGAAATTCTGAATTTTTTGGTAAACAGTGGTTTTCCATAAAAATTGATAATGATATTTCTTTAATTGCTGTAATTGGTGCGGGAATGCTTCAAACACCTGGTATTGCTGGAAAAGTTTTTACTACAATGGGTAATAATAATATAAACGTAAGAGCAATTGCTCAAGGATCATCGGAGTTGAATATAACGTTCATAATTGAAAGGAAAGATTGTAAAAAAGCGGTAAATGTTTTGTATACTGCTTTCATCCACCAAAATTAGAACTAATAAAATTAAATTTTATAACAAAAAAAGATTAGAAAAAATTTCTAAAAATATCGTCGGCTATTTTTTTTCTTATTTTTTCTCTTTCTTCAGAAGGAACTTTATCCTTTAAAGCTTCATTGCAGATTTTCTTTCCAATAACAACTTTTGGATTATTTGCCCAATTCACACCAAACAAGATACAAAGATAGTATATCGTGGATAGGATAAAAGAGATCAAATGCCCAATGACAATTTCTTTAGGAGTATCAATTGAGATTTTAGCAGAAGGCACGCTTTGTTTGATTAATGCTTGGAATGTCGCATCTGCCTGGTAATTTACAATATTCTGTGCGTTTTCACCGTTAATGTAGTTAATAGAAGATTCTAGCGTTAAATCTGGATGCTCATTTCTAATAGTCCATAAAATAGGAATTGTAGCACCTTTAGTGCCTCCTAAGAGATACTCCAGTACTGAATGTTGACATAAAGGCGCAGATTGGAATGTGCCCATCAAACCTTTCCCATCTTTGCCTGTACTTTCTGATATACATTGAACAAATAATCCCACACTTTCTTCAAGGTTCTTTGAATATGGCATAGAAAATACTACTTTATACCCTTTTTTATATAAATTAAAAAGATAACATGAAAATTCTAATGCAATATTGTTCTCAGAGTTCATGTATAAAGTATATCCTTCTTCTAATCCCCTTATATAATCTTCAATATTAATACCTGAGAGATACGCAGGAACAATTCCTACGTTGGACATAGAACCAGCATATCGACCTGACAAATCGGGAACATCTAAAATAGGACAGTTTATTTTTTTTAATATTTCATTCATAGTACCCATTGAAGAAAGACCAATAAATTTATAACCCTCCTTAAGAAAAGTTCCTATAGTAGAATTTATATCTAGTGTTTCCCCACCTCTAGAAATAGGAATCACAATAGAATCTTCCGGATTTGTCTCATTTAAACATTTATTTAACTCAACTGCTCGTGAACTCGTTATAGGATAAATCTTTTTCATAGCTAAATGTTTTATTGCCAACAAAGTTTGAATTGACCCCCCTGTTCCTAAAACAATAACATTTCTTAAATTTTTATTTATAACATGTTTAGTCGTATTTTGAATTTTTTCTACGTCTATATGAGATTTTGTATCAGTAAAGAAAGGAGTATCCCATTTCTCTTTATTCTCTTGGATGAATTTATATGCATCCTTAAGTAGAGCACTATCTATTTTTGGATAATATTCAAATTTTAATCTTAAACTCAATTAAATCTCACCGATCATAAAATTAATAATTTTTTTTACAAGGCTATATTTTAATAATTATATTCATATAAATGATTATCTATAGTTTTAAATTAGATAATGATTATTTTATAAATAATTAATTGAACTCTTAAATAATTAAATAATATAGCAAGTCTTTAAAACTTGCTTTAAGATCGAATATAAACAATATCAAGAGATTTTCTTTAGGTGTTTACCAATTAGCGATGAGCAATTGAGAGTTGAGGTGTTTACCAACGAGCGATGAGCAATTGAGATTTTTGCTTCAGACACTCCATGATAATATTGAAGGAGTGAAGAGTTCTGCCGTAGTTTCAGCCGAGGGTCTTATTATACAAGCTATACTGGAAGAAGGTATCTCAGATATTAGATTAGCAGCCATGACGGCGACAATTTTAAGTGTATCTGAACGAGTACTCCTCGAATTGAAATCAGGAACTTTAGACGTCTGTATCCTTCAAGGCAACGAGGGCAATTTCGCAATCATGGAAGCGGGTGAAGAGCTCATTATATGTGTGTGTCTTGATGTTGATGCTCGTATGGATACATGCTTTATAGAGCTAAGAAAAGTTAGCGAACAGATAAAAAATTTAATGTAAGAGTTTATTTGAATTCTTTTTAAACTCAAGACTTCTTTATCCAACAAACCAGCATTAAAAAATAAATTTAAAGAATATTGAAAAAGTCTCTTTTTTTATTATTCTATGAAAAAAAATATAATAGAAATTAGAAATTTTTAAGTCTATTGCTTTTAAAATAAGCGGTTTTCTACATATAACATAATTAGAAATGGAACTAAAAATTTATTATGTGATTAATTATGGCAAAAGCAGTAGAAATAAAAAATGGGGGCTATTTTTGCGCTGAATGTAATAGAACGCATATAAAAGGGAAGATCTATAAAGACCATCTAAAATATGCTCAAGATGACGATGCTGAAGATGTAAACATAGGAGAAAAAGATGATGAGGCAGAGGAAGAAATATTAGAAGATGATATTGAAGATTATGACGACGACCAAGAATTAATTGAAGCCTTCGATGAATTGGAACAACTTAACGAAGAGGAAGATCTTGAAGAGGAAATTTATGCTTCAGAAGACATAGAAGAGTGCATAAAAGCAGTAAAGAGCCTTCCAGGAGTCGGAGAAGCTACTCTTAATAAACTTATAAAATCTGGATTTAATAGTCTTGAATCAATAGCATATACTCCTCCAAATATTATAATTAACGATTCAGGGCTTGGAGAGAAAACTACGGCGAAGCTTATCAAGGCTTCAATGGAACGGTTAGGAATTGGATTCAAATCTGCCGAGGATATATGGGAGCGCAGAAAGAATATCGCTCGAATTACTACAAGTAGTCAGGAATTGGATGATTTACTAGGATCTGGCATCGAAACAGGTAGTGTAATCGAATTCTTTGGAGAGTTTAGGACAGGAAAGACTCAGATCTGCCATCAATTATGCGTTAATGTTCAATTACCTAGAGAACAAGGAGGGATTGAAGGCAATGCTTTATATATTGATACAGAAGGAACATTTAGACCCGAAAGAATAATTCAAATGTCAGAAGCAAAGGATTTGGATTATCAAAAAGTGTTGAAAAACATCGTTTTTGGGCGTGCTTATAACTCAGATCATCAAATTCTATTAATTAAAGAGGCTGCAAATATCATTAAAGAGAAGAATATTAAGCTGATTATTGTTGACAGCTTAATTGGTCATTTCAGAAGCGAATACATAGGACGTGGAACGTTAGCAAATCGGCAGCAGCTAATAAATCAACATCTCCATGACTTACTCCGATTATGCGATATTTATCCTGAATTAGCAATAGTTGTCACTAATCAGGTACAATCGAAGCCAGATGTTTTTTATGGAAATCCCTTACGGGCAGCTGGTGGTAATGTAGTGGCTCACGGCAGCACTATTAGGGTCTATCTTAGAAAAGGAAAAGGAGAACAGAGAGTCGCTAAAATTGTTGATTCGCCATCGCTCCCAGAGAGCGAAGCAGTATTCGCTATAACAGAAGAAGGAATAAAAGATGGATAAAATAAACTAAAGGAATGTAGCTTTTATAATACAGAAATATTTTATATTTCTTCTTTAAAATAAATGAAAAAGTAATAAAATAAAAAGTTACAGTATCAAAGGAAGTAAAAGCATAAAAATCCATTGAACTGTATTTCTATAATT
>JAHPZI010000025.1:12417-75285 GCA_019058295.1 Promethearchaeota archaeon | reverse complement strand
ACCACCCGTCTGGAAAGTTTCCGTGTTTATCATTTTCAAATCCAAATGTCGCAGGGTAGTACTCACTCATCGGTTCATAATACGTTTTATTTTCAGGTGTTGTAATATTAATCTGTGTGCCGCTCGTTTTTGGCAATTTAAATACATCCGTATTAATTTCATCAAAGTCATCGCCATTAGAGTTAAGAGCAATTGGCGTTATTGAATTAAAGATAATAGAAGTTAGGAATAACCCTATGAGTACTGAAAATAAGATCAACCCTCGTTTTATAATTTTTTTTTTCATTCTTTAATCACATTTTTGTCTTATAAATTAAAAATATTTATATTTATCTAAAATAAGATCATATTTTCATTTAAAATCATAAGGGAGGTTTTTTTGCAACCAATTTTATATTTTATAATTAATATAAATGCGATTTTTTATTATTGTAGTAAAAAATAGATAAGGAAGAAATCTAAGGAATTTAATTAAAAAACCATTTTCTGCTTGATTTCATTAATCATTTTAGAACCATCCTCATTAACTTCTAATAAAATCTCTCGTAGGATATCATTTATTTCAATTCCTTTTAATTCGCATGCAACAAATAATAAGGAAATTATTTCTTTAGACAGCTTCCTAATCTTTTTTATATCATTTATGGGAATACGAATTCCAAGTGATTTTAAATCTTGTTGAGTTTCCTTATCTTGTTGACGGATGGTTATCATTATATCATTTTGACGTCCCTTCCATTCTTCTGTTATAGCTCTGATAGATAAGACATAATTCTTTGTAGGACTTCCAATTCCATTAACGTCTTTAGCGAAATTTAAAGGTTCTGAATTTCGAAGAGTCTTGAGCCCAAAGGTTCTATTCATTTTATTTGATTTATCTAATTTAAATTTCATTTTAGATATCTCGTCTCTTAACTGTTCCACTTTTAAGGATAATTTTTCAAATTTTTCGAGAACGATTTCCTTTATTTCACCTTCAGTTTCAAGAGGCTTCATTTTAAACTCCAAAACAAATCAAGTATGATACTTCTTAAATTAATATTTAATAAATCTAATTATTAAATTGTTAATCTTTTACGATTTTTTGATTTGTCATAAAAAATAAAAAAAATAGTATTTATTAGATTTGAATATTAGATTCGGAAATTAATCATTGTTTACATACTCGTTATCCAAAGTAGTACCATCCTCATTTTCTTCATCCATAGTTTCTTCTTCAATTTCGGATTTTTCGACCGCCCCTTCAAAATCAGCAACAACTAAATCATCTGGTTTGATCTCAGCTTCTTCTTCCTTTCCAGATTTTCTTGCCTCCATTATCTCTTCCCTTTTTGCTTTCAGGTGCTCCTTTTCCTTACTGTATTGATGAATTCCATAGAAGCCAAAAACAATGATTAGGAAGAAAAAGATAGCTAAAATAGCGCAAACCGCAATAAGGTTGAAGAGAGGTCCTATTTCAGATGGATTTCCGAATCCGAACGCTTGAACTAAGCCAAACGTGCCCCAAGGAAAGTTTGAGCCAAATTCGAATGCAGCCTTAGAAAAAATAAGCCAGAGTAAAATTGTATCGATGCTGAATATTTTTGTTCTTTTTGCTAAAACTTCCCCTTGTTTTCCTAATATTGCCCCGATTGAATATAAAAGAATAAAAAGATCTAAAAACAGCAGAGCTATTACTTGATAGAGAGGAGTTTCTCCACCAGTACCTTCATATAGTCTAAGAAAGACTTTCAATACTAAATAGAATGTATAAAACGTGATAAAAACAAAAAAAGTTCCGAGCCAACCATTCAGCCGTTTTTTAAGAAAAGATTCTATGTAGCAATATATTGTTAAAACAAGGAGGACTATGATGACAGCAATATACGCAATAACAATTAAACCAGTTACATCAGCAAACGAAGCCACTTCTAATGTTGCAAATAAAAGAACAATAAGTAGAATTAGAGAAAATGCTAATCCTCCATGAAATTCTAAGCGCCTCCAAAACCAAGCACCTTTTTTATAGTATAGCTTCTCATCGCGATCTTTGCCTGCCTGATAACATCCGACGACTATGAAATAGCTCGTGAGAAATATATATGAAAGGACTGCTACCATTAAGACTACGACTATTGCAAATAAGAGGATAATCATTAAAATAATGTCAATAGCTAATAAAAGAATTAATTTTTTCATTGAAAAGTCTCTTATCTTTTTTCTAAATAAAGATATAAACCATAGGAATAAAGTAAATGCCAATAAAGGATAATATATCATTATTCCTACTATCGCCATTCCAAGGAATGTGAAGATTATCATACAAGCGTACGCCATTAGAAGCCATACTACAAGAAAAAGAAAAACTTTGTTCTCCTCTTCTCCTAACTTTTTAAGATTTTTAATAAATCCCATAAAAATATAGTCAAATTGGATTTATTTAAATTTAATTTAATTGAATATTAAAAAAAAAGAATTAAAAATTTACGAGATATTATTTAATCTTCAGATTCCTTAGTATCCTTTTTTCTTTTACCATATGCTTTAATTCCATACAAACCAGCTATAAAAAATAATACAACGAATAGTAATATTCCAGCTATAGCATTGAAAGCAGCAATATTAATGTTTTCTATACCCCCTTTGGCGAATTCGTAAGCTGCTTTGGAAAAAAACAACCACATTAACACACCATCAGGTTTAATAAATTTAAGTTTTTCACTCAGAACTTCTGTTTTAGTTCCTATTAAAGATGTAGTAGTATAGATTATTAATATAACATCAAAAACATAGAGTAATATTCGTGGTCCTATGTCATAAGCAGTCTCACCATCAGATTTCAGGATGTAGAAGGCACTAATCATTAAATATAAGTAATATATGCATACAAATAAAAAGAAAAGGCCTAACCAAGCATTTAACTTGCCTCTTAATAGTGTTATGATTCCTATAACTAATAGAAAGATCATAATAACCATCATAGCAATAGCCATTGCACCAAATGAAAATTGAATCTCACTCCCTATTTTTCCCCAATATATTCCAAGAATAACAATTATTAACATTATTATTATAGAAATAATAGTTCCTCCTAGAAACACACCCCATCTCAAAAGATTTCTCCAGATCCCTCCAATTTTATTGATTTTTTCATCTAAATCTACACTATAGTTATAACACGTATACATGTAGAATGTCGCAGTAATGAGCACATAGGAAATTATAGCTAGTGTGAACAAAAATAAAAATAATACAGCAGCAATGTAAATAAAAATAATGACAATCACAGCAGCAATTATACAGTATATAATGGTTCTTTTAAAAGTCAGTTCTTTCAGATTCGCTCGAAAAATCAATGAAATTATAAAGAGTATAGCGCATATCACTAATAATGGTAAAAAGATTAGATATCCTATCCATATTGGGAGAAAGTCTTTAAATTGAAATATTGTAAATCCGATTAAGAGCCAAAGAAATAGTATAAGAAATAGTCTGTATTCCTTTTCTAAAAAAAGCTTTTTAAGTTCTGTAAACAATTATCTACACCAAATATTTTTTTAGTAAAAAATTAATAATACTATAATTATTTAAAATTTTTGGAGCTAAGATTAAGTACCGATAATAAAGTAATAACAGAAATAAAAAAAAAAGAGTTTAAGGTATTGAAAATTTATTCGATAATTCTTATACAGCCGATTCTCTTTCTTCTTTAATTTTACCGTATTTTATTATTCCAAAGATACCAGCTATTATTAGTAATGGAATAAAAAGGAGGAATCCTAATACGCTATTCAATAAATCAGCAGCAATTCTAGGATCAGCGGCAACAGCAAGTTCGTATGCTGCTTTGGAAAAGATCAACCACATGATTATAGCATCAACTTTCAAAATTTTTAGTGTTTCACTAATTTTTTCTGATTTTTCTCCTATAATTGTTGATATTGTGTATATTATCAATCCTAAATCAAATAGATATAGTCCAATTTGCATCCATAAATCAGAAGTGGTATTCCCGCTAGAGCCTAATGCATAGTAAGCACTAAACATAAGATAAATCGCTAAGAATGTTACGAGTAGAAAGAATACACCAAGCCAGGCATTCAATCGCTTAATAAATAGAGTTAAAATGCCAAGTACAGCTAAAACAACCATTATAACCATGATTATAATCCCGACTAAAGCGAGGCCATTTACTATTTTAGGAGATCTTCTAGCCCAATTTATTCCAACTATAGCAACAATACGTATTATAAATAACGAAAGAAGAGTTCCTCCAATGAACATAATCCACCTTAAAATATGGTTCTTTGGTTCCTCCAATTTAGAAGCTTTCTCATCTGCTTTAAATGAGTATTTGTAGCAAGCATACATATAAAATATTGCGGTGATAAAAATGTAGGAAAGAATCCCAAATCGATAAAGGAAAGTTACAATGAATCTCCAAATTCCAGTAAACAAAAATGCAATAGCAACTGCTATACCTACTCCCAATAAGAGCAATTTCCAGTTCAATTCTCTTAAATCTCTTCGAGTAACCAGAGATATAACAAAAAACGCAAAACAGAAACCTAAAATTGGTCGGAAAATAGCCAATGCTATCTCGTAAGAAAAAAACTGTATAAATGAAAATAGCGTAAATCCTATTATCAACCAGATAGTTAAGAGTAAAATAATTATGTTTTCCTTTTTAATAAACAATGCTTTCAGATCTTCAATTACCATATTAAAAAACCTTTTATAGTATTGATAAAGATAATTAATTCTAAGATTATTTAAACCTTTTTAATTAATTTCTAACATTATTAACTCTGAAAAAAAATTTAAAAAGAATTTATTAGAAATAAAGGTTGTTCTATTACCCCTTTTTCCTAGTTCTTTTACTTTTTATAGCTCTCTTAAACTTCTTGTACTTTATAATTCCCACAAATCCGACAATTCCAAGCAAAACTACAAATATCACTAATACCCACCAATATTTAAATGAAATCGTTGAAGGATCGAGTAATTTCGCAAGTTCATAAGCGGCTTTAGAAAAAATTAACCACATAAGAATAGTATCTGGGCCTATTTTAGTCTTCTTGCTAATGATATCTGCTCTATCACCTACTAAAACGCCTATCGTAAAGAGTAAAATTATGATATCAAATACAGCAAAAATAATAACTATCATTATTGGATAAACGCCACCCATTTGAAGTAGCGTAGGACCATAGAGAAAAGCAACAACTAAATATGCAAAATAAATTCCAGCATAAAGAGAGAAAGTTCCAAGCCAAGCATTAAAAAGTCCTGTTAATATCAATATTACAGCAATTCCCGCTAACACTAAAATAGTTATAAAAATAATCAATGTGATAAGGTTTAATTGAGACCCTGTAAAAATATATATCGCCCAAATGATTAAAAGCCCTAAAGCTATACCACCTGCGAATTCCAACCATCTAAATAGATGATGTGTGGGGCTGGGAAACTTTGTGTAAATAAATTCATCTAAATTTCTACCCCCTTCGTAGCAAGCATAGAGTGTAAATAATGCTGTTATTATAATATAACTTATTATTGCTAAAGAGAATAAAAATGGAACTATTGTATTACGAAATATATAAAAAAAGTAAACTAAGATCGCTGTAATAATAATGACAATAATAAATGTAAGCAATTTCATGTCTCTTAAATCTGTAAATAAAGAGATCGCACATAAGACAATACAGAGCGGAATTAATGGAGTCAGAATAAATATGCCAAGACCAAATCTAAAAGCAGCTATAAAAATCCCGATCACTAACCAAATAGTTATTAAGAGAAAAAGTCTGTATTTTTTTTTAAAAAGTCTTGATAATCCAGCCATATTGAATCCTATTTTTATTTTGATTTTATAATTATTAAAATTCGAAAATATTTATAATTTCAATTAAACATTTTCAAAAAGATTTACGTTAAAGAAAGTCAGACAATTTTTTCTGCTGATTAAATCGATGGAATGATAAACCAAATTGTTTTTTAAGTTGATTTGCAGATGCAGGAGCAAAACCTGCGAAATGGTTATTAACAATGATGAAAATCTCTTTTATTTTCGGTTTTTTTATCAGCTTATTAACAATTTCATTTAAGTGGTTCATTGTTTCTTTTTGTTCTCTTTGAATTCGATTGAAAACCGTGAGTTCTCGATCTCCAATAAGTCTTATATAGTAATATTGTTGATCAAGGAGGTAATATGGTTTTGCATATGGGATATATGAAGTTCCAAGAATTTTTTGAGAACCATCTATGAACTTCGAAAGGATTTTGGGGTCAAACCATGAATTATCTCGTAATTCAATGATGTACTGATATTCTGAGGGAATTTCATTAAGCAACCAAATTAATCGTTTTAGATGCTTATCAGCATATTTAAACCAAGGCGGAAATTGAAACAGGAAAGCAACAATTTTCTCACGTAGAGGTTGCATTCGATAAAAGAATTCTGCTATACGAGATTCTATCTCTGGATCATTTAATTTATGTGTAATTTCTTGCCATATTTTTACAATATAGCTAAAGGTTTCTGGAACGCGATTTGCCCACTTATAAACTGTTTCTTCAGTAGGAAGATTATAGAATGTAGTATTTATTTCAGTTAAATCGAAATAGTTCGCGTAATATTCTAAATGACGATATTTCTCAAGTCTTTTAGGATAAAATGGACCGACCCAGTCTTTGTAGTCCCATCCTGCACATCCTACATGTATTTTAACCATCTTATTTCATTAATATTAACAAACTTCAATATTTTTTTTTAACTATAATAATCTATAAATTATATATTAACAATCATCTTGTTTAAATCAATATTGAAGCTTTAAATAATTATGGTTAAATTAGTCTGGGAAGATAAAAATAATATAACAAGCAATATAGATAAGTTAAAGAAGAAATATCTGAGTGATTTTAAGAAAATTGAAATTTTATCAAGCTCTTCTGAAACACACGCTAAAAAAAAAAATTTTTCATACAAATGGAAAAATAAATTATTTTGGGGTGAAAATTTAGACGTTTTATATTATCTACTAAATGATTTTGAAGAAAAAATAGATTTGATTTACATAGATCCCCCTTTCTTTTCCGGTTCTAATTACCATATAAAAATAAAAGACAATGATTTACATTACGATTCAATCGCCTATTATGACCACTGGGAAAAAAATATAGATTCCTATCTGCAGATGTTGTATGAAAGGATAATTTTATTTAAAGAATTATTATCTAAAAAGGGGTTAATTTTTATTCATATAGACTGGCACGCAAGTCATTATATAAGAGCAATCTTGGATGAGGTTTTTGGACAAAATAGGTTTGTAAATCATATTGTATGGTATTATTATAATAAATATTCAGCAGGGAAGAGAAACTTGCCAAGAGGACATGATGATATCATGTGCTACTCTAAAACTTCCAATTATACTTTTAACGAGATAAGAATACAGCGTAAAAAACCTAGGAAACAACTCAAAAGAGAGATGGTAAATGGAGTTTTAAAAAATGTAAAAGGTGAAGATGGTCATGTGGTATACCGCATCGTAAAGGATAAAAAAATGGACGATGTGTGGAAAATACCTTGTATGCAACCCGCATCTAAAGAATGGACTGGGTTTCCTACTCAGAAGCATCATAAATTACTTGAGCGAATAATAAAATTAGGAAGTAATGAGGGTGATTTAATAGCAGATTTTTTTTGCGGTTCTGGTACAACTGTTTTAATAGCAGAAAAGTTAAAAAGAAAATGGATAGGATGCGACATTTCCGAATATGCCATTTATCTCACTCGAAAAAGAATTTTAAATTTTCAAAATAATTTGAAAGAAACCTTATTTCCTTTTGAAGTATATACAAAATTGACTGAGGATAGACAAAAATTACTTGATTCTAGCTTTTTTAATAAGGACCTTTCAATAAAAAGAAAAAAATGATTAGTAATGAAGAAAGACGATGATATTCTCAGTTTGAATAAGACAGCTTGGGACAATCTAGCTGAAAAATATGAAAAACATCGTCCAATATGGCTTGATGAATTAAATGTTTTATTTGATTTATTTTGTTCCCTCTTATCTGAAAAGAGTTTAGTGTTAGATATTGGCTCTGGAACAGGACTACCTTATGCTAAACTCCTAATTGAAAGAGGATTTTCTGTTTTAGGTATTGATATTTCACCCCAAATGTTAAAGGTGGCTCAGAGAAATGTTCCTCAAGCTGAATTTAAAGAATTATCTATGACCGAACTAAACTATGAGAATATGTTCGATGGAGCAGTATCATCCTTTTCAATGCTCTTGCTTTCACCGCTACAATTTAAGGATGTTGCGAGTAGAATTGCTCGAGCCTTAAAAAAAGGAGGCTTTCTTTATCTTTCCTTAAATGAGCCTTGGGGAGAAGATCCAGATGAACATACGATTATTGAAATATTAGGAGAAAAAATGTACTCACGAGGATATTTTATAGAAGAGGTTATTGATATATTTACTCCTTTAGGTATGAAACTCCTAAAAATGCATAAAGAACTACAAACATCAGAAATCTTTGGCGAAGAGCATACAGTTAGTTATGTTTTTAGGCTAAAATAAAAAGAAAAAATAAAGAAATTTTAATCTTGATTATGGAATTCAACATTCCAGGCTAGATAATTGTTGAGTGCTTCGTAGATGATATCTCCAACTCTATTTAAGTTTGCTGCAACATGATGAGCAAATCCATTATTACATATTTTCTTAAGTAAAGACTGTAGATTTGGGATTTCTATTACCCCGTATCCACCAAAAGTTTCTAATTTATCGTCTGTATAATTTCCTTCAGCAATAATGGCTTTAATTTCACCATAAATATCATCTGTTTCCACACGCAGAAGAGTGCAAGGTTTCGTCTTTATCCGTCCTTGAATCGCCCCAAAAGTATTGTCTTCACCTCTGAAATCTTTCATAATCGGATGTAGTGTCATTGAAGTATCTTGAAAAAAGGATTTAGGTAAATTACTACAGTGAAATAATACCATCTTATTTGGATCATCACCATAATTATTATTCCAATCTAAAATTGCTGAAGGGGAATCAGTAACAATTTGAAGTATTAACATCCCGATTAATCCAGCTACATCCACTTCACATGCGGCGGGTACTAATCCTTCACTAAAAGTGCTCATAACAGCGCAAGGAACAATCCCTAAATTTGATTCGAGTGAGGGCCAGCATTGAAAAGCAAATCCATCTAACTCTTTTTCTTTTACCCAGTTATCAATTACTACTGCCAATTTTGCGAGTTTGACAAGACCTAATTCTGGAAACTCACGTGTTGAGGTATAATTAGTAAGAAATTCCATTTTTTCTTTGACTTGGGGATCATCATTACTCAATTCATTAATAAATCCAAGGATTTCTGATAAATCTATAGGTTCAATGGTTATTCCGCTAAATGCTAAGATTTTTTCACTATAACGAACTGTTTCAAACGCATTAGGTCTCGTTCCAATTTGGCCCAATCTAGCATTTTTAAGTTTATCAACGATTTTACATACCTTTTCAAATTTTATGATATCATTTTTATAATTATCTGATTTAATACTGCAAGTGTGAAGGGTTGTTAAAGTAAATGGAATTCCATGTTGGTATAAAACGCCACATACTGAAATTTTTCCACAAAAAGCATCTCTCCTGAATTTTCTACCCATTTTATCGATTTCATCTGAGGATGCTTGAATTAATACAGGAACATTTAGGTTTGCGAGTTTGAGCGTCGAAACAATTCCTTTTTCATCGCCAAAATTAGGGAGCACAAGTAAGACCCCTATGATTTTTTCTCTGTTAGCTTTAAAAATTTCAGCACATTTTTTTGCATCATCATATGTTTCTACTACTCCAAAATTTGTGTCATTTTCTCCTAAAATAACAAAATCATAACCTAATTCTTTTAAAACAGCGATAATTTCTAACCTTCCCTCTTTTGCAAGATGATCTGGAAATGCATCTCGGTTCCCAACTATAACTCCAAAACTAGTTTTCATTTAAATCCCTTTTAAAATTTAAAAAAATTAATTTTACTAATTTAATTTAAGAATTTAATAGAAAATTAAATTTACGCAAATTGTATAACTCTTTTAAATTTCAATGAAACCGATTAAGAGATTCAAAGAACTCTGGATTAATTTTAAATTTTTTCGATATGCGGTCATAGGTCATTTAGGTTATTTCATTGTCACGTTAATCATTGTTCTAACAATTCTCAGAGAGCAAAATGATTTTATAATTTACTTTAATGCTGGGGGAATATTCTACAATAATATAAATGCTTTATATGATCAAGAACATTATTTATGGGATTATAGGTATTTGCCTCTCTCTGCAATGTTTTTCGTCCCTTTTTATCTTTTAGGTTTTGAATTAGGTTTCCTACTTTTCCATACTTTTAATTTAATTCTTAATATATTGATTTGTATTTTTTTATACAAAATTTGTAAATTTGTTAAAGGTGAGGATCATGAAGAAGACGATAAGCGAATTATCTTATATATTTGCATTTATTTGACAGGAATACCCCAAATTTTTAACTATCTTTTAGGGCAAATTAATTTATATATTACTCTTTCTATACTAATCTCTCTTTACATCTTTATTAAATATGATAAACTTATATGGCAATTTGTTGGTAGTTTAATTTTAGGGGTAAGTATTATCCTTAAACCTATAGCTTTATTTTTAATTCCCTTTTTATTAGTAATAAATTTAGATTTTAATAGAAGAAAAAAGCTTACTGGTGATTTTTCAACAAGCCTCGTAAGGTTAATTGGAGTTTTTTTGCCAGTTTCGTTAAATATTTTCATATTTCTATCATATCCGAAATTATGGGAGGGTTTTATAGAAACAAATTTCACAGGAAGTAATCCCGTTACTTTAAATTTTTCATTTAGTATTACTAAATTAATCTTAAATTTCTGCTTTGTATACAATATTCCCTTTAATCAACTATATGTGTTAATTGTTGTCCTAAGTATCATAGGGGGGATTGGATTCATAATTTTCATTATTGGAAAATTTGATGAAAATTACCAAATAATTTATGGGATTACTATTGGCATAATAATTATGCTGTTAGGATATTACGATTCTTGGGACCATCATCTTCTGATTTTAATTCCGTTATTGACTATAATTATATTTATTTTACCGAGACATTCAGAAATAACTATGAAATATTTAAGAAAAAGTATTCTCTTTTTCACTTTATTTGATTTAGCCTTTATGGGAATTTGGTTTTTAATTTGGATATTATTTCCCTATAATTTTGCAAGCACGATTTTTCTAATATTAAGTTTTATTGGAATAACAAAATATGCTTTAAGGTCAGAGAAAAAATAGATAAATATAATTCAAAATATTATAATTTTGAGGAAATTAATTTTGAAGATTAAATTGCTTTTATTGATATCAATGGTATTTATAGGATTTATTGTTATTACTACTTCTAATGCAGTTGCATCAAATTATGATATTGGCGTCAAGAAAGGCGATTCATTTATCTGGAAATGTAATATATGCGATAAAGAGAAAATGGAGGATTTATTTGGAAAAAATTGGAATTCTAATGGAACAGGTCTTTTTGAGGATCTAAAACGTGGAAATCAGATGAGATTGTGGATTACAAAAACTAATAAAGATTTAAAAATATACAACCCCAAATCACAAAAAAACGAGGAATTTTTTAGTATTACTTTTAGAAAGTGGACATGGACGAGTGATGATAAATGGGGCGATTATGATTATATAGACCAAATTACACATTTTTGTGATCCAAAAGATTATTCTGATGATTTTATATTTCTGAATTGTGCTCCAATTTGGCTACCTCTTCCATTAGATGATTATTTAAAAGATATAGATTTATATGAAGGTTACTCTATTGATGCCAGATCCATATCAGCTATAAGCTGTGAAATTCAAAAATATGATTTGAAAGGTGATTATCCTACTGAATATGTCAAAATTCACGCAATGTATAATGATCAAGGTATTTTAAGATCATATAAGCTGTACATTGAAAATCATCAGATAATTGTCGAAATTGTTTTAGAAGATAAATCTATTCTACCAATAATAGAATTTTTTATACCAGTGATATTAATTATATTTTATATCGGAATTATATATTTTATTTACAAAAAGATTTTAATAGGTTAAATTTACCTAATACAAAAGGGGTGATATAAAATAGAGATAATACCTGCGATTGATATTAGCAGTGGAAAATGCGTAAGATTGTATAAAGGAGAAAAGGGAACTGAAAAAATATATTACGAGAATCCTCTCGATGCTCTGGATTTTTGGATTAGTCAAGGATCACAACGAATACACTTTGTAGATTTAGATGGAGCATGGGGCTCAGATAAGAACAAAGAATTATTAAAAAAAATGATAAAAAAAGCATCAAATAAATCAAAAGTTCAAATTGGGGGAGGAATTAGAAGCCTTAATGCAGCGATAGAACTTATTAAAATTGGTGCTGACCGAGTTATAATTGGAACGTTAGCAATAAAAAAACCTGAGATTATTAAAAAATTAACAGATGAGGTTGGTTCTAAACATATTATTGTTGCTTTAGATTATAAACAGGGAAAGATTTCTACACACGGATGGACAAAACAAACAGACAAGGATCCATTCAGTTTCGGGAAAAAATTTGAGAATTTAGGTGCTGGATACATCCTCTTCTCTTCTGTAGAAGCGGATGGGGCGTTTACTGGTCCCGATTTTGGAAATATTGAGAAGATGATCAAGTCTGTTAAAATACCTGTATATGCTGCAGGCGGAGTCAGGAATGAAAAGGATATAGAAAATCTTAAAAAAATTGGTACTTATGGTGTAATCATAGGTAAAGCTTTTTATGAAGAGAAAATTCCTTTTTCAATAATCAAAAATGCTAAATATAATGATTAAAAATAGTAATACAAAATATCATCAAATATATTTGATTTAACGATAAATTAATTACTCTAAAAATTTAAAAAAATGTTGCAATTTCTTATTTTACAGGAATATTGGATTATTTTCTTGCCAGCATTTTTATTAGGTTTGCTCCACACTGTTATGCCCTGTGAAGATAAGGCTCTTTTTTGTTTTTATAGTTTTGGAGTAACTAAAGAACCCAAAAGCAGTTTCTTTATATTAATTTTATACGGACTTGGTCTAATGACTGCCAATTTAACTATTGCCATTATTTCTATTCTAGTTATTTTAATTCCTTTAATATTACTCCCCTCTGTTGTTTTAGACCCTCATACTATCACTTTTTTTGGAGCATTTTCTTCTACATTTGTAGCTATTACATTTTTATTTTTTATCACAAGGAAGGACTACTTCCCACATTCAAAGTATAAAGATAGTATTATGAATTTGGATTGGAATAAACGAAGAACACCTTACATTTTTGGACTTCTTGCAGGGTTTCCCCCTTGTTTATTCGAATTATATATATATTCTCAATGTTTAATCTTTTCTTTAAGCTACGGGTGGTTAGAAGGATTTTTTACAGTATTCTATTTTTCACTGGGAACATTAATAGGCTTATTTCCATTGGCGCTTGCAAAACGAACTGCTGAAACGATTAAGCCATTTCCGAAGGAAACTAAAACTGAAATGGAAGGATCTAAGAAAAAAGGAACGATTACTATTTATATAATTATGTTATTGATAATAATCGGTGTCAATATAATTATTATGGTTTTGAGCTTCTTACAAATTAATCTTTTTCCAGTTTCCCGTTTAAAATAAAAAATAAAAAATGGACTATGTAAAGAATTTAAATCTGAATTTTTTTATATTAATATATAAGAGATAAAAGAAAAAATATTAATAAAGATAAGATATCATGGCGACGGAAAAATGTTTGTTCTGTGACAGTTCACGCATAGAATTTAAATGCGAAAAATGTAAAACTAGCTTTTGTATTAACCACACAGCAACAACGGAGTTATGGGAATGTAAGAAACATAATCAACAATACTCAAAAGCGAAAGCTTCTGAATTACAATATCGCTGTTCAATCATGGAAGATAGTTCTTGTCCAGATTGTGGTTCTCTTTTAAGAATCGAGCAATTATCATCAGGTCAGTATTTTCTTCAATGTACGAACCCTGAAGATGGATGGAATTCGTATTTAAAAACACCTGGTATATTTTATCCATCAGAAGATCAATTGAAAAAAGAAGCGAGAAGGTATAATCTTATTCAATCCTTTTCGAAGTGTAACAAAAAACTAAAACATATTATTGGAAAAGAGATTTGCCCTAAATGTTTCTTAGACCTTTTAAAGAGAGCTCCTACAACGAATTTTTCATCTATAATGGATGCCTTTCATATCTCAGCAGAACAGATGGTAAAATTAATTAAGAAATATATTGAAGAAGACCGAATATATGGAATTATAGATTCTAAAAACCGAATATTTTATTATATATCTTTTGAGATGCGAAAGAAATTAGCTGCAAAAATTCAAAAAGAGGGGATTATAAAGGTAAAAGATTTAGCGTTGATGCTGGATATGAATTCAGATATGGCCCTTAAAGTAATTTACAAGCAAATCAGTAAATTCCAAATTAAAGGAGCCTTTTCAAAAGATAAAAGAATATATTATTCTCAGAACTATATTACTGATAATTTAATAAAAACTATTAATGAAAAAGGTAGAATTCCGTTATTTGAGCTTGCTAAAAGTTTTAATATGCCCTCTGAGTTAATTAAGAATAATTGTATTAATCTTATGAAAACTAAAGCTATTAATGGATATTTTGCTGATCATGGTAAACAAATAATTACTACCAATCAAATTTATAGTGAGATTAAAAAATTTTCAAAAGATATGGGAGTTTTTAAACTTTCAAAACTTGCTGAAAAACAGAATATCGCATTGGAATTAAGTAGAAAAAGTCTTCACGAAATGATTAAAAGTGGTGATATTAGGGGAATATTTACTCAACGAAGAGAATTCATGACAACGAAACATCTCGAAACAAAACTAAAAGAACTCACGAGAGCATACAGAAACTTAAAATTGAAAGAATTATCAAATAGATTAGGAGTGACAGAGGCAACTATTGAAGAAAATTTAGCAATCTTAATCGGAAGGGGCGAGATAGATGGATATATTGACTCTCAAAAAAAAATGCTTGTAGCCTATGATGTACCAATAGCTTCAAGAAAGGCAGCTCAAGTTTCAAAAGAAAAAATTGAGCCAAAAGATGAGGGGAAAATTGAAGCATTACGCGATTATGATTTTATAGGGGGTCAACTTCATTTCAAAGTTGTTGTTAGAAATCATAGTGATATGGCGATTAATAATGTAAAAATTGTATTAGATGCTCCTACAAGCTACAATTTAAAACAATCTTTAATTACTATTCCAGTCATTGAACAAGGGAATTCAAGGGGAGTAGATTTCTATTTAGAACCTAAGGAATGTGGAATTTCTAATATTGGTGGAACTGTCATTTACAAAAATGCTGTTGGTGAGCAAAAAACGATTCATGTGAGAAAAAAAGAAGTACAAATTAAGTGTCCTTTAGTTTGTGCTTCTCTAACAACTATCGAAGATTGCCAATTATCAATTCAAGACCTTCCTAATGATGCTCGGGCTTTTTTAATTGCTGATTTAGATCCTCGATTAGCTTATAGAGCTGGAATTAGAACTTTAAAAAATTTTGATACAAGCATAGTTACGTCTCATGAAGGAACTGACGATTCTGGGAGCTATGTTGGGGAGTGTTGGTGCTGTAGCGAAGCAAAAGTGACTGGTGGGAGAATTATTATAAGGCTTTTTGTATCCGCGGTAAATCAATCCATGGAAATAAGAGTTTGGTGTGCTAATCCTGGGCAACTTACGGGATTCTTAGCAAAATTAATAGAGTTATTGTATGAACAAATAGAAATTATTCGCAAGATCAAAAGTGAAGAACGAGAAAAAACGCTCGATGTCATGGCAATAACCCAGAATTTGGCAGAGGTAAGCGATTATTGCATGCTTCGTTGGAAAGCACAAAACATAAGAACTAAATTACACGATACTTTTATTCGCTTAAGAAAGATTATTGGAGAAGATAGCCCAGTATTAGGGCGAATTGAATTCTGGCTTACAAGATTAAATAAATATGAAAAGGAGGAGAGTATTAGTGAGGATGATGCCGATAAATTAGTTAATGATGTAGAAAGCTTCAGAAATGTATTGACTAGAACTTTAAAAATTTAAAATATCATTCTCAATTGTATGCAATAAATATATAAATTTTAATATCTAATTATATATAAAGCAAAGATAGAAATAAAAAAAAGGTGGATGTCATTCCGATAATAAGCATCTCGATTAATGAGAACCTTAAGAAGTTCTTGGATAAACTAATTACTAAAAATAAGTACAAGAACAAATCTAAGCTTATTAGGGATGCAATATTGAGATTACAGCAAAGTCCTGACTTTTCAAATATGGATGCTGCTACTATCGATTTTTTTACTCCATTAACTAAAAAGATTATCGGTAATATGATCATCGTCGTGCCTAATGATATAAATATTCTAAAAAAATTGAATAAAATAGAAAATAAATATTGCGATCAGATTGTAAGTAAGAATCAGCAATTCTATACTAATAATCCTCATAATACATTCTTTTTGGTTTTTGAGGGAAGCCTTCAAGATTTTCGTAGTATTGTTGTTGAAATCAATAGTATAAAGGAAATTAAAAACTTCAGGTATCTAATCATCAATTAACAACTTTTTCTTAACTTGAACTTTTAATAATATTAATAAAATTAACCGATAATTTTAGGTTTGAAATTATGGGAAAGCCAAAATATGGAAAAGGGATGCAAAAAAAGGTTGGAGCATCAAAGGGCTCCACAGGAAAAGATGGAGCCCCAATAAAAGGGGGAAAAATAAAAGCAAGCCATATATTAGTTAATAAGCTAAGTATGGCCCAAGAAATTTATGAAGATTTGCAAGCTGGTGAAAGCTTTGAAAAACTCGCAAGACAATATTCTGAGTGCCCGAGTAAGAATAAAGGAGGTAATTTAGGGGAATTTCCAAAAGGTAAAATGGTATCCGAATTCTGGAATGCTTGTACAAAATTAAAAGTCGGATCAATTTCCCAACCTGTCAAAACCCAATTTGGATATCATATTATTAAACGAACAGGGTAAAAAGAAATATAGCCGAGCACGGAATCTCGAAGAGCAACGCCATATCGCTAATTTTCGAACCGTGGTCCAGGGGTTCAGGGCCCCCGATGCTTGGCCACTACACCACTCGGCTTTAATGTATTAAAACTTAAGATTCCTAAAAAGTTTTTCTTTCACATAAGAATTGTAATTTAAATATACCGATCAGATAGATTTTTATTGATAAGGATCATATATTTACTGGGATTACACATATACAATTTTTCAAAATTGCACGGAGGATGTAAAAAAAAAATAATTCAGTTAAATACTAATTCTTTAAAAACCCCGTAATAACTGAACTAAAAAAAATCGTTTCTATATGAAGCGTAAAAAACCCCGTGACTGAAAAAGAAACCCTTGTTTTTCCTCCGTTATGTGTAATCCTCTTACCTATAATAATATAGTTAGCTAATTTTTATTTCACCAATGAAAAATAAAAAGGCTAAATCTTTTTTGAAGATTTTTCATATATCTCTTTGAAATACTTATCTGACATTCCTGCGATATAATCTCGCACAATAAGAGTCAAATTATTCTCTTTAAGGGGTTTAAAATAAGTAGTATAATTTTCGTTATCAATATATTCGATATGATCTTTAAAAATTGGTTCTTCGTAATTTTCCTCTTCTAAATCTTTTAGACATTTTTTAAAAATCAATTCGAATTTTTTAGTTAATTCATCTGCGTAGGGAATTTTAGAATCTTTCTTTTGATATAAATCTCTTCTAAGATATATTTCATTATTATTAAACATCTTTAATTCTTTCAAAGCCTCAAATATTTTCTCAGAATATCCAATTATATCGTTATCTAAACTAAAGTCAAGGAGATCCATTATTAATGTATTAATAATCTTTCGATTTGTATCTCCGAGAATTTTTCTGCAAGTTTCTGGTATATCAGAGCGTTTTATGAACTTTAACAGAATCGCATCTTCAATGTCTCTTCCTATATAAGAAATGGCGTCAGCAAATCTTACAACAACACCTTCATTTGACATAGGAATTCTTTTAATTATGTTTTCGTTAAAGCAATCGTTATATTCTCTAAAATGGTCATTCCAAGTTTTACTATTAATTTTTTTTGGTTTTAACTTTTGTTCGTTAATTTCTCCATCATGGCAAAGGATGCCATCTAATACTTGTAGGGTTAAATTTAATCCATTAGCAGGCTTCTTAGGAAATCTTTTTTCTAGATGGGTTAGCCACCTAATACTTTGAGCGTTGTGTAAAAATCCACCCATCTTATATTTTTTACTAATATTATCTAAAATTTGCTCTCCTAAGTGCCCATATGGCGGGTGTCCGATATCATGTCCTAAAGCTATTGCCTCTATTAAATCAGTATTAAGTTTTAAAACTCTACCTATCTGGCGTGCTATTCTCGAAACTAAGACCACATGTAAAGAACGATGAGTGATATTTGCGTTATTTATATCAAAAAACACTTGGGAGCGGTCAATATATCTCGAGTATGCTTTGCTATGAACAATCCGATCCACATCTCTGAAAAAAGGAGATCTAATATCAATATAATTTTTATCTTCTTCTTTTTCTTCATAATATCTAACAGCTTGTGAATCTAGTATTCCATGGATTCCGATATCGCTATCTTTTCTTAAACGCAACCGAAGCTGTTCTATCTTGTTATGATCCATAGTTCAAGTTAATGTTAATACCTAGTATATAAATAAAGACAACATGTAATAATAAAATATTTGCTTATATTATCCAAATCTTATACTTATTGCGTTATAAGGACATTTATCGATACATTTTCCGCAAAGGTTACATTCGCCATTACCTGTAAAAAATTCATAAGGTTCATCTAAGATTCTAATCTGCTTAGGACAGACCCGTTCGCATATACCACATTCTGCTCTACCAACACATCGAACAGGGCTTCTTGTCAGTTTTAAGAAACTATAACGACTTAACCTCGCAGCAATTGCACCAAATGGGCACATATATTTGCAATAAAATCGTGGATAGAATATTGCTAACGTTATAACAATTAAATAGAAAAGAAAAAAAAAGAATACCCAAAAGTCAGAAAAAAGTGGTTCTAATGCAGTTTCTTCCCAATTTTCGAAAATTTCGGTCATTAAATTGGGAAAAAAAACAAAAATATATTCTGATAATGAAAAGAATCCTACGGGTTGTTCTGCCCAAGAACCTAGATTTTCTTTATAATCGTTATGAAATGCTATATCCGTTGTTTTAGTTACCCCTAAAGGAACAATAATAATTAATAATAATACAATAAGGAAATATTTGAATTTTAATAAAGAGTCATGTGTTTCCTTCTTAAAAGTTTTATTTTTAGCCCCTAGTGCGGATAAACCATCTTGGATTGTTCCGATAGGACAGATCCACCCGCAAAAAAACCTATTTGTAAATAATATGAATAATAAAAATAAAGCTATAATAAAAAATGGAAATTCACCTTTAGCTATAGAATAAAATATATATTCTACGAAACCAGCTCCCTTTGAGAGGGGGTTTCTTGGCGAATTGAGAACTGGGAGTGCTTTTACAAAAACTTCAAAGCTTTTTAAATTAATAGAGAAAATCCATTCGATAATTACGTAATTAATAACGACAAAAAAAGTCAGCTGGATAAACCGACGAAAAATTGACGTTTTATTATTAGATATACTAGATTTTATTCGACTCAAAAAATCACACTAAGATATCAATATTCGAGATAATTCTAAAAATAATTGCTTTTTAAAAAAATTAAGTTTTCCTATTAAAACAAAAGAGCTTTTATTTTATTATCACTTTAGGTCATTCTTTTAATAATAAAGTTTCTCTATTAAGAGGTGACTTAGTGCTTTTTCTCAATTTTTTATGAATCATCTGGGATAAGCTTACGCATTTGCTAGATTCTCCATGGTTTGTTATCACCATTTTTGGTCTAGGTTGAATTTTTCTTAAGAATTGGGAAATCTGGCTACGCGAACTATGACCTGAGAACCCTTCTAGCGTAAAAACTTTTAAATTCAATTTTACAAGTTGAGTTCGCCCTTTTTGGTTTATATATTGAAACTCTTTGAAGCCCCTCTGAATTCTATTACCTAATGTTCCAGCTACTTGATAAGAAACAAAAATTAGCGAATTTTTGACGTCGTTTGCTAATTCTCTTAAATACTGCACAGATGGACCTCCAATCAGCATGCCACTCGTCGCCATTATAATACATGGTCCTCCTTTAATAATATCTAATCGTTCTTCGTGAGAAGTTACGGTTGTGAAGAAGTCTGACAAGAATGGATTTTTTCCTTGATGTAAAATTTTCTCCCGAAGATCGCTGCTAAGAAAATCCGGGTTAGCAGTGTGAATTGCTGTAGCTTCACTTATTAATCCATCAAGGAATATTGGGACTTTTTCTATAATGTCTTTAGAGATAAATTCTTCTAAAATTATTATTAGTTCTTGAGCTCTTCCCACAGCTAATACTGGAATTAAAACCTTGCCCCCCTTTCTAAGAGTAGAATTTAATATTTGTTTAAGTTCTTTTTCTGATTCTTGTCGACTCGGAATCCGATCTTGTGGCCCGCCATAAGTAGCCTCAATAAGTAAACTTTCAACTCTTGGAAATTTAACAGTAGCCTTTTCAAGCAATCGCGTTTTTTGAAATTTAAAATCGCCTGTATAAACAAAGTTGTACCCTCCTTTTCCAAAGTGTAAATGTATTATAGAAGATCCTAATATATGACCAGAATTGTGAAGGGTTAATTTAATATCAGGTGCTATATCTGTTACTTTTCCCCAAGATAGAGGTATTGTATGAAGTACAGCTGCTTTAACATCTCTTTTAGAGTATGGAGGACTTATACCTTCTTTTTCACAAATTTGAACATAATCCAATTGGAGCATGGTAGATAAATTCCTCGTCGGTAATGTGGAATACACAGGCCCTCTGTAACCATATTTGAAGAGAAATGGAACAAGACCACAATGATCTAAATGTGCATGAGATATAATGATGGCATCTAGATCTCTTACTGAAAACTCAGGAATATCAAAGAAAGGGAATTTATCTTTAGGGTTGCCGACATTTAATCCACAATCAATTAAAACATTACTATCTTTTGTTTGCATCAATATACAAGATCGACCAACTTCTCTAAACCCTCCCAAAGCAGTCATTCTTATGTTTAAATTGTTAAAAAGTGTTGGTCTATGTATTCTTTTCCCAATTCGCAATAAAATATCTTTTTGTGTTTTCCTTTCCTTTCTTAACATACCCCTTATTAACTGAATAGTCCTTGAAGCTAAAGGAGGCGTTCGTATTGTTTTAGGTTGCCAAAACGTATTAGCTCTTATCTCTTTTAAATTAACCCCTTTTTTGCCTATTACTAGGCCTGGTTTCCCTGATTCTATAATAACTTCGCCTCTTGTATGATCAAATTCGATAGCAGAAATCTCCGCTTCTTCTCCTATTAGATTTCTTATATAATCTTCTGTTTCGCTAGGATCTTTTCTTTTATCAACATTCCATCGAAAGACAACTCTTTTTCTCATTAATTTCGCTAAATCTTTTAAAACATTTGAGCTATCAATTGTATTAAGATCGGAACTATTTTCAGAGTAAACTGCGATTTCAGGACCTTCAAATTCGATATCTTTAATAATAATATCCGGAGGAAGATTCTGGATTATTTCTTGCTTAATTCTTTCTAATTCCCTTTCAAAACTCAAATTCTATCCCTCTATTTTAAAATAAATATTATTTATAGGATTATCTATTGAATCTCTATTTATTTCACTACAAATTCATTTATACGTGAATATATTTTCATTATATGTTAATGTTAAATTCGAATAAACAGGTTATAATTCTCTTGAATCAATTTAATTATAAGAGAATTAAATTTGAAGAAACAACTTTAAAGTTCTAAGTAAGAAATAAAAAAGAACAAATAAAAACCTTTCTATTATGTATTAAAATAAAGTTATAGTTTAAATTCTCTATTTCATACAAAGTTTTTTTAAAAATGAATATTAGATGGTATTATGGCAATTTTAAAAATTGGAGCTATCGCAAGCGGAAGTGGTTCTAATTTCGAAGCAATTGTTCAAGCAACTGAAAATGGAATTTTAAAAAATAAAGCAGCAGTAGAAGTTTTAATATGTAATAAAGCTGGAGCATTTTGCATGGAACGGGCAAAAAATCATAATATTCCCAGTGTCTTAATTGAATCAGATAAATTTAAGGGAACTAGGGAAGACTTTGACCAGAAAATGATTGAAGTCTTAGATAAATACGGTTGCGAGCTGATTGTACTCGTTGGATATATGCGTTTTGTAAGTCAATTATTTATAGAACATTTTGATAGAAATGTTATGAATATCCATCCTGCTCTATTGCCATCTTTTAAAGGAATGCATGCACATGAGGATGCTCTCGCTTATGGAGTCAAAGTATCAGGCGTTACTGTTCATTTTGTTGATCCAGAAGAAGATCATGGACCAATCATAATACAGTATGCTGTACCGGTTTATGATACGGACACAAAGGATATACTGGGACCTAGAATATTAGAATGGGAACATAAAGCATTTCCTAAAGCAATTGAATTATTTTATGAGAATCGATTGCATGTGGATGGAAGAATAGTTAGAATTGATGGTGAAGTTAAATTATAAATAAAAGATTAGATACTTTTATTATGGGAAATGATTTTATTGAATGCTCTGACCCATCTGAAATCGATTAGCTTAAATCGATAAATGTAGAAGATCTTGAGTTATGAAGAATCATTTCC
This sequence comes from Promethearchaeota archaeon, assembly GCA_019058295.1. Lineage (GTDB taxonomy): Archaea > Asgardarchaeota > Lokiarchaeia > Sigyniarchaeales > SOKP01 > LW40-45. The sequence continues at coordinate 52,309 of JAHPZI010000025.1, read as the reverse complement.
CTCTTCCACTTTTTAATAAAAAAGATTTCGTAGCTTATAGAATTATTGCTTATATTTTTTAAAGATTAAAGCTCATCCTTATATGTTTTAAGATAAAATAGATTTTATTAATAAACTTGATGCTTTTTGAAAGGGTTAAAAATTATACTTATTGATGTTGTAATGACCAAATATAAAATCCAAAAAAAAAAAAAGAAAAAAATTTTAAATTTAGTATTTTTCTAATACTCCTCCAACTAAAGCTAGGATCCCGCCTGTTATACATACAAAAAATCCAATGAAGGGCAAAGGATAAAAACCTTCTTCTACAATCACATGTGTAGGGGTCATAGGTATTGCCATTAGAACACTTACATAAAAACCGATTATGCCAAGTAATCCAAGTAATCCCCCAATAAAAGCAACTTTTTGTTCTGTGGCTGTCCCTAATACCAGTGCCACTATTGCACCTGCAATAATTAGCATCATAAAAATTACGCCAAGTGGATCGGGGTCAATACCAACATATGAACTTGTATATTCTGTATCTGTATATTCTGATTTTGCTGTTATTATGGCATAAATTAAACCATACATCCAGTAATATATTGCACCATCAACTTCAACACCAAAAGCTTCCATATGTACATACCAGTATAGAGTTGGTAAAAAAATAGACACAATCATCAATACTGCGCCTACGATAATTAAAGGTAATCTCGCACTCATTTTATTTACAGCCTCAAAAATTTTTTTTATTTTATTAATTAATTAATTGGTGAGTTCGTATGTTTAATACTGATTTTCATTATATAAAAAGATATACAAAATAAACAAAAGTAAATCCATAATCATGATTAACAAAACCCCCATTTCCTCTGTAGATTATCAATACTAAAATTTTAATCGTATTATTTATTTGTATTAATAAGATTTAGGAATATTTTTATAAAAAGCAATGCCACGGCGCAAGGAAATTTCTGAAATTCTAAAATTAATGGAAAAGACTCATCAAATTAGAAATATTGGTTTTGTTGGTCATATAGACCACGGTAAAACAACTCTAAGTGATTCTCTTTTAAGTGAAGCAGGATTTTTGTCTCCAGATTTAGCGGGTGAAGCTCGGGCCCTCGATTATCTTGAAGAAGAACAGAAACGTGGTATTACGATGAAATCTACAAATATTTCACTTTATTACGAAAAAACTCTTGAAGAACACGAACCTTTTCTTATAAATCTTGTTGACACACCAGGACATTTAGATTTCAGCGGAAAGGTCACTCGAGCATTAAGACTTGTTGATGGTGTTGTTGTAGTTGTTGATGCCGTAGAAGAAATTATAACCCAATCGGAAACCGTCATAAGACAAGCATTACAAGAAGGCGTCAAACCTGTACTTTTCATTAATAAAGTCGATCGCCTTATCAGAGAATTAAAGCTTGGAGATGAAGATATTAGAAAAAAGTATATTAGAATAATTAAAGATTTTAATACTCTCATTGAGAGATATGCAGATCCTCCTTTTAATGAGGAATGGAAAGTTTCTCCTGCAGATGGAAACGTAGCATTTGGATCAGCGCTCCATAAATGGGGATTTACTGTAAATATCATAGAAAAAAGTGATTTGAAATTTAAGGACATTAAACAAAGATACAATAAAGAGACCTATTCCAAAGAAACTTATGCGGATTTAGCTGTTTATCTTCCAATTCACAGGGCTGTGTTGGAAATGGTTGTAGATCACTTACCAAATCCTATTGAAGCTCAAAAATATAGAATTAAAAAAATATATGAGGGGGAATTAGATTCTCATGTTGGGAAAGCAATGATATCTTGCGAGCCTAAGGGACCGTTAATTATTTGTTTGAGTAAGGTTCAAGCAGATAAAAATAGGTTAGTCGCAACAGGAAGAATTTTTTCAGGACAATGTTCAAATAAAACAGAAGTTTTCTTATTAAGAGAAAATAATTATGAAACCATTCAACGCATAGCAATCTTTATGGGGCAGAGGCGTGAACAAGTTGATTCCATTCCAGTAGGGAATGTAGTTGCGCTCGAAGGGCTTAAAAAGATTCGTAGCGGTGAGACAATTGTCGATCCTAGTTATATTGAGAAGATGGTTCCTTTTGAGAATGTTAAATATATATCCACACCAGTAGTTTCAGTATCAATAGAACCTGAATATTTGAGAGAATTAGATAAAATGAAGGAACTAATTGAGAACTTACTTATTGAAGATCCTAATCTCAAATTTGAAATTAATGAGGAAAATGGAGAATTTTTACTTTCTGGAATGGGTCCCTTACATCTTGAAATTACTGTTAATGATATTGAAAAAAGAGGTATTAAAGTTTCAACATCAGAACCCAGACCAGTTTTTAAGGAATCATGTAGAACTCAATCTTCTATAATAAAAGTAGTAGCTCCTAATAACCAGAATTCACTTGAACTAAAAATTGAAAGGCTGGATGAAAAAACGTTGAAATTTTTCCAAACACATGATTATAGAGCATTCAAACCTCGTGAGAAGCTTCAAACAGCACTAAAAGAAAACACAAATCTTTCAGATTCAGAAATTGAGAATTTTTGGAATTGTAATGATCATTTAAATTTATTAATTTGTCAAGAGAAAAACGAATTTGACGAGTTCCTTAAAAATTTAGTAATAGAAATCATTGAGAATATTAGTTTAAATGGCCCTCTATGTGGTGAAAAACTAACCGAACTTAAAATTATTATTAACGTTTTAAATATCACCAGTATCGATGAGCAAACAGCATTCACAGAATTATCTGCGATGTTTTATGAGGCAATCAAAAAAGCGTTAAATGAAGCTGAACTTATTCTTATGGAACCAATTTATCATACTATAATACAACTCCCTCCCGATTACATAAAAAAGACTGTTTCATTATTAACAAAATATTCTGCAAAAATAAAAGAAATTAATCAAGAAAATGATTATCAAGCGATAATTGAGATATTATTACCAGTTAGACATTCAATCAAATTTGCTGAAGAGATAAGATCTGCCACATCTGGTAGAGCATTTTGGCAAAATGAGCTTTTTGCGTTTTTGGAGGTTCCATCACACGAAGCAGAGAATTTAATAAATGATTTACGTTTTTTAAAAGGGTTATCTTGGTAAAAAATCAAATGCGCCCGCCGGGAATTGAACCCGGGTCATCAGGTTGGGAACCTGATATTCTACCCCTATACTACGAGCGCTTGGATATTATTAAATACAATATGTTATAATAAGAGCTTTAAAATAAGTTTTTTTCATTTAATAAAACCATTAAAATCTGATTCTAAAGCGAGGATATAAATAAGTATTTTTTTGTTATTTATATACTGGACAAATGATATTATATAAATCCTTTTTACACTTTAATAAATAGAGGAAGTAGTGAAAATCTGATTATGTTCGATTATTTGGTTAACCCAATTAACTTAATAATTAGGCTAATTAAGTCCAATAAAAAGATAAGGTGAAAATTAATTGGAAGAAGTTATTTCCATTCGGGAAAATGTTAGGGAACATTATAAAGAGCTATTTAATAGCTCTTTAGACTTAATATATGTTATAGATGTAAATGGAATTTTTATTGATGCAAATGACATTGCTCTAGAGACTTTTGGATATAAGAGAGAAGAACTTATGGATATAATGTTGAATGATTTGCTTGATCAAGAATATACTGAAAAGTTTTTTAATGGAGTAAAAGAAATTATAAAAAATGGAAGAAATCGAGATTACATTGAACTTAAACTTAAGACAAAAAATAGCGACGCTGTTTATATTGAAACTTATGGGATTCCAATAAAGGGAAATGGAAAAATTTGCGCAATTATTGGAATTGCTAATGATGTTACAGCAAGAAAGCAAACTGAACTAAAATTGAGAGAATCCGAGGAAAAATATCGACTTATTGCTGAGAATGCGATTGATATGATAGGAATTATTAATCAAAATTTTGAAATCGAATATCTTAATGAAAAGGCAGCTATTACCATAAAAGGTCGAACAAAGGGCGATTTAATAGGTAAGAATATATCAGAAGTACTTCATCCCGATGATATTAAGAAGGCCTATGATGCCCTAAAAAATGGTTTTAAAGAGGGTGAAGGCAAAGAGGAAGTAAGAGTTAGACATAAAGATGGAAATTGGATGTGGATCGATGTTAAAGGTAAAACAAATACGAATGAAGAAGGTGATATGTTTGCAATTATAATAGCGAGAGATATTACCGAGCGTAAAGAAGCAGAGAAAAAACTAGAGGAATTTGATAATAATCTTAGAAAATTAGTAAGAGAACTCAATTGTTTATATAGTATTTCCACAATAATAGATAGCCCAGATCTCTCAATAAATGATGTAATTGAAAGCATCTTGGAATTAATTCCTCATGCTTGTCAATTTCCGACACTTACATGTGCAAGAATCATATATAATGATAAAAAGTATGAAACTGATAATTTAAGGAAGACTAAATGGAAATTCTCAACTCAAGTTATTATTAATGAAAAGCCATTAATGATTTCAGTTTATTTCCTTGAAAATGTTCCATTTCTTAAAAGTGAAATAGATTTAATCAAAGAAATTGGAAATAGATTAAAAATTATTATTGAACAAAAAGAGTCAGAGCAAAAATTAAAAGAATCAGAAGCACAACTTACCTCTTTATTAGAAAACACCCCAGATTTTATCATAACAGTTGATCGTAATAATATAATACAGTATATAAACCATATACCACAAAAAATCATAAAAGAACCTGTTATTGGAATGAATTTATACGAGTATTTAATGCCAGAAAATCAAGATATGTATAAGCATTCTTTTGAAAAGGTTTTTGAAACGGGATTTCCATTAACTATTGATGTTCCTGGATTTGCTGAAGCATGGTATACAACACGTTTTATCCCTATTAAGCGTGGTGGAGATTCTGATTTAGTCATGTTAATTGTTACTAATATAACGGATATAAAGGAAGCTGAGAAAAAATTAAGAGAATCAGAAGAGAAATATAGAAATATTATAGAAAATACGAAAGACGCAATTATTGTATATGGAATAGATGGAATTTTAAAGTTTAGCTCTCCTCAATTGGAGAAAATCTTAGGAAGAAAAATAAAACCTGGAACAAAAATATTTAAACATATACATCCAGACGATTTAGGAAGATTAGCTGAGTTATTACGCCGATTTGTGAGAGAAAAACGTAATTTTTTAAAAGAACAAGTCGAATATAGAGTATTGCATGGAGATGGCCATTATGTTTGGTTATCAGGTTCAGCTGATTATTACAATGATGAAGATGGTAGTAGCATAAATTTGATTTCTGCACTACGGGATATTACTGAAAAGAAACATACGGAGGAAAAACTAAGAGAATCAGAAGAGAAATATAGACTTATTTCTGAAAATGCCAATGATATGATTGCTGTGATTAATGAGAAATTCGAGTATGAATATATCAATGAAGAAACTACGTCTAGATTAATGGGATATAATAATAATGATGCAATAGGTAAATCAGTTTTAGAATTCATCCATCCTTCCGATAAGACAATAGTTATTGAAGCTCTAAATAAAGGGTTTAGAACTGGAGAAGCCATGCTGCAACTAAGATTTAAACAAAAAGATGGTAATTGGATCTGGCTTGAGAGTAGAGGTAAATTATTTAGAGATAGAGATGACCAATTGAAGGGACTAATAATATCTAGAGATATTACTGGAAGAATAAACTCCGAACAGAAGATTAGAGAATCGGAAGAAAAGTATAGATCATTGGTTGAAAATTCACCTAATTCAATAGCTCTATTAAACAGTAAAGGAGTTATAATTGATTGCAATAAAGAAACAGCTACTCTTATTGGTTTATCTATGGATAAAATTTTAGGAAATAAATATATAGATTTATTTACGATTCCAAAAGAAAAAACTCCTTGGTTAATAGAAACTTTTAAAAAAGCGATAAAAAACGATTTAACAGAACCTATCGAATTTGAATTCAATAATAAAGAGGATGTTAAAAAATGGGTTGAATCAAGTGTATCTTTAATTGTTTTGGATAATGAGACGTTAATTCAGGTTGTCTCACAAGATATAACCTCTAGAAAAATAGCAGAACAAATGCTCAAAGATTCTGAAAAAAAGTACAGGGTAATCTCAGAAAACGCTTACGATATGATAACAGTTATTAACGAAAAATTTGAGTATGAGTATGTTAATGAGAAAGCTCATCAAGATGTTTTAGGCTATTCTAAAGATGAATTATTAGGAAAACCTGCGGTTGAAATGTTACATCCAGATGATGTTAGAAAAGTGATGAAAAAATGGAGAAAGGGAATTAAGAAAGGGGAAGAAACTTCAGAATTAAGGTTTAGAAAAAAAGATGACACATATCTCTGGCTTGAAGTTAGAGGAAAATTGTTTAAAGATCGCGATGGCTTTATTAAAGGTATTCTTATATCAAGAGACATCAATAAAAGGAAACTAGCTGAAGAAAAATTAAGGGAATCCGAAGAAAAATATCGTAGTATTCTTGAGAACATGAGAGAGGGTTATATTGAAACAGATCTTAAAGGGAATTTTACTTTCGTTAATAAAAGAGTTAGTGAATTTTCAGGATATTCTAAAGATGAATTGTATAAAATGAAAGTCAATCAAGTTATTGCAGATAAGGATATAGATAATATTCTTGAAAAGTCTAAAAAACTTATTAAAGGAGAAGTTGATCAAATAGTAATTGAATATGAAACGATTCCCAAAGAGGGACCTCATAAATATATTGAAGCTTCAGTAAATTTAAAGTATGATTCCCAAGGGAATAAAATTGGCTTTTATGGAGTGTATCGAGATATTACCGAGAGAAAAGAAGCAAAAGAATTGATCAAAAAGGAAAGAGAAAAATTAAAAGAACTGGATGTAATAAAACGGGATTTAACAACTCAATTATCTGAAAAATTAAAATACCCTCTTAGCGTTATTTCTGATGTTTCAGAGGTCCTTATTGAATCGTACCAAGATCAATTAGATACCAATGCTCAAAGATTATTAGAACTTATTAGGGAAGGTGGAGAAAAATCGACCAATATGATAGAAAGAATTCTTGATATTTCAAAAATTGAATCTCATAAATTTCAATTAAAAAAGCAGATTGAAAATATTAACGAGATTGTAAATGAATGTATCCATGAAGCCTACGAGAATTTAAAATTCCGGGAAGTTGGAATAACTTTAAAAGTAAGAGAAGAAATTTTCGCTGAAGTTGATAAGATCAGATTTAAACAGATTTTTGAGTATTTTTTAATTAGCTCAATGAAAAATACACCTAAACAAGAGAAGATATCTATATCATTACAAAAGAAAGATGACTACGCCAAAATCCAAATAAAAAATCATGAAATCGAAGCTAAATATGATGAGTATCCCTTCGAAATGCAATATTCGGACGATATTATGAAGCTCCACCAAGGAGTTTTATTAAGGGAATTTGACAGAAATAAGAGTAAAAGGACTATAACTATAATGTTGCCCATGATAAATTGGTATGATAAATTAATCCACTTATATATTATTTACCATAGTGGTATACTATTATATGATCATCCATTTCTAATAGAGGGAGATTCAAATGATTCATTAATAATTTCTGGGGGTATTATAGGGATGATGAGTATGTTAAAAGAAATTATAAAAGGGGAAAAAAAAATCAGAACAATTGATCATGGAGATCGAAAAATCATGTTTAAATTAAATAGTACTGAAGATGTAGTATTTGTCCTTATTGTTGAAGAAGAAAATCCTGTTATTAAGAAAAAATTAAACGCGCTAATAGAAGATTTTGAGGACTATTACAGAGAACAAATGAAAGATATTAAAAGAGTATGCATAATGACTCATAAATGGAAAGGAACAATTTTTTTGGTTAAAAAGCACTTTAAAAGTTAGATTAAAAAGATATAGATACAAAGTCAATCAATTACAGATGTTCCACAGTTAGGACATTTTTTCATAAAACTTGTCAATGTCATACCACAGTTGCTACATTTATGAATAACAGATTTCAGAGATTTGCCAAATTTAATATCAAGATCAATATCATTAGGTGTTATTTCTTCTTCTTTAGATGTGATTATCTCGGTTCTTTTTCTGATAAATTCTTTTTGAGATCGTTGTCTTTCTCTCGCTTTCGTTTTATCTGGAAAAATACTTGAATATAATGATTTCTTTTTTCTTCTTAAAAATGGTCCTACTATTGTAAAAATAGCTAATAATAATATAAAAAATATAATTATAGGATTTGGTCCATATTGATAAAAAAGTGCAACTAAAATTAGAATAATAATTGCATTGATAAGCAATAATATTGATTTTAAAGTTGCACTTCTTTTAGTAGTTTTTTCATTTGTTTTTCTATTATTTTTTTCCAAATTCTCACTCTGAAAGTAATAATTAATTAATAGTTAAAGATTAAAAGAATTTTTTAGATATATAATGATAAGCTTCATCAATATCTTTTTTAATTTTTTCAGATTCTATTTCCTTCTCTATTTCTTTTGAAATTATATCTATATCTGACTCGATTTTAAAATTAATGACTGAATAATCATCGTCTAAGTAAAAAGGAAAAAAATCGATTCCAGTACCTTGATAAAATTTAAAAAAGAATTCATAAAAATTAAGCCTCAGCGCATTTATAAAAACAAGGAGACCCTCTAATAAAATTACCACTATATTTCCAAGTATTAATCCAATTACAATAAAGAATTGATCCCAAAAAATAAAACCTGTATTTATTAGAGAAATCATTGCTTCAATTGAAATCATTAAAGCAATATGAATTAATGCTAAAGCAAGTAATCTTACATAAGATGCAACATTACTCAAAACAGATAAAATTGTTTCAAAAGTCTCCATTGATCCTTCTCCTATTAATTCTGAATATTTCATTTCTCTTAAATGTTTTACACCTATTGCCTTACCAAGGGGTTTAAGCAAAAATAATGCTAATCCCGGGATTAAGGGTAATAAAATTGGATAAGGAGGGGAAAACCATGCGTTGATATCAAATTGCCAAACGAAGAGTAAAACAGTTCCCAAAGCTAAAAAAAAAATTTTACATAAAGAGTCAGAGAAAGCAAAATATTTATAACCTTGTTTCCAATAATTTAAAAATTGAATAAACCAGCCCAAACAAATGTGAACTACTCCAATAAAAATCACAAATAAAAAAAGAGTAATGATATTATTTAATGGGTTATGAAGTGTTATGGAAAATATAGTTATAGGTTTTAATTCATATCCAAAAATTTCATGCATTCCAAAAAATTCTCCATATAAAAAACCAACTATTACAGCAGCCCATCCACACCAAAATATTATCCAGCAATAATTAGTAAAATCTTTACCTTTTTTTTTCCTAAAAACCATTGCACCAACCAATCCTGCAATAATCAAGCATATACCATGTCCAATATCACCAAACATTAAACCAAAGAGAATGGGAAATGTAAAGAATAAAAATGGGGTCGGATCAATTTCAGAATAAGATGGAGTACCATACATTTTTGTTAATGTCTCAAACGGTCTAAATAAAAAGAAATTTTTCATAACTCTTGGAGTTTCTTCACGTAAATCTTTCCCCTCAGCATCAGCATTATCTTCTTGTTCAAAATCATCCAGTTCATCAGATTCTTTGGATTCTTTCGATTCAAGTTTTATAAATTCATTAATTTCATTTATAGATTTATCTTTTCCAATATTTATAGATTCAATTATTATATGACTCCCTAAATTTTTATTTAAATATTGTATAATTTGATTTTTTCTGGTTAATGGAACAAAGAATTTAATGGACAAATATTTAGACGGTAATTCTTCAAATTGCCTTTCAGCCCAATCATATTCTTCAATATTTTGGACGATTTCGTTAATAGCAGCAAATTTAAGGAGATTTGCATTTCTTATACGAGATTGTTCTTTTAAATATTTGTTTAGAGATTTGCTAATTAAATCAATTTCTTTCAAAATCCGGTCAAAATTTATTCCTTTATGAGTTAGATACTTTTTTAATATTGGAACCTCTTCTGCGTAAACAAGATTTATTCGATCTTTTAAATCCTCCTCTTTATCTTTTGGATATATAATAAAAAAACTTATTCGATCCTCTGAGGGTGGACTTATTTGATGGACATTTGGAAATTGTGAAATATCAAAAAAAGATCTTAGATTTGGTAAATTTTTAGTAAAAGTTGTATAAGCTTTTATATCTAAGTTTTTAAAAACTTTTAAAACTGCAATATTTAGATTAAATTTATCTAAAAAAGAATAACAATTTTTTATAGATTTTAAATTATCTAATTCTATATTTGCTCTTGTTATATATTTTTCTAATTCAACAGCTCTATTATTGAAAAAATCTATTTCTTCTGAGACGAATTTCAATAGTTCTTGCAAATCTTTTGTATCAAATTTAATTCTATCCTCTTTTTCAAATTTTAATGCTTGAAAATCTGATTCTGTTATTCTAAGTTTTTTAAATAGAGTATCTAAATTATTTCTTACTGATTTTATCTTATCTGAAAAAGGGAAATCTTCACCAGTTTTTTTTAATTCAGGTTTTATTTTTGATTTAATATGAACTGAATTAATTTTAGAGAGATGATATAAGAGAGGATCTTTATATCTTCTATCAACAGATATTTTAAAAAGACTCATCTGAGTGTTATTTTTCATATTAAATACCTCCCTATTTATTAATTAATTCTTTTGTTTTTTTCAATCTAACAAAATTTTCTCTTTCACTTTCCTCTAAAATTTCTTTAATCTTTTTAATTTCGATCTCTTGAGAGGGAATTATTATATTATTTAAACTATTTATTCGTCTATTAATGTTTTTAAAATTAAATGCCAATTTAAGTAAAATATCTTCTCGTTCAGCTAATTGAATAACATTTGTAAAGAGATCTTTTAAAATTGAATATAAATCATCTAAATGGAAACTTGTATTTTCAAATGAATATGGTGGAAGTTTTTCTTCTCTTAAAAATTTGTAATCAATCTTAGGAACAAGGTTTCCCAATTCTTTATAGTAGTTTATATTAACTGAAACACCATACTGAATTTTACTTAATATACTGATTAAATTAAAGATCCTTTTTCCATTTTCTTTGTATGAAAGATTTAATGTGATTAATGCAATCCTAAATAGATTAAAATATTTTTTTCTATATGATAAATATTGTTTCCAATATTTTCTGATTTGGAACATTAATTGTTCTCGTTTATACTCTAAGAAGGTTACTCCTCTTTTAGCAAAACCCAATTTTTTCTTTAAATTTATCAAATTAGTCTTGGTTGGTTTTACTTCTCTAAAACTTATTGCTTACACCTTTTTTTTTTTATAATATTTATTTATAAATCTTTGATGAATTCTAAATAATTGACTTTCTGAAAGATTTGATAATACCTTCCAAGCTAAATCTAAAGTAGTATTAAAATCTCTATTTTCATTAAAATCTTGATTTAAAAAAATATTCTCAAAATCATTACTAAATTTTAAAAGTGCAGTTTGCTCTAAATTTAATGCATCTTCCCCAATAATTGAAATAATATCTCTTACTTCAAGCGCACTTGAATAGGAGGCTAATAATTGAGAATTAATATCTGCATGATCTTCTCTTGTTGTTTTCTCACCAATTGCATCCTTCATAAGCCTCGATATTGAAGCTAATACATCGAAAGGAGGGTATACTCCTTTTTTATATAAATTTCGATTAAGAACTAATTGACCCTCAGTTATATAACCAGTAGTATCTGGTATTGGATGTGATATATCATCATTAGGCATAGTTAAAATGGGTATTTGGGTAATGGTACCTTTCTTTCCTGTTATTTTGCCAGTTCTTTCATAAAGGGAGGCAAAATCAGAATATAAATATCCAGGATACCCTTTTCTACTAGGAATTTCTTCTTTAGCAGAACTTAATTCTCTTAAAGCTTCCGCATAATTTGTCATATCTATTAATATCACAAGGACATGCATATCTTGTTCAAATGCAAAATATTCGGCAGTTGTTAAGGCAACCCTAGGAATAATTAATCGTTCCATTATTGGATCATTAGCAAAATTAATAAATGAGATGATATTTTGGATGTTTCCACTTTCTTTAAATCGCCTTAAAAAATAAATAGCCTCATCATGAATGATTCCAATTCCGCAGAATATTATTAAAAATGGTTCCTCTGTTAGAACCTTTGCTTGAGTTACAATTTGAGCCGCTAATTTATTATGAGGAATTCCCTGACCACTAAAAATAGGAAGTTTCTGACCTCTTATGAGTGTAAATAATCCATCAATGGCAGAAATTCCTGTCTGTATTATATCTGATGGATATTCTCTAGCATATGGATTAAGAGGAGATCCATTTATATCCCGCTCGACATCAGTTGAAATATTTGCTTCTCTTACATCCTTCTGATTAATATCAATAGGTTTTCCTAGAGAGTTAAATGTTCCTCCAAACATATCATTTGAAATTCTTAACTTAAATGAGTCCTCTGTAAAAAATATCTGACAATTTTCAGATGATAATCCTGAGGTACCTTCAAATGATTCTAAAATAATAAGATCCTCACTTATTTTGACAACTTGTCCAGTACGAATATTACCCTCATTAGTATATATTTTCACAATTTCTCCATATTGAACGTTATGATTATTTTTTAAAAAAATCAATGGTCCTATGATTTGCTGTATTTTATTGTAGATTACACTCATAATTTCTTTGAAAACTCGAGAGAATATTTTATATTATTAAGTGATTTTTTCATTTCTTCTTTTAAATTAGTGAGCTTCTGAAATTTATTATTAGGAATTGTATGACCTATTCTAAGGATCTTATCAATAATGTCAAGATCTTTAAGATCTTCAATAATTACATCATTTTTTAATAGTTCATTTGCTTCTTTAAATAATAAAATAATTAATTTAATATGTCCCAATAATTTTTTAATCCCCGTAAAATTATCTATTTCATCAAACGCGTTTTGCATTAGAAAACTATCTTTTATCAGTTTGGCGATGAAAAGGATTAACCGTTGGTCTTCGGGTAGATTTTCCTCACCTATAAGTTGGGTAATATTTTTTAATTCATTTTCTTTAGACAAAATTTCATTAACTTGATTTCGAATTTCATACCAATCTCTATCAATCTCAGCCCAATCAATATCACGTTCAAACCACCAATCAGAAATATACTCAGGATAATTGGAATATGAAGTGAGCCAATTAATCGCAGGATAATGCTTTGAATATGCTAAATTTGCATCTAATGCCCAAAATGCTTGTACAAATCGTTTAGTCGTTGCTGTAACAGGTTCACTGAAATCTCCTGCAGGAGGAGAGACAGAAGCTATTATAGTTAAAGATCCTATTTTTTCCTTACCCGATAAATCTTTTCCAAACGTTTGTACAACGCCTGCTCTTTCATAAAAACTTGATAATTTCGATGCTAAATAGGAGGGATACCCCTCCTCCGCGGGCATTTCTTCCAATAAGCCAGAGATCTCTCTTAAAGATTCTGCCCACCTCGAGGTACTATCTGCCAATACTGCAACATCATACCCCATTTCTCGATAATATTCCCCAATTGTAACTCCCGAGAAAATACTAGCCTCTCTTGCTGAAACTGGCATATTAGAGGTATTTGCAATGATAAAAATCCGTTCTAATAAAGAACGTCCGGTTCTTGGATCTTTTAATTCAGAAAATTGTTTCAATGCATCTGCAATTTCATTTCCTCGTTCACCACATCCTACAAAAATGATAATATCAGCATTGCACCATTTAGCCAAGGACTGTTGAATAACAGTTTTACCTGTTCCAAATCCTCCTGGAACTGCAACAGTACCCCCCTTTACTATAGGAAAAAGTAAATCAACAACCCGTAGACCTGTAATTAAAGGTTCACTTGGAATTATTCGCTTCATATAAGGTCTAGATTTAGTAACTGGCCATTTTTGCAGCATACTGTAATCTTTTAATTTACCATTTGATTGAATACTATATATTGTATCTACAATAGTGTAATCCCCTTCATTTACAATATATGATAATTTACCCGAAGTTCCAGGTTGTGCCATTATTTTATGAACAATTGAAGGGGTTTCTTGTACAGTTCCTATAACATCTCCATGGTTTATATCTGAATTTTTCTTTACTTGAGGAATAAAATGCCATTTCTTAGTTCTAGATAAAGGGGGTAAAAAGAAACCTCGTTCTAAGAAACCATTACTTTTAGAATCATTGAATGCAAGTTCTAATGGCCTTTGAATACCATCAAAAATATGTGTTAATAATCCCGGAGATAATTCCATGGAAAGAGGTTCAAGTGTATTGATTACCTCTTCGCTCAATTTTATGTTATTTGTACCTTCGAAACATTGAGCAACTACATGATCAGAATAAATCTGAAGAATCTCACCAAAAATATTATGAGATGAAATTTTAATTAAATCATGAACTCTTACTTTACTTTCAAAACCTTTAATTTCAATTAATGACCCATATATTGCAGAGATATATCCTTTATCATCAATAATAGACTCAGACTTGGTCATATCTTTTTAAATGCTCCTCTAATCTTAATTTTTGTTTTTGAATAAAACTTATAAATTTTTGTTCGACATCTTTAATCTCAGAATCGTCAAAATTGTTAGATAATTGCTTTTGAATTAGAATTGAATTTTTTTCTATAATATTTTCTATTGAATAATTAAATAGTATTTTCTCTTTAGAAAAAATAACCTTATATCCACCTATATAATCGGAATCACTTTTTCGAATTTCAATTTTATTTTTGAAAAGTGTGTTAATTTTATTACTATTTTTGGCAAAATATTCATAATCAATAGAATTTAGTATAATTAACACTTTAGGAGGTTTATCAATATATTGAATTTCACTTTTAATTAAATCCAATAAAAAGGTAATATAATTTGAATATTGTTTTTTTATTCTCTCTTTTATTGTTTTTAAAATATCTATTTTCAATTCTTCTATAAGTTTTGATTTAAGGTCTAAAATTCTCCCTTTAAGCTCTAATATAGTTTTTGATAAAGAATTATTTAAAAATTGATTATATGATTCAATAAAATGTTTCCTTATTCTAGTAGAATTTTCATTTTTTCTTTCCATAAATTGTTTTCTAATTTCAGCTTTTTGGAGCAAATTCTTATTATTTAATTCTCTAATCTCTTCATGAGCTTTATTAATTAAATATAGACCTAGTTTTCCAATATCTTCTTTTATATTTACTTCTTTTGAAATCTTACTTCATCTTCCTATATTAGAATTTTTCCTATAATTTTTGAAATTGTTTTTAAAAGAGGATCCTCTTCTTCAATTTTTAGTTCAAATATGTCTGGTATGTAATATATAAATGGTTTTTTATTATTTAGCTTAAAATCAATGAGATAATCAATAATAGTGTCTGGTAAATTCAATGCGATAAAAATTATACCAATTGAGGGATTTTTAATTAATTGATTAAATTCATCTAAAAATTTATTTGGATCATCCAAAATTGTACCATCAATTCCTAAAAGCTCATATAATAAAACTATCTCATCCTGTCCTATAATGTGAATATTTTCTTCGGGCATTAAAAATCAAGTCTTAAATTTTCCAATATTAAATTAATTAAATCATTCTTTTTTTCTTGATAATTTTTTTCTATTTTTTTAATTATTTTATCTAAAGCTTCTCTATTATTTTTAATTCCTTCATTTATTTCCTCTGAAAGATTCTTTAAAATAGAATTTACAAAATTTTGCTTGCTAGAGGTATTTAAATCTAAATCCTTCTCTTGATTATTTATCAATGCTTTAATTTCTGATAAGTGTTCTTCTTTAGCTTTTTTTATTAAATCTTCATAAACCTTCTCTATTTCCTCTATCCAATTAAATATTTCTGTTATTTTAATTCACCTTGTTCTAATTTAGTAAATTTTTCATGAATTATGTTTACAACATTGGGAATTATATTAAATTGTATTTCTTTTTGTTTCTTTATCAAAATCTCTAAAATTGTAAAAATAGCAGAATAATCAATATCACCAATTTTACTTCTGCATTTTTTAAAAAAATAATCAATATATAATCCCTCAATCCACCAAATAAAATGTTCTCTTCTGAAACCAATTTTTCTATAAAATAATTTAATATCTTTTTGATTTGAATAAATTTGCCTTACCAATGAGAAAAACTTTTCTACATTATCTTGATATAATAGATGAAGGATTTTTGTTTCATCTAGAAATAGAAAATTGTTAACTAAAAATTGAGTTAATAAATTTTTGTCTATATTATTTCTTATTCCACGAAATATTATATTTAAATTATAAATTTCAGTTATACTATCAATATATAAATTTATCAGCTCTTTCTCATTTCTATTGTAATAACTCTTCTGTTTAATCATATTTATATAAAAAAGCTGGTCTAAAAACGCTTCCAGAACGAAAATCGCATTGTTATTTTTAAAATATAGTATCCCTTCTCTCACAGCTTTATTATATTTTGTTTTTCTCATATATAATTGAATTTCCTCTAAAGATGTAATTTCAATCAGATCTCTTATAAAATCAGTATTACCTAAAAAATCTTCGACTAAAAAATTAATATTATTTAATTTTTGATCCCTACTCATCCCAGTAATAGAACCTAAAATACATTGTTTAATATTCATGATTTCAAATTGCAGGAGATAAGCTTTTAAAAAACGTCTAATATTTTCAGGAGAATAAAATATAATTTTTCCAATTAATTTGAAGAATGTTTCATAAAGAGATTTTTCAATTTCTTCTATTGTATATTCTTGAATCTTTATATTGGGGTAAAATGGTTTTATAGTATTAATTAGATTTTCAATGTCATCTATACTACTTAATTTTTTTAATGTATCATCATCTATTATTAGTCTTTTTAAAATTTTTAGTTTAACATATGGATAAGCATACGAAGGAACAATGACACTCGTTAATAAATCACCATCTTATGAATTCTCCCAAAGAACATATCATTTTATTCACTCATTATTCATATTAAGGATTAAGGAATCTTACTCCATAAGAGTATTGCTATAATTAAGCCATATATTGAGAGCGCTTCGCATAAAGCTACTATAATGAAAGCTTTGGTATAAGTCTCTTCTCGTTCCGCCAATGCTGAGATTGCCGCTGTTCCTACAGTCTTAAGAGCAAACGCACTTGCTATCACGCCTGCAGCCACAGATATTGCTGCTGAAAATGCAAATGCTGAAATTGTTGCTGAATTTGTAATTGTACTTGATCCTTGAGCTGCTACGAAGATTACTAATCCATTTACGCTTGAGAGGACGATTATTACCAAAAAGATTTGAAATAATCCAATTAGTAAATAAAATTTTGTTTTTGGTCTCATTTTTTTCACTCTTTCTGAAATGTTTGAAAACTTTTCTATTTTTACAAAAGAATAAGGAAAGATTGCGTAAAAAGATTTCCAAAATTTTTACATCAAATTGATTATCCTCGTAATGCTGAAAAGGGAATAATAAAATTTTAAATAATAACACTAAAATTTAATTAGCTTAATGCGTTTTAATACATGAAAATAGTGAGTTAAAAAAGGAAATATACTTGTGACTTTATTTTGAATTTCGACGATTTAGGTATAAGCGCTAAAAATATTAACGCTTTAAAGAAACTTGGGATAATAAATCCAACCCCTGTACAAGAGAAAGCAATTCCGCTTATTTTAAAGGGACAAAATGTTATGGCTCAAGCTAAGACAGGTACAGGCAAAACATTGGCCTTTATCATTCCAATTATTGAGAAATTAACAAATAAAAATAATGAAGCTCTTATTATCGTTCCCACTAGAGAACTTGCGAAACAGGTTAATCAAGTTGTTAAAGATTTAGGAAATAATAACATTAAGTCTATGACTATTTATGGGGGGGTTTCAATTAACAATCAAATTAATAAATTAGATCAAGGAGTTCATATTATTGTTGGAACCCCAGGAAGGCTCATAGATCTATGGAAGAGAAGGAAACTAAAATTTAATAATATTAATTTTGTTGTATTAGACGAAGCAGATAGATTATGGGATATGGGTTTCGCACCAGATGTAAAGTATATCTTAAATCAAATTAAAACTAATTATCTATTTATGTTATTTTCAGCAACTTTAGATTATGATATTAGAAACTTAGTTAAAAAATACTCTGGAAATAAATTTCAATTTCTAAATTTAAGTAGAGATGATTTAACTGTAAAGAGTACTCGACAATATTATTATATGATTGATAGATTTGAGCAGAAATTTAAAAGTTTTTTAGAGATTTTAAGAGTAGAGAAGCCAAAACGTGTTCTTGTATTTGTAAATACGAAAAAAACAGGAGATTGGTTGTATAATAGATTAAAATCAAAAAGGATTGGTTTTAAAATAGGATTAATTTCTGGAAAATTGACCCAATTTCAGAGAGAAAAAATCTTAAAAGATTTTAGGGACCATAAAATAAATATGCTCATTGCTACTGATGTTGCTGCTCGAGGCTTAGACATAGAGAATATTTCTCATGTTTTTAATTATGATATTCCCAAATTCCCTGAAAACTATGTTCACAGAATTGGGAGGACTTCAAGAATGAGAAAAAAAGGGACAGCAATAACATTAGTTATAAAAGATGAATATGAGTATTTATGCCATATTGAAGGGCTTATTGATAAAGAGATCCGAAAAAAAACCCTTAGAAGTCAAGAGCAAGCGAAACATCATTTTACTATATATTAATAAAGCTTATATTCTATAATCTTAAAAAAAAGACATATTATTCTAATTTATAGAAATTTTTAAAAATTGTTGGCTAAATTAAATAGATATGGAGATACAAAAAAAGATTTTTGATAGGCTTCTCACTATAATCCCAGGAGGTGTGTTTGGAATTTTATCTTGTGCTATTGCTTTAACTGGAGATTTTATATCAATCATTCTATTTCCAGGAGGTTATAATTTCTTTGAAAATATGATTTCCGAACTAGGCCTTGGACCTTCCGGAATATTTTTTAATCTCGGATTAATAATTTCGGGCATAGTGGGTACTCCTTATTATATCAACCTTTATAGATCTTTTGATAAACAAACTGTAAATCCAATCGTGAGAAAATGCTCTCTTATATTTGCATTAATTTCCATTTTTACTTTTATCTCGGTTGGTATTTTCCCCTCAATTGAAGATAATTACATTATTTTTGTTACGCATGGAACTTTTGCTTTTTTATCTTTTCTAAGCGGAATACTTTATCTAATATCATTTAGTATTCTAATGTTAATGGGATCTAATGTTAACGGTGGCAAATATTCAAAATTCATCGCTTGCCAGGGATTCATTGTTGCTGGGACATACCTGTTAATTTTATTTACATGGTTACCTATAACTGAATGGATTGGTACATTTGCTATAATATCATGGATAATTGCGAATTCCATTTATATGATTTATCATAAACTTTAAGTTAAATTTCTTTTAAAATTATCAAAAAATGGTGTAAATGTCATTGATATAAGTATACTCACGCTTTTGAAATGTTAAAAATATAAATACTTTCAATATATTTTATAAAATTGAGAATTTTTTAATTAATCTAAATAAAATTAATTTTTTTCTTGGTTCATTGGTATGAAAATCGAGGATTTAAAGATAGAAAAAGATATTAAAATTAATGAAAAAAATGCTTTAATTATAGTTGACTTACAAAATGATTTTATGCCTGGTGGTGCTTTACCAGTAGAAAAAGGCGATCTCATAGTAGAGGATATTAATAATGTTGCAGAAATATTTAAAAATAAAAAAGGTATGGTTATTTTAACGCAGGATTGGCATCCTAAAAATCATAAATCTTTTGCCAGTCAATATCCCGATAAAAATCCGGGTGATGCATATCAAACGGAAGATGGAGCAATTGGCCCAGTTTTATGGCCTGACCATTGTGTTCAAGATACTGAAGGAGCTGAATTTCATAAAAAACTAAAAAAAGATCTTGGGGATGCAGTTATTCAAAAAGGAACGAATCCTGAGATTGATAGCTATTCTGGTTTTCTTGAAAATGACAAAAAAACTAAGACTGAATTAGCAGAAAAATTAAAGTCTCTCGGAGTAGAAAGGATCTTCATATGTGGATTAGCATTAGACTATTGTTGTTGTTATACTGCTTTAGATGGTGTTGATTTAGGATTTGAAGTATTTTTAATAGTGGATTTGACAAAAGGAATTGATCTTCCTCCGGGGAATATTTCAAACTGCTTAGAAAATATGACCAATAAAGGTATAAAATTCGCAAATAAGGATAGTTTCAAATAATAATTGTTTTTTTATATCCTTCTTTTTACTTTTTAAATATGAATTTTCCTTATAAATCTGTGTTAGTAGTATGTAGTGTAAACGTAGCGCGAAGTTGTATGGTAGAGGGTTTTCTACGAGATTGTTTTTCAAAAAACAAATTAAAAATCGATGTAAAATCTGGAGGTATCGCTTCAAATGCAAGAGATGGTTGCTTGATATCGATTGATGCGCAAGATGTAATGAAAGAGATAGGAATAGAATTATCAGATACTTCTGAATCTATTGATTTGAAAAAAAAAGAGCATAGAAAGTTAATTCAAGACGCAGATTTAATTTTGGCTCTTACTGAAAAGCATAAGGAAGATCTTTTCAAATTAGAAGAAGTTAATAATAAACCAGTTCTCACCTTAAAGGAATTTGCGGGTGAGAGAGGGGATATTGAAGATCCTTCAATGAAAGGAATTGAAGGTTTTAGATTAATTCGGGATGAAATAAAAGAGTGTTTAATGAAAGGATTACAAAAATTTCTTGATAAAAATTAGAGAAGTTTTAAATAAATAAAAATGAGTTATTATAATCTTAAGGATTTACGTATGTTATTAAATAATCAGCTAACTCATTATCAATATCTTTAATTCCCTTAAAACCAGGAAAATCGTTTAAATCAATTAGATAATATTTATTTTGATTAAGAGGTTTAACTAAATCAAAGCCAAATATTCTTAGGTTTAATCCTTTCGCAAGAATTTTAGCTAAATTTTGCATATCAACAGATACTTCGAATTTTTCCCTTTTAAATGTTTCTACATCAATTTTTTCAGGTTTCTCTCTTAACCAATAATATATTGGATTTTCCCGCTGAGTACCGTAGATTTTATCACCAACAACATAAATTTTTCGCTCTATACCATCGCTTTCAACGAATTTTTGAATATATATATTGTAATATAAAAAATTTGAATATATCTTACAGAATTTGTCAATTTCATCTATTTTTCGAACTAAAAAATTAAAACGGTTGTATTTATCGTGTTGGTAATGACTTTTTAACACAATAGGTAATTTTGGAGAAGCCCATTCTTTAAATCTATTAATATTTTGTAAGGATTGCGTCCATGATCTTGGTAACAGGAAATTTTCCAAATCGCCTGAATGCTTATCAAATATCTTTCTTATAGCTTGATCAAGTGCAACCTTGTTTTTACATAGTAAAACTGTGTAAACATCATGCAAAGTTGGAATATTATAAAGTTTTGCAAAATGGAGCAAATCAATTGAACAATCGTTAGCAACTTTAGTTATTATGAGATCAACATCTCCAAATTGGGTCTGCATATCTTCCAAATCAAGGAAATCCTCTGTAGGATCGTGCAGAATTAATTCGATTTCAGGGACTACTTTCAGTTTCCTAATAACATTCTTAATGACATCGTGCTCTTTTTTAGCAGAAAGTACTAATTTTTTAACCATAGTCAAGGAATAAAATATGTTTTTCTTTTTTATTATATAACTTTTAAATGAATTTAAGAATTTTATTAAATATTTTTTAAATCTTTATGATATTATTTTAATTAATGGAATTAAAAGAAGAATCTTCAAACCTTTTCCAATATAGCTTAATTTCGGTCTATATTATAATACTTTCAATTGGAGCTTTTTTTAATATTTTTATTAATTATATAGGAAAAGGAGAAACATGGGATCTTTATCCTTACGCAGAAATATTATGGGTGGTTCTTTCAATAATAATAGCTTTACGTACTAAAACATTTAAACAATTAATATTCGCCGTAATTATTTTTCTATTTTTAGATTCTTTTGTTGACCTAGTTGCAATGGGACATCACTCATGGTGGGCTGGTCCACCTTTATTAATAGAATGGAAATGGAGTATCGTTCAACCAGGATTACTACAAAAGTATTGGTTCTTTAAATGGGTATTGCAAGTTCCTATTAGATGTTTAGCGATATCTATCAGCATTCTAAATCCTTTTGAGAAAAAGATAAAGCATAGAGATGGATTTATAGTTGTCTTATGTATATCTACAGGACTTAATATCATTTGGTTAGCCGCACCTCAAGATGTCTTGTTTTATTTCGTATGGTATGGATTATACGACCCGAATTTTCATTATTTCTTTTATTTAGCCCCGGCAGGTACTTGGAATCTATACAATATGCTATTTTTTAGAGTACCACTCGGTATTGCAATTGGAATTATACTTATTTTAATTGGAAAGAAAATATATTTTATCGATAATAGTCAAAATTAATATAAATTTAAATTTCAAAGTAGCATTTAAAGGAGAAAATAATATGGTTTATCCTCAAAGAAATAAACATCGTCAATGTATTGATTTATCTGGCTTTTGGGATTTTCGTTTTGATTTTAAAAATGAGGGTTTAACAGAAAATTGGGAAAAGGGTTTAGTTGGAAGCCGTCCGATTGCTGTACCCGCCAGTTGGAATGAAATTTTTGCCGAAGGGCGCGATTTCTTAGGACCTGCGTGGTATCAAACAGAATTTAATATTCCATGGGGATGGGAGAACCAAAAAATATTCTTACGATTTGGATCAATAAATTATTTATCTGATGTATGGTTAAATGGTGAGAAGCTTGGTGAACATGAGGGAGGACATTTACCTTTTAAGTTTGATATTACGGAGAGATGTAAAGTTGAGAAAAACAAATTAATTGTTAGAGTAGATGGGAATCTCTTAAAGGAGCACGTTCCTCCGAGTGGAAGGACGATGAATTACCCAGATACTAATTTTGATTTTTATCCATATTGTGGAATCCAACGCCCCGTTTTACTCTATGCTATACCTAAGGAAGGTATCAATGATATTACGGTAATAACCACTATTGAAGGCACAACTGGATTAGTAAAGGTTTTGCTAGAAAAGAATGGAGTGAAAGGAAAAGAAGCTAATGCTATATTAACGGGTTATGGGATTCAAATAGAATCGAGAATATCACTTGATGCTACTACTGAAATTTTTCTTAATGTAGAAAATGCTAAATTATGGTCTCCAGAATATCCTAACCTATACGATTTGAAAGTAGAACTTTTAGATAATGGAATTGTTTTTGATGAATATTCCTTATCTGTGGGTATTCGTACGATTGAGGTCAAAGGGACTCAATTACTTCTAAATGGAAAACCTATTTTCTTAAAAGGCTGCGCAAAACATGAAGATTTTCCAGTCGTTGGAAAAGGATATCTTCCAGCACTTATAACTAAAGATTATGATTTATTAAGGTGGATTGGAGCAAATTCATTTCGTACTTCTCATTATCCATATTCAGAACAAATGATGGACATGGCAGATAGATTGGGATTTTTAATCATTGACGAAACACCTGCTGTTGGACTTACGTTTAGCAAAGATATTATCGATCGTCATTTGGATTTATGTCAAAGATATATTAAGGAGTTAATTGAACGGGATAAAAATCATCCAAGTGTTATAATGTGGAGCCTTGCAAATGAACCAAGTCGAAGCATAGCAGCTAAAGATTTTTTTCGAGCGATGTATGATACTGCGAGAAATATAGATTCAACTAGACCAATTACTTTAGTAAGCATGGTTGGAGCTTCAGAACGAGCATTTGAATTTTTAGAAGTCATATGCTTAAATCGATATTATGGGTGGTATACACAATCCGGTCAAATTGATGAAGGATGTAAATTATTATCTAATGAATTGGATAAAATAAATAGTAAATACAAAAAGCCTTTAATACTTTCAGAATTTGGAACAGATACGCTTGCTGGATGCCATTCCGAACAGCCAGAAATGTGGAGTGAAGAATATCAAGTTGAATTTATAAAAAATTATTTAGAAGTATTAAAATCTAAAGATTATGTTGTAGGTGCTCATATATGGAATATGTGTGATTTTAAAACATCTCAAAGCATAATAAGAGCTAAAGGACTCAACCATAAAGGCGTATTTACTCGAGATAGAAAACCAAAAATGGCAGCGCACTTCCTTCGCAAACTTTGGCATAAAACTTAGGTTGAAAAACTAAAAAAATTTAATATAATATTTAAAATTGATTACTCTTTTTTTTTTACTTTTAAAAATTTTATTCTCATTCATAATGATTTAAATATAATAATTTAATTATAAACAATAAGATGCCTAACAAAATAAATGTGGCTCTTATCGGGATCGGAGACGTTGCTTCTGCTTTAGTACAGGGAATTGAAAATTATAAAAAAAATCCAGAGAAAATTATTGGCATTTTACCTGAAATCACCCAGTATAACATTAGTGATATCAATTTTGTTTTAGGTATAGAAGTTAATGCAAACAAAGTAGGAAAAGATCTTAGTGAAGCAATATTCGCTGAACCTAACTGTAATATGAAATTATTTACTCCAGATTTTATAGATGCGCCAGTGGTTAAGGGTCCAATTTTGGACGGGTTACAAAGCAATATAAAAAACATCGTTCCTGTGGATGATAATCAAGAAGAAGCTGATATTGTAAAAGAAATGAAAGATCGTAATATAGATGTCGCAGTAATTCTTCTGCCAACAGGCGCTCATAAAGCTGTAAAATTCTATGCTATGGCAGCTCTTGATGCGGGAGCTTGTGTGATCTGTGGAATGCCATCACATGTTGCAAAAGATCCGGATTTAGTAAGGAAAGCTGAAGAATCACGACTTTCATTAATAGGAGATGATGTGAAATCACAAATTGGAGCAACTATCATTCATAGATCTTTAGCTAACCTTTTTCCAATGCGTGGTGCAATATTGGATCGTACTATTCAATTAGATTGGGGCGGATGCAGTGACTTTTGCAATTTGTTAACTCCTAAACCTAATGGAGAATTATTTTATGAAGAAGGAAAGCGCCAATCCAAAACAGCCTCTGTCGTTGCTAAATTAAAAAACAAAGATACTGTTGAATGTCAAATATCTGCTGTAGATTATATCCCATTCTTAAAGAACCAAAAAGAGGCATATATGAGATTGGAAGGACGTATTTTTGGAGGTGCTCCTGTTAGAGTGGATATTACAATGTTTGTTGAAGATGGGAATAATTCAGCAGGAATTATTGCGGATTGTATTCGAATATCAAAAATAGCTAAAGATCGACATGTCGGGGGTGTATTACATACAGCATGTTCATTTTTCATGAAATATCCACCAAAGCAACTCGATGATTTTCGGGCGAAACGACGCCTTATAAGATTTATAGAAGGAAAAAGAACGAGATAATTTAATAAATCAGTATTTATTTACTTTCTTTTTATGTAGTGTATGTCTTAACTTTCATTCTCATAGGAATTTTGGTGAGGCTTAGTCTTGCTAAACAGAATCTATATATATATTCGGAAATCATGCTCACTGATTCCGGAATATTACTAAAACTAGGAAAATCATTAATATCAACGATATAAGGAATCCCATCCTTTAAAATATAATCTACACCAAAAATCGACATTCCAAATTTTCTTCCTGTTCTTAAAATTTGTCTTTTAAATTCTTTATCAATAGGAACTCTAATATGTACTAATTTTTTAGATGAATGCTTACGTTGCTGTATAAGATTTTGAGAGGTAATCGTTTGTACATAGCGATCAATTATGTATACTTTATAGACGTCTTCATATTTTCCTAAATATTCTTGGAAAAATAAACAATTATTCTGTATATCGTAATGTCTAATTAAATTTTGCAAATCGTCAGGATTTCTTGCGACACCAACAATCCGATCATATTTAGATAAGTTTCTTATATTATGCGTATCTAACTTAACAATTAAAGGGATTCCTTTAGAAACTGCTTCATATGCAGTGTTTATTGAATAAAAAGATTGAGGAATCTTCAACTTTTTACATTTTTGTTCCACTAATTTAAATGTCTCCTTGCGACTTTCGCATGTTTTAACAGATTTTAGACTATTTAAACGTGGAATATTGGGTGCGTATGTATTTAACGCATCATAAATCTTTTGATTCGTTTCCTCTGAATATAATTTAACAATTAAGAATGAAATTTGGTATTTTTTCAACTTTTTTTTAAAATATTTCACAGAAAAAGAAGAACCATTTTTTAAGAGATTAACAAACTTGATTCCATAATTAATCTTAGAAAATCTCTTGATCTCGTCAAATATATCAAGATCCCGATTGCAAATTGAACCAACAATGATTTTTTTAGGCATAAAAAAATCTCATTAGTTTGTCTAAATATAGTTATTAAGTTATATAAATGTATTTGTTATTTATATAGTAGATTACACCATTGTTATGTAAAATTATATATTCAAAATGAAAATAGTGTAAAAAGAGAAGTAGATAAATTTATATAAATCAAATAAAACGCTTTTATTAAATATTAAAATATGTGACTTATAAAAAATTTAAGAGCCAAAATAGAAAAATGAAAGAGATTGGACTCATAATAGATCGTTATCATTTGGAAAATAAAGTAGCCGAATTTTTAAAAATCTTAAAATCTAAAGCTAAAGTTTCGATTTATTTGGAAGAGTCATATTTATTGAATATTGATAATCTAAATTTTGATGTGGATCTATTTTTTGTTAAAGGAAAAGGAAAATTAATGATTGCTATGACGAGAATGATTGAAAATGAAACTTCAATACCAATAATAAATTCTCATAAGGGAATTTGGATATCTATTAATAGATTTATGAATAGTCTTATATTAAAAAAGGGCGGTATTAGCGTCCCTGATTTTTCTTTAAACCCTTCAAATTGTCAATCTCCTTTTCCAAATTATATTATAAAAAATATAATTGATCAGAAAACATATTCTTTCCAACCAAATATTTTAAAGGAAGATGGACATATAAAAGTAAGTGATGAAAGAGCAATTGAGGAAGTTGAAGGAAAAGATGAGAAATATCAATATCTATACTATCAGATGTTTATAAAAAGTAAATGGGAATACAAGGTTTATGGTTTTGGAGAAGATTTATATTTTTACAAACAACTACCAGTATTAGTTAATCCTAACAAAATGGAAACTAGAAGAGAAATTGAGGAGATCCCAGAATTAAAAGAAATTGTTTTAAGAGCAATGAAAATTTTGGATCTAAAAGTAGCATCATTAGATTTTCTTAAATCTAAAGAGGGTCAGTATTATTTAACAGATATAAATTCTACACCTAATTTTAATTATATTAAGGATGGGCCAAGAATTATGGTAGATTTTTTAATTGAACAAACAAGAAATTGAATAGTTATAAAATAAAAATGCGTTTAAAAATTGGAATTTTATCTAAAAGACGAGGACATTTCACTGGTAAACTTAAGAACTTTTTTGAAAGTAAGGGACATAATACTATAATTTATACAAAAGAAAATTTATGTATTAACGAATCTATGCTTGAAAATGATTTATATATTCTAAAATCTAAGCATCAGATACCTTTTGTCTATGCTGGATTTTACGCAGAATCACATGGCATTCCAGTTATTCCAAATACTGACATTAGCCAAAAACATAAAGATAGATTTGAAGCCTATCTGTTAATAAAAAATGCGGGTTTGCTATATCCAAAATGGTATTATGGAACTCCAGAAACAATTAAAAAAAACCTTAAGGATAAAGATTTTCCATTTATTTTAAAACCTGTTTCAGGTTCCGGGAGTAGAGGTGTTAAAGTTATTTATAATTTTGGTGATATTGAAAATTTAAATGAGGATATTCTCTATTTGGAGAAATTTATTGAAGGAACACATTATACTGTTTATTTTATTGGTGATAAAATATGTGCAATGGAGAAAATTCCCTTAAAAAATGAACATTCTGAAATGACAAGAAGGGAACTCTCGAAGGAAATGAAACAAATTATAATGAAATGGAAAAATCAATATAATCTCTTATTTGGACATCTCGATATAGTTGTAGAAAAAAAAACACATAAACATTTAGTTGTTGATACTGGTTCTTTCCCTGAGTTCTCTAATTGGAAGTGTGGAGGAGATCCTGTGCCTTTAATTGGAAATCTAATACTAAATGAATATAAGAAGTTAAAAAACTAACAATAATTTTTAAATATATAAAATAAAAAGTGGATTATCTTCAAATGCGAAGGGAAATTCAAAAACAAGAAGAAAATATAATAAAACAGGTATTTGGTTCTCAGAAAATTAGATTATATAGGATTAAACACTTCATATTTGATTTTGGGGGTGTGATGATTGAACAAACGTTTTGTATAAAAAATTTAATAGATATTATTGAGAGTGATTTAAAAATAACAATCCCTCGGTCAGAAAATTCGTATTATAGAAAGCTCTTCAGGCAGGTTGGTTCAGGCATAATCTCTTCTAGAGATTTTATTACAAAAATTCTCGACAAATACTATTATACTATAAAAGAAGAAAAAGAAGGTGCTTTACCTGAGAAAAAAGTAAATATTAGTTATTATTTGGAACTTTGGTTTCAGTTATATTCTAAATTTGCTAATTTATCTGGAGATATGAAAGAAATAGTAGAGAATTTGCATGATGCTGGATTTATAGTTAGTCTAATGTCAAATACATTTGAAATTCATGCGGAATTAAATGAACTTAGAGGTTTTTATGATTTATTTGATAATATTTTTCTTTCAAATGAGATTGGGATAAGAAAACCAGAATTGGAAAAATATAAGTATGTTTTAAGAAAATTAAAAACAAAACCAAAGTATTGTATTTTTATTGACGATAAAATGGTAAATCTTATTCCTGCTCGGCAATTAGGGATCTATGTAATCAAATTTGAGTCGATTCAGAAGTTTAAAGGACAATTGAAAGATTTGGGCTTAAAGGATATAATTGATATGTCGAGAGAAGATATTAAATTACAATATAAAAAATATAAATTAAGAAAAGAGGAGTTTAGAAAAGCAAAGAAGAAATACAAGAAAATAAAAAAAGAATTTCTAAAAACGAATAAAGATGCTTCTCAATTGAAAATTGATCTTCAATTAAAATTTGATGAATATATGATTAAGAAAGCTGAATATAAAAAAGCAAAACTGAGTAAAAAAAAACTTGTATCAAGAATTAGAGTTACTTAATTATGTAGATTAAAATTGCTTAAATATTTAAATTTCTTAAGTTTTTTTGCCTTGTTCTTCTTCTTGTTCCGATTCTTGTTGTTTATTATATTCCTCAACTTTTGAGGCAACCGATTCTGAGGGTGTTGCTGGTAGGGGCATTTTTTCGTAAATTTCAATGAATTTAACATCATTAATTTCATCTCCCATATTAGTTTGTAAGTCCATAGATAGCCCGAACTTTAACATTATTAAGTTTTGGAATAAAAATTGTTTAGGAATTGTAAATTCAATTGATTTTTCTTTCTTATTATAATTTGCTTTAAAATCGGCTATATTTGCTTTTGGAATTCCTTTATTTATCATAAAATACTCAATCTTGTCATTAAAATCTTCAATTTTATCGATTACTTCGATATTATAATCCAGATTTTGTCCCGCTAATGGATGATTATAGTCAATGATAACTCTACCTTGCAAAATGTTTGTTACTGTTCCTCTTTGACCATCCTTCTTAACAAAATCTTGTCCTAATTCCGGATTCTTGCCTTCATTTAATTTTCTAAATTTAGCTATTCCTATCCTTTCTATTTTTGCTGGATCTCTTTTGCCAAATCCCTTTGATGGCGGAATACGAACAGATTTTTTTTCAAAATAATTCAATTTTTCAATAGTTTCCATAACACCTTCATTTAAAAATCCTGGTTTTCCTACGATTACAAATTCGGGGGTATAAATATGTTCCTTCTTCTCATCGTAAATTCCCGCTTTCTTAGCATCTTCAATTGAAGAAACTTGAAAAATTCGACCTTTTTGAGTTTTTCCCGTTATTTTAACTAAGATAAAATCTCCTTTTTCAACTTTTTTTCCTTCTAATTGTTTTTTCTTCTCTTCCAGCTTTTTAAGCTCTTCTTGAATTTTTTTCTCTTCATCAATTTCTTCGGTGGATTCCTTCACTTCGGATTCTGTTTCATTTGATTGTTCTCCTAATAATGTCTTTGCGTTATCAATAAATTTCTGGGCGGATGCTTTACCAATACCTTTAATTTTTAATAAATCATCTATTTTCGCACTTGCTAACTTTTCAACAGAATCTATTCCCGCTTCTTTAAGATTTTCCACTTTTTTACCCAAACCTTTTACATCTTCTAATTTAAGACTCATAATAAATTCATTTCCAATTTAAACATTAAGCCTAATAACTGTTAATAAGTTAAATACCAAAGTATTGGAGTCCTTATAGGTTTTACTAAATAAACATAGAGAGATAATAATCTTTAAATGGATAAGTCAAATTTCACTAATTTTTAAGAAACAGGATCAAAAAGAATTGTGATTTTTTTGAATAAGTTTTAATATATCCGAATGGTTGAATTAAAATAATAAAATCTAATATGAAAAAGTTGTTGAGATTTGGCAAAAAAGAAAGAGATTCTCTTGATGGTTATCCTTTTTGCAATAGTGTTGGCAACGTTTCCCTTATCACTTGTAGAGATCTCTGATGATAAGAGTAATGAAGTTAATAAAGATAATCATATAAAAACTTCTGAATGGGTCCCCGGTTTTAACTATACGATAATTGATAACTATCCCTACTCGTGGATTGAAATAAACGAAACTGGGACATTATTGGCATATGTTTCCAATGAAGATGATGATGCTGAATCAATAAATATCACCGCAGAAGATGGTTGGGAATTCACATTTTACGGAACATCATATACAAACATTACTGTAGATACAAATGGATGGATGACATTTCAAAATGCAAACGATGGATGGACGTATAATTTTGATGGACAAGGCTCATATGACTGGCGAGATATACCCCAAAATTGTAGCGACTGGAGCGATTCATATGATAATAATAGAAATCATAATGATACCGTTTGCCTATTGGCTACTGATTTAATTCCAAGTGACTACGGACAAATATTCTATGAATTCTTTGGAAATGCACCAAATAGATACTTAGTGATAGAATATTTTGAAGTTGCGGAAATTAACGCTGAATCATATCTAACTATGGAAGCAATTTTCTATGAAAATGGAGATATTAAATTTCAATATAAAAATATAACAGATCCTATGTCTGGAATGGGATGGGACTATCCTGATGCTAAGGTGGGGTTAGTTCACGGTGATTTGATTAATTACAGCAATTATACTAACGATTGGAATGCAGCCTTTGGCGGTGCCGTCAACGAATTGGCAGTGTATTTCAGATTAAATAGAAATTATACGATGGATACTAATGCGGATTATAATTGGTATGAATTAAGACGGGACGGGACTCACATGACATGGCTCTCAAATGAAGATGATGAATACGATATTATTAATTTTACTGGACAAGGTTGGAACTTTACATTTTATGATACTGAGTACACTAATATCAGTGTTAGCTCTAATGGGTGGATGAGTTTTCCTAATCTGGGAGATACAAGGAATTGGATTGTTGATATTCCTAATAATATACTCGAGAACCAAGATTGCGTTTCCTTATTATCTGCAGATTTAGACTTAGAGACAGGTGGAGATGTTTATTATTATTTCGGAGGATCTAGCCCGAATAGATATTTGATAATAGAATATTATAGAGCGTATGATTTTGATAATGAGATGTTAGTAGGAGATTTTGAGGTATTTT
This sequence comes from Promethearchaeota archaeon, assembly GCA_019058295.1. Lineage (GTDB taxonomy): Archaea > Asgardarchaeota > Lokiarchaeia > Sigyniarchaeales > SOKP01 > LW40-45. Next base: position 20,251 of record JAHPZI010000025.1, on the reverse strand, counting down.
TCCACGAGAGTGGTAATATTAAGTTTCAGTATAAATTGGTTACTGATATTGCTTATGCTGATTTTCCTATTATCGGTTTAGACCACGGTGATCTAACATATTATAATAATTACGCTCCAACCTTACCTCTTACTGAAAAAGCAATTAAATTTATTATCGATGCGAGTGCTGAAGATCTTGTTGATTTTACCGCAACCATTCCTCCACCTGCTGCTGCACCTAGTGGTGACGATGATGATGATGATGATGGAGAAGAGGCGATTCCAGGATTCGATTTGTATCTAATATTGTTATCATCAATACTAGCGCTAATAGCAGTCGTAAAAAAATTGAGAAAAAATAACAAATAATTAATTTTTTTTTATTTTCTAATTTAGATTATTGTTCCTTTAAAATTGTATTACTAAAATATTAAGAAACAGGTTCATATAGAATCCCCAACTTGTCAGCATAATTTTTGACATCTGTCATCTCTTGTGATGTAGGATGTCTATTAATTTCTTTATACTTATTTGCTTTGTACTGTGGCCGGTACTGACCCATAATATTTACAACACATTTAGGGATTTCTTTTGCTACATAATCCAAAATAGGTTTTGAACAGCATTCAATATGATTCGGCATTACAAGATGACGAATAATAATTTCACCGCTACCCTCATCATGTATTCTTTTATGATTTCGAGATACAACATCGAAATAATTTTTAATTCCTGAGTATTTCTCAGCGCATTCATTATTTCCATATTTAAAATCAGGCAACCAAAAATCCATAAAATCAATAATTAGAGATAAAGATTCGTTTGTTAAATAAAAATTTGAATTCCATAACTGACAAATATTGGATGTTTGATATTTTAAACTCCCAACAATCGTGTGCAAATTTGGGATAGGATCACCTCCGACATAATTAATATTAAATGCTCCTTTTTCCACTAGTTTCTCCGCTATTGCTGCTAATTTTTTTTCATCGATTTTTTGAGCAATATCTTCAATATTTCTTCTACCTTTCCAAGCTTGGGAGAGATCGTAGTTCTGGCAAAATACACATCCAAAGTTGCAAGACTGAAAGAAAATAGTGCCGGAAGGAATTAGAACAGATTCTTCTCCGAAATGTAGAAAAGCTGAAGAAACATAAGAGTCTTTTGTTAATAAACAATAGCCCGTTTCATCTTGAATTCGATTGACACCACACCTTCGTTCGCAAAATATGCAACTCTCAAGATACCTATTTGCGATGGTTGTAGCTAAATCTATATAAGATGAAGCTTTACTTTCTCGATTTTTAAGTGATTCGATGTTGTGTTTTAGTAACTCGTTAAATTCAATAGATTTTTCTTTTAATAATTTTTCTAAAACCTCTAAAGAATCATTATTAGAATCAAATTTACATTCTAAGCTTTTAGCAATTAAATATCTTGCTATTTGCTTTCCATCTAAAATTCCTCTGTAATTAGAAAAACGTTTAAGAATATCTTCGTTCTCCCAAACTGAAAGCGAGTCTGGACGTAAAATTCTAAAAGCCATAATCCTTATTCAAATTACTTTATCAGTTAAATCTCAAAGGATAACCAATTTATGATATTCTCAAGAAATTTGAGATTATCTCCGGCATCTAAGCCAAAATCATTGTCTTCAAGCAACCAATCGGAAGAGCCTACTGTTACACACCTTCCGCGAAAAAATTCGCTAACAACACATATCGGAACTTGTCCAACATCATCGATCTCATCATCGTTGTGATACTCAAATTCTGCTTTCTCCGAAGTCAATATAATATCCTCAACGTCTTCTTCTGTTAAATTAAAAAAAGTGCAATTCGGGAAAACCAATTCCGTTATCCCTTTTGTAATAGGATGTGAAAATAACTCAGTAATCAAAACATTTTTCTTTTTTACTAAAAAATTAGAACTAGATTCAAGAATCCTCCCATTCCAGAATCTCTTTACTCCTGTTACTTTGTATAATACTCTAATAGAACCTTCTTTCATTGATATATTGTTATCTCCACCAGCACCACTAGTTAATAAAAGACCTCCACCTTCTCCTATAAATCTTTTTATATCTTTTAATTGATCTGGAGTAAATTTATCAGTTTTTTTATTTTTAGCATGTTGAATATTCCCGATAAATAAAATATCGTAATCTTCCAAGGCGTCAAAATCTAATATATCATTTTTATCTATGTAATCAACATCATAATCATCATCACTTAAAGCAAGTTCTGGGAACTCAACTTGTTCACGATGAGACAAATCTACGATAATTTTATAGGGCACTGCTTTATCACGAAAATTATGTTGATCCAAATTATAATTTACAGTAAAAAATTTTGTAATTTGTTTTATTAAGATATGCTATTATTATTAAAAATTATTAAAATCATTAAAATTAGAAAAATCACTACTTTTAAACTTTATTCTTAAGGAAGAATTTAATGATTGTTGAAAAAATTATTAATGAAAAAATAAGTAAAAAAGCACTTTTAGGTTTGATTTATAGAGATAAATTCTTTTTCAGCGGGACCTTCCGCTTTAACAACTACAATGTCAATTCCATTTCCACTTGCCATATCTCGATTTATTGAGGAGGTAACAGCCGTCCTAACAATTTCTTTACCTTCTTCAATCGATAGATCATCCTTATACTTAGCTTCTAACACACCATAAGAAAAATTCTGACCACTTCCCACAGCAACATATTTCTCCGGCAAAATTGAACCATAAGCTCCAATGTCTAATAATACTGGTCCTTCTTCTTTGGTCACACCTCCCAATATAAGACCAACTTCAAAAGGAAATAATTTATATCGATAAAGGAGATTTGACATCATTTTTCCAGCTGCTTTTACTGGAATCAATTTTTCTTTTTGTAATTGGTATATTGTTGTTTCAGCCTTTATTATATCAACGAGATATTGAGCATCAGCCACAGAACCCGCAATTGTCATCCATAAATGATCTTGAATTTTGTGCAATTTTTCAGAAATTTTACTAGCAATAAAATATGCCATCGTTGCTCGTTTATCAGTTCCTAAAACAACAGCATCTTTACAAATTAAACCTACAGTGGTAGTTCCAGTGCTAAATGTTATTGATTTATTATTTTGGTTAGTATATGGTTTTTGAACTTCAAAATCTTTCATAAATTTAGTATCAATATGCTTTAATATTTCTTCTTTTCTCATAATTTCAAAAAATAACTCAAAATTTATTAAATTTCTCCAAATAAATTAAAAATTTGTATTGAATTATTGAAACTCTATTGAATTTAATTAACTATAAAACTAACTTTTTATGAGAAAATAATTTCTATTCCATTTTTTATAGCATAATGTTTTGCTTCATTATCATCCTCAAATCTTTTCAACACATCATACTCTCCAAATATCCTTTGACAACCAACATAAACTTCTGTCATAGGTCTAGCGATATCACCTTGTTTTAAATAAACTTTAATTAAAGCAAAACTTTCGCTTCTATTTTCAAATTCTTTACACTTTTCACATCTTAAAGGGCCTCTCGCACAATGAATATAAGGCATTCTTTTTATTAGCTTTATAAATTCCATTCTAAACACTTTTATACTGAAATTGAAAAAATTTTAATAAGAATGCATAAAGGACGTTTATTATGCTTATTTTAATATACTTTTAAAATTATTTAAAACTATTTTTCACATTTCTGAAGGTTGGTAAATATAAGGATAATATGGTTTTAATCCAAAAACAACAACCCACCAGATAAATAAGCAAATTACAATAATAGAAAGAATAATTGTACAGATTAAAATAGGTCGCTCAAGAATGTTAATTTTTTTCACAAGAATAATGATAAGGTCAGCAATTAAAAGAATAATACATAAAATAACCACTAAAACTGCAGCTTGTCCCTCATATGTCGAATAACCAAACATTAAGCCCATTCCAACACCACAACAAATGGTGTAAATTAATTCATCATTTCTTAATCTTTTATGGTTTTCACCTAAGAATTCTGTTATTAATGCCATAGCTATATAACCAGAATAAGCAATATGAATAAGATGATGCCCCAACCACTCATCTGAATAATATAGAAGAGAATATAATTCGCTGGTATCCATTCCATCATTCGAGTTATAATATACACGGTTTGCCTGATCAAAAAGCATATGGATGGTGTGCCCCATAACGGAGATACACATAAACGTCAATACTCCAATTTCAATCAAAGCCACATAATACTTATTCTTCCCTTTCTCTATATCAATCTCTACTATAAGTCGTTTCATCATAAAATAATAGATTATAGCAAATACAGGCCCCATAAGGATAATCTCACAAATAATCCTAGTTGATATCCAGAAAGAACTCAATTTCTTTAACTCACTAATATAAACTAATACTCTGATACCTCCAAAGTATAGTAATGGAATGATCTCGTAAAACAATATTATTGTTAAAATAAATATAATCAAGAATTGAAGATAGATATTACCCTCTTTAACATATTTTAAATTAAGCATAGTTTCCCTTTATTAAAAATATTCAAATTGTTTTAAAGATTTGCTAAGAATGCATAAAGGACGTTTATTATGCTTATTTTAATATACTTTTAAAATTATTTAAAACTATTTTAAATAAATGGAGATTGAAGAATTTAAATTAAAAGATGGAAGAATCGTTAATATTAAGAGATTAACGATGGACGATTATGACGCTGATAATAATTATGAATACGTCCATGATTGGCTTAATAAGGTTAATAAATTCCTTGCATTAGAATTTGAAAAAGAAGATTTAGAGCGAGATAGAACTAATTTTAGATTTTTAATGTCTAAGGAAGGACTTATTATGATTGGAGGAGTTTATAATGGAAAAATAATAGCTACTGCCAATTTAGAATTAAATCAAAACAATAAAAAATTGGGACATCTCGGAAAGTGGGGCATAGCGATCCACCATTTATTCCAGAACCAAGGATTGGGAACAAGGTTACTCCAGATTATAGAAGAATGCGCTAAAAAAAAAGGAGTTAAAAAATTAGAAACCGAATATTTTTTAGGGAATGTAAGGGCAGAGAAATTATATGTTGAAAAGCTAAAATACCAAATCGAAGGGAGAAGGAGATTTGGGGGAAAACTAAAAAATGGCACCTATACTGATAGAATATTAATTGGTAAAATTATTGATGATTCTATGAAAGAAAAATAACAATTATTTAGTTCTAATGAAGATGTTTAAAAATTTCAATCCAACTGATTTTAAGCAAGATTTTACAAATTCGGATTTTGTAATCTCTTTATCTTTATATTTTTGCCAATAATGTTTGATTTTTTGCCAATCAGAACCTAAATAGTTCCTCATATATTCTTCAATATTGGTAATATCATCGATAGCTACTTCAATCATTTTGGCAATTTGAGAAACGTCAATGAGAATGCATAATGTATCGTCCTTTATGGCCTCGGTTGTCGTTTCAATTCTATCTAATTTTTCTTCTAATTCGATATATTTTTGGTATATTTGTTTAGTAAGCTGAAAATGCGGATCCTTGCTTTTTTTTTTTAATTTCTTTTTTTTAAAATTAGAAGATTCCATTAAAACATCATTAAAATCATCACTTTTTTGAATGTCTTGGAATAAGTCTGCAAGTCTTTCTCGTATTTCAAGATCACAGTCTATTAAATCTATGCTATTTTCAATTTCTTCTGACGGCGGAGTCGTCTTTATAGTTATCTGAGGTGATTCGGTTGATGAGCCATTTTCAAACCTTTTTTTACTTAATGTAAGTAAAACGTTTTTATGATGTTTTTTATTTTGTCTTTGTATCTGCTTGTTTTTCATTTTGTCTCTGTATCTGCTTATGGATGCGTTTATATTGAAGAAGAAAATTCTTATTGAATTTTTAATATCTTGTAAGTGTTCTTGAATTACTTTTTTTTTTTCGGGACTAATGATTATTATTTTTTTCCTCTTCTTTTTTAATGGATTTGTCCTTTTCAGCTTTTTCATCATTACATTTTGTTCATTTAATAATTGTATTTAAATAATATTATAAAAATTTTTACTTGCGGTATTTTTAATTATATTAGGAAATTATATTATTTTATTTTATTAGGAAGTTTATTTTCTAATGATAAAAACAGAAATTATCGTATTATCCAATAACATAGTCATACCATTTCAAAAACTTCAAAAAACTAATGGATTAAACTTTATTGAATTTAATAAATTATTTGCAACTCAATCCCTTGCTGAGCATGGATTAGGTTTTTTAATAAATATTTATGATATGGATGACCTTGATGATATGGATTGGCCAAAATTGAAAAAAAAATTTATTTTTGATACTGGAGGGCCTAATAGAACATATCTTCATAATCTAGATGTTAGAAATTATAATCTCTATGATGTTGATAATATAATTCTATCACACTGGCATTACGATCATACTGGTGGATTAAATGAGATTTTAAAGCGAATTGAAAAAGATATAACAATTATTTGCCATCCTGATGCAAAATACGAAAGGTTTTTTAGACGCGCAGAAGAAATTAAAAATAAAGATTTAAATGGTAAAACTCGGGAAGAGATACTACCGTTATTATCAACCTCCAAAATAGTGAGTCAAGAGCCAGTGAATTTAGAAAGGATTAAAGATTTAGGTGGTAATATGGTTTTTTCAAAAGATCCTTACGAGCTGTATAAGGATGCTGATCTTAAAATAACTGTAAGTGGTGAAATACCAAGAAAATACAAGGAAGAAGATTTTAACAATTTTTTCTCGCTTCAAGAAGAAACCCTTAAAGTAGATAAAATTTTAGATGATAAATGTTTAATTTTCGAATACAATGAAAATATTGTCTTACTAACAGGATGTTGCCATTCTGGAATTATGAATACAGTAGATTATGTAAAAAATATGACTGATCCTGATAAACCAATAACTCATATAATTGGCGGAATGCACATGGCCAATGCTTCAAGAGAAAGATTTAGCTCTACAATTAAATTTTTTAAAACATTAAAATCGGAAAAATTGTATCTTTTTCCGATTCATTGTTCAGGGGAAAGATTTATTCAAGAGATAAATACTTCAAGAATTCAAAATACAAATGCTTTTAATTGCTCTGTCGGGACGATTTTTGAATTTAGAACAGAGGATTCTTAAAAATGAGATTTATGTATAATTTTCATTTTGTGATTCCATTTTTAGTAAATGTTTTTTAAGATTTTGTTGCCATTCATTATTTATTTTTCCCATAAATCCCCCAACTTTTCCATTTTTTCTTATAACGCGATGACAAGGAATAATTAGAGGGAATGGATTTCTTTTTAAAACATTTCCAATAGCTCTATAAGCTTTTGAGCCTATTACTGTACCTATTTCTGAATATGATGTAATTTCTCCATATTTGATATTTATTAAATGGTTTATAACTTTTAAGGCAAATTCCGTTGAGAATTCATCTTTTAAGTTTAAATCTACTTTTAAATCATTAATCTTATCATATAAATTGATTTTCTTGCCAGATAAATAATTGTTAATTAAAATAATTAAGTTAGAGATTAAATTTTCTTCAGTTGAATATTTTGTTAATTTCAAATCATTGGCTTTAATGTACTCCAATAGCTCATTTTCTTTATTAAATAATTTAATATAATTTACAGTTATTCTTCTTCTTTCTTTTTTATAATTATAAGATATCAGAATGAAGAGATTTATTTTTTCAGATTTAAAATATATTGTGGAAAAGAAAAATCACCTACCATAATAAAAAAAAAAAAAAATATATATTTGATGGAAAAAAATAAATAAATCCATCTCCTATAATGAAATATTAAAATTGA
>JAHPZI010000025.1:0-12317 GCA_019058295.1 Promethearchaeota archaeon | reverse complement strand
ATTTGATGGAAAAAAATAAATAAATCCATCTCCTATAATGAAATATTAAAATTGATTTTAAAATTAAAGGAATAAAATAAATAACGATGGCTAAAAAAGATTTAAAGAAAAGTATTGATGCACTTGAACTATCGCAAGATGCTCAAGCGCGAATAGAAGAAAAAATAAGCCGGTTAACTGAATTAGTCGAAAGACAGAAGAAAATCATAAGTCAACAGACAGCTCTCTTAGACACCCAAAAATTAAAATTATCCGAAATAGATGATCTTCCGGATGATATAATTGAATTAAAAAGAATAATAGGCGAACAGAGAGCTATAATTAAAGATAAGGATTTAGAGTTAGACCAGGTAAAAGGTTCGATGGTTCAAGCTCAAAAAGAGTTACAAACATATTTACTACAAAAAAATCCACAGCAATTAAAATTAGAGGGAGCAATTGAAACAATTGGAGCCTTGAAAACAGAATTGGCTAAGAAAGATGCAGAGATTAGTGGTAAAAATGAAATATTAAAAACATTAGAAAATAGAATAAAAGAAGCAGAATCTCAGGCTGATGTTTTAAAACAACAAATAGAAGATATAAAAGGAGGAATTTCTAAACAGGAATATGATGAGCTAAAAATCAAACATTCTGAAGAAAGGCAAAAACTAAAACAAGATATTACAAAATTGGAATCTCAATTAATAGATCAAAAAATTGGGTTTGAAGATAAAATCGCTGAAGCCAAAGATATGGCTGAAAGTTATAATGAATTGAAGAGCACATTAAATGAATTAAACGAAAAGAACAAGGAGTTTAAAGCAACAATTAAAAGTCAAGAAACAGGTATGGCTGATTTAAAATATTTTAAAGAAGAGAATTATTCAAAAATATTTTACCTTGAAAAATTACGACCCATCATGGAAGAGGATCCGATTTTTAAATCTTTTTTTATAATCCAGGATGTTGGAACAATTCCTATAGATGACCTAAGAGCCGCTGTGGGTGCCCCAATTGTAACAATTAGGAAAGATATTGCTCGTTTAGTAAAAATCGGAGCTATCGAAATGAGTGACGATGGAAATATAAAAAAAATAGAATTTTAATCTAATTTCTTTATTTAACTTTTATTCAAGCTATATCTTATTAATTAAGTAAAAAAGCTGCTAAAAATATAAATTATATTTTAAAAATTATACTTTTGCTAATTCCTTGTATAATTCAGGTAAAACCTCAGCATAAGATCCATCTGTAATTTTATCTAGAAGTTCTGCCGCAATCTTTTTTAAAATTTCCCTATACCTGTGTGGTTTTTCATCTCGACGCAGCAAAAGAGCAATTACGTAATTCTCAACAGAGATATAATCCTCACCAATTCCAGAAAAAAACGAGACAACTTTATTATTTTTAAGTGAGATGGACGCAAAACCAGGTTTTAAAGATTGATATCTGTGGCTACTATATACCTGTGTAAGCAGATTATTCGTAATTTTCAAGTTATTAGGATAAAATCCCTCGTTTATTGGTCCGATTTCATTATCCCATCTAATTATCAAAATTCCAACAGGCAAAACAATACACTCGTTATTTCCGATATTTTTAAGATATTTTTAATATTTTTTTTGTAAAAATTGTTTAAATTAGAATTATCTCTACATTTATATAAAATTTTTGCTGTATTAATTTATATCACTATTTTAAGATCTTGTTATGTTTATTTAAATCTATAGTAAAGAAAAAATTTTAAATCAAACATTATATTTTAAATTAATGTTCTTGTTAGCTAAGTAAGAAAAAATCGCTTTAGTAAGATTTCAACATTCTTTCTGGTATAAAATAACCGGAGGGATTACCGAGCCTGGTCAAACGATCTTGATGGGTCAAGACCGATCATAGGTGCTGGACTTAAGATCCAGTGGCAAAGGCCTTCGTGGGTTCGAAAATCTTCGAGATCTCCTCGAGTTTCGGATTTCCCACTCCCTCCACACTTATAAAAATTTGTAATTGTATACTTAATTCATTCAAATAAGATCTAAATATATTTAGAAATCATAATTTTTATTAATTCTTTGAACTCATACGGATTATTCAGGATTCATATATATTTTAAAGGAATGCTAACATAATTTCTTATTAAAACTAACGGGAATATAAAATGAATATTAAGGATGTAGAAGCAATTAGTAAAAAGTACGCAAACTTACTAATAAAAGAAGGATACTCCCAGATTGAGGATCTACTAAATTTAACTAAGAGTCAAATGTCGAAGTTAGCAAAAAAAACGGGAATTCCAGTAAAAATGATAGATACATTTCAAGAACTCGCGGATTTAATGAGGATAGACGGTGTCGGAGACAAAATTGCGAACGTATTAAATAAAATTGGGATTGATTCAGTCAAAGAATTTGCTCAAAGAAATGCTAAGAATACATTAGAAAGAATGAAAGAATTTAAAAAGGAATTAGCTAGTAAAATGCCTACTTTGAATGATTTAAATAATTGGATTCAACAGGCAACAGCATTAACATCAGGAACTACACCAAAAAAGAAAACAACGCCAAAGAAAAAAACACCTAAAAAAACACCAGCTAAAAAGCCCGAGGAAGATTATGGAGAGTATGGACCAGATTATTGGAATGATAAATATGAAAAAGCACCTATTATATATACCGGTAGAGCTTTAAGAGGAGAGGAATATTATAAACAAATTGATGCGGATGTTAAATCATTTATTAAAAATAATGATGCCATTCTTGCCCATGTAATTGAGCAAGCTCAACTGTTAAAAGGATCTTTTAATGAAACTGCATTAACCATACAAGATTTTGTAAACGGGTTCTTTAAGTATAAATATGATGAGGAAACAGCAGAAGTTCCCGAATTCTGGCAGTTTCCATTTGAATCGATTCAATCTGGGATTGGTGACTGTGAGGATGGAGCGATTTTAACCGCCAGCTTATTAATAAATGCCGGAATTCCATCTTTTAGAGTAAAGGTTGCTGGAGGTGGAGTGCTAACTGATCCTGTGTTTGCTCCATCTAATACTGAGTTGGGAGGTCATGCATGGTGTCTTTATTTAGCTGATCGCCCTGATAGCGAGCGTGGGCTAGAATGGGTTATTCTTGACTGGTGTTATGCTCCAGATCCAGATGTACCAATTGAAGAAAAACCCTTAGCGAAAGATGGAGGACAACAGAAAGGGTATAAAGAGACATGGTTTACGTTTAATGATGAGTATAGTTGGGCTCATGATTTAACCCAAATTCCCACAGGAAGGATAAGTAATAATAGAACGACTAAGAAAGAGGATATTATGGTAAAAATGGATGACCTTATGAGAAACTTCGCAAAAGATCAACTGGCAAAAGTATTCGAAAAATATGGGCTTAAAATAGAGTAAAATTTTTTATTTTCTTACTTTTTTTTTGATTTATTCTTTTATTTATTGTATTTTTTTAAAAAATAATTATTAAATAGATGATTATCTATTAATTTACAAGAAAGATGGTTAAGAATAAAAATAAGAAACAAGCTAATACTACAATTTTTTATCCTAATCGATGTACTTTTTTTATCGATACGAATAATCTGATTAATTTTCAGATGTTTGAGAGAATTATTGAAAAATTCGACGATAAAACAGTTAATAGATTAAATGAAGTTATAAATGGCGTAAAATTCTATGTAGGAGGTAATCAATGGCACAATACCGAAAAGGGATTTATAAAGTATCCAGCATTCGAGTTTAATTTTAACGATGGAATTCTTTTGATTTATCTTTATAAAATATTCAAGTTAGGCTATTATAGATGGAAAGATATGAGATATGGGGCATTAAGGAGATATATTTGGGAGTCCTTTTGCCATGAAATCATCATGAGTTTAGTACATTTAATCAAACTCAATTTAAATTTAGCTGAGATTGCAAAAGAATATTTTCTTAATGAGGATAATGATTTTATCCAAAAATTTGTAAGCGAATTATTTAACTACGAAGAAAATTTTCCACTGAGAGTTAATTTCATTGCAATAAACAATAGTCTTTGGCACGAGCCTATACCGAAAAAATTAGGATTTTTAGATATATTATATAGGAGGAAAATAAATCAATTAAAAAAAAGCTCAATAAAAATTAAACTTTTTAATGAATTGAGAAAAATCAAGCTGAATTACAAATATGAATACAATTTTAGTGAGCTTATAAATTATTGTATTCATAATAAGCATTTTGAAATGTTATTTAGATACAATCGGGATTTTTATGATAAGATGCGAAGAGAATTTTATTACAAAGCTAAAAGATTAATCTTAAAGTTTTTTAAGCAATATAAAATTAGCCATGAGATGAAGGAATATAAGGATTCAGCTAATCGAATACATCTTTTTTTAACTCATGAGACTTTTGAACGAGTGAAGAGTGCTTGTCTACAAACATGTATCTCTAATTTAAAAAATGAAATGTTAAAGGATTTTCAAATTTTTCAAAACTTCTATTCAAAATGCCCCATCTGTCAAGAAAAGAATCTTAATCAAGCAAATTGCGAAAAATTCTATTTCTACTCTAAATTTATTTTTTTTAAAGAGATCTTATTGGAAAAAATGAATGAAGCTGAACATTTAGATGAATTAAATGATGATAATTATTATTTTGGAATTCCTTGTGAAGAATGTTATAAAATAGTTCGAAATATTCAAGGGAAGTTTTCTGATTTAAATCAAATTCAGAATTTTATTTTAAATTATAGGACTTGCCCCATATGTGGTACTAAGAATCATGAGAAATATCTTATTGATTTCTATTATGATAATTCTAAAATAGAAATAAGGAATAATTTGATTCAAATTTCCAATTTTAAAAAAAAAGAGAAAAGTCTTAAAGTAAATTTTGGAATTCCCTGCTGTAATTGCTTTAGTAAAGTCTTTGGGGAAACTCCTAATTTAAATTCCATATATTAGATTTTACTTTGGATTCTCATTTCGAATAATTGTAGCAACTGACATTCCAAAACCAACACACATTGAAGAAATAGCGTATTCTTTTCCAGACTTTTCTAATTGATGTAGATTTGATCCAATTAATCTACAACCTGTCATTCCCGTAGGATGTCCAAGAGCTATTGCTCCACCCCATGGATTAAATCTAGGATCGTTCCAATCTAAACCTAAATCATAGCAACAAGCGTGGACCACGGGGCTAAAAGCTTCGTTTATTTCGATAAAAGACATATCATCGAATGTCATATTTGCTCGCTTTAACGCCTCAGGCATTGCCTTAATAGGTCCTGTTAACATCAAAACGATATCCGTTCCAACGGAAGCAAAATTGACAATAGTAGCTCTAGGTTTTAATCCTAATTCTTCAGCAAGCTGCCGAGTCATCCATATTTGTGCTGCTGCACCATCAGTTGTGGGACAGCTGTTTCCAGCTGTGAGAAATGCTACTTTCTTACGCCCTGTTATAGTCTTTAATTTACTTAATACTTCCATGGAGGTATTAGGACGAGGTCCTTCGTCACGAGTGGTTAAAACAGAAAGGCTTTCATCTTGAGCTACATTATTATTCTCATCTAGGAGAGGTTTTCCGTTTTCGTCGAGTTTAGGACACCAAATTGGCTCGATTTCTGTCCCACGCTCATCCCAATGAGAGCAAGCTTTTTTATGAGAATGCAAAGATAATTCGTCCATTTCTATGCGATATTCATCCCGTGTTTGCCCGGTTTTCTTTTGCCATTGTATACCAATTTGATGAGCAGCATTAATTTGACCTGATATATTCGTGTTATATTCTTTCAATTTGGCCGCAACTTCAGGATTCGTTAAAATCTTTTTATTAGGTGGTACCATAATGGGTTTACCGAGTTCATTATCAAAGACATAAGTATCGCTTTGAATTGGATAACGATTTTGGACTTCAATTCCACCACAAATAACGGCATCATGAATCCCTGAAGCAATCATTTGCCATGCTGTAAGTACAGCTTGAGCTCCACTCGCGCAATGTCGATTAACTGACATGCCTGGAACGCTTTGCGGTAAGTGAGCGCCTAATGCGGCATTCCTACCTATATCTAAGGCGCACTCTCCAATTTGACTGCAACACGCAACAACAGAATCTCCTAAAAGTTTATGATCAAATTCATTACGTTTAAGAAGAGTTTCATAACAATAAATTATTAAATCATCTCCCCTATGGCGACCGACTGTTCCTCGCTTTTTTCCCATAGGCGTTCTTACATAATCAATTAAGACTGGCTCGCGTTTTGGATCCTTATAGTATTTTTCATACATGCTTACTGGTTCTACCAAAAAAAACACCTTTTACTATTTTTTATTAATTTAAATGATTTTGTTTAGGATTTTTAAATGTTAGATTAAAAATAACTGTTATTGTAATACTCTATAACTAATTGACTTATTTGTATTCAATCATCTTATTATGCAAAATATCTTTTAAATTAAACCAATAATCAAATGATTAAATGTAGTAAAATGATTATAGTTAGGAAAAAGTATAAATATCTAACTTAATATTTATTCAAAGTTCAAGAACAAGCATAGATAAAATCGATTAGCAGTGTCAGAAAAAACTTCTTCAAAGGGTATAATTCAAAGAATAAACGAATGGGATCACAAAACATTTTTGAAGTTGTACAGGGAAAAAAGATTTCAGGGAAAAAAGATTAAATTAGTTGCTAAAATTGTCTCATTCATCGCCGCAGGAGAATTCTGGGGTCTCATATGGCTTATTTGGACTATTTATGGTTATATTACTAAAGATTATTATCTTCTTGTTTTATTTACTGGCGGATTTATTCAAAGCGTAATACTTCATATTATCATTCGATATAAAATTGTAAAGAGATATCGACCTTATATAAAGCTACAAGATGAAGGAGTCAAACAGCATGATGAGTTAATTAGAGAAGATAAATCATTCCCCTCTGGGCATGTAGCGTTCTTATTGTTTTTTGGGATAATTTTTGCATTTTATTTCCAAAATTGGATAATTTTATTAATTTTCATTTTACTGGATGTAGTTGTGGCAATAACTCGATTGATTTTAGGTGTTCATTATCCGACTGATGTACTGTGTGGGTTCCTTTTTGGAGTTTTTTATGCTTTTTTATATTTAGCTCTAACTTATCTATATTGGGTTGATTTATTCTATTGGTTAGGCGGAATTTTTTCCCCAATAATTCATTTTTGGAAGAATTAAAGGAATTGATATAATTAAATAAAACTTTTATTTACAGTATATTTATATTTGCCTTAAGTTCTTAGAATAATGATTCCAATTAAGTTAAGTTATTTTTTTAATACCAATCGATAAAATCATCTAATGGCCTTCTTTTTCTCGGTGATTCTCCTTTCAATTTTATGATTTCTTTATCAATTTCTCCAACAGCGATGACTCCCATGAGTTCATATTTAGCAGTACTTAATTTAAATATTTCATTAACTTGGTCTTTGTTTTTTAAGATTTCACCAATCCATACTCCGCCTAAGTTCATAGCGTGAATGCCTAAGAGAATATTTTCCATAAATGCTCCTATACTTTGAATATCCTTTACTCTATCGTATACTTTTTCTAAATCTAAAAATATAACAAAATTAAGGTAGGCGCTTTCTATTATATTACCACTCGTGGTGAGATCTCCAAGCATTCGTTTAACTGTGGGATGAATTACGATATTAACGCGCCACGGTTGATTGTTTTTTCCTGAGGGGCTGAATTGTCCACATTCTAAGATTTGTAAGATTGTATCTCGCTGAATTTTCCTATGAATAAAATTTCTAATACTTCTTCTCGATTTAATAAATTCTAAATAATTTTTTGATTCGTTTTCCATAATTTTATTTATTTATTTTTGAATTTATAATTTTAATTAAATAATTTTTACAGATTAGATAAGGTTTTAGTGTATTATTTAGATGTTATATTTTTTAAAATATTTGAGGAATACATCAATTTATATAAAAAGATTAAATTTTTGATAAGATCTCAATATTATTCTTATTATCTCCTACATCACATATGTGTATCTTTACAGAACACATCTAGATAACTTTCTTATTTAAGTACTCTGAAAATTAAATTATCCTTGTAATTAATAAAATTTAAAATAAAGGTTATGGTGTGTGAATATTGAAATTTTGGAAAAAAGAATTTGATGATATTTTAGGGGATGGTTCCCCTCACGAAACGCTTGGTTTCACAAAAGAAAGGAATTACGTTCTCCCTATGATTCAAAATTTCTTAATAAAGAAATATAATTTTAAATCAATTGAGCAAGTAAATGACATAAAACAACAACTTACCGGCAAATCAATCTTAATAATTAATGCGAGAGAACTTCTTAATAACGACACAATTCCCATTCAAGAGCTAAAAAATGGTATAAATGAAATTAAATCTTTCTTAAATGAACGTGGCGGCTCTATCGGTCGAATAGGCGATCAATACTTAATTTTAACACCCAGTCCTCATATCAGAATGACGATGTAATTATTTAAATAATCGGATTAATTTATCTTTTAAAACATGTGAAACATCCCAATATACATTTAAGCTTAAGCGACCATTATTTAAAGAATATAGTAGTGCGAATGCCTGGATCATCTTCTGTTGATAAGTTTTGTATCTGAAAGATGTTCGCAAAAATTTTATTATTAGATTTTTCTATATTCGTTAATTAAATTGATTTTATTTCTTATTAGATTATTTTAAAATTCAATTCATTAATTACTTTTAAACAAGAGAAGTATTGTTTAAATTTTAGAAGAGTTTTTTGTTTTATTTTTAAAGAGAAGATAGTCAAAAATCCGTCCTTATGGTTATTTATATTCAACTTTCATAAATATTATATATTAAAGTAAATATTATTAATAGTCAAAAGTATAAAGGAGAAAATTCAATTTATTAATATTTTTTATGTTTTTAGTGAATTTTAGCATTATAATTCAAGAAAATGTGATAATATAATGAAAAAACCCATTAGAAAACGAGAATTTTTCTTATTTTCCGTACTCATAGGGTTATTTTTAGCAGCTATTATCTTTAGTTCAAAAACTCAAATTGATCCTAACTCTAATGGAGTTGAGTTCGATGAAAATAATACAGATTTATTTAAATTGCCAAAAACGAGCGGCGCACAGATCAATATTACAACTCCTGAAAATAAAACTTATTATAAACCGATGAGCGGGTATTATCCAGCGATATATGGATTTGAAAACGATGATGATGATTCATTCCCAGATGGTTGGATCGATTTGGATCAATCTGGGTGTGAAACGAAAGTGATTGCCTCACAAGCTGGGCACAACAAGGTGTTGCAATTGTATGATGGGTCCTCATCTTATTCTGCTAGAGCAGATAATATCTTTACAGCTCAGACATACGGGACAGTTGAATTATGGGCTCTGTATTCAGATCCCATAAAAGATTCATATATTATGATGAGAAACGGAGCTACTGAGGTTTTAAGGATTAGAATAACAAATAATTATATTCAGGCTGTTAATGGTTCATCTTATCAGAATATTAGATCTATTACTAGTAATACGTGGTATCATCTCAGAATCGATTATGAGTGCAGAGCAGCCGGTGGGTATCAAGGGCTTTCTCAATATACATGGCATGTCTATATAGATCAGACACTTTATGGGGATTACGACTTTTTTAATTATAATAATGAAGACACTGTTGATACATTAAGACTCAGATCAGAACTCAATGATCTTAATCATTATATTTATTTTGATGCTATTGGGTATTCTTGGGATCCAAATTATAATATTGGAGATAACAAAGAAGAAGGTTTACTGCTCAGCTTTAATAAGGGCATCATCCCTGTTTGGATGGGCTATTCGATGGACGGGCAAGCTAATAGGACAATCTTAGGGAACGCAACAATTCCTATACCAGCAGACGGACCTCATAAAATTCAAGTCTTTGGCAACAATTCGCTTGGAACGATGTATCAATCTTATGTAAGATATTTCACTGTTTCTACAATAAATTTGAGAACTCCTGAAAACAAAACGTATACGCAACTGATGAGCGGGTATTATCCTGGTACATATAGTTTTGATAATGATAAAATTGGTGCTGATCCTGATGGTTGGGCTGTAGATGAAACAGCAGGCACCATCGATATTATTAATGAATTAGATGGTCATTCAAAAATAGTCGAGTTTGATGATAGTAATGCTGGAACATCTATAGAAATGTATCAGTCTCTTTCAGAATCATCAGGAACTATTGAATGGTGGTGGAGAACTGATAATGCTTATGACGCTTTTGTATTTGCATTAGAGAATTCATCAACTCAGATATTGAGATTTAGAATTAGTAGCGATGATTTTCAATATCATGATGGAAGTTGGCATGATATTGGATTAGTAGCCTCCGCCAATAAATGGTATCACGTGGTTCTAGATTTTGAATGTACTACTGGGGGATATCAAGGATTAGCACAGTATGATTGGCAAATTGAGATCAATGGAACTCCATACGGAGACTATAATTTTGCCTCGAATGTATTAGGGATTGACAAAATTTCCTATTACACCACAGGATTAGGAACTCCAAGCTGTTATTTAGATGCAATTGGGTATTCATGGGATCCAAACTACATTGTTGGAGATAATAAAGAAGAAGGATTGCTGCTCAGTTTTAATAATGGTACTACTCTTGATTGGATGGGTTATTCCTTGGATGGACAAGTTAATAGGACAATTTTGGGAAACGTAACAATTCCTATGCCAGCAGGCGGATCTCATACAATACAAGTCTTTGGCAACGATTCGCTTGGTACGATATATCAATCTGAAGTGAGATCTTTCACAGTTTCTCCATTAAATGTGATAACTCCTGAAAACAAAACGTATTATCAGCCGATAAGCGGGTATTATCCTGCAACCTATGGATTTGAGAATGATGCGGATGGAGATGGTCCGAGAGGTTGGGATGATCTTTCAGCAGGAGGGTGCGAAGCAATTGTGATAGATGAAATGGGAGGGCATAAAAAAGTAGTCAAGTTAGATGATCAGAGTACGAATGGTGTCTGGTTAAATACATCTTTTACTCCTCAAACTAATGGTACTGTTGAGTTTTATCTAAGGACAGTTGATGCTACAAAACACACCGCATTTCGATTCATGAACGGATATGGTTTATTAAAATATATATTCATGTTAGCAATTGACCAAGACAAATTCCAGTATTATAACGGAACCTGGAACGATGTTGGAAAAGTGGCGTTAGATAATACGTGGTATCATATACGTTTAGATTTAGAATGTTCAGGATCGGGATATCAAGGATTAGCGCAATATAGATGGCAGTTGGAAATAGATGGAACACAATATGGACCGTATACGTTCGTTAATGATGAAGATCAATTTTATCGTATGATTTTTTCCACAGAAACATCTGTAACTAACATTGTATCTTATGTTGATGCTTTTGGTGATTCATGGGATCCAAATTATAATGTTGGAGATAATTTAGAAAAAGGAATTTTATTAAACACTACAACAATATTTACACCCAATTATTTATGTTACTCATTAGACGGGCAGAATAACAAAACAATGTCGAATAACGTGGCAGTAATGGCAATCCCTACAGATGGCTCTCATACAGTTCAAGTATTCGCTAATACTTCAACTGGTATATGGTTTAAATCTGAAATTGTTTATTTTTCAACTAATATTATTAATGATAATCAACCTACCCTAACACAAGAAAAAGTGATTCCTAAAATAGGGAATCAATTGACTCAATTTAATTTTACTGTTATTTATACAGATCTGGATAATAATGATCCGATTTATATGAATGTAACTATTAATAGTACTTCTTATGAAATGCAGAAACGAGATATTTCGGATGATAACTATACAGATGGATGCATATATCAATATATAACTTATTTAGCTCCAGATCCTTTTAATTACACCTATTTATTTACAGCTAATGATAGCGATTTTGCTGTGTCTACAGCTTTGTATAACGATTTAGAAGTTAATTTGGATAATAATTTTTATCCAGAACTTCAGAGCGCTGATCTTAATCCCATTATTGGGAGTAATAGCACTCTCTTTAATTATACTATATGGTATTACGATGCTGATAATAACTTACCTCTAATAGTAAATATTACAATAAACGCTACTGGTACTTTTTTAATGGAAAAAGCAGATCCTTCGGATTTCAATGCGACAGATGGAATTCTTTATTATTATAATACCACATTACCTTGGGGATATTATCAATTTCAAATTAATTGTTCGGATGGTGTTTTCACGAATTCAACTGGATGGATTAT
>JAHPZI010000024.1 GCA_019058295.1 Promethearchaeota archaeon | reverse complement strand
GGACCTGTGTTCTCTCTCGCAGAGCTTAAGAAAATGCCAAATGAATTTTAAATTTTATAATTTTTTTATCTACTAAGTACTATTTAACATTAAACTATAAGCTTAAAAAATTTTAAGAAAGAAGACAATAAATAATTATTAAAATAAAATATTAGAAGTTTGAATAAAAATGATTCCAAAAAATTTAATTGAGAATTTAGTGAATAATGGAGTTTATGTATATATAAGAGGAATTAATATAGAATTTGCGGGAGTTCTTAAATCTATCACTGAAGATGATATTGTAGTATTAGAGGATAATAAAAATAATCTCATAAATATACCTCTTTCTTTAATTGATGTAATTACTGAAAGAAGATGAATTATTAAACTTACGATTCACCTCTTTAATTTTTTCCATTTTGAATTTAAAAATTCAAGCATTTTTTCGGTACTATTTCAAATATATAAATAAACATTTTTTCATAAAATAAAAAGTAATAATTTTTTCTAATCTGTTGCATAAATATTTTTTATGATTAGTTGGAATTATAATTAGGTCATAGCTTAAGAAATCCTATAACAAATTTTTTATAGCATTTCTTATTTAATGACTTAAGTTTATACATTTTTAATTTTCATAAATTAATCGTTTAAGTCCTAATGGGATAAAAACATGCAAATTTTTAAGCTTAAAATTAACAAAAACCTATGTACGGGATGTAATGTTTGTGTAGTTTCTTGTCCAATTAATTTTAATCTATTAAAAGAAATAGGACGATTAGATGAACAAAATGCAGTCATATTAGTAAAAAATGGAATTGCTTTTCCTATTTATATAGAAGATAGGAATCCTAATTGCGATGGTTGTGGTGTTTGTATTGAGTGCTGTCCTCAATCAGCTATTCAAATAGAAGTTCTAGAAGTGAAGTGAGGTAATAAAAATGTCGTTTCCTAAAATTTCAAGAAAAATTAGCGAAAAAGAAGAACATGTAAAAGTGCAATATCTTACTGAAAGTTTAGAATTAATTCTCGATAGAGAAAAATGTGTTGGCTGTGGGACTTGCGCAAGAGTTTGTCCTAAAGAAGCTATTTCACGTGGACCAGTTGGAGCTTCTAAAAGATTTCCAACTACGGAAGATATAATTCCAGAAGTCTACGATCCAACCGCTTGCGTAATGTGCGGCACATGCGTTTATATGTGTCCATTTAGTGCATTAACTTTGAAAATAAATGGAGAAGAAGTTAACTTAGATGATCTAACCTTAGTAAAAGAAAAAGCAGTTCCTAAACTTGATTTTGAGGCTAAAAAATTAGATAGTGGAAGAGTTGTAAAGCAATATACTGATGGTAAAATAAGTATAGTTGATGAAGAGTGTCCTGGTGGCTGTCAGACGTGCGCAGAAGTTTGTCCATCAGAAGCAATTACAGTACCATCCAAATCTGATAAAAAGGGTTGGGAAAGAGTACCTAACGTTGTTGTAGATGATGAAAAATGTATCTTCTGTGGAGCATGCGATAATGCCTGCCCAACAGGGGCAATAAAATTAGAAATTACAGATGTTAAATATTCCGGAGAATTTAAAGAACCATTCTGGCCGAATCTTGTACAAAAATTAAAAACATTAAAATGGAGCGAAGAGAAGAAATGAGTTTAGAGAATTTGATATTATTAACAGGCCGGACAATTAATCAAGGCGTTGCCTTAGAAGGCGGAAAAACTACTAAAGAAAATGTCCGAGCAGCAGCAATTTGTACATTTGATACTGAAGATTTTAAGAAATTAGATATTATTCCTGGCACACCAGTTAAAGTTTCAACCGATTTTGGCGAGGTTATTGTATATTCAACCATCTCCGAGGAAGGCCCTCATCCAGGAATAATTTTTATACCTATGGGACCTTGGGCAAATCAGGTTGTTAATCCAGATTCTCAATCTTGCGGAACTCCAACTTATAAAGGAATGAAAGCAAAAGTACAAGTGATAAAAGATGGAAAAGTTTTAGACGCATTAGAATTAATTAAAACGTTAATTGAGGTATAAAAAATGGCAGTAAAAAAAATAAAAACTGTTTATGATGTTGTTTGTCCTTTTTGTGGTACACTTTGCGATGATCTTGAAGTAGACGTGGCTGATAATAAGATTATAGAAGTTAGAAATGGGTGCCAAATTGGGACAAAAAAGTTTTTCGCATCTAATCCAAGTGAGCATAGATATGAAAAGCCTTTAATTAAAGTGAAGGGTTCTTTTAAAGAAGCTTCTTGGGATGAAGCAATCGATAAAGCTGCAGATATTTTAGTTAAGGCAAAAAGACCTTTACTTTATGGATTTTCAAGTACAGAATGCGATGCCCAGAGTAAAGGTGTTGAATTAGCTGAAATACTTGGTGGAATTTTAGATAATACCGCATCAGTTTGCCATGGTCCCACTATATTAGCTGAACAGGATGTAGGAGTTCCCACGTCAACTTTAGGAGAATATAAAAATAGAGCTGATTTGGTAATATTCTGGGGTTGTAATCCCGTTCACGCTCATCCAAGACATCTAAGTAGATATAGCGAATTTGTAAGGGGTTATTTTAGAAAAGATGGACGAAACGATAGATTTATTGTTGTCATAGATCCTCGAAATACACATACTGCTCAAATTGCAGATTTATTCATTCAAGTAAATCCAAGCGAGGATTATGAGTTATTAAATGCAATTAGAGCTATACTTAGAGGAGTAGAATTGGATGAGAAAGAAATATCAGGAGTTTCAATGGAAAGTATTAAAGAATTGGCAGATAAAGCAAAATCTTGTAATTTTGGTGTAATTTTCTTTGGGATGGGTTTAACACAATCTTTAGCTCACCATCGAAATATAGATGCGGCCATATGTCTCACAAGGGAATTAAACGATCATACTAAATTCTTAATCACTCCTATGCGTGGACATTATAATGTTACGGGAGCAAACCAAGTTTTTACATGGAACACTGGCTATCCTTATTCAATCGATTTTTCAAGAGGATATCCCAGATATAACCCAGGAGAATTTTCCTCAGTTGAATTGCTTTTAAAAGACCAAATTGATGCATCTTTGATGATTTCTTCTGATCCGGCTAGTAATTTTCCTGCTGCCTCCGTAAAGAATATGTTTAAACATCCTTTAATTGTAATAGAACCTCATCAAACCCCCACTTCCGAAAATGCAGATATTATTTTGCCACCTGCATATGCTGGAATCGAGTGTGAAGGTACAGCTTATCGTATGGATAGCGTTCCTCTTAGATTAAGAAAAGTTAAGGACGCTCCAAAAGGTATATTAACTGATAAAGAGATATTAGAAAAACTTATAGAGAAAGTGAAAGAAAAAAAGGGGGAGTAAAAAGATGACCGAAGTCAAATTAAAATTAAAAAAACAACCAATCGTCCCATTAGAAGCAGAATCGATTACTCCTGACAATTTTGCCGGTAAAAAGATTGATGAAATTAAAGGATTAATTGTATATCATGGAAAAGAGAAGGAAAAAATAGGAGATTATTTTGATGTTTCGGGGGAATCAAGTGAAATCAATGATTTAAAAATAATTATTGAAGGTGATCTTTCTAATATTAAGAGAATAGGGGAAAAAATGACGAGTGGAGAAATTATAATAAATGGAAATGTAGGTATGCACGTTGGAAATCAGATGGGCGGAGGTAAGATTTTAATAAATGGAAATGCTGATGATTGGGCAGGAGCGATGCTAAAAGGTGGAGAATTAGAAATAACAGGAGATGCGGGAAATTATATAGGATCTGCTTATCGAGGATTTTGGAAAGGTATGGAGAATGGGCTTATTAAAGTAAAGGGAAAGGTAGGACACGAATCTATGCTATGGGCAAGAAGTTCAAAAGGAGCTAAAAAATTTCCTATGTTAATATGTGGTGGAGCTGATTCATTTTTAGGAATTCACAATCACGGAGGTACAATAATAGTGGAAGGTGATGTCGATCGATGCGCTGGAGCAGATCAAGCTTGGGGAACAATAGTCATTAAAGGAAAAGTTTCAAAAAAACTTCCTTCTTTTAAAAAAATGGGAGAGATTAACGAAATAACACTTCCAAACGGCGACGTTATTAAAGGAAAATTCATTGAATATAGCGGGGATCATGCAACCAAAAAAGAAACTAATGGCAGATTGTATATTGCAGTATAGTATTTTTTTACTCATTTTTTTACCTGATTTTTAAATTTAAATAGTTATAATTAAAATATTGACTTCTTTAATATTCATAATTAGATAAATTATAATATTAAGAATAGTTAAATTAGGGACTACTTTTGTTCAAACGCTCTGTAGATATCACTAGACTTAAGAAATCTGAAAAAGAGAATACACAAGATATTGTTCTCGTTGAAAGTCCTATTGATATAATTGTTAATTCTGAACCTCTAGTAAATATTATCTGTCTTCCAAAAGATTTGAGAGAGCTAGCCATAGGGTTTTTATATTTCATTGGTATCATAAATTCGATTGATGATATTAGAGAAATTAAAATAGATGAGTTGGATAATCAGATATTCATTAATCTAAACGATTCAATTAATTTTAATATACAAGATCTTGACATTAATCCCGTAAGTCGTGTAATTGATACTACTTGTGGTATATCATCGCCTTGGCGAAATGTCATCAAAAAAACTTTAGATAACACTAAAATATCTCTTAAATCTAAAGATAATTTAAAAGTTCGCTCTGAAATTATTTTTTCCAGTATAAAACAAATGCAAAAAGAAACTGTATTGTTTAAAGAAACGGGAGGATGTCATGGAGCGGCAATTTTTAATTTAGATGGAAAAATTTTAAGCGTTAAAGAAGATATTGGTAGACATAACGCAATTGACAAAGTAATAGGAGAAATATTATCAGAAAAATTATCTTTTAACAATGTATTTCTCACAACAACGGGAAGATTAACGGGAGATTCTGTTCTAAAGGCAATAAGAGCAAAAATTCCTATTGTCGCCTCACTATCAGCAGCGATCGAATCCGGAATTCGATTAGCTTTTGCTTACGGAATTACATTAATAGGATTTGTGAGGGGAGCAAGGATGAATATATATACTCATCCAGAAAGAATTATAATCTCTTAAAACTCCATATCTTAAAAAAATTGAACGTAAAAATTTACTTAGAAATAAATAAAAGTATTTTTTTTTAAATTAAAATCCAAGTATTTATATTTTAAAATTTAATAAAGAGGATTATAAATCTAATTAAAAATTTAATTTCAAATTAAAAAGAGGAATAAAAATGGCAGTAGAAAAGAAGTGGGTATTGTTATGTATTTTAGGCGGCATCCTCATGTTTGTAAGCTCTTTAGTAGGAAGCGTCTCTTTTTTTGCTTTGGTATTCGGTATAGCCTCTGATCTGCTTGGTGAAGAAGTAGCATTAGCATTATCAATAGTTTTAATTATTTTTGCTTTTATCGCTAGTCTTGGAGGTATTGCTGTGATTATTGGAGCGATTTTAGTTACTAGGGATAAGATCGGACTTGGAAAATTCATTATTGGTCTCGGAGCGGGGATGGGCCTAATTGGACTCATAATATTTATCATTACAAATTTTATGGCAGGACCATTAGCTATTGTATTTGCTTTAATTAGCGGTGGTATAGGATTATTTGGTGTCATCCTTACAATATTTGCAAGAAGAACTTTCAAGAAGGATTAATTTTTAAAAATTTAATTTATTTTTTTTTTTTAATTCGACTTTATTTTAATGCTGAATTTCTATGATGATAATTTACAACTTTAACAAATTTTTTAATTAATTCAATATAAACCTAATTAATAAAAAAATATAACATTCTAAATGAAGGATGGATAATAAGAATGGCTAAAGCAGAAGAATATAAACTTTTTGAAGGGTGCGTTATCGGCAACAGAATACCATTTATTGAAGCCTCAGCGCGCATTGTATTTGATAAACTTGGAATAAAGATCTCCGAGGGAGCATTTGCTTGTTGTCCTGATCCAGTAGGATTTAATTCGACGGATCACTTGAGTTGGATGGCAATGGGAGCTAGAAATCTTACAATTGCTGAAGCGGAAGGAAAAGATATAGTTTCTCTATGTAATGGATGTTTTCAAACTCTTAAATTGGTCAATGAAGAATTAAAGGAAGATGATCACGAGCGAGAAAAAATAAATAAGATCTTAAAAACACTTGGGCGTGAATTTAAAGGAAATATTAATGTATGGCATTTTGTAGAAGTATTATATAATTATGGGCCTGAAAAAATAAAAGAACATTTTACAGTTGATTTTTCTGGGCTTAAGGTTGCATGCCATACAGGCTGCCATTACATGAGACCTTCTGAAAAATTGCAGACAGATGATCCTATGAAACCTGTCAAATTAAGAGAACTAGCTGCCGCTACTGGTGCAACACCTGTAGATTATGATGAAGAAGCTCTTTGTTGTGGAAGCGGTGTTGGTAATATGGAAGAGGAACCTTCTATGCAAATATTAGCAAATAAACTTCAAAGTGCTATTAATGCGGGAGCAGAAGCATTTGTTGTTATATGTCCAGCCTGTTTTCAACAATTAGACTCGAATCAGAAAAAAGCAGAAGGTGTATCTGGAGGGAATTTTGGTTTACCAATATTGTATATAACCGAATTATTTGCCTTGGCAATGGGAGCTAACCCTGATGATATTGGAGTTCGATTTCATCGCTCAAGATTGACGGCATTTTTAGAGAGATTTAAATTAAAATAGAAAAAAACAGCAAAAATCACTTTTATTTTATTTCTTTTTACCATATAAGTTAAATCCCTCAATTTTATTAATTTTAACTCTAATAAATGTCCCATACTCCTCTTTATAATCATTAATAAAAATATTTTTATATGCAAAATTTCTACCAAAAGCCTGATTTTCTATAGAGCCTTTATGTAAAACTAAGACTTGCCCTTCCCAACCTATCCACTTTTTATTAAGTGTTAATAAAGTATTTCTAAAAACTCTTGATAATCGAATTGAACGTTCTTTTATGAGTCTGCTATCCAATTGTTTCATCTTTTTTGCTTTAGTACCGGGGCGGCCTGTGAATTTTGAGATATTCAAGATTTCTGGCTTGAGCCATTTAATTAGATTTATTGTTCTATAGAAATCATATTCAGTTTCACCTGGAAATCCACATATTATATCCGTCGAGATAGATAATAATGGAAATTCACTTCTTAAAAATTCGATTGGTTCAATTATATCCGAAATTAAATATGGTCTTTGCATTTTTTCAAGGATTTTATTACTCCCAGATTGAATTGGAATGTGTAAAAACTGATAAACTTTCTTTAGCTTAAAAATATTAATAAGTTGATCTAAATTATTAATTAGAAAACTTGGATTAATCATTCCAATTCTCAAGTAAAAATGATAATCTAATTTTGTTATCTCTTGAATCAAATGACATAAATTTATTTCATCATATTGATAAATGCTACAATCTTGCGAGGTAAGATATATCTGTTTAATTCCTTGACTTAATTGAAATTTTACATTTTTTATAATGCTCTCAGGATTATAACAATTTAATTTACCTCTCGCGTTTTTCACGCAACAATATGAACACATTCCCAGACATCCCTCAGAGATAGGAATAAATCCAGTGATCTTTCCTGGAGCATGTTGAATTAGAAATTCAGACTTATCAATTTTTTCAGTTGATTTAAAAATCAGATTTTTCCCTCCTTCTTTGATTTTATTAAAAATTTCAGGAATTTTATGAATAAAATTTAACCCTATAATAGCTGAGAATGTGGGTATTATATCTTTGATAACCTTAATGTACTTTGGAGCAATATGAGGTAAGCATCCTGCAATAATTAAATATCTTCCTGAATCCTCCTCACATAATTCAAATAATTCTCGTAAACGATTCTTAATCTTATTTTCAGTCTGTTCCTTTACAGCGCATGTATTTATAATTATAAATTCTGCCTCTTCAATTTCCGTTTGAATATATTTAGAGTTTTTTAAAATTGTAGTAATTATCATCGAATCCGCTTTATTTGAGGTACAGCCATAAGTTTCAATATAGAATGATTTCTTCAACACGATTATTGCGCCTATAAAAGAGTAAAAATTCTTGAAAGTTTAATCATGAAAAATTATTTTAATCGATAAATAGTTTTATTACTTTAGATGCCTAAATATAATTATCTAAATATTTTTAACTTACGCCAATCTATATTAAAAAAATTCACATAATTAAATGAGTAAAAATGGGAAAAATAAAATACTGGTATTGCGATTATTGTGAAAAAGAAGTGGAACCTTCAAAAAAACCACTAGATTCATTTCAAAAAACAATTTGGGTAATGGCTATTATTTGTTCCTTAGGATTCGGGTTAATTGCATATTTAATTTACAATAAATACGGTCGAAAAAAGAAATATTGCCCAACTTGTGAAACTCAATTAAAAGTTTCAGAAGAACCTTTTGAGAAACCAAAACCATTAGAACATCTCACTGCGAAAGAAAAAGTACTTGTGAAATCTGGAAAAAAAATTATGGAGAAAAAAGTTGAAAAAGTGGAAGAAGTTGAAGTGAAGGGTGAAGAAGAAAAAGTAAAAAAGATATTCTGCCCATTTTGTGGTGAAGAATTAAAAGGTGAGAATGCAACAAGGGAGAGTTGCCCTTTCTGTCAAGGAAATTTAGCAGATCGAATTTAAATAAAATTCTTTTATCAATTATAAAACAATAATTTAAAAAACATTCAAATAAAAGAGAAATTAATAATTAATATAAAAACTCTAACTATAAATATAAACTAAAAAAAAAAAGATGGTAAATTATGCCAAGAAAACCTAGAAGCGCACCTGATAGGGCAGAAGATCCTCTTGATTTGTATTCAACTTGGGATGTTCGTATTGCTCGACTTTTTTATTATTCATTTGTTTTCGCAACAATTATTATAATGACAGGGACATACGTCACATTCCTTATTGGAATACCTGCTGATGTCTGGAATTGGTATTTGAATCTTGAACTTGCGTATCAAATTGCAATATGGGGTGCGATTATTACAGCACATGTTTTAGTATTAGTCTTCTTCTATGCGGCGTTTAGAGGCGGTATTTATAGGATGTGCAGGATCTTATATAAGAACCGTAAGATTGCGAAGAAATATGAAGGTAAAAATCTCCTAAGGTGGCTTGTTGGAGTTCTACTATTGGGAATTTATTTTACAGTTTTTGCCATAATTATTGGAGTATTGACAGCAGACTTTTGGGACGTAATTGCTGGTCTATGGAAGTGGATGGTTGAAAACTTTAATGCAGGACATTGGATTCTTTGGATTGGAATTGTGCTTTTTTGTGTAGTTCTATTTTTCTTCCTCATGTTTGTTATCTGGAACCATCTCGTATATCTATTTTTAAGAATAATTGTACATGAAAAGGAAAAAGAAGAAGTCGATATGGAAATAGAGCGAGAAAAAGTTCAAAAAATGAGCGAAGAAGATCGCATGAAAGAGTATACTAAGGAGACTGGAAGAGCTGCAACTATTAGGGGCAGAGAAACAAGAGCATATAAATCCTGGAAGAAAAAAATGGGTGCCAAATAATTATCCCATAACTAAGAAAAATAAGCGAAAAAAAATTATATTTTTATCAAAAATCTTTTTTTATTTTCTTTTATAACTTTAGGTTATTCTTACATTTCTATATAAAAGAGAAATAATAAAAAAAATTAATATATTTGAAAATAATTAAGTTTTGGTTTATCTTCTTATCATACGAGGATTTTTAAAGAGGTCTAATTCAAACTTAGGTATGGGGTAATCTGTTGTTCCTGTATCCCTCAGTTGTTTAGTATATTTCTTAAGCTCTTTTTCGATATCTTTCATAAAGAAACAAATACAGCCAAAAAGTGTAATAATCATTACAAATGTTTTGTCTTTTGCAAGATCCTCATTATAGATGTCTATTTCAACATCTTTAGTGATCTTTTGATGATCAACGTTTGCGACTTTTACATCACCCAAATAAACTGAATAGTCATTTCCGAAGCCGATACTGCCTTTCATTATAACTAATTGAAGATTATCTCCTTTTTCTTCTGGGAGGAGAGGAAAACTCCATCGTGTTCTAAATAATCTATGTCCGCGAACAACACGAGCCATCATTGGAGTTGATGGAAGATGTGTAAAAAATACAGGAGCAGCATATTTTACTTCAACACTTTGAACCAACGAATGAGTATAACTCAATTCTATACCGCCTTTAAAACTTCCACCTTTACCTACCC
>JAHPZI010000023.1 GCA_019058295.1 Promethearchaeota archaeon | reverse complement strand
TTTTTGCAGTAATCACTTGGTAATTATTGGATTCTAATATTAGTTTTAAATTGAATAAAATATCTTCATTGTCTTCCACAACTAGAATTAGCGGATTCAAATTAAGGTCACTCTCTTCTAATATTAAATATTTTTGTAGATAATTATTTTTTTATATTTTTTTATTCTTTATTTTTATTACTATGAAAAAATACAGAAAAAGTAGAGCCTTTTCCGTACTCACTCTCAACAAATATTTTTCCATCATGAAATTTTGTTAGCTCCTTTGCAATGGATAGTCCTAATCCACTTCCAGAAATATTTTTTACATCTTCTGACCTAAAAAACCGCTTAAATAAGTATGGTATATCTTCCTTACGAATACCTATTCCATAATCTTTGAATTGAAACAGAACTCCCAGAATTTCTTTAGAATCAATAATATATTTGTAATTATCTATTGCTTTAATCTCAATCCTTGAATTTTCATGGGAATACTTTATCGCATTATCGATTAATATTTTAAAAATTTCTTCAATAATATTTTTAGAACCAAATATTTGAATCCCTTCATGCATATCAACCTCAATATTTATTTCTTTCGCCTTTAGACGAGGTTCCATCAGGTCTATAATTTCATGAATAACTTCTAATGGATAGAATTCTTTCCATTCCATTTTTAATTTTTCTTCATCAATTTTTGAAAGGGTGAGAACATCTTCAACCAATTCATTAAGTGATGTGATGTTTCTAGAAATTCCTTCCAGTAATTTTGCTTCAACCTCTGGCGTGAGCTTATCCTTTTGATTTTTTAAGTAATCTATTGACATAATCAATACAGTTATAGGCGTACGCAATTCATGTGAAACTGTTGAAACAAATTCCTCTAATTTTTGTTCTGCTTTTTTGCGCTTGGTTATATCTCGGTCGATGCCACGATAACCTCTTAAATTTCCATTTTTCCCAAAGACTGGAACTCCACTGGATTCAAGCGTTATTATTCGCCCCTCCTTATGTTGATTCGTATTTTCAAGCCCTTCAAAAGGCTCTTGCGATAGAATAATGGATTGGAAGATTCTACCAACGCGTTCCGCCTCATCTAAGGGCATTAGATTAAAGGGAGTTTTGCCAATAACTTCTTTCGGGGCGTATCCCAATAGATCCATGACTTTTGGACTGGAATATATATAGACTCCATTTTCATCCACTTCCCATATCCAATCGCTTGTAGTCTCGACTAGAGAGCGGAATCGTTCTTCACTTTCCTCTAATTTTTGTTCTGCCTTTTGCCGTTCAGTGATATCCCTCCCTATAGAAAGGATATATTTAGGATTACCTTCTTCATCATTTATAGATGTTCCAACATATTCAAAAGGGATAGTTTTTCCATTTTTAGTGATTAAGTTCATTTCAACTACAGTTTTTCCTTCTTTTTTTACATTTTCAATTGCTACTGCTGCTTTTTTTAAATCATATTCGTTATAATATGAAATTGGTGCTGGTATTGAAGAAATTTCTTCATCACTATAACCACTAACTTGGCTAAATGCTTTATTCCATCTTATAGCTTTACCAGTTGATGGATCAAATATGAAGAAGGTGTCTCTCTGTGAGTTTAATGCAGTTTCAGTAAATTCTTTTTCTTCAAGTAGCGAACTTTCACTCTGCTTTAATTTTCTAAATAAAAGATTAAAAGGTTTTTCTAATCCGATTTCGATAATAGCTTTGTATAAGAGAAAGAATGCGATAATCTTAAACATGTGTCCGATTAAGTTAGAAAGACCATAAGTGCTTACATAAAAAGTGAAGGCCAATTCGGAAATCATTGTTAAAACAATCGAAGCTACGATAAAAATAAATATTTTTTTGTTAAATTCTTTCCGAAATTTATACATTATACATATAGTCAAAAAAAGAATGGAAATGATAATATACTCACTTATAATCTTAAAGGGTGTTAATCCTGAACCTTCAATATAACAGACAGGAAAAAACCCATTGAAAATTAAGAATAACAATAGAGAAGTAATAATTGTATATATAATCATTAAATAATTTGGATTTACTTTTTTATTAACAACTAAGATTGCATATAAATAAGAAAAGGCTTGAAGATAACGAGCTGCTATCCATAATGATGTTGGAAGATTTGAATCGTATCCTATAAATATCCCCATTCCAGTATATCCTAGTGTGTGGATTAAATCTATAAAACCAATAAAGATAAATGCAATGCCAACAACCAAAAAATAAGAATTATCTATATTTTTTCGGCTGTTCCATGCTATTACAAATATTCCGCCAGCAATAATAATACTAAATAGTTCAGCAATGGTATGGAAAAGAAGATAATTATAGAAAGAGGTTAAAAATGTACCTAATAAGATTAAACAAAAGACAGCAGGCTCTATATAATCCTTTCTTTTTCTAGATTGAGCTTCTTTATCATTGGTATTTAAAATTATATCTTCAATAACATTTTCAGAATTATTTTGTAGATTAGACATTAAATCGAGTTTTAGAATTTATTAAAAGAATGGATAGAGATTTTATTTATGTTTTTATATTCTTTTGTAAAATATATCGAACCTAAATTTTTATATTTATTGATCTAGTTTTTTCTAAGATATTAATCTTAATTTATTACAAAATTTACTTCAACTTAAGATATATTTACTTTTCAATTGTGTTATATAAGAAATTTCCCTTCTTTTTGAATTAAGTTCCCATCAATTTCTATGGAAATTTTATCCATGACTCCATCGTGATGTATATTGCTATAGGTTTGACCTCCAATATTAATATTTTTGCCAATAGCAAGATGGGCTGTACCTTTCATCATTTTATCCCCCACAGTTCCAGTTGTATGCTTAACGGTGTGATTAGTC
The DNA here is from genome assembly GCA_019058295.1 of Promethearchaeota archaeon. GTDB lineage: Archaea > Asgardarchaeota > Lokiarchaeia > Sigyniarchaeales > SOKP01 > LW40-45. Next base: position 73,898 of record JAHPZI010000023.1, on the reverse strand, counting down.
CCTATTCCCAACTCTGCAATATTAGTTCCATTCTCATCTGCCGCTTCGATAATGGCTCGTATCTTATCTGCTTCTTCAGCACCTTCAATTTTCACAGCTCGTCCATTTTTTATTAATACCTTAACGGGAGTTTTAATAGCTCCAACTTTTTCGAAAAACACATCTATTATCCATATGCCTTGTGCTGTCCCCTCAACAGGAGCTATTGCCGCTTCTGAGTATTCAGGCACAGCCCCCCATGCTCCAGGAACAACATGTCTAACACTTAACGGAGCAGAAATCCTATCCTTTATAGATAATACAACATCAGTACCTAAGTGGGTATAAATTCTCGCTTCTTCCCCATTTGTTAATATTTCTGATAATTTTTCCGTTAATTCAGTAATTTCATAAACATCTTCGCTCGTAATATTAGGGTTAATGTAGGGGACACCTCCTACTCTTGCTCCTGCATCTGTAGCTGCTCGTCTTGCATTCATATGAAGAAATAGTTGTATCGTACTATAGGGTAGTACCCCTAAAATTACATTTGATTTAAGCATTTTCTGACTTACCTCTTTGGGGGGTTCTATTAGCATATCTTTATTTGCATCTACATTAAGTGTAGTTACTTCTGCCCCTAAACCCTCTGCTTCTTCAGCTAAAAGAAGTGCATTTTTTTTAAAACCTCGTGAGGTGATAATTAATACCTTTTCATTAGGTTTTATTCCCATACATGTTTCTACAATAACACGTGCTCCTTTTCTATAATCTAATCTCTTACTCATTTTTACCATTTCTAAAAATAATTAATATTTAGGATTCATTAATGTAGAATTACTCCACCACATATACTTATTATTTGTCCGGTCATATAATTTGAATCGTCTGAAACTAAGTAAGAAATTAAACCAGTAACATCTTCAGCTGTTCCCACTCTTTCTAATAAAGGAATCATGTTTATCGAATTCCACATGGATTGAATTAAATTAGGATCATTTTTGTATATTGGTGTAATATGATAACCAGGGCATATTGCGTTCGCAGTTATTACAGGTGCTAATTCTTTTGCGAATGATTTTGTAAGTGATATTATTGCCGCTTTACTACAACTATACATGCCTAGGCTAGGCATTGGTTCTAATCCAGCAAAGGAAGAAACGTTGATAATTTTTCCCCTAAGAGGCGTTAATTTTCTTTGTTTTTTCATTGCTAATCCAGAATACTTCGATACTAACCAGGTTCCTTTAAAATTTATATCCATTATTTTTTGTGCCTCTGCTTCAGCCATTCTAAGAATTGAGCCGGGTTTCCCACTAATTCCAGCGTTATTGATAACAGCATGAAGTAATTCTACGTCGTCAATTATTTCAGAAATCATAGACTCTACAAATTTAGAATCTGAGACATCTCCAGTCTTAATAAAAGTCTTCACATTATATTCTTTTAATATTTCCTGGGTTTCAATCAATTTACTTTCAGTTCTTCCGTTTAAAATGATATTATACCCTTCAGACGCCAATCTTATAGACATTGCTCTGCCAAGGCCAGAGCCAGAACCAGTAATTAAAATATTTTTTGAGTTCAATTTCAATTCACCTTCATTATACTATTTTGGATATATCCCATATAATAAGTTTTTTATCATATTTCATTCTCAATCTTTAAAGTTTATAAAGTTCTTGTCTTCGATCTTTAAATAAATTATTAAATTCATTTAGAGATTTATTGCGAGCAGCATTTATATCAATATCAACAATATCAACAAATATTTCATTTACAGGAGCGGATGATAAAATCTTACCATCAAATGCGGTTATCTGACTAGCTCCAGTAAATATAAATTTATCTTCACCTCTTTCTTCCGTTCCTATTCGATTTGCAGTAATTGCATAAACTCGATTTTCAAGACAGCGAGTTTTCATTGCATTCTGACAATACGGAAGAACCAAATTTGCAGAATGCGCAATAATATCTGCGCCAAGAAGAGCAAGCGATCTTGCCGATTCAGGAAAAATCCAATCAAAACATATCATTATTCCAATATTAACATTATTAATTTCATATACCATAAATTGTTTATTTCCCGGAGAAAACCATATTTTTTCTTTATTATAAAGATGAATTTTTTTATATGTGCCAATGATTTTCTCTTTAAAAACCATCATTGAAGAATTATAGATTTCAGATCCTTCTTTTTCAACAAATCCGCCAACAATAATAGCCCCCGTTTTCTGGGAGACTTGCTGTAGAAAGATTGATGTATCTCCATTTATAATTTCAGCCATATTATATGCTTCTTCTTTTGAAATAAATGTATAACCAGTTGCAAAAAGTTCCGGAAGAACTATTAAATCCGCTTCAATTTTATCTGTTAACTTTTCGATCTGAGCAAAATTTTTTTCTTTCTCTCCAAAAATAGGAGAATTTTGTACATATCCAACTTTCATTTTATTATTTTATTTAGATAATAGAATTTAAATTTCTGCTATAGCATCTATTTCAATCAACATTCCTTCTGCGGGTAAATTTGCCACTTCAACTGTTGTTCTAGCTGGAAATCTTTCATCAACTCCGTTATTTTCAAGAAATTTCCTATATGTTCGATTCATCTTACCAAAATCTTTAATATTTTTCAAGAAAACAGATACTTTCACTATTTTCGAGACTTTGGATCCTGCTACTTCCAGAATTTTTTTAACATTCTCAAGGGTAGTTAAAGTTTGTTCTTTTATATCTGTTGTTCCGGCTGCAGGACCTTGACCTGATACAAAAATCAAGTTTCCAACTTTAACGCCCGGAGTGTAAGGCCCAGCGACAGGAGTTCCAGGATTAAAATATTCTATATTTGTCATATTTTATATTACACCTTAAACCCTAATAATTTTTTCCCCTTGCTAGAATATCCCATTTTGCGATAATTTCCCCATCTTTCACTACAGTAAAAAAATCATATAAATTTACAGTAGTACAAATATGGGATGGATATAATTCAAGCTTTTGTCCAATTTCAAAATTATCTTTAGGACTTGCTCTAATAATAGAGTGCTCTTCTGTCATTACTCTAATTTTGCATTTAGGATAATCCTTGAAGATAGGATTACCATTATCATTAGTAGCTGCTTTTAATCCAGCATCAATGGTATAATATCTATTTCCAGGATTATTAGTTACCGTCCCTAGTATAGTAACTGCCATATCGAATTCTGGTGAGACTCTATAATAATGTTCATCGTTGAAGATATATGTACCTGTTTGTAATTCGGTGATTCCATCGACCTTGCCCGAGTATTTGTAAGATACCGTGTTCCCAGCAGTTAAATAGTCGATCTTAAATCCATTCTTGTTAAGAATATCTCTTGTATCGACTAGTTTTTGCATGCATTCTTCTGCTTTTCTTTTTAGTATTTCAGGATCCTTTATTGCTGTTAAATGTCCTTCATACCCTTGAAGTCCGATTAGATCTAAATTTGGTTGTTTCTTTATTAATTTAGCAATTTTTAGAGCAGGTTCTCCGGGTTGAACTCCATTTCTCCCCAACCCGACGTCAACCTCCATCACAACTTCCATTTTAACATTCTCCTTAGAAGCTAAATTATTCAAATCTACAATATTTTTTTCATAATCAACGCATACTTTTACTGAGAAGGTTTTATTTAATTCAATTAAGCGTTTCATTTGATTTGGTTCGATTACCTGATTAGCTATTAAAATATCATCAAAACCATGTTGGGCAAATATTTCCGCTTCTCCTATTCGTGCCACACAAATTCCTTTATTTTCTGCATTGAGTCGTTTTGCGATTTCTAGATGTTCCTTTGCAATAACAGGACATTTATGAGTTTTTGTATGAGGCCTTAAATTTACCTTATTTTCTTTTGTAAATTTAAGCATAGTTTCGATATTTTTTTGCATTATGTCGTAATTTATTACCAGTGCAGGTGTAGATATCTCATCTTTCCAGTTTTTTCCCAAGGTTGATAACTCCTTTTATTATTTCTAAGTAATTAAAATAAAGAAATTATTTAATATAAGTTCCAAATTGCGGGAATTTTTTCAACTGTTCAGAATTAAATATTGGTCCCTCTTTACAAACAGAGATGTCATTATTTTCTCCAATACAACATGAACCGCATAAGCCCACACCACATTTCATCTTTCTTTCGAGAGAAGCTTGAACTATGATATTTTTAGATTCAGCAATTTCAAGCACTTTTTTCATCATTATTTCAGGGCCACAAGTTATTATTAAATCAATATTTTCTTTTTCTATAATTTCCTCAATTTCATCAGTAACAAAACATTTTTTTCCAACCGAACCATCATCAGTCGTACAGGCCGTATTAGGAATGAGTTCTATTAATCTATCAGAGAAAATTAATGAAGATTCATCCTTTGCTCCAATTGCAACAAATACATTTTTTTTATTATTTTTTAAAGGGTTAATTAAGGATGTAAGTGCTGCAATACCCATACCACCACCAACTATAAGGATATTTTGAGCATCTTCGTAATTCCAAGAGCTTCCGAAAGGCCCTCTTATTCCAATATTATCTCCTTCTTTTAGCTCAAATAATTTAGCAGTACCCTCGCCAATTTTTTGAACAGTAATTTCAATTAAATTTCCAACTACATTTGAAATTGACATAGGCAAGAAATCAACATCTGGAAGCCATAAAATAACAAATTCTCCAGGTCGATAAGCTTGTGCTATTCTTGAACTTCTAATAATAAAACTTTTTATCTCAGGAGAGTGTTCCACGATTGATTCTATTTTTACAATCTCAGTTTTATTTCTGGTTATGTCTAAAATTAGTTCTTCATTATCTTTATCAAGATTTTTTATTTCAAGAATTCCTTGATTTACAGCTAAATCGAAAATTTCTTGACCTCTTGGTGTTCTAATTATGAGAGTTCTCCAGCCCTCTTCGCTACCTACATTTCCTACAGAGATATCTGCAAATGAGGCAGTATAATCAGAACAAGAAAAACAAGCATGCCTGACTGAATTATCATATAAATAATTAAGAGGAATCTTTTTCTCTCCAGATTCTGTTTTAATTTTCATTTTAAAATCGTTTTTAATTGAATTAATAGATTTAATTTCATTCGAATTTATATAATATTCATTAAAACATTTTGCTAATTGTTGATTATAAAAGGTACCAAAACAAAATGTTCCAATTGCTAATGAAATTAAATCATATGCCTCAAAATCAAAACCTGGGTGATTTTGTAATTTTCTTAAAGCTTGAATTTGACATGGTGTTCCTACAATTGCGATGTCATTAAATTCTTTGTTAATAGCATCTCCCACTAAAGAGAGCGAAGGACTTTGGCTAGGCTTATATCCTATACCTTTGAATAAATCATTTTGGTTTTCAGCAATTATAGGAAAAGGTCTAAAATTTTCGTCTTTATCAGTTATTATTGAGGCATCAATTAAACCAGCTTCCATTGCTATATTTAATAGCGCAGTTAAAGGTCCAGCTTGTATCGGAATTTTTGCTGCTGCATCATCAGTTAGCTTTACTGACACAATTTTTATATAATGCCCTAAAATTTTATCGTGTTCTTTGCCAAATACCCATTTATCCAAAAGATTTAATGGTATTTGATCTGTTCCGGTTTTTGGACAGACGTTATAACATAAACCAAAGCCATCTCGACAAGTGTTAATATCTTTACATGATCCATCTTCTATAGGAATTTCTTTCTCAGGATCAAATTTAATATTTGCACAAAACGCTCCACATGCCCCACAATAGACACATTTACCAGTTTTGATGATTTCAGAATCGAGCTCTTGCCATCCTTTTTTTATTTTTTCAATGTGCATATTACTTTTTTTCACCCTCAAGTTCTTTTAAAAAATATTCTGCTTCGACTTTTCCAAGCTCAAAAGCTTCCAAATTTTTTTCTAAAGTGGCTTTTGGTACAAAATTTCTGATAGTTTCAATTGCGGCTTCCTCAGAAAAAATTTTTGAAAGAGCTGTAAACGCTCCAAAAAGAATTGAATTCCCATAAACTGTATCTCCAAATTTTTCTAAAGCCATTCGTTGAACTGGTATGCGTAAAGATTTAAATTTTTGTGCTAGTCTGAATTTTTTAATAGTAGAAGGATCCCATATTAAATAGCCAGTATTATCTCCTGTTTTTAAAGAATCTCGTTTGATATCTTTAGCGGATTCTTCAGAAAGAACGATTAAAAAATCATAAGGTATTAATGCTTTAGGATAATCTATTTGTTTTGTGTCTCTATCCAAATCAACTACAACTTCAGCCCAACACCTTCCACCTCGAGCTGCTGCTGAATATGCTTCTGTTTGAGTCGCAGCTAAATTTTCATAGATAGAGCTTGCCATTGTTATCATTTTACTAAGAGTTATTACTCCTTGTCCTCCAAATCCCGATATTCGTATTTCATATCGATTCATTTAATTATTTTGCCTCCCTAGCTATCCGCTGAATTTTTTCATATTCTTCTGAATACTCAGGTTTATCTGGTTCATATCTAAATTCTCCAATAACGTATTTATTAAATAATTCCTCTTCGCTCATGAATTTTGCTTGATTTCTTCGCACCGTAACTTTTTTTATCCAATCAATCATTCTTCCACCTGAGTCCATTTTTTCACCTTTCTCCCCTCCTATTTCCGAACCTAAATTATTTAGATTTTTCCGTCCAAAATAAGTAACACATGGAGTAACAATTTCAATCACAGAACACCCCCTATGATTTAATGCTTTTTTAAAATATTTCATAAGAGTACGTGGATGCGCAACGGTCGTTCTTGCTACATAAGTAGCTCCAGCTGCTAAAGCAAGTTTTACACCGTCACTTCGATTTTCAAACATCTTATATGGAGTAGTTGAACTTTTTGCCCCATAGAGCGTTGTTGGTGCTGCTTGACCGCCAGTCATCGCATAAACGCTATTATTAAAAATGAAAATAATACAATCAATATTTCTTCTACATGCATGAATGAAATGATTTCCCCCGATTCCTAAACAATCTCCATCTCCTGAAAAAATAATAGGCTTTAATTTTGGGTTAGCCATCTTCATCCCAGTAGCTACCGCTGCGGCTCTACCATGCAAAACCCAAATTTTCTGTACATCTTTATGGATAATAACTTGAATTTGAGTATAACATCCTACTCCAATAACTAATGGATATTGTTGTGGATTAAGTTTTTCATCTTGAAAAAATCTATTAAAGATATTTGCAATAATTCCATACCCACAGCCAGCGCAAAACCGAGTTGAGAAGTTTTTAATTAAAGATCCTATTACAGAATACTCTAGATAGGGATGTTCAGGTTTTTCATTTGGCAAGGCAGCTTTAGCATCTTCAGACATTTATTTAGCCACCTCCATAATTACTTTTAAAATATCATCTGGATGATGAAATAAACAAACTTTAGGTATTCTTATTACAGGCGTTCCAGGATCAGTTACTCGTTCAACTTGTTCGGCAATTACTCCCATATAATTCAATTCTGGTACAATTATTGCCTTAGCATTTTTAATAGCATTTTTTACTTTCTCATCTGGAAATGGCCATACTGTTATTAATCTAAAAACTCCTACTTTTATTCCTTCTTCCCGAGCTAAATCCACAGATCTATATGCTGCTCTCACTGGCAGGCCATATGCAACTATAACAATCTCTGCATCGTCTAATTGATATTCATCGGTTAAACATATTTTATCTTTATTATTGTTAATTTTATCAATAATTCCTTTAATAAAATCAATAGCTTTACTTGGTGTTACAGGAAAACCCTGAGGGCCATGCGGTTGTTGAACTATATTTCTAGCACAATATTCAGTACCCATAATGAATGGTTTAGGGGTTATTAATTGATTGGTTCCCTTATCTAAATAAGTATATGTATATGTAGTATCACAATCATCCGTAATTTCACGTTTTATGACTTTATCCAATATTTCTTCCTTTTTTGGTATACTTACTACCTCATGAATATGCCCTAAATAAGCATCAGATATTATAAAAGTAGGACAACGATAGGTTTCTGCAAAATTAAATGCCATAATTGTTAAATCGAAAAGTTCTTGACAATTAATCGGTGCTAATGCAATTACACCAAATTCACCATTTCCTGCAAATCTAATTAAACCTATGTCATTATGATGTGGGTCTGTAACAAACCCATTTCCGGGACCATTTCTTTGGACATCGCAAAATACAAATGGAATTTCTAAATTTGCCGCAAAAGAAATAGTCTCGCTCATAAGTGCAAGTCCAGGACCTGAAGTAGCAGTCATTGCTTTTGCTCCAACTAAGGATGCTCCCATTACAGCATTAATTGAAGCTAACTCATCTTCCATTTGCATACAACAACCTCCAACTTCAGGCATTCTTTTTGCGAGATGTTCAATTACTTCGGTACTTGGAGTAATAGGGTATCCCCCAAAAAATTTTAAACCCGCCGCAATAGCTCCTTCTGCCATTGCGACATTGCCCATCATTAAATACTTACCTTCTGGTAAGAATCTTTTATCGTTAACTTTACTCATATTTATCAACTCGTTAAATTTTAACCTTTTCTGCTAAATTTTCACTTTTCCCTTCTTCTAAGATATATATAGCCCAATCTGGGCATCCGAACTCGCACCTACGACATGCAGTGCAGTATTTCTCTTTTCCTTCCTTTACCCTTGGAATATAAGCAATACGCATATTCACCATATCACTCATTTCTAATATTCCTGTTGGGCAAACATTTACGCAGATTTGACAGCCTCCGCATCTATTCTTGTTTAGGAAGAGAGAAAATTTCTTTTCCTCGTTCTCTATTAATTTAGGAATTTTTATCAACTCAATCTTCTTTTTTCAATATCTTCATATAATTTTTAATTTAATAACTGTATTCTTTACTTTACAGCGAATTTAATAATATTTTCTAATTCTTTAACTTTTTTTAAGAAAAGGATTTTTATCCTTCAATATTTTTTGTTGATATCCTTTTAAAGCCGGTGGACACAAACCCTTTTCAGTAGCCTCTTTTTTCATTGATCTCATAATTTCTGCTATATTAACTTCTACGGGACACCAATTAGTACAATTTTCACATCCTGTACATAAAAACAATCCATCCTCTACTGCAGCTTCAATTCCATTATGGATATAATCTCTAATTATAGCAGAGGCTCCCAAACCATATTTAGAAGCATATATATTACCAAATACTCTGGATGCTGTGCATACAAAACTGCACGTCTTACAAGATATGCAACGTAAGAAGTCGCTATAAAAAGATTCTTTTGCTTTTGTACGCCAATCATCTACAAGAATTACTACTACATCTTTAGCTCCATACATGCCTCTAACAGTCACTCCTCCTATATCGGCAGTACCCGAAGGACCATATATTAGGCTAATATAAGCCACTGTAGAATCATTCGTCCTTTCGATCATTTTAGTTACAAGAAGAGCATCGAAAACACTTGGAACGATTTTAGTTGTACCTACTAAAACTATATGTTTTTCAGTAGCTCTTGTTATTATACTAATATTACCTTCATTTTCCATCAACATAATACATCCATCCTCTGCCGAGATAGCATTAGCAGAAGTGAGCGAAACTTTAACATCATTTAATAATTCCTTACGATATATGTCACGGTAATATTCTACGATAGCTTTTGCGTTGGGTTCTAATTCAACACCATATTTCTCTTTAATTTTAGCTACTATGTCTTCAATAGCAAAATGTATACCAGGTCCAACTTGATATGAAGGAAGTTTATACTCAAATAATTCAACAAGAACATCTCCAAGGTCTGTTTCTTTTACTTGAATATTATTTTCACTCAAAAAATCAAGTATTCCAATATCCCTTGCTTCATTCGATTTTGATTTGTAGATTACTTTATTATCCCCTAGCTCATTCATGAAAATTTCATGGGCTTCTTCATTAGTTTTAGCATAATAGACTTTAAATCCATTTTTTTTAAGCATTTCTATACATTTTTCAACATAATAATCAATGTTTTCGAGGAAATCATCTCTCATTTCTATAAGTTGGTCTTTATATTTCTCTACGAATTCTTTAACTGAATCATCATATTTATGTCTTAAATCATAATTTTTTGATTTCATAATGCAAGCTAACTTCCATATCTCCGCAAATTGTTCTTCTAATGTACCTTTTTCTTGAGTTCTGCCTATATTTTGCTTGACTTTTTCAAATAATTCCTTTCCTTTCTCAGACACTTATAGGATCCCCCCCTTCCATTAATCTGATGATAAAATCTTCGATTTTAATTACAGGTGTCTTTATCTTATTTTCTTCTCGAATTCTTTTTAATGAAGTATAACAAAATGGGCAAGCAGTTAATAGAGCTTTAGCCATTCTCGCCTGCTTAAAAATCAATAAAGAATTATAATCGCTATTTTCTTTAAAAATTGAATAAACACCTCCTCCTGCTCCACAGCATAATGAATTTATTCTATTATTTTCCAATTCTCTAAGCTCAATGGGACCTTCAATTGAATTTAAAATCTCTCGTGCCTCCTCGATAATTGGAACGTCAGCATTCCTTAGATGACACGCATCATGATAATATATGTTAAGTTTTTTTCCAGTATATTTTAAATTTAATTTTTTTAAATTTTCGGGTCGACTTATAAACTGCAATAAATGCTCCACCCTTACATTAAAATCTGACCCCAAATATTTGGGATAATAATGAGTAAGATAATTGTAGCACCCAGCACATATAGTAATAAGTTCTCTCACATCGTTTTCTTTGAACCATTCATTAAGAAATTGTGTATGATTCTGCATTTCTTCATCAGATGAAATGTGATAAGCTAAAGCTCCACAGCAAGGAACATTGTCGAGAACTTGATATTCGTTATCTAAGAATTTGATTAATTTCTCAGCATTTCTGCATGTCTCTAAATATTGAGAACTTGATAAACAGCCTAAATATATTAGTTTAGACATAATTTCATAAAGAATAACAATTATTTAAAATAAATTATAGAAAATTATAATTGAAGTGGATATTTTCCATACTTTATAGTTGCTTCAATCATCCATTTTAAACATTCAATTGATATCTCAGGATGAAAATTAGCAGGAGATACCATGAAACCACCTCCAGGAGCCAATTTTTTAATAGCATATTTCACTGCATTATAAACTTCTTCTTTAGTACCTTTTACTAAGACGTGTCTTGTATCAATATTTCCTGAGAGACATAATTTATCACCCACTTTTTTCTTAACTAAATCGAGATCAACAAGTGGAGGTTCCAAACATTGTAAGCCATCAAATCTACAATCCACGATAAAATCCAAAAGAGTTGTAATATCTCCATCAGTATGTAATATGTATTTTCCGCCCCAATCATGTATAGCATCAGCAACTTCTTGAAGGCAAGGTTTAACATATTGGTCGAAATATTTAGGATTAATCAATGGTCCGTTATTATAAGCTATATCACCACCTTCTAGAAAAATTTTAGCCCCACAATCTGCATATGCTTTAAAAACCGTCAATACAAAGTCTGTTGTATATCTAAAACGTTCCTCAATGAGCTTAGGGTCTCTTTTTAATGCAATTACAAAATTTGTCATCCCCATACCTTGCCAAACAGGGGGAAAAACTGAAGTTAAAGCATTTTGCGCTATAATACAAATATCATTTTTAATATCACGACATTTTCTTAGAACTCCTTTATAAAACTTCTTAGCTTTTTTATATTCTTCTTTTAAATCTGGTTTAGGATATGCTTCCCAATCTTCTCGGTTTTTAATATATCCTCCATAGTAGTCAGGGTAAGGATTTCCATCTATATTTCTTATTTTATGTCGTTTGCCAAAAATATCCGTCATTTCTTCTTGACTTTCGAGGATGAATGGTATATATTGAATTCCAACACCATCAAAACCTAATTCATAGCCTGCTCTTACCGATTTTGCAAAAACTCCGATTTCAATATCATTCAAGACGTTGTTGACTTCATCAAGCCAAGAATCTGGGTATTTTTCTTCTAAATCATCAAATACTTCAAAAATTGATCTTCCAGTTTTTTTTCCTATTAATTGATCGGCAACATTTCCATCAATATTAATGGTATGGGTGGGAATTCTATCTGGTTCCTCTAAGTTTAAGGCAGCCCATATTCTTTCTATACTATTCATTTTCTATTATTAATTCTTATAAAATAATAGATATATTGTATTTATTATTAAAAAAACTATTATTAAAAAAATATTTTTTAGGATATTTTATAATAGATAAGGAGAATATATTATGGTTAATGAAATAAAGACTGTTTCTATTATTGGAGCTGGATTCCTGGGAAAATTAATTGGTGAGAAAATAACATTAAAAAACTATACAATACGCTTTTTTGATGTTAATCCTGAAGGATTAAATAAATTCGTAAGGAGGCTAGAGAGAAAAAAGAAGAGACTAGGTATATCTGGAGAAGTTACATTTCATGAATCACTCTCTGAGGCGGTTAAAGATGCAGATCTAATCATTGAGGCAGTACCAGAGAAGTTAGACTTAAAAAAGGAAATATTCTCGCAAATTGATAAAGAAGCTCCCCCCCATGCTATTATAGCCACGAATAGCTCCTCGATCCCTGTCTCTAAGATAGAAAGTGCAGTTGAGAGAAAGGATAAAGTGTTAAACCTTCATTTTTATCATCCAATGAACACACCGATGGTAGATATTCAGAAAGGGACTAAGACTAGTGATACTATATTTGAGAAAGGTAAGAAATTTCTTGAAGACATCGAAACTACTCCGCTAGTGGTAAATAAAGAATGCTTTGGTTTTGTATTTAATAGAATATGGCACGTTGTAAAAAAAGATTGTTTAAAGATATGGGAGGGAGGTTATGCAGATATTGAAACTGTTGATATTGCTTGGAAAATATTCACAGGTATGGGTTTAGGACCGTTTCAGCTTATGGATGCGATAGGTCTTGATGTAGTTTATGATGTTGAAATGTCCTATTACAAAGAAAGTGGCAATCCTGATGATGAACCACCTCAAACTCTTAAGGAAATGGTAGAGAGGGGAGAATTGGGGTTGAAAACAAGGAAAGGCTTTTATAAATATTAATATTGATTATCAAACGCCTAATACTAAAACTAAAATCCACATAAGGCTAAAACTAATAATAATTGTCAGCGTAACCATCATATTAATTATCCGTTCATCATAATCGAACTCAACGGAAAAAGGAATTGTAGCTAATCCGACTGGCAGAATTAAAGCGATTAATATGATCATTCGATACACGAGATTAAAAGGTAAATATAAAAATAAAATAAAACCAACTACTAATCCAATTGAATACCGGATAACTAAAACCTTAAGAATTAATCCCCATTCTGCCTTTTCAAACTTAAAATTCAAATAAATCCCCAATAAAAGTAATGTTAGCGCAGTATTAGCTCTTCCGAGAATTGATAATAGATCCATTACGAAATCTGGTAATGTTGCTCCAGAAAAATTTATACTAAGCCCGACAATGTAAGCAATGAGTGGTGTAGATTTGAGTAATTTTTTACCTATATATTTAAAATTAACCTCAAGCCCTTCTGATTCTATTTTTGGTGAAAATATGGACGCTATTAAATAACAGATTAAGAAGACTGTTATAGCATTGCCCATATCAACAAGAGCAATATATTGAAATCCCTCTTCTCCCCAAATTCCTTGAACTAACGGAAATGCTAGGTGAACGACATTGAATCCTATGACGGTCATCAAAATTAATCCTTTCCTTTCTCTTGGAATATTTCTAAATAGGATTAGAGCAAAAACTAATACACCAAGACTAAAGACTATCATAATAATTGGTATTAAAATAAGTGCAATATTGATTTCTAAAGTACTCATTACACTTAGTATTATCGCTGGCAATGTCACATTAAAAATTATTTTAGCAATGACTTTAGCATTCTCTTCTGTTATAATTTTCAGTTTCTTAAGGATGAACCCTATGATTATTATAACCAAAGATAAAAGAAAGACATAATTAACATCAACCATTTCTTAACATTATCCTTTTTTTTAAAATACTTTAATTGATATTTAAACCGGTTCAAAGGCATTTATTTTTTCAAGAAAATCGAGAATTTTAAGATACTTTTCGTCTTTCTTTCTAAGTATTTCTTCCTCACTACGCCCACTATAGTCGTATATTCCCTTAGATGTTTTTACTCCAAAATTTCCCTGCTCTACATTATTTTTAATGAGGGACAGTTCTAACCCCATATTTTTAAGTACATCTGATAGTACATCGAGTCCAACAAAATCTAGATTTTGAACTACACCAACAATAGGTAATCGTAAACTGAAACTAGTTTTTACTGCTAGATCAATCTGTTCAGGAGTGGCAATTCCTCTCACTAAAAGACCAAACACCGCAGAATTGATAGCTTGTTGGATTTTATTTACAATGAAGGCATTTGTGAATTTTTTTAAAATGATTGGGGTTTTACCAAGTTTCTTCAACAAATTGAAAGATAAATCGATTATTTCTGGAGATGTTTTACGCCCAGCAACTATTTCAACTAAAGGTATTATGTGCGGTGGCCTAAACCAGTGTTGAATTATTAATCTTTCAGGATTTTTAATATTAGCAACGTTAAATATATTCAATTCTGATGTGTTGCTTGCTAAAATCGTATCTTCAGAACAAAATTCATCTAATTGAGAATAAACTTTCCTTTTAATTTCACGATTTTCACTCACAGCCTCTACGATTAGGTTTGCTCTTTTCGCTGCTGTCTCAAGATTAGTTAAGGGATTAATACGATTTATAATAGCAGGAATTTCATCTCGAGGAACACGCTCATATTCAGCTAATAGATTTAAATTTAATTTGATTTTTTTAATTGCAGAATCAAGTATTTCTTGCTTTAAGTCAACTAAATCAACTTCAATTCCAGATTGAGCATAAACCTGTGCGATAGAATGACCCATCGTACCTGCTCCAACAACCAAAACTCGTTTTATTTCACTTAAATTCAAATTTACCACTTTTTAAATAAATTAATTTAAACTAAATTCATTATATTCAAGATAATAATAAAATTAATAAGAAAAATATATTATTTTAAATTTAAAATTTCTTTGGCTTCATCAACAGTAGCAGGTTCTCTACCAAGCTCACGGGCAATTCTAACCATCCGTTTGACTAGCTGAGCATTGCTTTTAACTGGCTCACCTTTTTGATAATAAATTGTATCTTCAAGACCTGTTCTGATATTACCACCCATACACATAGCAATTACCGTTGTTCTAAGGTGATATTTGCTTATTGTCACTACTTGCCAAGTAGAGCCTTCAGGTATTCTGTCAACCATATGAATTAAATTATTGACTGTTGCTGGAGCACCACCTTGAATTCCTAATACGAGACTAAAATGAAGCTTTTCATCTTGCTCAAATACACCCAAATCAACTAACTCCATAATATTCTCTATGTGACTTATATCATAGGCTTCAATTTCTATACCAGCTCCAAGTTCTTTACATCTTTTAATATACTTTATATTAAACTCCAAAGGATTATCAAAAATAAATGCGGTTCCCATACCTCTTGTAACTGTTCTAAATTCAAACGTGCCAGCATTTATAGTAAACATATCAGGCTGTGGATTCATATTTAATAAATTAAGTCTTTCGTCTAATGTGGCAAATTTAAAAGCTTGACCATATCTTTTACCTTTCTTACTTACCTTAACTCCATATTCTAGACGAACGCCAATTCCATTACCTATTTGAGTAATAATTGGACACTTTTCTTTAATTAAATTCACTGTTTTATTATAATATTTTAGATCAGGAGTAGCCCATTCCGCATCGTCTCTTACATGGATATGGCATACCGATGCACCTGCTTCATAGCACTCTAAAGCATCTCTCGCTTGTTCTTCTGCAGTTATAGGTAAATTGGGATTTGCCCATTTCCCATGTGCCCCACCTGTAATTGCGACGGTTATAATTACTTTTTCATCAGTAAGGATATTAGGTTTCACTTAAAACACTACTCATATTAATAATTACTTCTTTATTTTTTTTAATAATGAACTATATAGTTTTAATAAAAATATCCTTTGTTATTATTTTTCTTTTTTCTATTAAAAAATTAATATAAAAAGAAATAAAATTTTAAGTTTGTGGAGCTATTACTACTTTTCTTGGATTTTCAATAAGAGATATTGCATTTTCAGGGCAGAAGTAAGCACATACTCCGCATCCTATACAAAGATCCTCTGTACTTTCTGCTTTTCCATCATCATTCAATTTCATTGCTTTTGTATGACAATGTTCGACACAAGTTCCACAGCCTACGCAAATTTCTTGATTCACTTGAGAAATATAATTTGTATAATTCACTGTAGGCCCCCCTACTTGTCCACAACAGCAGTTACAGCAGTTACATATGCTGGTTTCATCTCTTTTTAAATCAAAATTTGCATGATATGCTTTATGTACCAATCCATCTTCCTCTGATTTTTTGAGGATTTCTAAAGCTTCTTTTTTACTTACCATTCGTGCAAATCCTTGCTCTGTAGTAAATCGTGCTGATTTTCCAAAAGTAAAACAATTCTCTCTTAAATCAGTTTGTTTACATGGATCATCTAATAAATCTTTATGGTGTCGGCAAAAGCAATGTCCTACTGCAATATCATCGAATTTTTCGATTAATTCTTCTACCGTTTGGGTAAGTAAAACTTTTTGTTCTCCAACCTCTATTTCTTGATCAATAATAATGTCTTTTCCGGTAGCTTTGTTTTCTCTAACTGAGATTGTACGATCTATAGGTGGCATTTTCTTGAGAAAAGAAACTAGTGCATCATAATTTCCAGTTAAACGTTCTTTCATTTCCCTTCTTAGTTTGCCAAACAATTGAGCTATTTCCCTATTTTCTGGAGTATCTTCTAATTCTTTCATAAACGTATATTCAAAGATTCCAACGTTAACAAACGGCATAAGTCTGTAAACCATAACTCCTTGACTACTAGGCTGATTAAAAATTAATCCTATTTTTGCTAAAACTTTTACTTTTTCCTCAATTTCTTCTTCAGATAACCCGCTAGACTCCTTTAACTGTTCCATAGTCTGAGATTTTTTTTTTCTAAACGCCCTTATAAAACTTAAGTGTTCTGCTTTTACAAGACGTTTAAGTATCTCAATTAAAGTATCAGTCAGAGGAAATGGTGTTCCTCCAGCGCTATTAATTATCTGAGCGGCTTTTTTATATTCTCTATCTATATTTTCGGACATTTTTTTTCAAAATATGTGTTATTATATTATTTTAATTTAGTATTTACCTTATATTTATATCATTATAATTGCTATAAAAAACCTTAAAAAAATAAAAAAAATATGGGTGTTATATTTAATTTACGAATAATGATTGATTTACTGGATTAATGATGTTGCTCTTTTTAGGTTTTTCTCAGCACCTGCGATAATACTATCAATAATATCCTTGACACTATCGATACTATCTATAAGCCCAATAGATTGCCCTAACAATACAGCTCCGTCATCAATATTGCCATCGTAAATCATTTCGTAGTGTTTACCATCTTCTATGATATCTTCTAATGAAAAAGAAGATTCTTCTGCTAATTTTTCTTCTTTACTTGCGACTAATCCATGACTCTTGCAATAATTATTCTTCCACAACCTAATAGGGCCAAGGAATCCTGTAACTAAGTCAGTATCGTCGCTTTTAGCAGGAGGCACTATGTTCTTATATGCATCATTGAATTCACTTTCCTTACTTGCGATAAATCTCGAACCCATTGCGATTGCACTAGCGCCCATTGAAAGAGCAGCAGCAAGTCCAGCACCCGTTGCGAAACCTCCGCACGCTATTATCGGCAAATCAGGGAATTTCTTTGTTAATTCCTGAATCAATACGAGAGTTGATACTTTTTCATAGGATTGATGACCTCCACCTTCAGTTCCCGTAACTACTATTGCGTCCACGCCAGATTGAACACTCTTCTCAGCTAACCATGCAACAGGAGATACATGAACATGTTTGATATTCGTTTGGGCTCTTAACTCTATAAAGGATTTCGTTTCAGGTAACATTCTTGAGCTTCCAGCACTCGTAATTGCATAGATACATTGTTCCCGGAGTTTAGGATTCCTCGCTATAAACCTTGGAATTTGACGACATAGGGTTTTTGCGTCAGGCTGCATACGAGCTGTGCGTATATTGAATCCAAAGGGTTTATCAGTATGTTCAATTACTTCTAACATATTTTCCTTCATTTCATCAATTGAACTTTTCCCAAAGAGGTTTGTATGGCTTAAAACGCCAAGACCCCCGGCTTCAGCTACCGCGATGCAAAGCTTTGTAATGTAAAATGGACCCATCGGCGCTAAAATGATGGGGTGCTTAATCCCAAACATTTCAGTTATTTTTGTTTTAATTACCATAATTTATCTTTTCCTTTTTTTTTTATTTCCATATTAGTTTATGATTAAGTAATTGAGTAAAATTATTAGATCATAAAAACTTTTCATTGAAATTCTATTGAGAAAGATAATAAAAGAATGCTTTTTTTTAAATCGATCAAATTGTTAAACATTATAATTAGCAATAAATTATTGATCCTATCTTACAATTTAGATTTAAAATAAGTTAAAGAGATTGAAAAAGATGGTTGATATTAAAAATGTTGTTGTAGTTGGTGCGGGCCAAATGGGCAATGGTATTGGACAAGTCTCTTTAATGGTTGGCTTAAATGTTACATTAGTCGATATTAAAGACGAATTTGTTGATGCTGGTTATGCCAATATAGAAGCAGGTATGAAAAAACTTGAAGCTAAAGGTGCCTTAAGTGAATCAGCCGCTGATATAATGGCAAAGTGTAAGAAATCCACAGACATAGCATCCGCAGTTAAAGATGCAGATATAATTATTGAGGCTGTTGTCGAGAACATGGACGTTAAAAAACAAGTTTTTAAAACATGTGATGAGAATGCTCCTGCCCATTGTATTATTGCCTCAAATACTTCTACGATGTCCATAACAGAAATGGCGACTGCAACCAATAGACCAGATAAATGTATAGGAATGCATTTTTTTAATCCTGTACCTTTAATGAGATTAATAGAAGTAATCTATGGTGATAAGAGTTCTGATGAGAGTATTGAAAATGCCATTGCGTTCGCAGAAAAATTACCTTGTCTTAAAGGCAAAAGATATATTGCGAAGGTATTAAAGGATAGACCCGGATTTATTTGTAACAGAGTGACTGCTCCTGCTCAAATTTATCAAAATTATGTATTTGACTTATGTGCGGAGAAAGGAATCTCATGGAAAGCGCTAGATAATGACACACGCGGACCTATGCCAACATGTGTGTTAGCAGATTATGTAGGTATTGATACATTATATCATGGGCTAAATTATTATTCAAAAACGCTCTCACCTGATTTTGCCCCAGGGAAAGTTATAACTCAATTATTTAATGAAGGTAAACTGGGAAAAAAAACAGGACAAGGATTTCACGATTGGTCTCAAGGACAACCTAAACCAGATAGATCTGCTGGAAAAGCTAGATTGATGAAACTTGGGTATCCCATAGCAATTATGTTAAATGAGGGTTGCCGAGTTTTAGAAGAAGGAGTAACCACGAGTTGGGAAGTGATAGATCAAGTATTAATGGCAGGAATGAATATGCCCGGCATAATGGGTCCAAATGTAAATAATTCCGCCAAACAAGTCGAAACTTTAAATGAACTCGTAGAGATGACAGGCAAAAAATATTTCACTCCATGTGAGCTATTGAAATCTGAAAAATGGGTTGAAATGAAATAATTACATAATAGAATCTTATAACTAATTATTCATATCTTTTTTTCTTTATTATATATCATTGCTTAAAGATGATTAAACTATTAAGGCAGCTATTTTTGAAGATATAAGAAAAATTGTTTATAGGGAAGATTATCCTAAACCAAAAATTGGAACTGATGAAATCTTAGTGAAATCTCATTATTGTGGCATTTGTGGAAGCGATATAACTAACTTTAAATATAAAATGTATCAAGTTCCTTTAATAATGGGACATGAACTCGCAGGAGAGGTTGTAGAAGTTGGCGCAAATATAAAAGATGTAAAAATTGGGGAAAGAGTTTGTGGGATAAATGTATCTCTTGATATTAGTGAGGGGGGAAAATTAGATGGTCTAGGGATCTTTAATGATGGTGGATTCGCTGAATATGTTAGAGTACCAAAAAAATATTTATTTCACATCCCTAAAAATGTGTCATTTAGGGATGCTGCTATGATTGAGTCTTTTGCGAATGCAACTAGGGCTATGAAATTGTCGAACATAGAAGAAAATCAAAATATTGTGATAATGGGAGGCGGAAATATTGGATTGACGTTTCTTAAAGCACTATTAATCGAAAAAAATCCTAATTATATTGTTGTAGTTGAACCTCATGAATTTTTAAGAGAAAAAGCAAAAAATATTGGTGCAACTGATGCATTTCCGCCAAGTAAGGTGAAAATTAAGAAATTCATTAAAAAAAATGGAGCACCAACTTTTATTTTTGATTGCGTTGGAATTGAAAAGACCTTAATAATGGCGGTAGAACTCATAAAAAAGGGCGGAACAATATTGTTGGAGGGTATTCAGAAAGGAAATATTTTATTCCCTATGTTTATGATTAATTCTAAGGAAATTAATTTAAAAGGTTGCTTAGGACATGACACACAAGATATTTTGGAGGCCATTGATTTATTTGCTAAAGGTAAGGTAGATGCGAATGAATTTATTTCTGAAGTTGTACCATTGAAGGATATTCAGAAAGCTTTTGAGAAATTTCTTGAGCCCGGTGAGAGAAAATTTGTTAAAATTCTAGTTGAGATATAATAAAAATAGATTTAGAAAGCTTGTTGAATATCATCCAAGTACTCTTTTCGCTCCAGGGATCTTTCTAAGGATAAAGTGACTTATAAAGAGACAAATTAATAGGACGATTGGAAGTACAATTATGAATTTTAAAAACGCGGGAATAAGAATAAATAGGAATAAAATTGATATAAAAATTAAAACTGGAGCGTGTATGATATAAATAGCATATGCGTTTGCGGATAGGTTTTTTGTAACTTTTCCTTGTTGATTAAATTTCCTTCTAAATAACGTTATCAATCCAATACACATTCCCATACAATAAAATGATTCCCACATAGCATAAGCAAACGCTTGCCAACGAAATCCACCCGTAAACGGTTCATTATTTCCTTCAAAAGCACCTCCAAGAGAACCAATAACAAAGAAAAATACGAGGGAAACTAGTACAATTAAAAACCAAAAATTTCCCTGGGAATCAGAAATATTTCGAAACCAATCTCTTTTATATGCTTCTACACCTAAAGTAAACATAATAATATATTGAATAATGTAACAGAGTTGAATATTAAAAAATGTATCACCGCCACCTGCAGGGAATACTAATCGAACTAGGAAGGTTAAAACACCCATAATGATACAAATTATTACGAGCAATGCGTTGCGTGGTGGTTTTTTCTCAACAAACTCTTCAGAATTTTTAGGAACTATGAGGTATACAATACAATAAAAAACCGCTAATATTAAAAGCATTAAAACAAACCATAATGGTCCATTTCCACCGATATAATCTAAAAATGCTTCTATTGATTGAAAATTAGTTAAATAATATTCAAAAAAAGATATTCCTTGACTTGGTAATATATATAAAAGATATAATATTAAAGGATTCACAATAATTACGTACAGTATTAGAGGGATTCCTAAGCGTATAAATCTATCTTTTAGGAATTTTCGCGCTCCCTTGCGGTCATAACTTCCAGGGACAAAATATGCACTGATAAAAAAAAATAACGCCATAAAGAAACCTTGATCAAATATTGCAAAAATCGTCAAAATGATGCTGGTAAATTCATCAGTATTGGGATCCTTAAAATACCAACTTCCTAAAGCTCCATAGGTAATCATTGTATGCTGCATTATTACCAAGATTGTTAATAAAATCCTTAGATTATCAATAAAAAGTAATCTAGTAGGACTCTTTACCTCAGGTTTTATTTCCATTGCAGATTTAATCCTCTTTTTTTATCAAATGCGCTAATAATAAATGAAATCCCATACCTATGCCCCATCCTCCAATTGCGATTGCACTCCATGGGAATTCAGGAGCGAAAATCGCATTTAGAATGACCAAATATATGCATGTTACTATATAAATTATTAGATGAAGGAAGGCTGTATAGCTTAAAAAGCCTTTAATAGGTTTCTGAACTGAAAAGTAAATAGCACCGTGAGCAGCCACTCCTATTAACCATCCCATTGCTGGATGAATCAATAATAATAGATTCTCACCTCCAACTGCTAGGCTTATGCCAATGATAACCAAGCAGGTTATATAGATAAAAAAGTGAATTATAAAGGACCATTTCCAGAATAATACACCTTTTGATAAATAAGGGGTTTCTTCCTTTTTAATTTCTCTGCTTTCTATTGTTATAAACATCAATATAAGATGGATTCCTATCCCGATCCCCCATCCTAAAATCGCAATTAGACTCCAAAGGGTTCCAGGTGCAAACAACACATTGAGAATCACTAAATATATACTTGTAACTATGTAAACAGTCAAATGAAGGAAAGCAGTATAAGAAAAAAATCCTTTTATTGGTTTTTGGATAATATAGAAAATAGCTCCGTGAGCGGCTACTCCAATCAACCATCCCATTGCTGGATGGATTAATAGCACAAGGTTGATCCCTAGAGCGGCAAGATTTATACCAATGATAATCAGACTGACGATATAGATAAATACATGAGATATAAAAGACCATTTCCAGATTATTATCCCTTTTGCTATAGAACGTACATCATCTTCAAGGAAGAGAGTCAATTCCTGAGAAATTTCTTCACGATTAATTTCTTTACGTGAAATCGCTTCATGAGAAAATCCAGACCAAAATAAATCTATTTTTTTCCTTTCCGTTCCATCGTAATTTGTTTTAACCCTTACTTGTTCTTTATCTACTAATTTCTCCCATTTTATACAAATAATTAGATGAACGATAATTACTATTGCCCATAAAGTCATTAAATAAATTAACCAATTCATATAGAGTTTAGATTCACTATTTTCATAAATTTGCTGTCCGTTAAATATAGCATAAATTGATACATGTAAAATTAATCCTTTAAACACTGATTTTATAAATTCTATATGATAGAAAAGGAGGTATCCAAATGCATGTAAGGCTAAATAAATCCCCCAATTAACAAATATTTCGGCAATTAGCAATCGCTCCACTTGTCCCAGACCGGTACCTACAAATACAAATATATTTACTATTATGAAAGTTACTATAAAATATGTTAAATGAACCAATACCAGCCAGAAGTGACCAATTTTATATTTTATCTTACTTTTTAATTTATTTTTTGGATATTCTTGATATTTGGGACGTAGTTTTTTCCATTGGTTATCAAAAATTTTATTCCATGTAAAAAATCCAATAGCATGATAAATAAAAACAATCCCCCACATTCCCAAGGTCCATGTAAACCAAATAAAAGTTAAATCAATTAGATTTAATAAAAATAGGTAGAGATTAATAGAAATATAGAAAAACGCATGATAAACGAACGTCATTATGTAATTTGATTGTTGCCTGACATATATGAGATATTCGGACTTGTCATTGTACATAACATATGAGACCATATGAAAACCAAGTCCGAAACCCCAACCGAACATTGAATGAAATGGCCAAAAATATGTTAATCCCGTAAATCGTAAACTTAGAAGCCAAATCATAATAAGGAAACCATTAACACAGAGGTAGAGAAAAGCATGTATGACAAAAAAAGGTCTGTTAGTCAGTAATTTTACAAACCAATTTCTATGTTCCCCTTGGATTTCTTCTTTTTCTCTTTTTTCATCAAATTTTTGCCAATAAACATTAATATTTTTATCCATATTTTTAAACCTCAAATCAGCCATGTAATTATTTTAAAATTTCACCATCTTCCATATGAATAATTCGGTCAGCGCAGAATTTAAGTCTTTCATCATGGGTAGCAATTAAGATTGTTGTCCCTCTTTCATTTGCTATTTTTCGGAAGTATTCCCCAATAATTCTTCCATTTTCGGAATCTAAGTTACCAGTGGGTTCATCGGCCATAATTAACATAGGCTCATTTATTAACGCTCGCGCAATCGCAACACGTTGTCTCTCACCGCCACTTAAATCTTTAGAAGCATGTTTTAATCTATGCCCCATTTGTAGCATCTCTAAGATTTCTTTACATTTCTTTTTATATCCTTTCTTCTCGAGTTTACCAATTTTATACATAATTTCAACATTTTGTATAACATTTAATGATTCGACTAAATTGAAAGCTTGAAAAATAAATCCTATTGAATTACGGCGTGTTTCTGTCATTATCTTCTGTCTTGTTTTACGATTATAAATTTTATCATTAAAAATAATTTCGCCCGATGTTGGATGAAGAAGAAGACCCATTACTGATAAAAGGGTGGTTTTTCCTGCTCCACTTGGTCCCATTAAAAGAGCAACTTCTCCTTTCTTCATCATAAGTTCTGCATTTTTTAACGCCTTTACTAATATATCACCAGTGCCATAATGTTTAGAAATATCATTAAGTCTAATTATTTCACTATCACTCATTTTTTCTCATACTCTATTTATTTTTATTTTTTTTCATATAATTAATTCAATATTTATTTAAATACAATCGCAGGGTCTATTCTATGGACTTTTATTATTGTAACTGAAGAACAAACTAATCCCATTAGCAAGAATGCAATATATAGAATAATAGATGTTTGGAGCTCTACTATTATAGGTATAGCTCCTGCTAAAAAACTTAATAGCATAGCTAATATCGTGCCCAAAATAAAACTCAATGTAATATATATAAAAACTTGCCCTAAAAGCATCTTATTTATATATCCTTTGCTTGCGCCTATAGCCTTAAGTGTTCCAAATACCGGTATTTTTTCCTGTATTGATTGATACATCGTTACCGATAAAATAATTAACGCTACAAAAAAGCCCATGCCAACCATTATATAAATGGAACCACCTAATCCCCCCTCGTTAATAATCATGTCATGTGTGTTCTCTTTGAGTTCTTTAGTAGATAAGACTTCTAAATGATGGGAAATATCATCTCCTACATCATCTTCAAATTCCTCAATTGTATAATCTTCGTCAAGATTTATTGCTACAGTAGTAATCCAGTCTCTTGCCCAAGGAGTTAAACTTCTTACAGTTTCAATAGAGGCAAAAATATACCCATTGAACATAAATTTCGCATTTTTGCAAAAACCTACAATTTTCATCCAAACATTTCCTATTTTTAAAAGATCATTGATCTTTAAATCAAAGTAATCCTTAATGGATTCATCAACCATGACAGTATTATTCTCAAAAAGAAGTCCCTCATTTCCTTTTGTTACATCCCAAGGACCAATCTCATGATCTGGATTATTGATGTCACAACCAATAAAATAACAAAAGGTTGTTCTCTCCTCATCCTCAGCTTCAGCTCCTATAAGGATTAATCGCTCTGCATGATTAACATTTTTCATCATTTTAACATCATCATATACAGTCTCATTTACAAATCCTCCGTCTAAGAAATTATCACTATCTTCCTCCCTTATCCAAACATCAAATTTAAACTTATCAAGTATATCAGTAGAAGTAGTTAAAACACCATTAAACATCCCTGCACTGTATTGAACAAAAAATATGCTAAATGAAAGACCCAAAATTATTAAAGCAAATTTGCCTTTCTTATGAAATAAATCTTTAAACGCTAAATTCACCACTTTTTTTCCTCACGCTCGAAAAATAATTGCCGGATCTGTCTTATGAACCTTTCTTATAGGAAGTAATGAACAGATTATTCCAAGGATTAAAGAAAGAACATATGTAAATAGTGCCCATAATGGGTTTACACTAACCGCCAATGTAGAAACTGATGATAAATACGGTGCTAAGAAAAATGCTAGTATTGTGGCCAAGACAAAACTAATAGATACAATTAAGAAAGTCTGACCAATTAAAATTTTATTAATAAAGCTCTTTTTTGCTCCTAGAGCTTTCAATGAAACAAGTTCACGAAGTTTATCTGAGACCGATTGATAAAGTGTAATTGAAATAACAATCATTGAAACAATAAATCCCATGACAGCTAATATTCCTACACTTTGGGCCATTCCCATTTCGACAAGTATATAATCAGAAATTTTTTCTTTCATTTCTTCCGATGAGATTACTTTAATCTCATTTTCGAAAATTTCCAAGGCCTTTTCTAAATCTCGTACTGAAAAATCGCTTTTTAGTTTAACACATAAGTAAGTACTTTCATTTACAATGTGAAGTAAGTTTTTTGCGGTTTCTAGATTTGTCCACATCATTGGGCTTCCGAATCTTTGATTGTTTCGACTCATTCCCGTGATTCTTAAGCTTGTATCAAGATCACCGGCTTTTAATTTGTCTTTAATCTCAACATTCGGAAAAAATTTTGTTATTAATTGATCAATAATTATATTATTATCCTCTTTTAAATCATCCTTATTACCTTTTATGATGTCCCATGGTTCTATATTATCACTTTCAATATCGTATCCTATCATTGAAACACCAGTATCGTCATCTCCAAACTTCAAACCAATCCAATCATCAATTATCTTATCCACATCTTTTACCCCGCTAAGTCCTAAAACTCTATCATAAACAGCGTCAGAAACTCTCCCTCCTTCCATTATATTATCTCGATTATATTGTATTATGTATGCGTCGTAATCTGATTCATCAATAATACGTTGGGACTCCTCTACTGAACCTGTAAGCATTCCAATACCAATGAGAACCATAAGAAGCGAAACTGTAAGTCCCATTACGACTAAGACTAATCTTGTGGGTTCCTTAAAAAGATCTTTTATTGTTAAATTAACCATTTAAAATCGTCTTAAATAAAGCTTAAGTTTTTGAAATAATGTATTAATTTTATTTATAGTGAGTTTTAAAAAAAAGATTTACATTTAAAGAATTTGTAGACCATTATTCAAAAAAAGAAATTAACATTTGTATTAAAACATATAAATATTATTTGTAAGTATTGCATATATTAGAATGAAAGAAAGATGAATTCGGATTTTAAATTCAATTTATGTAAATTTTAGACAAGTCTGAGTTATTAGATTTAATTTTTTTGTCCCTTGAAGGCAATAGTAGCTTTTTAATTAAGATTACAGATATAATACTAATTAAACCAATAACAAGTATTAAATAAAAGATAGGAATCGCATTTGGTTCATCTTTATCATCATCGTCATCATCATCTCCAACTATAACTATTTTTGGAATTCTTTTTATAACTGTAATTTCTCGATATCCAACTTTTCCATCGGAATCATTTGCATAAAATCTAATTATAATTAAACCCTCGCTCAACTCATCCCAGGCTGTTTGGTTTATCGTTTCGGTTAATGTTGTAAATGTATAGTTTGTTATTCCTCCATTTAATGTATACCATTTTGTGTCTACATAAGGATCTATAATCTCGATATCGAAATCTGGAGCCTTTTTTCCGAATGTACTATTTATATTCGGTGATTTAATGTTAATTATTGGAGATATATTTATTGAAAGATTAATTATAAAATCATTATCTCTGAAGGGACTTATAGTAATATTAAATAATTCATTATAATTACCATATTTGATATTTAATTCGAGAATTCCTCTATAAGCATCAACGAAAAATAAACCATTGTTATTTGAATAGTTCCATCCAGATATACTAACATTTCTTAAATTAAAAAATTCGGGATAGGCGTCAACAACAGGCTTTGAAATACCTTTATTTTGCCCAGTCATATTAAACCAAGAGAATCCTTCCCAGATTGTATCATAAAACTCAGGACTCCAATAATTCATTCCTACAACATTAGGATGTTGATAATTCCACTCAAGTTGATATAATACCCATGATTTCTGTCCTTCGGGTGTTAATGGGAATCCAGTAATACTTCTATTCCAATATATAAAATATATTGAACCGTTATTTTGACTTGAATAAGAGGTCTCAGGAATTACGATTTGATTAGATCCTGGTAATCCACTGCTAGATAAGATTTTAACCGTTTCTTTAAAACCATTATTTGATCCATCTCCCCCCGCTACTGGGTGGTGAGAAAGTCCAATAATATTATAAGGAACACCATAATCTCTCATTGCCGTATAAAAGGCCGTAGCAAATGCAGGATCTGAGATTGCAATATGAAGCATAATCTTTGCTGTTGGATCAACTTGCCGAATACCCTTGATACTGGCATTTATTATTCTGGATTCATTATACCATATGTTTTCTCTTAACCACGTAAGATTATATCGAGGGTCTTTATCTGTAGCATAAACCCCACATAACCCAAAATCGATTTCATTTCCAATCTCATAAAATTCCATATTAACTCCCTCATCGATAAAATGTTGAGTTACATTTTTAGAATATTCTTCGACTTCGGCAAGTCTTTCCTCAAAACTTAGCCCTTCAAATATTTTTGGTATTGGTTGGTTATCGATTGCCGCCCAATCATCACTTAAAAAGATTACAAGATATGGAATTGAGCCATTACCTTGTGCCCATTTTGCCATTTGCGTAGCGTTCTCCAAACAATTTTTACCGCCTTCATTAGTCCAAAGACGTGTCCTAAAACTATTTGATTTTCTTTTGCCAAAAAAATTATATATATCTATCTTGCTTCCTTCATGAAACCATTCGTCCCCATTTTCAATTTTTTCAGCAACATAATTGGCATCAATTCCCATAAGCTTATTCAATGTTTTTTGGTAATAGCTTAAATTCACATTAGGAATTGGAACCCCGTATTTATCAATTACTTCTATTTCTACTTGATATTTTATATCTAGTTCTCTATTAACTGTTAAGACTCTTTTTTGAGACCACTCTCCTGGACCACTTGAATTATGAGCTCTGACTTTCCAATAGTACGTATCATCTTGTTCAAACATGTGAGTATATTCACTTTTATTCAGATTCCAAATAGGATACCTGTGGAAAGGAAGTCCAAAATAAGTAACATTAACTTTAATGCTATCTTGTTTCCATAAAGGAAGCCTTTCAATAGAAGAAATTCTTACCTCATCAAATGTAGCATTAATCCAATTTCCCCATCCCAATTGTGATCCTAAATGAAATTTATTATCATAATTACCGGTTCCTATCGGAAAATAAGTTGAAACTGCCTCTTCAATTCCATCTAAATATAACCTCGACATATTATTACCCCATGTCATACATATATGGTGCCATTCTCCGGCTTTCCATTCTGTTTCTTCATTTGGGATAAGAATATAATATGTATCGTTAATAGCAGAAATTGCAAAGACTCTGTGTGTAACTGGTTCAACTGCTATACTGAATCGAGTAATATTATCATTAAAAGGGGGGGCGGTCATAACATAATCGAAAAAGAATAAATAATCTGCAACGTCAGCTAAATCGTTTTCTAATTTAACCCAAAATTCAATTGTTCCCATTGATAGGTCAAAATTATCAGTAATATTATATCCTAAAGCTGCGTTTGAACTCGCATTTACGAAAATACCTTTCCCATATTTTCCAGGAACGTAAGATAATCCACTTGCCATTAATGGATCCTCCGCTTCCTCTGACTTTAACGTGTCATTAAAATGAGCTAAAAAAGTAGTATAAGGTTCTTCTGTCATCGTAGAATTAGACCAATCATTAATTGCAAAACGCGCAGCTTCAGGAGAACTAAAATCCGTATCATTATCCATTACAAACTCGTAAAAAATGTCATCGGATGGATTTCCAATATCAGTCCAATCGAATTTTACTATATTTGAAGTATCAAATGATTCATTTGCAGGAGTAAGTAGTTGAGGTATATTGGGAGCTTTATTTGCTAATTTTAGCTCGAATTTATCATTAATAGATAAATTTACATCATCGGAATTATGATTGAAATTTAACTCTGTTATATTATTAAACATTAATGAGCCAAATATCATAGCGCTAATTAAAAATGTTAAAAGAAAGAAAGGATAATTTCCTTTTTTTAATTTAGACATACATTTTTAATACAGTTTTTTTGCATTAAAAGGATTTCTAGCCTATTATTAAAAAAAAAAAATTAAACCCCGTTAACCCTGTTATTATATAATTTTTTTTTTCTATATTTAAAAGATTTTTAGTCCAATTTTTATAAAATTAAATTAATCCATCTAATGATTAAATTAATTTATTAGAAAAGTATAATATAAAATTAAAAACTAAACAAAAAAAATCAAGAGTTTTGATAATAAATGGCAGATTTAAATATAGAAGTTACTTATTTTGAAAAAACTGGACCAGAAAATACTGATAAAGCATTAGAAATCGCAAAAAAGTATGCAGATCAATTTGGTATTAAAGATATTATTCTTGCTAGTACAACGGGGACTACTGCCGAAAAAGCTATAAATGTCTTTAATTTAGATACTTTTAATGTTGTAGTAATAACGCACGCATATTATTTTACCGGCAGTAAATTAAGACAAGAATTCCCTGGTGATAAAATGGAAGAATTAAAAAAGAAAGGCTTGAAATTCCATTGTGGTACTCATTCTATGTCAGGGATAGAAAGAGGAATCCGTCTAAAAAAAGAAGCATGGCAATTTGTTGACTTACTGGCCAAGATATTAGGCTCTCAATTTTGTCAAGGTGTAAAAGTATGTATTGAAATCGCATGTACTACGGTTGATGCCGGATTAATTCCAGATCTCGATAGAGATGTTATTTGTATTGCTGGTACAGGAAGGGGGGCTGATACAGTATGCTTAATAAAACCTGCTCCTACAAGTGAATTTAAAGATTTAAGAGTAAAAGCAATATTAGCCAAACCCTTATAATTAACTAAAAAACTTCAAATGAGAGATTTATGAATCAAAGAAAAGAACCTTTAACTGAATTTAAATTATCTAAAGAGATTTTTATCTCTAATTTATTTAAGATAATTCCTGAAATGGAGAGAGTTAGGACTAAAGCTGAAGAAATCTTATTAGAAATTCAAGAACCAAATACTAAGGTTTTAGCACCTAATTTAGAAGTTATTCAAGGTGATTTAGAAAAAATTTGTAGCCTTCCACACAGAAGAATAGGAACAAAAGAGGCTCATGAAATAGAAAATTTTATAGAAAAGCAATTTAAAGAATTAGGACTTAAAAATGTGAAAAAAGAAGCTTTTGAACTCATTAATTGGGTTGCTACTAATTGGAAATTGAGTATTATGACAGAAGATGAAACAATAGAAATTCCATGCTTTTATGTATTGAACACAGAATTCACGGATAAAAAAGGATTAACGGCTCCATTAGTTTATGTAGGTACAGGCAGAGAAAGGGACTTTAAAAGAAAAGATGTTAAGGATAAAATTGTGGTTGCTGATATTGAATTTCCAACTTTACCTCTCGGGAAATTATTAAGTACAGCAAAACCATATTATATTTCAGATCCAACTAAGTCTATTGATGAATTTACAGAGATGACTTTAACATTTGCTCTTCTTAACTTCCCTCCACAAGCATTAGGAGGATTGCCAAGAAGTGATTCAGTGTATTGGCGAGCTGTTGAAAGAGGAGCATTGGGGCTAATCTTAATTCTAAGAGATTATCCTTCAAATATAAATAGTCATTGGGGGCCATATGATGGATCAATGAAACCTGTTCCAGCGCTTTATGTTGGAAAATATGATGGAATGAAAGTTCGAGAATTAGCTAAATCATCTAATTCTCAAGGAAATATAATTCTTGAAGGATATAAAGAGACATGTAAAGCAAATAACATTTGGGGTGTATTACCTGGGCAATCCGAAGAGATGATAATGGTGTCCTCTCATCATGATTCGGCTTTTAAAGGAGCATCAGAAGATGGTACTGGAGTTGCAATGGTTCTTGCTCAATTAAGAGCATGGTCAAAAATCCCTATAGAAAAAAGACCTAAATCATTATTATTTTTATTAACTGCGGGGCATCTTTACGGAGGAATTGGAGCAGAAACATTTACACGGAAATATAAAGATAATATTTTAAAAAATGTAATGGTGGACGTGAATTTGGAACATATGTGTGCTAAAGAAGTTGAGGAAAATCCCAAAACTCAGGATTTTAAATTAACTGATAATCTTGCGATTGGTGCTGTATTTCTTTCTCAAGATGAAGTTTTAATTGCTCATACATTAAAAGCATTTAAAGAAAATAAAATAGAGCGTATGATATTAATTCCAGATAATTTTTTTGCGACTCCTCCAATTGGAGAAGCGGGACATTTTGTTGCTCAATGCCCTGATTTAAAAGTTATTCATTGGATACGCTCACCATATTATCTGCTTACAGCTGAAGATACACTCGATAAAATTGATTTCAATAAATTAAATCCTACTGCTCAATGTGTTGCGGATTTAATTAATTCATTAATGTATTTAAATGAAAATAAGAAAGGTTAAGCTCTATAATAAAACAAAAATTACATTAAGCAATTTTTTTAGTTATTAGTAAATTTTGGACTCTTTTTATTTTTTTCAATTTTCCTTCTCTTATTTTCTCATCAACTGCCTTTTTTACAGAAATATTTCCTGATTTTTCACCATAATCATGAAAAATTAAATATCCATCAATATTGACAAGAGGCAACCAATCTTCAATATCTTTTTTACAAGCTTCATAACGATGAGAAGCATCAAGCCAAAACATATCTATTTTTTCATTTTGGAAATCTTTTACAATATTATAGGAAAACCCTTTTATAATTTTGATTTTATTTCTATAACGATAAATATTTTTATAATATTCATTTCTATATTGATAAGCATTTTTATAATTAGGTTTATATTGGTTTTTAATAAAAAATTGATAATCGAAATTATCAATTGAATAAAAATGAGTTCTTCTATTTTTTATACCTTCGGCAATAAAACATGTAGAACGACCTAAATATGCTCCAATCTCAACGATTGTACTGTTTTTTGGAAGTTTTCTGGCATAATTATAAAGTATTCGACCTTGTTTCATTGGTAGAGACATTCCTTCAATCTCTCTATCTATCAATTTCAATTTAGGATTAATAAATAAGTAAAAAACCGAATATCTTAATAAAATTTTTAATTCATAATTATTTTTCGAAATCCATTTAATAGGATTCTTGATTAATTTTATTATTGAATGTCTATTAAATAAATTTTGAAATCTTTTATAATAGGCTTTAGAAAGTATATAAAATTTAATAAATTTCATCATTAAATAAAATGAAGTTATTCTTTTAAAAATGTGAGTTTAAATCAACATGTAATAATTTTAATCAATAAATAAAAATAAATAAATCTATTAATAATTTCTTTGTGAAAACTTTTCCTTGACGCTCGTTTCCATTTGCAAATAATATTGGTGATTTAGGGATATTTTCATTTTTCGCAGAATCCTCCTCACTGTTGTCAGCAATTAAATTGAGCTAATTAATGCTATTAGAGGTGGCTAATAAAACTAAAGAAATTTATTATATTGAAATCAAAATTAGATTTAGGATATAAAACTAAATTTAAGAATTAATGTATTTAAATGCAAATAAAAAATATTAAGTTCTATAAAAAAATAAAAATTACATGGAAAAGAATTTAGCAGAATTATTTAAAAAATGGAATGATTTGAATTCTAAAGTTGGCGAATCGTTTGGGCAATTTGAATTCGAATCTATCAAAGAAATTAGGAAGGAACAAAGAAAAATTGAGGATTCAGTTTATTCTGAATTATTAAAAATAGCCCCCGAGGAGATTCGAAAAATTTTACCTGAAACATGTGGTGATATGGAAATAGGGTATGAAATTTCTAAAAATACATTCTATTTTCTTATGGAAGATCCAGAGCAAGATGAAAGTGATAAAATCAATGTACTTGCTATAACAATCGATTCGAATAAAAATGTAAGTAGCATCAAAAATTTTCAACCTAATGAGGATTAAAACAAATGAAAATTGTGTTTCATGAGAAATATTATAATTCTGAATACGCAATGGATCCTGCTGCCTCAGTAGGACGATTAGATGGCATAATGAAAAAAATTTTAGATAATAAAGATAAAGACCAATTTGAAATTATCATTCCAAAGCCTGCTACAGAGGAAGATATTTTACGAGCCCATGGAGAAAGGCACTATCAATATATAAAGGATATATCTTTGTTATATGAATTAGCATCGTTAGCAGCAGGAGGTGCAATCTTAGCTGCTGAGGAGGCTTATAAGGGAACCCCCTCATTTGCAGTTATTCGGCCTCCGGGTCATCATGCATCAGCAGATTCCTGTTGGGGGTTTTGTTATTTTAATAATATGAGTATTAGCTTATTAAAGCTATATTCTGAGAAGAAAATCAAATCCGCATTTATTTTAGATTTCGATCTCCATACTGGAGATGGCAATATTAATATACTTACCCATAGAGCTGACGATTTTAAGGTAAAAATACTTAATCCCGATTCAGGATCTAATAAAAAATATATAAAAGAAGTAAGGGAATATATGGAAAATCTGGAGGATATTGATATTTTTGCAGCAAGCGCCGGTTTCGACCAAGGAATCCAGGACTGGGGCAGTCTTTTATATCCAGAAGATTACACAGAATTAGGTAATTTAATGAAAGAATATTCTGAGAAGCTTTGTAATGGTCGTCGATATGCTATTTTAGAAGGAGGCTACAATCACGATGTTATAGGGGATAATGTTTATGCTTTTTGTCAAGGTTTTAAGTAATTTATTATTAATTTTAAATTGAAAACTATTTAAACGATTAATTTTTAAGTAGTGTGGTTTACCATGGATAAGCATCGTGTTGCAATTGTACGTTATAGAAACAAAATTAAATCTGTAGGTAAAGCTATCAACCTTTCAAATGCATTTGAAAATTTATCTGGAAATGAGAAAGTATTTTTAAAACCTAATATTGTTTATTGGTCATGTGAACCTTTTTATCCAAAATATGGTGTAGTGACTACTTCTCGTGTTGTTGAGGATACAATAATTGCGTTAAAAGAACGAGGAATTTCTGATATTACGATTGGTGAGGGTATTATCGTAATGAATCCTAAAGACTTTGAAACTCCTCGTCATGCGTTTGAAACTTTGGGTTATAATATATTTATAAGAAGGCACGGCATAAGGGTAATCAACGTTTTTGAGAGGTCTTTTGAGAATGTCGATTTAGGTGATGGGATTGATTTAAATTTTAATACAGATGCCTTATATAGCGATTTTATCGTTAGTATACCAGTTCTTAAGACCCATGCTCAAACCAAAGTAAGTTTGGCTCTAAAAAATTTAAAGGGATTAATCGATGTGAATTCAAGAAAAAAATGCCATACCGCAGACACAGAAAAAGATCTTGAATTTTTTATTTCCCATCTTTCTAATAAACTTCCTCCTAGTGCCGCAGTAATAGATGGAATTTATACCAATGAAAGAGGCCCTAATTATGATGGAAAAATGAGAAGAAAAGATCTCATTATAGCTTCTTCTGATATATTTTCAGCTGATAAGGTAGGAGCAAAAATTCTTGGTTATGATCCCTCAGACGTCAGATACCTTAAATATTATGCGGAATCCAATAATAGACCGATAGATTTTTCTGATGTTGAGATTATAGGGAGAAAAATTGAGAAAGTTCAAGATTTTCATGAATATAAATTCCCCTATACTGAAGATGGTTCAATGCCAAGAGTTTTTAAACACCGAGGAGTAAAGGGGATATATTATTGGAATTATGATAATTCCTTATGTACATATTGCTCTATGCTTACTAGCAGAGTACTCGAAGCAATTAATTTTGCATGGGTTGGAAACCCTTGGGATGATATAGAAGTTCTTACAGGAAAAAGAATGAATCCTACGGGGAAAAAAAAGACAATTTTGTTAGGTCAATGTATGTTTAATAAACATAGAAATAATCCAGACATTAAAGAACTTATAGCTATAAAAGGCTGCCCTCCAAAACTTGAAAACATAACAAAAGCTCTTCATAAAGCTGGAATAAATGTAAATCCTGAATATCTTGCTAACCTTGAGAAAATTCCACTTTTACATGGAATGAGATATTGGCACCGATTTAATGAATTTGAAGAGTCATTTTTTAATGAAGATGTTAAAACTGAGACAATACCAACACTAGATAATATAATTGTAAGCCAAACATATTTTGATAATGGTGAAAATAGCAGCGATATGCCAAAAAAGCAAACTAGATTTGAAGCAATGTTTCGTGGCTTATTTGGAGAAAAATTTACAAATATTATTGACAATATTATCGTCCAAGGACCAAATAGTTATGAATTTAAGGTCTTTAATGAGCCTTTCGATTTTAAGAATGGAAATGGATATGTTGTTGATAGGTTGAATATGGATCAAATTAGATATGTCGGATTTGATAGAAATGGATTCTTAGAAGATGGAGAATATAACATTACAGTAAATTATCGAAATGGAGAGAAGCGATCAAAGTCGAGAATCCTTAAATCTCATAATAACCTCTTAAATGCCTATTTAGCAAACAAGGATAAAATCTCATATTTTCCTACTGGAGAAGTAGCAGAAGATATAAAAAAGCCCTTCTATACCAAATGGTCTACGCTAGATAAGCTTTCTAATGCAAACGGATACTATTTAAATTGGGTTTCTGAAGGAAATTCTAATTACACTGATTTTCACAATCTATATTTCTACGACAATATGTTTTTCCTATCGTTTCTTATGCCTAGTTATGGATTAAATAAGAATTCCGCGTGGATAAATGATTCTCGTAACCAAATGAAACCTAATACTGATTATACATGGTTTACTGAAATTTGTGATTCTAATAGATTTGAAGATCTAAATTTATCTATCTTTCAACCGCAACAACATTTCAAAACGAGTTAAATCTACAAATTTCTAAAAGAAAAATTCAATTATTCGCTAACGATTACAGAATCTAGCATATCATCTAACTTAGGTCTTTGAGGTTTTTCTCTTGGGCCACCTTCAACAATTTCAATATCAGGCCTATCTGCGTCGGAAATAGTTCCAGCATATCTGGGACCAGATGCCATTCCACCTCGGGGGAGATTGCTCAGGATTTTGGATACGATGTCGCTTGAAAGGGATTTTACTTCTTTACTAATTTCGGTTGAGATAACTTCTTTTAATTCAGAAATTATTTCACTGGTATCAATCTGAGCAGCCGCTGGATTTTCGAGCTCAGGATAGGCTTCTTGAAGTGATTGAATTCCTTGTGTCAAGGAATCTTTGATAGCTTCTATTTTTTCTTTAGATAACGGTACAACATCGGATGGTGCTTTTATTGTTTGCGCAGTTACTTTTCCGCTGGAATCTTTAATTCGATCTTTAATCAAATTTAGCAAAAAAAGAATATTTTTAGGTTTAAATCCCTTTTGAGCTGCTAAGACTTCGATTTTAGTTTTAATTTGCTCAATAAGTTCTGGTTTAGATTCGTTAATTGCGTTTGTTAGGTCATTTGCGAAAATTACAATATGTTTAAATTTTAGCTTTGAAGTCTGTTCGTTTGCTTTGTTTAGATCGTTCAGGAGAATATAGTCAATAACTGATTGAAAATACTCTAATTCTGCGATGAGAGGATTATCAGAGATTAAACCTCCGGCGCGATTATGAAATTTGCCACTAATTTCAAAGTTTTTAAAATAATCATAAATTTCCGCTAAATTTTTACAAGCTTTAAACGCAAAAGGTTTAAACTCAGGATTTTTAATATTTTCAGGTTTGGTTATTATCTTTATAAGTGTTTGGGCAAATTCACTCATTACTTGATCTATTTCAGATTGAATCCCTGTAGCAGTTATTATTTCAAGGGCATTATTATAGAAATTAAAACCCTCTTCGAATGTTTTTAAATCTTTTTTCCTCGCACCATCTAAAAGCGCTACTTTCATTGCGTTTTGTAATCGTCTGACTGCTAATAAGTAATTGCTATCCTTGTCTTCTTGACTACCTGCTGATGGGGAGATAACATTTAATAAGTTATTTTCTAAATCGGTTAATTCAGTTAATGCATTTTGTACTACACCTTCTAAACTCGAAAGGTCGGTATCCGTCCCAGAGTCTGTTCCGGAAAAACCATCCAATGCTTTTTTTACGGTGTCTTCAAGCTTATTAACATTATCTTGAGGTGATTTTTCTCCCACAGTAATCTTCCAAGAGAGTATGATAAATATTTTCTATATAAAAATTGTTATTTGTTGAAGTTTATTATAATTCTCTTAAATTAAATGTATAAATTAAGTTATTTATTTTTTGTCTATATTAAGAAAATTTTAAAGGAAAAGTAAAAAATTTGGATTTATGAATATTTTATTATTGCGATTGGGCTATAAGCTCGAATCCTCTAGCATTGCTTATAACAGGATCTTCTGGAATGATAACAGCTTCGTCAGTAGTAACTAAATGACCCTCAATAATAGCCTCTTTAATGGCTTCTCCAAATGTATAGGCTCCACCACCACAAATTATATAATATTCTACGAAAGCATCCGGAGGTAAAGTAGTTATCAATCTCATGACTTCGTCAACCATCACTTTTGCAATTTGTTTTGCATAAAAATCTCTGATGCTCTTAATAGAATAAGTTTGCCCTCCAATCAATACACTTTCTTTTTGCTGTCTAATTATAGTCATTAAATCAAAAGGTTTAACGATTTGATTTGTTTTTTCCTGAAGAGCACTTGCCATCCGGTTTGTGAGTGTATCTGTCGCTTCACGCATAGAGCCGGATGCAGTTCGCATAGGGCGACCTTGATACATTGTCAAAATATCGGTACTTCCATGTCCTATATCAACTAGTACCGTGTCGACAGCTGTTTCTTCTCCTTTTTCTTTTAATGTAGAATAGTAAGTACCATAAGGCTCTGGCAATACCAAACATTTTTCGATGTTTACATTAAGTCGTTTAGTTTTGCCAGTGGCGTCGTTTTTTACATTTATCTCAAGATTTCCTTTTAACATTTTACTCAAATTTTTCATTACTCCCATACTAGTAGCCACTGGTACACCCGTTGCTACTATAACATCTTGACCATCATTATCGATGAATAACCCTAATGCTGCCTTTAATGCGATATAAGTCTCTTCGGCAGATTTCATCTGTCCATCAGACGCAAGAGCACGTTTTACTTCCGATTGCATTCGAGCTAATTCTCCAATATAATAAGAATCTCGCCCTTCAGTTATGACTAAGTTATTCTCAAGACTTTTATCAAAGGACGCACCAGACCAGCCGGGATTTGGTTCACCAATTAAAGATGGGATTAAGAATTTTGTGTCTCCACACGAGAGCTTTATTGTACTCGTACCTAAGTCGCAACCGATATATAATCTTTCTGAAGAATCTTCCATTATTTCTCACCTTATAAATTTTAGATAATAGTTAGTTTTTTTGAATTTTTTTTCAAATTTATATTTATAATTACATTAATTACTTTTAATATTATATTTTTTATTTTTATCATACATTTGTTATTTATACAAATATTACTATTTATAATTATTGAATATTCGCTTGAAATATCGTAAAAAATTGGTGCTTGAATTATTTTAGGTATAGGAATTGATATAGGAGGGAATATTAAATTCTCTAGCGAATCTATCAAATTATCGATTCCTAATGTAATTGGTTCTAGTGATCCTACAGGATGGGGAGATTTAACGGTAGATAAAAGTTGGGAAAATAATCTTATTCTCATAGAAACCGATAAGGAATATTATATAGGTGAATTAGCGCGAACTCAGAGCGAAATTAAACATTATCTCTTAGATCAAGCACATCTTAAAAAGACTGATGAAATTTTCTTGTTGATTAAATCAGTCTTGCCATTAATTTCCGAGAATGATGAGGAGGAATTTATTCTTGGAATAGGCGTTCCAGTTTCTACAACTATAGAAAAGATGAAGGAATTAAGTGCTAAGCTAAAAGGCGAATTTGAGATTAAAATTAAAAATGAAGCAACAAAGGACATAATAACTAAAAAAATTAATATTAAGCAGGTTTTAGTTATGCCTGAATCTTATGGTACTTATTATGACGTGATTTCAAGTGCTGAGTTAGATACCGCATTAGATGCTGTGGTAATTTCTTTAGATCTATTAACAGAAATCTTAATTATCTTTGATGGAAAATTGATTCGAAATGCCTCCCGAAATTTAACAAATGCTTCATTATTTGTTTTATCTAATAAAATCTCTCTTGCCCTAGAGGAACAAACAGGATACATTGTTAATCCTCATTCAATCTTACAGAGCATAAGGGACAATAAAGAACAAGTTCAAATCTCTGGAAAATCATACGATATTAGTGAAATAAAAAAATATTATATCCGTCAAATTTCAACTGAAATTGTCAATATTTTAATTGATTTGATAAGAAATTTACCATTAGATGCAGAAATCGAATATTTTATTTTAGCAGGTGAAGCTTTGGATATTTTTTGGACTGAAATTGAGATTTTAATATTAGAAAATAATTTAGTTGGTGATATAGATTTAAGTAGAATTATTAAGGTTGAAGATCCTAGTTTTTCTAATGCAATAGGATTTGAAAAAATGGTTAAAAAAAAAATTAATTCAG
Source organism: Promethearchaeota archaeon (assembly GCA_019058295.1). GTDB lineage: Archaea > Asgardarchaeota > Lokiarchaeia > Sigyniarchaeales > SOKP01 > LW40-45. Next base: position 33,138 of record JAHPZI010000023.1, on the reverse strand, counting down.
GTGAAAAGTGAGATTGAGTGAAGAGGAAATATTAAAAAATATACAACAATTAAAATCAAGAGTTAAAGAAATTGTCATCACCATTCAAAATTTGAAAAAACAATTGGAACAAGGAGCGATACCTCTTGATGAATTTAAATCTAATAAATTAACCTTGGAAAACGAATTAAGAGAGATATTGCAACAAATAGCTGAAGTTAAAGAAAAAACTATAATAAAACCGAGAGAAAGAGTTGTCAAAGAACCAGCCCCAGTTAAGGAAGCACCTCCAATTAAGAAAGAGGAACCCCCTGAAATTGAAATCATTGAGGAAGCCCCTCCAGTTGAGAAAGAGGTAGTTGAAGTAAAGGAGGAAACTGTGCAACTTATTGATAAAGAAGTTCTAATTGCTCGCGAAGCCAAGGATTTAATGTATTATTTTCAAACGGAATTTATAGATTCAATTACTAATGCTTTAGTTTACTTATCTATTACCTTGGATGAACATTTTATTATAGGGTTAGATTTTACTGATTATCCTGAGAAACCTAAATTAAACATTCCTTTAGATATCATTAAATTATTTGATGGAGATATAGATAAATTTTGGGAAAAAGCTATTACCTATTCAAATTGGGATTCTAATAATCCTAAAAGAATTTATGAATTAATTATAGAGATAGAATCTATATTAATAGAGATATTTCATGCAGATGTAAAAACAATTGAGAAGAAAAGCGTTGATCATATTCAAAAATCAAAAAAATTAATACAAGATTTGCTAAAGGAAGCTCAAGAAGAACTTGATAAAAAGAATTTTCAAAAAGCAATAAATAAGTACTCTAGAATTATAGACGTTTGCTATGATATTAATGATAACGAGGGAGTTAAAATTTATACCGACAGATTAAATGAAATTTTAATATTAAAGAAAGATAGCGAAAAATCGCAAATTTAAGAATAAGTAAATAGATTAAAAATAAAATGTTATATACAGAATTTTAAAATTATTGAATTTGAAAAAAAGATTCCTCGAATTCTGGCTTCCCTTTAAATTTCTGCATTAACCATCCTGGGGCTTTATCTAAATTCTCCCAAAAAGATTTAGGAACTTTTAATCCAATTTTTTGAAGAGCCTCTTGTATAGCCTCCCTTGAAGGGGGGCATCCTGGAATTGAAATCAGTTCTTTAATCTCTGGATGATCTTTATTCAAATTATATTGACATTGCCCAAATAGAATAGTTTTATTATTTCCAGGTGTGGGTGTCATAACTTTACCAGATAACACTTCGACTTTATCAAAAGGTTTAGACTTCCTATAAGCCATTTTAATAGCTATTAAAATCAGTCCGTTCATGCCACTGCAGTATGTACACATGGTTGAGTCATATTTATGATATTTTATACCTTCTATACCCGCTCTCTGGAAAGGAAGGGGTAAATCATCTGCTTCATTATATTTAAAATCCCACTCATGATGAGACGCCAGATTTTCTATCTTTTCTCCAACTACTTCAACATCGGATAAATCTGTAGGTCTATTTCGATCTTTTGCTGCTTGGATTAAAGATGGGACGGTTGAAGGGTCGACACCTAACAATTTTGCTCCAACCATATCAGCACTTAATATATCTGATGATGCAACAAGAATATTTTTTCTATGACTTTTTCCATCAATGGCGGGACCTCTTTCAAGAGTATAAATCCCATCTATAATTGTTAAAGAAGGAGGTATTTTATTTGCGAGTTGAGCAACATTATGATCAAGATTTTTTACGGGGTCAGCATTATGAAATTTCTTTCGAGATGCAACACTAATTAAACCCTTCAAATTTTTGAGGCCCAAACTAACCATGGCTTGAGCATGCGTCTTAAGAGTAGGAATATCAATTAGAAAATCTGCATTAAGAGCATCAGAACTAAAATTTGTCTTAAATCCTGTGTTTAGATCAATCTTCTCATAAGGTCTTTCAAATAAATCATATACCTTAACACCATATTTATCAATAAGTTTATTATATCCAAGTTTTTCCCAAGCATCAGCGGCTGTTTCTTTATCTTTCGGGTCTTCTTTGACAATCCCTTCGCCAATGATTATGTCCTCAATCCCTTTTTCTTTAAGCAAAGCTACGACATCTTCCATTACTCGAGAAGTTGTCAGAACACCCCATTTTGGAATAGTGCAATGTCGGTTCCAATATACGATATTAGGTTTAATAAATACTTTGGCTTTAGATGGTAAATTTTCAAGTCCGTTCGCAAGTTCAATAACTTTCTTGACAGACTCAAACGGTTTTTCATACTTACCAATAGAAACTATTGATTTACTCATAAAATCACATTTTTATTATAATTTATGATAACTTTATTCTATATTGATATGAATTTGAATTATTTTAAAAATTAATTTATTGGGGAAAATATTCCAACTAAAACATTTTTTTATTAAAAAAAGGTTGATTATTTTAAATTAAAATAACCAATTATGAAACCAAATAGAAAAGGAGAGTGATGAGTGAGTTGAAGTTTAGTTTTAGTATACCTGTACCAACTCCCAGACTTGAATATATGATAGATGGTTCAAAAAAGGCTGAAGCTTGTGGATTTGATTCCATTTTCTATGCAGATCATACAACCATGCTAAATTCACCTGGAACATGTTATGACGCTCTCTGTTTTTTAACAGCGTTAGCGATGGAAACAAATAAATTAAAATTATGCACGGGAGTATCCGATTGCCATAGATTTCATCCTGCTCTCATGGCGCATAAAGTTGCTACTTTAGATGTAATTTCTAAAGGAAGAGCGATGATAGGCATAGGAGCTGGAGAGGCAATGAATATTGATTTTTATGGTCTTAGTAGAGAGAGGTCTGTAACAAAGTTAAGAGAGTATATAGAAATTATAAGAAAATTCTGGACGAAAAAAAGGATAAACATAAAAAGTGATTTTTGGGGTACAATCAAAAATGGATTTATTCAAATTAAACCCATTCAGAAGACTCCTCCTATTTATGTGGCCGCAAATAGCCCAAAGACCCGAAAAATAGCTGGTGAATTAGGTGATGGATGGTATCCTTTCGTTGAGACTCCTTGGACTTATAAGGCAAATTATAATGAAGTCGTAGATGCTGCTAAAAAAGCTGGTCGTGATTCTTCCGGGATTGATTATGTTTATGATTGTTTTGTAGCTATTGATGACGATGATCCTCAAAAAGCAATAGATAGATGTGAATTTTTTAAAACAGGTTATATATTAAATCCTACAAAACTTAATCAAGCTTATCCAAATTTAAATTTACCTGAAGATTTAACCATACATAATATCCTGTTAGATAGTGAGGGTGCTGCAGATTTACTGAAATGTATAGATCGATTACCGGGATCAATACATGAAGATGCGAATTGTATAGGAACTACAGATAACGTTATTGCCAGTATTGAAAAATTTAAAAATGCTGGAGCAACACATTTGTCTTTAATGAATCGCGGCCCAGATTCAAATCTTGTCTACGAGATTTTTAGAGATAGAATTATTCCTTATTTCAAAGAAATGGATAAGTAATATTAATTATCTCCAATCCCTTGTCCAGGATTCATTAAATTGTTTGGATCGAGAAGCTTTTTGATATTATTAATTAATTTAGTTGTTGCAGGAAATGTTTTATTCTTATTATACTCTAAAGCCCATAAGGGGGGTTTATACATAACTACTCCCTCTAAATTATGAACCTCGTCATGAATTTCACTTAAAATTTTCCTTGCATTCTCAATTTCTTTTGGATCGTTTTTGTTAAAGTTAATATTTGAACGAGCAACAACATAATGACCTCCAAACATTATTCTGCTATAAAATTGTGGTGATTTACCATATTTAAGACAGATTTTTCTACTTAAATTATAAAATTTTACAACCTCTCTAGTTGAACAATAACTCCCAATCCATTGACCTCCACCTCCTCTGGAGAAATTCCAACATCCCCAAGCTAAAAGTGGAGGACTTTGTGCTGCTTCAACACCATCTTCCGATGACATTATCCGTAAACCACCTTTAGTACCAATATCTCTAATCGCATCACATTGAGCTTCATGTTGTTTTTCAGAATATGCTTGAGTTGTTATATATGAAATAAAATCTGGCATATTTTCAGCTATAGCATCTTGTACCGCATTTTTTTCGTTTAACCCTTGCCAAGATTGAACCCATCCAAGATTTACACTTAATATATCACTTATTCCAAGTCCCACTTTTGAAAGTTTGAGTAATACAGGGAATCCATCATCCATTTTCAGAGTTATACCGGTAAAATCTTCTCTGTAGGGTAATTTTGGCCATAATTTAATAGCTGCTTTAGTTACAATGCCAGTTGTACCTTCCCATCCTATAAACAATCCTGATAAATCTGGTAAAGGTTGGCGACCATACCAATAATTTGAAAGACTACATGATCCTGCCCGTATTAATTCTCCAGATCCAAGGACAACTTCTAAACCGTTAATAAACTCTGCACCTGTTCCACCAATCATCCCTAAATCAAACATCCCATAACACAAACATGCAGGTACCACACCTGTCCCTGGAGGTGACCAAGTTATCCCTGCTCTCAAATTAGGATGATTCTTTTCAAGATAACCTTGAAGATCAGCCCAAGTTATACCTCCTTCTACAACAGCATACATATCATCCTCATTTACTTCAAGTACTCGGTTTAATCGTCTTAAATCAACTAAAATACCTCCTTTTCTTGGAGTTGCTATAGAACCAAAATTTATTCCAGAAACCCATGGAACTAGTGGAATTTTATATTTATTAGCAATCTTAACAATTTCTTGAATTTGCTCAGCTGAATCTGGCATTATGACTATATCACATTTCCCTTCTGGTTCTGCCGTAACGAAATCATAATGGTATAAATAGGTTACTTCGGGTTTGTCTGAAACAAATTTTTTTGATACGATGGATTCTAATTCACTAATTATCTTACTATTTATCAACCTTTAATCATTTTAATAATATTTAACTTAAGATATATAATTGTTATTATCGCAAATATATTAAAGAATTTGTGTTAATTTTGCAGCTAATTATAAATAATAGCTAATATTATAGTTGAGGTAAATATTTATAATTTGAATTATACAAATTATATATTATAATGGGATATCTATCAATGGAACGAGAGCAAATTTTTTGGAAACTTTTCGGCAGAAAGCTCATAAGCTTTAAGAGATTAGAAGATGATGAATTAATAGGTACAGGCCTTCTTAACCCACTTCTTGATAAATTTCGCTTATTCCGGTTATTCACAATGATTTATTTTCAGAGTAAATTTTATAAAAATTATTCTACTCTTGGGCGATGGAAAGGAAAGATAGTTACAAACACATATGCCCCTCCAATTGGAAGTTTTCCTATGCTGCGAGCTCTCAAAAATTTGGTAAAATCCAATTTAATAGGTCATCCTTTTCCTGTTGCGATGACTTTTGCGGTAACTTATAGATGTCAGTGTAAATGTGTTCATTGTAGTGCATCAAGTCATTTGAGAAAGGATATACCAGAACTTACTACAGAAGAGGCAAAAAGAGTTATTGATGAAAGCCAAAAACTCGGTGTAACTATTCTCGCTTTTACAGGGGGAGAACCCTTATTACGGGAGGATATTTTTGAACTTATATCTTATGTGAATAAACGTAAGGCTTTACCCATTATGTTTACAAATGGATTATTACTCACAGATGAAAATGTAGAAAAATTAGTAGATGCAGGTCTCTATTCTATATTTGTAAGTATTGATAGTCCATCTCCTGAGGAGCATAATAGATTAAGAGGTATGCCGGGTATTTTTGAGACTGCAGTGAATGGTCTTCAGAAAATGAAATCAAAAGGAGTATTTGTTGGGCTCTCTTCTTACGCGACACGTTCTGCCACTATAAATGGAATGTATAAAAAAATGTATAAACTAGCAAAAAAACTTGGTACTAAGAATTTGATGCTTTTTGATGGTGTTCCTCCAGCATATAATTTGAAAGATACAAGTGAGATACTTACCCAAGAGCAGCGTGAAGAAATCCGTAATTATTGTGCTGAAATATTCAAAGAGAAGAAAATACCTCCTTTTTCTTATCAATCGTGGATTGAGACCTCTATGCAATCATATCTCGGAGGGATGGGATGTCTAGCAGCAAATATTCAGTATTATGTTTCTGCATATGGAGATGTTGCTCCCTGCGATTTTACACCTCTTTCTTTTGGAAACATTCGTACTGAACCTTTAAAGAAGATCTGGATGAGAATGGTACGTCATCCTGCCTTCAATCATCGAACTCCATTCTGCAGGATGCAGCATTCGAAATTCCGACATTGTTATATCGATCCGATCCCTGATAATGCAACTCTCCCTTATAATATTAATAAGCTTCCAATAGTGGACTATCGAAAAATGCGAAAATAGGCCTTAAGTTTTAAAATAAATAATTCAGTATTCCTTAGAAATTAATTCCTCTCTTTCGGGCATTAGCTTTAATAAGTTCAAAACCAAGTATGCATATCAATGACACTCCAAAACATACGATCCAGTCTAAAAGTGTAAGATACATAAACATAAAGTTGATACCAATCGTTGCTAGCCCAATTTGAACTCCTGGGACATACATTATAATTAAAAATATGCCGAATAATAACCCTAACAAGTATAAAATTCTATTACTCCAATCTTCCCTAAGACTTTTTATTAATGATTTATTTGGGCGCCTAATTTGTAGAATTAGAAAAGATTCACAGAGAAATAATGTAACCATAAGCATAGTGAGAGCTTTTGCTATACGTAAATTTATATCTGGCGTTAATTCATCCATAGTCTCTGAACTATAAAGATATCCTTCGTTAAGGAATCCAAAATGAGTATTACTATAAGTTACTGGAAATAATCCAATCATAACTGAAAAATAGATTATAAGCATACAGATTGATAATAAAGCTCCGTACGTAAGCATTAAATAAATTGTGTTCTTTGACAATATTTCTTCAGTATCTTTTGGTTTTTCATTCATTACATCATTAGATATAGTATCAAAAGTTAAAAGTAAACCTGGAAATGTATGAAGCGTTATTGATAAAAAGATCCATTGCCAATAGAATTCCTGATTCAAAAAATATGGTAAATCTAAAATTACAGCTAAAATAAATTGTACTATTCCTTCAAATAAATTAATACATATATAGAAGAAAACAACAGCTCTAATTTTAGCAAAAATCCCTCTCCCTTGATGTATCCCTTTAACTATCGAATTGAAAGAATCATCAGATATAACCATGTCCGAGGCTTCTTTAGCAACATCTGTACCTTGTATACCCATTGCAACTCCCGCATCAGCCATATTTAATGCTAAAGCATCATTGACACCATCGCCAGTCATCGCAACAACTCTTTTATCTCTTTGATATTTCTCTACTATAATTTGTTTGTCCGCAGGAGCTACTCGAGCAAAAACTTTAATATTATTAAAATCTTCATTAGAGTCAATATCTTTTATTTGATAACCTTCAATAGTATAATCGTTTTCATCCTTTACAATTGATATTTGTGAAGCAATAGCTTTTGCCGTTGTAGGAGAATCGCCAGTGATCATCACCACATCAACTCCAGCGTTTTGACACTGCTCTACTGATTCTTTTACGCCTCTTCGAGGTGGATCCAAGATAGTTACAAAACCAAGATATACCAGATTTGATTCGCATAGTTGTCTGCTTTCGTCTGTGTCTAGAGGAATTTCATTCATTTTTTTATAGCATAAACTTAATATTCTATATCCTTGATTGGCAAATCTATCTATTTTAAGAGATACTTTCTCTTTCAATTCAGGAGTAAAATCTTCTTCACGATTATTAATCAAGATTTTTGGGCAGAGTTCAATTAATATTTCACTTGCTCCTTTAGTAAATGTATAATATTCTGAATCTTTCTGAAAAACTTTACTCATTCTTTTAATGGAGGAATCAAAAGGGAATTCTTTTAATTGTTGGTAACTTTCCAAAATATAATCACCCATCCCCTTTTGGAATAAGACCATTAATGCTCCTTCTGTAGGAGAACCGATTACACTATATTTTGGAATAATTTTACCAGAAACTTCAATTTCATTTTTTACAAGAGCAGAATTATTATTTAAAAAGCCTGAAGTTAATAATTGTTTCAATTCCGGAAAATCATCAATGCGGGTTACTATTACGAGATTTTTAGGATCATCCATAAAAAAAATATCACCTTCAGGATCATAACCACTTCCAGTTACTTTAAATATAGAATTATTTGTCCATACATATTCAATTGCCATTTGATTCTTGGTTAAGGTCCCTGTTTTATCGCTGCAAACTACGCTTACTCGTCCTAAACTGTCAACTGATGCAAGATTTCGAACAATGACTCCATGGTGAGCCATTGCTAAAACACCAGTCAATAGAACAATGGTTGTCAATAACGGAATATTAATGGGCATTATATCCATTGCCGAATTAAGACTCTTGACTATTTCTAGCTTTTTAAAACCACTTCCAATCCATATAATCATTAAAATTATAAACCAAAATAACATAACTAATAATCCTAACCATTTTCCAAAATTATTCATTTTTTTACGTATTGGTATCTCACTAGTTCCAGCTTCTTCTAATCCTTGAGAAATTTTACCAATTTCTGTATTTCCACCCGTTTCTACTACTATTGCGGTTCCATTCCCCATTGCTACGTATGTACCATAATAAACCATATTTTTTCGGTCGCCTATGGGTATTTTTGCCCCGTCCAATGCTTCACCCTCTTGAAGCTTTAGTACAGATTCACTTTCACCAGTTAGAGCCGCCTCGTTAACTTCAAGAATGGTTGAATTAATTATTCTTCCATCAGCAGGAATTTTATCACCTTGATTTAGAGCTATTAAATCTCCTCTTACAATTTCTTTCGTTGGGATATCTTTTTTCTGTCCATTTCTAATAACCGTTGATGTAGGTGCAGTAAGTTCTCGTAGAGCTTTCAATTTTTTAGTGGCACGATATTGTTGAAAAATAGCTATTAAACAATTAAGAAAAACGATGCCAAGTGTAAGAGCGATAAAAGTCATATTGCCCCCTTCTCCAAAGAACCAAGCTAAGAATAATATCAATGCGCCTATAAGATAAATAACAATGAGCCAATTGAAGAGAGGGGCTAGATAAATCTTAATAAAACCTTTAGAAACTCTTGGGATTTCATTAGGGCCATACTGCTCTAATCTTCTTACAGCTTCTTCTTCACTTAATCCCTTATCTGGATCAGTTTGAAGATTTTTGTAGATTTCCTCTAGTTTTAAATTATAATAATTTATTTCTACTTGTGTATCTTCCGCAACTGTCATTAATAAATAAAAGTAATTTTGATTATTGTTTAAATTTTAGTAAATAATAATTTTTTATAATAAGACTATAATATTTATTATTTTTAATTATTATTTTTCAACAAAAAGATTGCAGAAATAAAATTTTAGAAAACTATTTTCTTTTTTCTTGCAAAATATTTGATAATTTCTATTCCAATTAAGCCAGGTAGAGCAAATAAAATGCAAATTAACCAATCCAGTGCACTCAGAAACATAAAATTTAGTTGCAAATTCAATCCTAGTGTGTTATTTACAGCATTATTAAACTGATAAGAAAAACATATTATTAAAACATGTAGAGATAATGTAATCAAACAAATAACAAGTAAAGGCTTTCCCATATCTTCATCTTTAATGCTTTCAATAACGGATTGATTAGGCCGGCGAAAGGTCCAGATAAAAAATGTTTCTACTATATATAATGTAGTCATAAACATCGTTCGGGCTTTCATATCAACTAATTCATCATTTGAAGTATTCTTGGGAATATAGCTTAAATTTGGATTGATATTCCACTCATTTAAGCCCCCCAGAAAACCCCCTAATGTTAATTGAATAGCCAATATTAACCCCAATCCCATTAAGAACGCTTGCAGTAATAACATTGCCCACATATTTTTATTTAACAATTCTTCTTCGTCTTTTGGAGGTTCTTTCATTATGTTTTTCGGATGCTTATCAATGACTAAAGCTAAGGATGGAAGTGAATGAACTACACCAAAGATATAAATATGTTGCCATTCTGACTTAAATAATACGAAAGTCGGTATGAATTCATACCCAAAGAATATTACGGCTTCCATTATATTTAAGCATATAAAGAAATAGATTATCGTTCTGATTTTAGAAAAAAGTCCTCTTCCGATTTTTACACCTTGCTCTATTGAAGTGAAATCATCATCTGAAATTACCATGTCTGCCGTTTCTTTAGCAACATCAGTTCCAGTGATTCCCATTGCTATACCCGCATTTGCCATTTTCAAGGCAAGAGAATCATTGATTCCATCACCCGTCATTGCTACAACTCTATCTTGGGCTTGGTATTTTTCAATAATAATCTCTTTATCAGCAGGAGCTACCCGAGCAAATACAGAAACTTTATTAAACTTATCGTTGCTAAGATTTTTAATTTCACTACCTTCAACCACAAAATCTCCTTCTTTATATATTCCCATCTCAGATGCAATAGTTTGGGCAGTTGCTGGGTGATCGCCAGTAATCATTATAACTTTAATGTCGGCAGATTGGTAATCTTCAACAGATTTTTTAACTCCAATCCGAGGGGGATCCATTATTGACACAAAACCCAAAAATATTAGATTCCTCTCAATATCTTCTCTTTTAGAATTATTAAATTCTTTTAATTTTCTATAAGCAATAGCTAAAGTTCTAAAGCCTTGATTGGCTCGATTATTAATTTTATTTAATATCTCTTGTTTATTTTTAAAAGATTTCTCCTTGCCATTTATTTCAATTTTATTAGATATATCTAAAATCCTTTCAGGTGCACCTTTTGAAAAAGCATAAATTTCGAATTTCTCTTCAAATATGGTGCAAACTGTAGTCATTCGTTTAAATTCTGAACTAAACGAATATTCTTGCAAAATCTCAAATTTATTCTTAGTTTCAGTAAGATTATAACCAGCTTTTTCAGCCAATACTAATAATGCAGCTTCTGTAGGAGAACCTAAAGCTCTTCGTACTGCCTTTTCCATAGTTTCTCCAACCTTAACTTTAACGTTTTCAAATATAAGTTTTGAGTTGTTATTTATGACTATTGAATTAATAAATCTTTGAAATGTTGAATTATCCTTTAAATTAATTTCTTTTCCATCTTTTTGAATTTCACCTTTAGCATCATAACCAGAACCAGATACTTCGTATTCTTCTTCATTTATCCAAAATTTTTCAACCGTCATTTCATTTTTAGTTATTGTTCCAGTTTTATCCGAGCAAACGACAGAAACACGCCCGAGAGATTCTATTGCTGATAAATTTTTAATTATTACTCCATTTTGTGCCATATTAAGTACTCCTGTAACGAGAACTAAAGTTGTTAATAGAGGTAAATTAATAGGCATAATATTCATTGCCCTTAATATTGAGCTCACAAGCGCTTCACCAATATTTTCATTTTTAAAATTTCCTTTAAATATTTCGGTCCAAAGATTTAATGTTGTAAATTTATAAACGATAAGTACTATAAGATTAATTATTACCACTGTTCCTAAGATATAACCTAATTTATTTAATTTATGAGTTAAAGGTATTTCTTCAATGGAACCCATCTCATTTAATTGGATAGAGATTTTTCCAATTTCAGTATTGATCCCTGTTCCAGTAATTAAAATTTTAGCTCTTCCTGTATGGACATATGTACCCATGAAAACCATATTGGATTGATCTTGAATAGGAATATTTTCTTTTTCAATTATCAAGTTATTTTTCTCTTCAGGTTCACTTTCACCTGTTAAAGCAGCTTCGTCTATGGTTAAATTCATAGATTCTAATATTCGACCATCAGCAGGAATTTTTGTTCCTTGATTTAATAGTACAATATCTCCAGGTACTAGTTCTCTTGTTTGTATTTCTTGTCCAAATTTATTTCCATCACGTATTACAATTGCCTTTAATGCGGAGATTTGCCTTAGGGACTCGAGAGCTTTTTGTCCCCGATAGGATTGAATAATTGCTGTACATGAATTCATGCCCACCACTGTAAACGTAATAATTGTGTCCTCTGGACTCCCTAGAATAATAACAACAATCCCTGTAATAAGCAAAATAACAATTAAGAAGTTAAAAATCGGTGCTAAATATATTTTCCAAATCGATTTTTTAATTTTAGGAAGTTCATTATATCCAAATTCATTAAAACGACTCTCTAATTCTAAAGTTTTCAGTCCATTCTCGGGATCAGAATTAAATTCTTTTATTAACTCATCTATGGTTTTATTATAATAATTTCTATCAGTAATTTCTGCTATAGACATTTTATTTTTTTAAAAAATTTGAAAAAACCTAATGATAATTATTAAAGGTTTTAAGCCTTTATAATGATTTATTTTCAGATTTAATCAATTTAATTTATAAAAAATTAGAGTTAATTTACTGCTAAACTATGTGGAATTCCTAAAATATCCTTTAAAATGTTATATTTTTTTCTTATTGTTGTACTTGAAAAACTCGTTGATTCTTCAATAAGACTTTGAGTAAAAATTTTCCTATTCCCTTTTTCTAAAGTTTGTCCTATATAATAAATCAATCCTGCTGTGAATGCTTTATAATTTAAGTTTTTTAAATCTTTATACGGTATTTTCTTAAGTAAGTCATCCGCTAATATTTGCATTTCAATCTTCAATTTCTCGAACTCTGATTCGTGAGAAATGAAATCCTCAACTTTATCGTAAGGAATACTATTTAAATCCTTTTGAAATAAGATTTTGATCTTTTCCTTTATTTCTTTTTCAATATCGGTTTGAGACTTTAATTCTTTCCACATCTTCTCAGTTTTCTTTACTTTCAGCATTGCATTAGTAAGCATTTTTTTATTAATTTTGTGTCCTAACTCATTACATACTTCTATATATCTTTCAATACGAACATTAGTAGTTTCTTTAATTTCTAGCCATATGATTGCAAGGAAGATAATGACCATGTTTTGATATGTGGCTCTATGGTTTCTATTATATTTGAGATATCTTTTCTTTATTGCTTGAAGTTTTACTTGATTTATATTAAAACCATAATTTTTCAATAATTCAATCGTTTTTCGTTGTTCTGTAAAACTTGTTTCGTAGTCTCTGTACCATTTTTCGAGCGTTTGAATTTTATCGTATTTCTGTTTAATGTTTGGATCTTGTAATGCTTTCGAGTCTCTTATCCTAATGTTTCTTTCGTAAACCTGTTGAGATTCTGCGGATTTGCCGTTAATGGACGTTTCAAATGTAATATCAGCTTCTAAGATTAAGCCACAATCTTTGCAAACAAGAAATCCACCCTCCCTCTTAATATCGTTATGAGGGCATTCGTTATCTGAATTATCTTGTCTCAGTTTTTTCAATGAAATAGCTCATTTATAAAAATTTTTTGATCATAAATTATTCTAATTTCAAATGCATTAGAAGTAAAAGTTGTATAAGAATTTTTATAAGAAATCAATCAAATTATAATTATTAATTATATTTTTAATTTTAGAAAATAAAAATAGTGGCCCCAATTGGTATATGAAGAAAAACATTACAAAAAAGTTCTTATAGTATTTGGCTTGCTTTTTATCGTTCTCTCATCTATCGAGCTATTTAATATATTTCTACTATTATCTACACAAATTAATTTATATGGCAAGAAAATGCTTTTTCAAGAATTTATATTTAACTCAACTTACGTTCCACTCTCGGCTACTTTAATATTTATCTTTCTAGTTAGCTCAATTTGTATCTTTTTTATAATTGGATTACTTCTTCTAAAACTTTCTTCAAGTAAAATTGATAATAAAAGTAGAGCTAAAAGCATGCTTATGTTTGGTATGTTAATTTTAATTTTTTCCTTCATTAAATTAGCATATATAACGTTTTTAGGTAGAACTGAAATTACAATTGGTGGGAGATTAAAAACATTCCAACACATTATTTTTAGCGCAAATTTAGCTCCTTTTTATGTCATAGTTATTTGGCTATTTTTTACGGGGGTTGTTTGTTATTATTTAATGGTTGGATTAGTATTTGGTGCTCTAGGTCTACATTGGAATTTAGAACTTGAAAAAAAAGAAAAAGGAGATTAAATCTACCCTTAACCCTAATTATTTGATAATTAAAAATTTATAAAATTTTTTTAATATAATTTATTTCTGATTTGTTTAGCTCGACTTCGAAGAGTAACTTCAGTGATTTTTGCAATTTCCGCAACTCGTGATTGGGTTTTACGCATAGCCCCATCTTTAGCAGCAATATAAATACATGCTGCTGCAAGACCTTTCGGATCCTTTCCTGTTCTCTTTAAACCGTTTTGTGATGCTTGTATTAACATATTAATAGCGCATTTTTGAATTTGCATCGGTAATTCTAATTCATTGCCAAAACGAAAAACCAAACATTCAGCTGTAATTGGTTGGTATTTTAAATTTAATTCCGGTAATATCTCCCGAATAATCATAGCGAGACTTCTGTGAACTGTTCTTCTAGGTGTTAACGATGCTTCGCAAACCTCGTCGAGCAAACGCGGGAAATCATGAACTCGAATCGCCGCATATAAGGCACCGGAGATGAATCCATTAATCGATCTCCCCATAGTTAACTTCTTTTTAGCCACAATTGAATAAATCTTCCATGCACTATCTGATATATATTCAGGGATATTTAATTTGGAACATAACATTTTTAATTTTGGTTTTGCTTCCCAAAAATTTCTTTCAATGCTTGATATTAATGAATTTTGAATTTTTGATAAACGTGAAAAAAGAGCTTGCTCTTTTGCACCTATTGATTTACCCTTGCTATCAGTTTTGGTGTTTGGGAGCATTGTACGAGGTCCAAAATCACGCCAGCGGGGTTCTGTTCGTTTACGACTCTGGATTTCTTCCACTGTGTAAGCCCGTCTCTCATTTCCCACAAATTCTTTTTGATAAATCATCCCACAATTTAAACATAAGCGGTTTCCATCTCTAATTTGAATTAACGGCTTTTCACAGCATTCGTTTGTTTTTAGTATATCTAAATTTTCTTCATTTCTATTAAATCTTAAAAATTCTCGCTGTTGCTGATTCATATTTTAACCACTAGAAATATTATTCAAAAAAAATGCTAAATTCAATGCGAAATAAATGTTCTATATAAGATACCAATTTTTTGATCTTCTTATAATAAGAATATGTTACACACGTCTCATATTTAATACTTATGGTAAAAATTTGATATAATTGTAATTTGTTTATCTATTTAATTAAATACTTATTTGAGGATTTTAAATTTTTCAATTTTTTTGATTAATTTAAATTCGTTGTTCAGTAAACTATAAAAATAACACATAAAATCTTTCAAGTAAAAATAAACTATTAAACAGACATAAGTCATTCAATTTATATTTCCTTTTTTTTGAAATAATCGTATTTTACCGTTTCCCAGTCTCCCCCCCAATCACCGATCCATTCACGTGCTTCATAATGAACTTGACAGCCCTGTTTTTTAAGTTGCTCAGCTATTTTCCTTGGAAAAAGCCCAACTTCTTTAACCGACAATAATAATTTTTTAAGATTAGTTAGATTTTCAAACGATTTTGGAATCTTGGGTGAAGTATTTGAACATAATTCCAAAGATTTGAGATTGGATAAATCTCCGAATGATTCCGGAAGTGTTTTCAACCAATTGCCCCATAAGTCCAATTCCTCAAGCATCCTTAGGTTTCCAAATGAGTCGGGAAGTGCTTTCAAGCCATTCTGGGCCAAATCTAATCTCTTGAGATTGATAAGATTACCAAATGAGTTGGGGAGTGTTTTAAAGTCATTACCTGCTAAATTTAATCTCTTGAGATTGATGAGATTACCAAATGAGTCGGGGAGAGTTTTCAATCTATTGTATGCCAAATCAATTTTTTCGAGATTTATTAGACTATTAAATATGTCGGGGATAGAGGGTAATTTATTCCAAGATAAACCTAATTCTTTTAGCCACTTTAAATCTTTTAGCGTCTTTGGAACTTTTGGCAATCCCTTATATTCAATTCCTAATTTAGTAACATGCCCATCTTTAATTATGAATCCACATGGATAGATTCCCAAAAATTCTTTATATTCTTTTAATGATTCTCCAACTAACTTTTCAATATCTTCTAACGCTGTTTTTTCTTCAATTGTTATGTTTTTAAATCTTCCAGTTTTCTTTTTAGCCATTTTTATCGCTTTCGTGTTTTAATATGAGAATACATAAAAAATCTAATATATAAATATAATAAGGAAAAAGTAGTAAAAATAGTATATAATTTCTTAATTCTTTTGATGTTTTTCAAAATTTTTGAAATATAAATAGAAATAATAAATAAAAGTTAATTAAAAGATATATAGAATCAAAATAATTATGAGGCAATTTAAGATGGATTTTTACGATGTAGTTAAAAAGAGAAGGAGTTATCGAATATATAAGCCAGAAATGCCCGAAATGGAAAAAATAGAAAGAATCTTGGAAGCCGCAAGACTTGCGCCCACATGGGCAAATATGCAGGGAGTTCATTATATAATTGTTCAAGATTCAGAGAAAGTGAAAGAGATATGGAGAGCAATAGGGCAGAGAAAGAAGTTTGCCGAAGCTCCTATGTTTATTGTAGGTATTATCCCTGAAAAACGTTCAGGTACAAATTCTAATGGCGAAAAATATTACCCTGTTGATTTTGGTATTTGTTTTGAGCATTTAATTTTAGCAGCCACAGCTGAGGGCTTAGCAACGTGTTGGATAGGGTGGTTTAATGAAGAAAAAGTAAAGAAAATTTTAGAGATTCCCGAAGAATATCACGTTATGGGATTAACTCCCTTAGGGTTTCCTGTCAAGCAGAAAAGTGAAGTGGAAGCCCGGAAACCCCTTGAAAAAATAGTTCATTACGAAAAATTCTGAACATTTCAAAAAGAAATGAAAAATTAAAATAAAAATAATTAATATCTCTTCTTATGAGATTAGCAAGAATTAATGTAAAAACAGAATCAATTAAATTTGAAGATATTACAAGCGATTCAAAATATTTTCTTCTGGGAGGACGGGGTTTAAGTTCCCAAATAGTTCATGATGAAGTCAATCCTTCTTGCGATCCTTTAGGAGATAAAAATAAACTTGTTATCGCTAGTGGATTATTAACAGGAAGTCCATTTCCAAATTCAGCACGCACATCTGTAGGTGCCAAGAGTCCTTTAACTAATGGCATAAAAGAATCGAATATAGGTGGCAGACCTTCAATGATGTTAGCTACTTATGGATTTAGGGCTTTAGTTTTAGAGAATATTTCTAATGATTTAAAACTCATTTTAATAAATCAAGATGGGATTAAATTTGAATCTGCTAAAGAATACAAGAGATTAGGTAATTATGAATTGCACGAGAGGTTAAGAAAAAAATATGGCGAGCGAATTGGGATCTATTCAATTGGTCCAGCTGGAGAAATGACGTTAAAAAATTCTAGTGTTGCGGCTAATGATTTAGAAGGATACCCGAGCCGACACGCTGGGAGAGGTGGTCTAGGTGCTGTTATGGGCTCTAAAAGAATAAAAGCTATAGTTATTATTCCACCAAAAAGATCAAAAGCGAAAATCCACGATATTAACAAATTCAGGGAATTATCCAAACCTTTTGCTAAGTATTTATTCGAAACAAGACAGACATTTTCAACTTATGGAACTCCATTGATGATGAAAGCTATGAGTGAATATGGTGGTATACCTACTAAAAGTTTTAGAAAAGGTTCATATGAAGAAATTGAAAAAATATCTGGAGAAGAACTTCACGAGATCGTCATGGCTCGGGGTGGAAAAAAGAGTTTAGCATGTAGTCCAACCTGTGTTATTAAGTGTTCAAATCTTTTTGTTGATGAGAATGGTAATCATGTTACATCTAGTCTTGAATATGAAACAATGGCTATGAACGGTTCTAATTGTATGATTAATGATATTGATAGTTTAGCGAAAATTGATCACTTATGCGACGATATTGGTATTGATACAATTGAGTTTGGTGTTACTATGGGTGTTGCAATGGATAGTGGTAAAGTAAACTGGGGTGATTCTGAAAAAGTTTTCGAAATCTTGGAAGAAATTAGGAAAGGTTCAGAAATAGGTCAGCTTTATGGAAATGGAGTTTGTCATTTAGGCCGAGAATTAAATTTTGAGAGAATACCTCATGTGAAGGGACAAGGAATATCCGCTTATGATCCTCGAGTTTTTAAAGCTATGAGCGTAACTTATGCGACATCTCCAATGGGAGCGGACCATACGGCGGGAGCAGCTATTGCTGGAAGATCAGCAAGAACTGATAGAGAATATGGAGAAATTACTGATAATCAAAATAAATTGGATTTGTCTTATGAATTACAAATATATACAGCTGTTTTAGACGCAATGGGTTGTTGTTATTTTATAGGTCCAAGCTACGAAAATATGGAATTAATTGCGGGTGTAGTTAATGCGATGTATAATACAAATTTAACGAGGGAAAATGTAATTAGTATCGGAAAACAAATTATAAGAAATGAGATTGAATTTAACGATAAAGCTGGAATTTCTCAAAATATAAATGATCTTCCTGAATTTTTAAGAAAAGAGTCCTCAGATCCCACGAATTTAACGGTTTCGATTTCTAAAGAAGAATTTAAAGATTTTTGGAAAAAATTAGATGAATAGGATAATAGATAAAATAATTAAATAAAAAGAAAAAAAATTCCTGATTATATATAATTGAGCAATCCTTTTTTCCTCATTCTCATTTCTGCAAAAAGGATCAAAACAATTCCAAGAAGAACAATTGCTGCTGATCCAAGGTTAAGGAACCAAGGCCAAATAATCACGATAGGTAAAAGGCGAAAGATAGAAGTAATTATCAAATAACCAAATCCGCATAGGATAGATAAAATTTTTTTCTTTTTAAAAATAGAAATCGCAAAATGCCAGCATATCAATAATAAAATATCAGATATCACCAACATGATAAATAATAATGAAGCTACTTCATTAGAAATAAATAGCAATGCTACTAAGCTCATTATTATTGTGTATATGCAGAAAATTATAGAAAATATTATGGCATGATCAACAACAAAATCAATCTCCAGCTTCAATAAAATAATCAACAAAAACCATGGAATTATAATTAGAAGAAATAAGGCAACGTTTGATATAACGAAAATGATATCAACAAATAGCGTAATTAATAGACCACAAAGGATTAAAACCATACCTAATAAACGCATTAGGCTTTCTTTTTTGGCTTTAATGTTTTGCATATTTTATTATATCTTTTAAATTTAAAATAATTATTCTTTTTCTATATATTCTCTTTTGTTATTCTCTCAACTTTAAGAAACTAAAATCTTGGATTGTTTCTTTCATCTTTATTTGGACAATTACAGTCGATAGAGGGAGATGGATTATTCCCCAGTAAGCATAAACAAGTATAATATGCATTTCAACGCTGATATCAGTGAAGGCAAGCACTAATAGACAGCTAAAATATACAATTGAAATAAAAGACACAATTAACAATTTTTTCGCAAATTTTAGTTCATTCGTGATATTCGCTTTACGAGTTGCCCAGTACCATAATGGGAGATAAAAAATAACATCACTCATTCCATCTATTGAATTATAAACTTTGAAAAAAGTACCTAGGGTCAAGAGGTCTGGATCAGTAATGTTTGTAATTGAGTATTTCGAGTACGAAAATGGGGCAAAAATCGCAACATACCCGTCCAATAAATCATAAAAGATGTGAGTTAGCATTCCAAATGCAAACGCAAGAGAAAATAAAAATACCCATTTAAAGTCCGTACGCGTTCGAGAAATTAAAAATCCAATTGGCACAACTAGTCCCATTGCGAAAAAACCATGAGTTACTGTTCGATGAATGAACATTGCGTTATTAAGATTCCCTGTAAATAGAAATATAATAATACTTGCAAGTATATCTATGTCGGGAAAGATACTCCCCCATACTATACCCCATTTGGCTTTTTTATATTTCTCATTTCTAATAAAACTGGCAATTACAAGTCCAGATAATAAATGTAGTCCTCCCATTGTCATGAAGAATAACCTTGTTTAGATATTTATTTAATTTAAATATAAAAATAATATTTAGATTAAAAACCTAATATAATTATAAAAGTAATTTTTTTAGGTGAGATATTGATGAGATTGGGTGCCCATATGAGCGTAACTGGGGGAAAATATATGGCTTTAGTCAGAGGGAAAGAACTTGGATGTGAAGCGATACAAGTTTTTATTAGAAATGTACGTGGATGGTCATCGGGGCCATTAACACAAGAAGAAATTGCCGAATTTTTGAAAAAAAGAGATGAATTAGAAAATGATATTTGGCCAGTTATAAGTCACAATAGCTATCTTATTAATCTCGCTAGTACTGATAAAGAAAAGTTGGAAAAATCATATAACGCTATGTTAGACGAACTTATAAAAGCAGATCAATTAAAATTAGAATATGAAAATATGCATCCAGGAGTTATTCCTAAAGATGAAGAGGACCTTACAAAAAAAGAAGCATTAAACCAAATTGCTGAACAATTAAATAAATTGATTGAGGCAACTAAGACATCTAAAGTTCGAATTTTATTAGAAACGACAGCTGGTCAAGGAACAGGTTTGGGTCATAAATTTTACCATATAAAAGAAATAATCGATAAGATTAAAAATAAAGATAGAATAGGGGTATGCTTTGATACTAGCCATTCCTTTGCAGCAGGTTACGATTTTTCAACCAAAACAAAATATAATAATATGTGGAATGAATTTGATGATGTAATTGGATTAAATTATTTATTCGCCTTCCATTTAAATGATTCAGAAAAAGCCATGGGTTCTAGAGTAGATAGACATACTCATATAGGACAAGGAAAAATAGGGAAAGAACCATTTGGTTTCTTACTTAACGATCATAGATTTAAAGATCACCCTGGTATTTTAGAAACCCCAAAAGGTAAAGATATGAAAGAAGATATTATGAATTTAAAAATTTTAAAATCTTTAAGAAAAAGTAAATAAAAATTTTAATTCTCAACTTCGAACCACATGGGACTCTTATCGTTAACGACTCCATTATAATTTACTGTTAACTCTTCGCCGTTAGCAATATCCTGTTCGGTATAATAGTTAATAGTTAAATTTTCGTAATCGTATTCATATCTTAAATTCGGAGAATATGAATGATTGATGAATTGGCATAAACTTAATGGCACTGCTGCTGGATTCTCTCCATTATATTTTGGGTCATCCCATTCGAAGCAATATGACCAAAATATGGTATCGGTTAATTTTTCATAGTCCTCATTTGAAATCAATAATATATGAGCCACCTCGACAAGTGTCCCCTTTTTAATACTTTTTTTTGCAAATGCTCCTCTTCCCTTCTTAGATGGTGGGGGAATTTCTTTGATTTCAAAATATTCATTCATATAAATATCACAAGAAAATGATAATAAATACGATATAAATTTTATTAATATTATCTACTCTCTATTAATTATCTATTCAAACAAAAGTTTTATTTTTTCATAAGTTTTTTTTAGCGTTATAATAATATTAACATCTTGTATATCCACCATTTCTTTTATGTCTGAGATTTCATTCTCATTCAACAAAATTTTTGATTTAGAATTCCACCAATTTGGTTTTTTGATCTTTAGAGTCAAATCTTTGCTATATAAAGGTTTAAATTCAACCGAAAATCGATTATCCTCTGCTTCAACTGTTAATAATGGGGATTTGAATTTAAAATTTTGATCCTGTATTTTAGGTGATATTGTTATTGAATCATATTCGGCTTCAAATCCAACAATCTTAATTACAGAGAGAAGATAACAAGCATGTATATTTAAATTCATAAGTGGCCAATCACGCATTGGCGTTGAGATGTGATAAAATGCTTCTCCAGCGTTTTCAGCATAATCAGCAATATACGCATCGGGACCACTCCAAATACCGTACCAAATGTTTGGATAAATCTGCGCTCTATTTGCCATTGAATTCTTTATTAATGATTCATAAGCTTTATTTGCATCGTATTTTGAATAACCCCATGTTAAAAGTGCATTAATAGCATGCCAAACTCCCCCGTTTGTATCCCATCCTTTTGGCAATATGTTAAATTGTGTTTTCTGAGGAGGATATGAGATATATTGTCCTATGGGTGATGGCTTATCCAAATTCTTATAAATTTCATTAACTATTATCGAAGATTTTTCATTAGATAAAATACCAGATATGAGAAGCCAAGTATGATGTTCTAAAAAAATATTTTTATCCCCAATTGGATTGCCTTGTCCGTCCCAGCATCGATAGAACCATTTACCATTCCATGTTTTTTGAATATTATTTTTTAATTCCTCATATTTTCCACTACATAATTCTGCTAGCCGTGGATTAAGCTCTTCTAATAACGGAAGTACTTTAGGAATTATATAGAGGAGAAAAGTAGAATTAAAATTTGATTCACCATACTTTATAAATTTTTTACGGCTTTTTGCCATTGAAGAGATACCATCATTCCAGTCTCCGTCATTAGATTTTATTAATCCATGCTCTCCAAATCCAATATTATCAGAAAAGAGATATTGAAATGCAAGATTTATCTTCTCTAGAACAGTAGAGCTTTTATTTTTAGATTTTGGGTAAAATAATATTCTTTCTTCTAAGAAATTGAAGTCTCTAGTAGTATAGATATATTGCAAAATACCCCATATTAAAAAAATTTGTAAATCTGATGGATTAGCATGAACAACCACAGAAGATAATTTAGAAAAACCATATATACTATATGGCAATCTGCCATTTGGTTCCATCAAAGAAATCATATAGATTAAGAATTCCTTAGCCAATCTTGAATCGATAAATATTATTGATTTGAGATAAAGTACAAAATCTCTAATTGCTCCATCCAATCCATGTCCAAATTGATATATGGAACTCTGTGGGAACTTATGTAGACCAAAATATTCATCAAAATAACAAGCACTTCGAGTATAATAGGTATGCCATTTTGTTTCTCGAGATAACCAAGGATCTTTTTCACAATTAAGTTCAATTAAGGAATCCTTCCATTTTTCAGCATTTAAAGCTAGAATTGAATTTTCAGAGATAATTTTTTTATATTTTAGTTTTAATTTTTCAATATTTTGAATTTCTTCATAACCAAAAATACATACTACTTTACTAGTCTCTTTTGGATCTAAAGATAATTCCGTACCTATTCCAACACATGGATTTTTAATTACTGATTTGGAATTATTATCTAAAGAATCCCAATTAACCACAAATCGATTCTTTTTTATTATTTGATTTTGACTAAAAAAGATTTTCTGAGGCTTTCCTTGAATCATTGAAAGGAAAATTGATTTTGGGTAAAAATTATGCTTTGCTGGTTCTATACTCTCCACAGGAGGTTTTCTTTTGTATTTTGGAGTTAAAATGATTGTGTCTCTTTGGTTGTAATCATTTAATTTGAAATGGAATTTCTTATCAAATCTATATCTCGAACCATCTGTATCTGTTTTTGTAATCCTTTGACAAAATTTAACTAATTTCCCCGCAATATTAATGAATTTTGATCTTCCAAATAATTTTCTCTTATTGGATGTTACTATTAAGGACTTAAGGATATGATGAAGATTTATATCCCAGAAATCTATTAATTTCAAATTAGTGATGGATTTAGTTTCCGAATCATTTGTAACTATTATTTCAGAAATAAAAATTGAATCGTTTGAAAAGGGAGTGCATATTACATGGATTAATTTCAGGTCATTGACTTGGATTTCCTTTTGAAAATATCCCATTCCAAAAATCCGCTGATATTTCTTGAATATATTAGGATCATAGAGATCGGATAAAAATTGATTGTCTTCATTTGTTTTAAATAAAGCTATTCCTCCTCCAAATTTATTTCTTTTCCGATTTCTGTATGTTAACCATTGAAATCCGCGGCTCGATTCTAAAACTTGGACATGACCACCATTATGGACTGTTGCTGTAATTCTATCATTCCCTATTTGGTGGAAATGATTATTAGAAAAACCATATGTAGTTCGTGTGTTAGCATTTGGATCTTCAAATTGATTGCATGTATATTGGTATGCTGGTAGTCCGTACTTATCAGTTATCCATCTGCCAAAGCTACCATTTCCAATCATATTAAAAAAAGTTATTCGAGTGATGCATGTCTTTTATCAATATCTTCTTCACTTACACCTAAAATATTCATTAATATTGCTCCAATTGAATCTAAAACCGATAAAGTTGAGATGTCAAATAAACTCGTGTAGGGAGCTAATGTTTTTTCCGATATAGCTTTATCCTTGCTTTTTCCTTCAATTCTGATAATACAATCTGATAATTTACCTATAGTGCTGGTTATGTTTGTTGTAAAGAAAGCAATTTTTCCGCCGATTTCTTTCGCTTTTTGGGTAATTGCTACAGATGAAGTTGTTTCTCCACTTCCACTGATTATAATGAGTAAATCGTTCTTAGTATATTGGTAAGTAATAGCATCAGAAATGAAACAGGAGTCAATTCCTAAATGCATTAATCTTTGTGCAAAACATCGCCCCACAAATCCGGATCGACCTGCGCCATATATAAATACTTTATTTTTTAAGTTTCTAACTTGAAGGATTAAATCAATTAACTGCATAACATCGTTTTTATTAAGATTATTAATATTTTTTTTTATTTGATTAGCTATTTCATTCATAGTTTCGTCAAAAATCTCTTTCATTTTTTCAATATTCATAATATTTTCCCCCATTCAATTTTATTAATCTCTAAATTTCTCTGGATTAACACATTTTCGCCACTGATTAACAGTTTCTTTTGGCCCCAACCCAATGAGCAAATCACCTTTTTCAAATACAAAATCTGGCTTAAAACTATATATCCATTTATTTTCTCGTTTCAATGCAATAATATGAAATCCACGTTTATAACGACTATCTTGAAGTTCTTCATAAGTTTTACTTCTAAAAAATGAATCTTCCGATAACGATTCTCTTACAACAATTTCTGGGGTTTCATCAATTGCCAATTGAAATATCTGATGTGGTTCAAATCCTTTAACTATAGTTTCCGCAATATTTGCAGCTGCATCAGCAATTAGTTCACATGAAAAAACAATTCTCATTATTCCAGTAAGATCCCTAGGATATTTGAACATTTGAGCGAGTTCTAATAAGTCTTTTTCAAAAGCAACATTTAACCCGTCCATAAATTCTTCTATTTCTAAAATATCTTCAGCAACTTCATAATTATTAAAAAATAATGCTGCAAATGCTAATTCAATCATTGTTTCAGAAATATCTGTTATTAAAACATAATCCCTTTTGAGCTCTTCGAGTTTTTCCATAATCTCAGGATTTTCAAGTTCCTCAAATGATTTAATTTCTTTATCTCCAATTTCAAATGAAAAAGGTTCTTCATCGCGACATCTATCTTTCACATCCTTAATAGGTTGAATTTCACCTTTAATAATTAACATATCATTCTCAAGAAGCTTTTCGTCTTTCTTGAAAAGCCATTTATCTCCTCTTTTTATTGCAATTAAATCTACACCATGTTTCGATCTAAAATGCACATCTTTTCGATATTGTCCAATAAATTCACAATTTTTATTCACAATGATTTTGACGATAGGCTCTGGGACATAATCCCAAAATAATTGCGTAAATTGAGATATATCTGTGTTAACATAAACTAC
The DNA here is from genome assembly GCA_019058295.1 of Promethearchaeota archaeon. Taxonomy (GTDB): domain Archaea; phylum Asgardarchaeota; class Lokiarchaeia; order Sigyniarchaeales; family SOKP01; genus LW40-45. The sequence goes on along the minus strand of JAHPZI010000023.1, from coordinate 7,300 downwards.
CCGAGCAATATCAGAAAGGGCATCGGAGATTTTATCAATTGAAGCTCCTAAAACAAAAATAGGTTCCAATTTCTTAGCTTCTTCAAATCCTCTGGGTCGTGATTGAATTATCTGTGTATTCAAGAGGAAAGTAAGTTCATGGATTCGCTGTTCAATTTTGTATGCCTCATCAGCTAGCTCCTTGCTTCTAAACTTAATCGCAGAATATGCTAAATCAATCATTAAATCGATCTTTTGCTTCATTTCCCTTAAAATATCTTTTAAGGATAAAGGGCGATATTTAAATTTCTTTTTTTTTGCCGGCATTGTGTTTTAATCACTCATATAGTTCTATTTTTTAATTTTATATAAATATTATGATAAAAACAATCAAGAAAAAAGGCGTAAGAAAATCTGCCAATGATGTTATGAACGGAATTAAGAAATTATTAGGATCTTTTCCTCTCTTAAATAATAATATTGAACTAATGAATAATGAAATGAACATAATGACAAATAATAATAAAACCGTAAGAAGCAGAATGAAAATAATTAGGAAAGGATTAAATATTTTAATTCTTGTTGTTATCGCTAATATATAACCTAACGCGATTAAAACTATTAAACTCAAAAGAATTGTAATGAGTAAACCAAAAAAATTTTCTTTTAATCTTTCTGATTTCTGAACTTTTGGTGGAATTGTACCGATATATAGGGCAGAGGTAATTCGAGATACTAAAACTGTTGAGATATCTCCAGTTAACGAATTTAATGAGGGAAGTATTAATAAAATAATTGGAATCGCATAAAAGATTTCTTGATTTGCAGATAATAATGTTCCAGAAAATAGACCCATTAACGACGAGATTAATACTATTATTAATGATTCCTTGATTATTTTCCAAAAATAATTCATTTTCTAAGGCACCCCTAACATAATTAATGTTATATAAAAACAAATAACAGTGAAAAAATCATCTATAGCTGTCATTAAAGGATTTACCGTATTATTTGGGTCTAATCCATATTTAAAACTAAAATAATTTAATAAAGTAGAACTGGGAATGGATATCAATAGGGTTAAAATAATCGAGATTATTGATATTAAAATAACAACCTCAATTGGTAGGATAAACGTCCTTATAAGAAAAAGATCCATCATAAATGAACATATACCAATAAAAAAACCCGTAATAATTGCTAAAGAAAAGGTGGCTAGAGTGTTTTGAACCCAAGAACTTTTATTGAATTCTCCTATAATAAAGTCTCTTGAGGTTCTTGCAATAAAAGGGCCACTTAAATTTCCTCTAAGAGAAAGCAAGGCAGGAACAATAATTATTAAAATAGGAAAACTCTTAAAAGGTAGAACTAATAATAAAAGAATAATCCCAGCGAAAATATCTCCGATGATTGAGATAATTTCAGATGGGAATGTTTCTTTGAAAATTTTGCTTTTACTTTTAGATTCTTGCTGTTCCATTTTTTAACGCCAATCGTGAAAATAAAACAGGTTTCAGACATAATTTTATAATAGTTCTAATAGTCTGGATTATTAAAAATTTCCTAGTAATAATAACTAGACATAAAAAAAAATTCTCTAATTAAATTTATCTTAAAGATTTTTCATCCAATTCGGGTCGATTAGTTTTAAAGCCTTCTCAATTTCTTTTCTCACGTCCCAGTCATCATCTCCTAACGCAGATATAAGAGGTTTTAAAGCTTTTTTATCTCCAATTTCAGCTAAAGCTTTAGCAGCTGAGATACGAGTTTTGGGATCTTTGCTTTTTAATAAATCAACTAGAGGTTGAATATCTTTAATGCCTTTAAGTTTCCCTAGAGATTTGGCAGCCCAATTCTTAATATAAACATCTTCGTCGTTTAGACAAGTTATTAATGGCTCAAGAGCTTGATTTGTTCCAATTCTAGTTAAAATAAGAACAGCCGATCTTCTCACTCTCCAGTCAACGTCGTCCAAAAACGAAATAGTTTTATTTACAACTTTCGAAGTGCTAATTTTAGCTAAGGAATCCGCTGCTGCCCTTCTTACACCGCTTTTTGAATCATTGAGTAAATTTAAGAGTAGGTCAATCGTGTTTTCATCTTTAATCTCTCCAAGAATTTTCGCACTGAATTTTCGTATTTGCCATTCCCGTGCTTTTAATCCCTCGAGAATTAAATTATCGACTTTATTCTCGGAGATTTTTAAAACCGCATTATAAGCTAACCTTCTTATTCTCGAATCTTTACTATTAAATAATCTAATTAAAATCTTTAGAGCATCAGGATCTCCAGACGCTGCTGATAATAACCTAACTGCTTCTCTTCTGGCAAGAGCATTTCTTTTTTTCAATAAATCATAAGCTACATTAAACGATTGTGATTTAACAAGTATTTTTTCAAGTGCTTTCCCTGTATTTTTTCTAATTTTATCATTTTCATCTTTTAATAATTCTATTAATGGATTTATTGCCTTTTTACTTCCTATTGACCCCATAACGCTGATTGCTGCATTTTTTACCTCAAGATCAATATCATTTAACATTTCTATAATGAATCTAAAATTTTTATCACTAGGTTTAATCAATTTTTCTAAGGCATTAACTGTATTTTTTCTGACTATGGAATTTTCGTCTTTTAATAAATTAATAAGAGCGTCTACAGCATTCGTATCCCCAATTTTCCCTATTATTATAGGAAGAGACTTTTTAATATTTAAATCTGCTTTTTGTAAATGTTTAACAACATCTTGAATATCTGCCTTTTTTCCAATTTTTACAATTGTATTAATTAAAGAATCGAGAATTTCTTCATTCCTAAATTTTAATAAGTCTATTAGCGGTTTTAAAGCATCTGTCGACTTTATCTTTCCTAAAGCAATAATTGCTGATTTTTTCGATTCAGAATTAGGATCTCCTAACGCTTCAATGAGAAATGGGATAATATCCGCCTTTCTTGTTCCAACTACTGCCTCAATAATTTTTTTTCTTACTTTCCAATCTGTTTCGCTTTTATATTGAGGTATTAAAAATGAGATGCCGTCTTCTTGATAACTTTTTGATAATAACTCAATTAATTTAATCTTTGCTTCTGAATATGATTCGTTTAAATATGTGCTTTTTATTTCATTGAAATGATTTTTATCCTCACAAGATATCAAATTATCAATAGCTTTTGCCCTTCTTTCCCATTCATCTGAAGTTAGAAGAATTGAGATAAGGATTTCAGAAGCCTTTTCCGGCTCCATTTTTTTTATTTTATCAAAAATAATATCTTCGTCAAAACTCAATTTTTTTTCCTTTAATCAATTAATTGAGATAAAATAATAGATAAGAATGCTGAAATTCCTTAAAATACATATATTTTTCACTTATTTATTTTTAATGGTAAACTTTGTCAATAATAAATATAATGTTATTATTATCACCTATCTTTTTTATTAATAATCATGAAATTTGAAAGATTTGATTCAAGATTTAAAGCAGGGGAGATTTTAGCTGAATTAATAAAAGAAAAAGACATAGAACTATATGATAGTATAGTAAAAAAATCTAATAATTTCTTTTGCTTCGCTATTCCTAATGGAGGAGTTCCCGTTGCTGAAGGATTTTGTTCCAAATTAAAAATAAACTATGATATGTTAATAGTTAGAAAAATTAAAATCCCTTGGAATACTGAAGCGGGATTTGGGAGTCTAACAACAGATGGATCCGTATTGATTAATAAGCCTTTATTAAACCAGCTATCACTTTCAGAAGAGGAGCTTAATAAGGCAATAAATCTGACTAAAACTGAAATTAATGAACGATTACAATTCTATAATAAAGAACTTGATTTTGAGAAAATATATGAGAAAATTATTCACAATAATAGTATATTCATGCTAGACGATGGATTAGCATCTGGATTTACTATGTTAGCGGCTATAAAAATGGTAAAAAAATATGATCCTGTAAAAATTTCCTTAGTTGTACCAACCGCACCTTTGCATAGTATACAACGAATTCAAGAAGCAGTTAATATCGATAAGATTTTTTGTCCTAATATTAGAAATGTGTGGAGATTTGCAGTTGCAGACGCATATAAAAATTGGTACGATGTACCAGAATCAGAAGTGTTGGAAATATTAAAAAATTCTAATTATTATAAAAAATAAAAATAGAGAATTATTGTTTCCGTAGTGCCATCTTATACCATATTATCATGAACATCAATGATAATATAGCTACTATTACCCATACTAACGGATAACCATAAGCATATTGTATGTAGGGATATATAATTGTATCTATTCCTCGTTTCACTAATTGTTCATTCATCCCATCTTCGACACCCGCGATAAATGCATATAAACTTAAAAATACGATACCGCCTGCCATTAGTGATCGAGCATAGATATTTTTCAAGTAATATTCGCTATCAAGAGTCGTTGAAAAGAAAATGGCATAAACTGCAAAAATATATGCGTTAGTTCCATGATGACGTCCTAAATGCACGGATGGAAGACCATGATATGGTTGTGCCCCAAGAAAAATTAAATTTAAACCAAGGACATCAGAAATATAAATTCCAATTAAAGCTAGTATCCATGGTAATGAAAAAAAGGTAACTATGCCTATTAGGATAATTCTAATTAGATTTCTTCTTTTAAAATACAAACTAGGCGGAATAAAATCAAAGGGTAATTCTTGTGATTTAGCTTGTTTACGTGCTAACAAACGATCTCCAAGCAATACAATAGTTATAGGTATAGCTATGTAACTTAAATATAAGAATCCTTGTAACGCTTCGGTTGATGCTGTTGTGTCTTTTTGGTATAAATCATATGAAGATGCAGTAGCATAGATATAATAATTAGCAATAGTATAAAATATCGTCATTACCCAGCAGAATCCTATAATCCATATATCTTTTCTTTTTGAAAGTCTTAAATTCCAATCATACATAAATTTAACACGTTCTTAAACTCTTATAAAGTTTTCAATAAAAATCATTTAAAAAAGAGAACAAAAAAGACTTCAACTCCTTGCCCATGTGGATTAATTGTTTTCCGAATTATCTTCTTCCTTTTGAGGTTCTTCAATTTTTTTTCTAAAAATAAAGAATAAAATCAAGCTTGTAAGAAAACCTAAAACAATATTAAATGCAAAACAAATAATTGCTGAAATTAAAATTATAGGTAATGCTCTTGCATTAAAATCTTTGAATGCTACCCTACCCAATAAAAAAGCGATATAAATTAGCATTGCCCCTAAAATTGCCTTAGGAAATTGGTTAAAAAACAAGAAAAGCATCTCAGAAAAAAATAATCCAAGAATAACCTCTAAAATTCCTTCAAAAATCATTGACCCTCCTGTTCTCGCACCAAAAGCATATTGAGCCGCTAAACCCCCTGAACCATGACATAAAGGCATTCCACCTAAAAAAGGATTTATCAAGTTCATAATACCCATATTTAAAGCTAAAGAATTAGCATCAATAACATCTTCTTTTTCAGGAAATAAATCTTTAACCAAACTAATTGTAGCGATCATTACATTTGTTAGCGTTAAAAATAATTGGGCAATTCCGGCAATAAACATCCCTATCAATAAATTTTCTAAAGTAGGTACTTGAAAGTCAAAACGAGGTAATCCAAATTTAATTTCAGAAAAAGTTAATACGCCTGTGAAAAATAATATGAATATACCTATAAACATAAGAATGATTGCAGAAGGGACTTTTTTTACTTTTATTAAAAGGATTATAATTGAGATCGAGATGATTCCTAATATTAAATTATCATTTAGCAATATAATAGCTGCCCATCCTAATATTAATGCTAATCCGAGTTGGACGCCCCGAACTGCAACTGTAGGCACTCTTTTTACGATATTATTTAGCTTTTTTGATAATCCTAAGATAAACCAAACCATACCAGTACCGAAACCTGTTGATATCACTAAATTTGGACTCCATTTTTGAGATATGGCAATAGTACCTATTGTTTTTTGCGGTTGAACCGGTAATGGAAGATTATATTTTATCCCCAATATAATATTAGTAATTCCTAAACAGAAAAAAATACCTGCTGGATTTAAACCTACAATTGCTATATATCCAATTATAAACGGGACTAAAGTGCCCCAATCTCCAAAAGCCCCTCCAAATTCTCTTATAGAAAACTTCTTATACTTTTCTATAGAAATTTGTTCTGAAGCTTCACTTTCAACTTCCAAAATTAATCAAGTAAAAAAAATCTTAGACCTTACTTAAACTACTCTAAAATTTGTTTAAAATAAAGAAAAGTAAAAAAAAAAATATTTACGAGCTTACCAATTTAAACAATAGTGATGAATGGGGTATATAGAACTCATCTTTTCGCTTGATTACAACAGTGTGGAAATATTCAGCCAAACCGAGGAATCCACGGATTACACTCTCATCTTCTTCAAATTGGAAGGAAACATTAGCGATTGATGCCCCCGGATTAAATGCAACTTTATCGTATACTCTCTCGTCAATTAAAGGAATCTTTAACTCGTTAACTATTTCATAGACGCGTTTTATAAACAGCTCTTTCTTTGCCATAAGTTTTAAACACCAATTAAATACAAATTTTAACGGTTATACAATTTTGATAAATTTTTAATAATTGATTTTATAAGAATTTATATGAAATATAAATATATATTCTTTTTAATCTTTTTAATCTTTTTTTTTCCGATTTAAGAAAGTTTAAATTGAAATTTTTTGAATTAAAAATATATATAAATATTTTTGTTAATATAATAAAATATAATAATATTTGAATTAAACTATTTTTTAAAAATAAAATTTTAATAACATTAGAGGAATTGATTAGACCGTGGTTTCAGATAAGAAGAAAATATCCCGAGTTATCACTTTTCTCAAAAAAGGATTATCAGGATTAGCCGATGAATTAGAAGGAACAGTTAAAGGTATAAACGAGTTCTTAGCCTCCTTATCAAAAGCTCAAAAAGATATAACAGAAATGCCCGTAGAAAGCGAAGTTCAAACAGTTAGTACATCCTCTAAGCAGGTTGTTGCTCCTGCAGGGACAGCTAAAACAGCAGCTGCTAGTACGTTAATTAATTTATTAAGCGGAGCTTCAGGAGGAGGTACTCCAGGAGCTCCAGCCACTGCATCATTAGCTGGTGGTGGTCCTCCAAAAGCTTCGGGTGGTGGTCCTCCAAAAGTTCCGGCTGGCGGCGGTCCTCCAAAAGTTCCGGCTGGCGGCGGTCCTCCAAAAGCACCAGGTGGTGGCGGTCCTCCAAAACCCCCAGCTCCTGGCGCTCCTCCAAAACCCCCAGGTGGCGGAGGT
>JAHPZI010000022.1:197182-280815 GCA_019058295.1 Promethearchaeota archaeon | reverse complement strand
AATATCATCAAAATGTTTGATTACACGAGCTATAGGATATCTAATAAAACTTGGTGCAGGAATTTTAACAGCCCAATTCCAAACAAAAGCATTTGCTGTTTCAATCTTTACATTTTCTTTTCCAAAGATTTCTATAAAATAGGTACACATCTCTCTCCCTGTAACCCCTTCAAAAGGGGCTTTAGGAAGGGGGTCTGTTTTTTTTTTTTTAAAACGCTTAATCGAGCTAATAAATACTATTATTTTTACCATTTTTCTATGAAATTTACGTGGTGTTAAAATTTTTAACATTTTATAATAAAATTTACGTGGTCTTAAAAAATAATTAAGCAGGATACGCATTTTTTCGTCAAATATATTGACTAACCTAGATTTTTGACCAAGCTCTTCAAGAAGAAGTAATTTTCCCCCTCTTTTTAATGATTTATAAGCCTCTTTAATTAATCTTTTTGATTTTAAAATGTGATGCATTGTACCGTGACATATAATTAAATCATAAACTTCTTCTGGAAGAATTATTTTATTTAAATCTCTAACTTGATAATTTATTGTGCCAAAATTATTAGATTTTTTTTTTAAAGATTGATAATATTGGTTAGCATACTTAATAGCTTTTTTACTAATATCATATGCATCGATATTATGATTTTGTCTACATAATTCTAAGGATATTTTTCCTAATCCACAACCACATTCCAAAATCTTTAAAGATTTTTTTGTAAAAGGATATATAATACGATTTTGATATTTACCCACTAAAATTTTCTCCAATTTTGGATCTTCCCAAAAAAAAAATGGATTTTTACTTCTTTTTGATAAGTGAAGATCCATTGCATGATAATTTTTAGCAAATTTTAAATTCCAAAAGGCTGTTTCCTTTTTTATAGCTTCATCATAATCCAGTTTCATAAATAGCACTTGGGATTATATTTTAATTAAAAAAAAAAATCATCGGATTTTGATTATAATAGATTTACGTAAGTTATTTAGCATACTTATGAATTTTATATTAACCTTATTAAGATATTTAATATAATAATTGCTTATTAAATATAATATTTTTAAAATGAAGGAAATTAATTTCATAACGATAGGTGATAAGAATTTCTTTCCTTTCATTCATTTTTCCATAAAGCAAGTTTTAAAATTTTATCCCAAGGCAAAATTATTTATCTATGATTGGGGCTTTACACCCTCTCAAAAAAAAAAAATTAGTACTTATCCTAATACTATCTTAATTGATTGGACTGATAAATTAGATAGAGAATATGGTTATAAAACGATAAGAAAACCTTATGCAGGGAAAGTTTCCCGAAGAGTTTATAAAATAAAAAGAGACTATCTCCTTAATCAAAAACCTTTCTGTATGTTGGATTGTGCGAAAAGAGTTAAGGAAAATTTAATATTTTTTGATGGAGATGCTATATTAATAAATCCTATTGATGAAATATTTCAAGATAATTACGACATAGGTTTAACTATTTCAGCAAAACTTCTTATTGACCCTCAAAATTATAGATGGATATGGAGCGTTAATTCAGGAGTCATTTTTTTTAAATTAAATTCTAATCCAATGCAAATATTTATTCAAGAATGGATAAATGAAATTACAACATATAAAGGAGTTTTTATAATGGAACAAACCGCTTTATTTAATTTGATAACAAAGAGAAATAGAAAAATATTATATAAAGAATATAATATTGGAATAATAAAATTAGCTAATTTTGAATATAGAATTAAAACTTTTCCTACTAGATTATACAACTATATGCAGATTGGGAAATGGTATAATGATAAAGAAGTTAAATTTTTGCATTTTATATTAATGAAACATTATAATCCAAAAAATCCAAGTAAATCCATCAAAATTAGATATTTTATTCGAGAAATGAAAATACGTTATGCTATTCATCATATTTTAAAATTAATATTGCCAATTCTATCATCAAAAGTTAAAAATAAAATTAAAGAGAATCTTAAATCTATTTTTAAGTTTAAACTAATAGTAAGACCATTTAATTTTAAATTGATCATATTGATTTTTTACTCTATTATTCTAAATATTAAAAAAAAACCCAAAAAAGTTAATTGAATGCAATCTATTTGTAGAATTGTTATTAATTATTTTAATAAAAGTATAAAACTTTAAGAGTTGGTTGATTTAGTCTCTCTTATTGCTTTTTTATAAAGATAAAGATCACTATCTAATCCACACGGACAAAACTCAAAAGGACATCGACTTATATTATCATTGAATCTAATTTTTTCATATACATTTCCTATTTTTTTTTTTATATAAGCACAACCAAATAAATCTCCTTTAGGATCAGCAAAAACAACGTCATATCCACCATGACAGAAATTACCTTTTTGGTAATACATAGCAATCTGTTTTTTATTTATACCAAAAACCTTAAGTTCTTTCTCAGTGTAGGAAGCAGGATAGATTTTACCTTTGTATTTTCCAACGAAGGGCATAAATTCTAATGAAATTCCTTTTTTTTTAAAAAATTTCTTGTATTTTTTAACTTCATTAATAATATGAGGATCTGCTACTTCAACTGCTTTTATATTGAATCCATTTTTTTTAAGTAGATGAAAATTACTTATATATTTATCCAACAATTTATGTTTTTCTAATTCTTTTATATGCAACGATGCATTAATCAGAGATACTCTTTCAGGATTTATTTTCTCGACAAATTCCTTAACTTTTTCAGAGGTTAAATTAGTAAAAATAGAAATAAAGTGATTTTTTGTTAGTTCACTACACGCTTCAATAATATTTGGAATTAAAAATGGTTCCCCTCCACCTAAATCTATTTTGAAAATTTTATTTGTTTCACTAAGAGTTTTTTGGAGAGCAGAAATATCTATTTTTGAGATTTTTTTAGAGATAAGACCTTTATTTATAAGAAAATCCTGAAAACAATAGGAGCAATTTAAATTACAATTATATGAAAGAATCCAAACTAATCCAGCATCATAATTTTGGTTTTCCTTCGGTAGATCATTCATATAAACATTTGGTAAAATTTAATTGATAAAATAGCTTATTCTTTAATAGATTGTAGAAATTTTTAAAGTAATACTTAATAAATTTATTATTAATAATATTTAATAACTTACCAATTTGATCTTTTCTTTAATGAGAGAAATAAATTTCATAACAATCGGAGATAAGAATTTCTTTCCTTTCATTAATGTTTCAATAAAACAAGTATTAAAATTTTATCCAACCTCAAAATTTTTTATCTATGATTGGGGCTTTACACTTTCTCAAAAAAAAAAAATTAATACTTATCCTAATACGATCTTAATCGACTGGGCGGATAAATTAGATAGAGAACATGGGTATAAAAAAATAAAAAAAACGTACTATAGGGATACGCTTATAAAGATTCAAAGAAAAATGGAATATCTCTATAATCAAAAACCGTTTTGTATATTGGATTGTGCTAAGAGAATTAAAGAAAATTTAATCTTTTTTGATGGTGATGTAATATTAATAAATCCTATTGATGAAATATTTGAAGATAATTACGATATAGGTTTAACTATTCGCTTTCGTAAAAATATTTTGAAAGGGCTTTCCAATTTGAAATGGGGAATTAATTCAGGTGTAATTTTTTTTAAATTAAATTCTAAACCAATGCGGATATTTATTCAAGAATGGATAAATGAAATTAATACAAGTGATCTACTTTTAATGGAACAAACTTCTTTGGTTACTCTAATAAAAGATAGAAATAAGGAGATATTTAATAACAATTATAATTCAGGGATCATAAAAATATCTGATACAGAATTTAAAATTAAAGCTTTTCCTATTCCGATTTACAATTTTTATAGAATTATTGAGGGATATAATGATAAAAAAGTAAAAATTTTGCATTTTAATACAATAAAATATTATAATCCAAATTTAAGTAAATCCCTCATAATTAGAGACTATATTCGACAAATTAAAATAAGTTATCCTTTTTTTCAAATTTTAAAATTAGTTTCACCAATTCTATCACCAAAAATTTATAGAAAAATTAGGAGAAGTTTGAAATCTTTTTTAAAATTTAGGAAAAAAAAAAAGATTTACTCCTTTTAAAATAAAAACAATATGTTCTCATTCGAACATAAGCTTAATCGATTGGACTGGCAAACTAGATAAAGAAATTGGGTACAAACCGATAAGATATACACACGATACGGATAAATGTGTAAGGTTTCTGTGAAAAAAGCAATATTCAATCTTCACCAATCTTCAAAAATGTTTATATATTTAATCTTTTTATTCCAAATGATTGGTTTTTCTTTTTGATATCTTTTCAAATAATTAACATTCGATATATTTGATTAGAATTTAATTAAACTTAAAATCTAAAATAAATGTAATCCATTATAATAATATGTATTTTACTAAGGAATACTTTTCAAGATCATGGATTTAATAAATGCCATTAAAGAACATAACACATTATTTGATTTATATTACCTATTAGTAAGAAAATTCGCTAAAACATTTTTTTTCAGAAAAAATCATGGTTTTTATATCCTTGATGAAGATTGGGATAATTTAATTATTTTAGATGGTTGTAGATACGATATTTTTAGAAAACTCTACTTAAAAAGAAAAATTAAAGGGAAACTTTTTAAAAAGATATCGAGAGGGGCACATACCATTGAATATCTATTAGAAAATTTTAAGAATAAGAAATATGATGATATCGTATATCTTACGTCCACACCGTACGTAAATATGTACTGTAAAAATAATTTTCATAAAATAATTTCAGTTTGGAAATATGGTTGGGACCCACATTTTCTTACTGTTACTCCTGAATCGATGTTCGATTATGCTATGGAAGCCCTTATTAACTATCCTAACAAAAGGTTAATTATCCATTTCATGCAACCCCATTTTCCCTATATAGGTTATTCTATAAAAGATTTAAGGAGAAATGTTAGAGAAGAAATGAAAAAAAAAATTGATAATAATGATGGAATATATTTTTTAGACAAAAAGTTTAAAAAATCTCTATTTTCATTATATACCCTAAGAATCTTTGGTATATTGAAAGATGAGTTTCAAATTAAAGCATATATAAAGAATCTAAATTTAGTTCTCCCTTTTGTTGAAAAACTAATAGAAATCCTCCCTGGTAAGACAGCAGTCTCTACGGATCATGGAGAAGCTTTTGGAGAAAAAATGCATAATTTATTCCCAATTAAATTTTATGGCCATGATATAAATATTAGAATACCCTCATTGGTCGAAATTCCTTGGCTTTTAGTCAAACCTGAAGAAAAAGATGTTAGCTTTAAAAAAGAGTTTATTAAAATTGCGATTGAAAGAGAAAAATTGAAAAAAATTATAAAAAGTAAAAATATTAGGTGAAATTAATAAATTCTAAAGAAAAAAATCCATATTTCTTTATGGTAAGTTTACCAAGTTCCGGTTCAACACTTATGGCTTACATTTTAAATTCAAATTCCAAAGTTTATGTTGAACATGAAGATAATGCTAGGCCAATATATCTTTCCAATTTATATAATCTTCAGTGGAAAATTTCACAAGGATTTCAAAAATATTTAAATGCGCTTTTAATTCAAAAAGAATTTTTAATAACAAGCAGATATAACCATAAAAAGCAAATTGTTTTAATTAATAGAGCCTTAGGTAAAAAGGCAAAATACATCATTCTGACAAGAAGTTTTATGTGGAGACTTTTTTATAGAATGAAAGGGTTGCCTTTTATACTCCCTATTAAAAATTTAGTAAGATTCTTTATATGTAAGCATTACATAATAAATAATTTTGATTATGTAAAAGTAAAGTATAATGATATGGTTTCAAAACCAGTAGAGACTTTTTTAAATGTATGTAAATTTATTGGTGTAGATTTTGAGCCCGAAATGTTAAATTATCAAAAATTTGAGTATAAGACGCGAGGTAATCCTAAAGTTTGGAAATATAAGGGAATTATAGATAAATCTGCTAATGAGAGTTTAAATTTGAATATGGTTCTTTCCGCGATAAAATTTAGATTATATCTTTTTAAAAAAAAATTTTTAGAGAATCTGGGTCATGATTAATTAATTTTAAGTAGAATTGGGGAAATAGCACTAAAAAATGATTTTTAAGAGCATTAAAATTATAAAAGAAATTAAAGCCGCTAACAATCTATTTGATTCATATTTTATTTTTTTAAGAAAGATAATTAATATGCTCCTCTATAGAAGAAATAAAGGATCTAATTTTCTGGATAAAGAATGGGATAATTTAATCATCTTAGATGCTTGTAGATACGATGCTTTTAAAAGTCTATTTATAAAAAGAAAAATAAAGGGTACACTTCATAAAATGTTTTCTATAGGGACTCATACCGTTGAATTCCTTTTAAAAAGTTTTAGAAAGAAGAGATATGATGACATAGTATATCTCACTTCTACTCCATATGTCGACATGTACTGTAAAACTAATGTTCATAAGATAATTTCAGTATGGAAGGAGGGATGGGATCCTCAATATTTTACCGTGTTACCCGAAACTATGTATTATTATGCATTAAATGCTCTAATTAATTACCCTAATAAAAGATTGATTATCCACTTTATGCAACCTCATTTTCCTTATATAGGATATTCCAGAGATGATTTAAAGGAGAATTTTAAAGAAAATATCAAAAAAAAGATTCAAATAAATAATCAAATAGATTTTTACAATACAAATTTCAAAAAAAGTCCATTTTCAATATATGCAATTAGGCTATTTCGTTTATTGAAAAATGATTTTCAAATAAAAGGTTATATTAAAAATTTAAAATTGGTATTGCCTTTTGTAGAAAGACTTATTGAATTATTACCAGGCACCACGGTTGTCACTGCAGATCATGGAGAAGCTTTTGGTGATAAAATACATACTCTGCTCCCAATTAAATTTTACGGACACGATTTTAATATTAGAATTCCTTCATTAGTAAATATCCCTTGGCTTTTAATTAAACCTGAAGAAAAAGATATTAAAGCTAAAAATGAATTTATTAAAATAAAAGTTGAAAGAGTAAATTTAAATAAAGCTATCAATAAACTATTGAAAAAGGATAAAAAAAAAATATTTAGGTAAATTTAACCAGATTTTTTTAAGGATATGAAAGAAATCAATTTCATAACAATTGGCGATGAAAATTTTTTTCCTCTCATTCATTTTTCCATAAAGCAAGTGTTAAAATTTTACCCAACCTCAAAATTATTTATCTATGATTGGGGCTTTACACTATATCAAAAAAAAAAAATTAGTACTTTTCCTAATACTATCTTAATCGATTGGACTAAAAAACTAGATAAAGAAAATGGATACAAAACGATAAGATATACTCATGATATGGATAACCGGGTAAGACTTACAAGAAAAAGGGAAAATATGCTCAATCAAAAACCTTTCTGTATGTTGGATTGTGCGAAAAGAGTTAAGGAAAATTTAATTTTTTTTGATGGAGATGCTATATTAATAAATCCTATTGATGAAATATTTCAAGATAATTATGATATAGGTTTAACTGTTAATGTAAACTTTTTAATTCTATTTAAATATATTCCGAAGGGGACTTTTGGTTGGATGAAGGGAGTTAATTCAGCTATAATTTTTTTTAAATTAAATTCTAAACCAATGCAAATATTTATTCAAGAATGGATAAATGAAATTAAAACTTATAAAGGAATTTTTATGATAGAACAAAACTCTTTATTTAATATAATAATAAAGAGAAATAGAGAAATATTATATAAGGAATATAATATTGGAATAATAAAATTAGCTGATTTACAATATAGGATCAAGATTTTTCCCACCAGAATATACAACTATATGCAGATTGGAGTACGGTATAATGATAAAAAAGTTAAATTTTTACATCTTGTATCAATGAGACGTCATTATCCAAAAAATCTAAGTAAATCCTTCATAATTAGAGACTATATTCGAGAAATGAAAATACGTATGGCTTTTTATCACTTTTTAAGAGCATTTTCATTAATTCTATTACCAAAAATTAAGAAAAAAATTATTGTAAGCTTTAATAAATTTTTGATATATAGGAAAAAAAAAAAGAAAAAAAAAAGGAATTACTCCTTCTCAAAGAAAATTTAATCCAAAATTATTAGATTTTTTAGAAGTTTTACTTTTTAACCATGTTTTTCTAAAATCTATATCAATCAAATTGAAACATAAAATTTTTATTTCGATTAATTTAATATTTTAATAACCTTGAAATTATAAGATTTTTGATTATTTTACGCATCTTAAATGAATGAAATAAATTTTATAACAATTGGAGATAAAGATTTTTTTCCTCTCATTCATTTTTCCATAAAGCAAGTGTTTAAATTTTATCCCACGGCAAAATTATATATCTATGATTGGGGTTTTGCACCCTCTCAAAAAAAAAAAATTAGGACTTATCCTAATACGATCTTAATCGATTGGACTGACAAATTAGATAGAGAACATGGTTACAAAACGATAAAATATACACACGATATGGAAAACCGCGTAGGGCTTCCGAGAAAAAGGGAATATATCCTTAACCAAAAACCTATCTGTATATTAGATTGTGCTAAGAGAATTAAAGAAAATTTAATCTTTTTTGATGGAGATGCTATATTAATAAATCCTATTGATGAAATATTTCAAGATAATTATGATATAGGTTTAACTGTTAATGTAAACTTTTTAATTCTATTTAAATATATTCCGAAGGGGACTTTTGGTTGGATGAAGGGAGTTAATTCAGCTATAATTTTTTTTAAATTAAATTCTAAACCAATGCAAATATTTATTCAAGAATGGATAAAAGAAATGAACCAACAAAACGTAGTATTAATGGAACAAACCTCTTTATTTAATATGATAAGAAAAAGAAATAGAGAATTATTATATAAGGAATATAATATTGGAATAATAAAATTAGCTAATTTACAATATAGGATCAAGATTTTTCCTAGCAGTATATACAATTATACATTTTTTGGGAGACGATATAATGATAAAAAAGTTAAATTTTTGCATTTTATTTCAATGAAACGTCATTATCCAAAAAATCTAAGACCCTCTCTTATAATTAGAGCCTATATTCGAGAAATGAAAATGCGTTATGCTTTTTCTCACATTTTAAAATTAGTCTCACCACTTCTATCACCAAAAATTAATAAAAATATTAGAAGAAGCTTCAATAAATTTTTAATATATAGGAAAAAAAAAAAAAAAGAAAAAAAAGATTTAGTTCTTCTCAAAGAAAAACAATAGGTTCTTTATGGAAATTTGATTTCTCCATAATTTTGAGTAAATAATAATTTAAAAATTTGAAATAAGTTCAATTTAAAAAAAATAGAAAAATGAAAATAATTATAAAATAATTTTAAAATCTTTTTAATTTTAGCCTTTAAACCCCTTGTGTAAACAATAATTTTAAAATACTTTCCTAAAGCGATATCTAAATAATAATTTTTGAAGAAAATTCGAGATTTAATTAATCGCTCTAAAGATATCTTTAATTGTAACAATTTTTTATCAGAAAGCTCACTAAAATTCACTGGTAGGGATTGATGACGTTCAAAATTCTCATTTTTAAATGATTTAATCAGCTTTAACTCATTTTTTATTAGTCCATTTTTCTTAGCATATTCATAAATTTCAGTTTTAGGGAATGGTATTGGCAAAAAAAAGAAGAAGCTTTTTAAAAAACTTATAGGTTGATAAAATTCTTTAATAAACTTATAGGTTTCCATTGCGGTCCGGTAATTTTCTCCTTGATTTCCAATCATAAAAGAACACATTGGCAATATTCTATATTTTTTACATAATATTAGAGCATTTTTTGCCTGTTCTACTGTCGATTGTTTCTTTATATTATTCAAAATAATTTGGCTCCCCGATTCTATGCCAAATTGTAAAGCAACACAACCACATTCTTTCATTCTTTTAATCAATTCTTCATCCATAACGGATACTCTGGAAGACGCAGTCCATTTAACTTTTAAATTTTCTTTCTCAAGAGCATCACAAAATTCTAATACAAGCTTTTTATCGTATGTAAAATTATCATCAACAATATAAATAGAAGTATTTTTATATTTTTGTAAAATTAATTTTATTTCTTTTATAATTCTTTCAGTAGAATGTCTTCTGACCCTATATCCTTTGTAATAGTGGTAACAAAATGTGCAATGGAATGGACATCCTCTTGTTGTGCATAAGGGATAATATCTCAGCTTAATATATGCTTTCATATTAAATAAATGTATGGCGGGTATTGGGACCGAATCAAGATTTTCAATGGGGTCTCTATCTTTAGTTTTAATAATTTGCCCATTCTTCTTAAAATAAATACCTTCAATGGTAGAATAATCCGTATCATTTGCAGAAATTTTTTTTGTAATATCTTTAATTGTAAACTCTCCTTCTCCTAAAACTGCGATATCAACCTCAGAGGTGCTTAATAAAATTTCAGGGATACTAGAGGCAACACTACCCCCAGCTACTATTAATGAATTTGGATGGTATTTTTTTATGATTTTACTTAAGAATACAGTATAATCGTAAGCAACAATCATACATCCTATTCCATACACATCGTAATTTGTTGATTTTAATAAATTTTTAACTTTTCTTTTTTTATATCTAGTTAAATTTAGATCTAAAATTTTAACATTATGGCCTCCCTCTAATAAGCTAGCTCCGATATATGCTAATCCTAAATTTAGCAACACCACTGAAGTAGGTGGATTTATTAATAAGATTTTCAATTTTCTGAGGTCTGAATTCATATTAAAATCTAATTCTATATTATTATTTTTTTTTCAAATACTTTATTAAATAATATTGATACTTTCTCAAAATAATTAAGTGAGTTAATATCATTAAATATTATTAACATCCATACAAGAAATTTATATTTAAGGCGATTTTATTGATGAAGATACTAATGAAATAATTGCTATGTTTTCTAAAAGCGTTCGAGGTAATTTTATGACTCGAAATTTGGTAGAAAGTAAAATTTTTATTTATTTTTTATTTTTTGTTTGATCCTGCAAATAATCTTTTTATATTTTAAGTATTAAGTATTTTTATGAAAGAAAATGTTATTATTATCGGAGCTGGTATTGGAGGATTAACTGCTGGAGCCCTACTTGCTCATGGAGGCCATAAAGTAACAATTTTAGAAAAGAACTCTTATATTGGTGGGGCTTGCAGTTCGTATGAAAAAAAAGGTTATACTTTCGACCGAGCAGTTCATATGTTTTCAATGGGATTAAATGGTCCATTTGGAAAGGTTTTTGACAGATGTGGTTTAGATTACCTTAAATTTATAAAACACATTAATGAAAAAACAGCAATGAAAATATACAAGCAAGAGGGTTATTTTCCTTTAGATATCAATATAAATTCATTATTTAAAACATTGCAACCAAGAGGTAGCAAGAAAGAAGCTAGTGGTAGTTCAAGAAGTAATATAAATGGCTTAAAAAACATGGGCTTTACTAAAAATACAATCAAAGATTTGATGGCAATAATGAAATCCATTTTAACAATGACTAAGAAGAAACTGAATAAATTATATGAGGAGGAGTTAACGGTTACACAATGGCTAAATACGTTTACAGATGATTCTTTTATTCATGGAATTTTTGCCTTTTTACTTGCCGGTATGTTTTGTATAGGTAATGCGAAGGCGAGCGTTGCCGAGTTTATTCATTGTTTTAAAACAGAGCTGACCTCTCAGGCCGGTTATCAATATCCTATTGGTGGTGGTGCGCAAGCCATTCCCGATGCTATTGCTAAAGTGATTAGACATTTTGGTGGTGAGATACTTATAAATTCTCCAGTTAAAAGTATTGTAATTAAGGGAAATAAGGCTCAAGGTGTAATAGTTGGTGAGGAATTGATAGAAGCTCCGATTGTAATTTCCAATCTTTCAATTAAATGGACGATTCTTAGCTTAGTTGGAAAAGATTATTTTGAAAAAAAATATATTGAAAAAATAGAAAGTTTAACTCCATCTTTATCTTCGATGACTTTCAAACTTGCATTAAATAAACCGATGATTAAGAAATGGAGTTTTATTAATTGTTATCATCCAACTTTACACGACTGGGGAGATAAAAAATACGGTCCTGGAGCTCCACTATCCAACGGATTTTTTGGACCTGTTTTAAGCAATATAAATCCGAAACTTGCTCCAAAAGGGCATCAAACCGCAATATTTGGGACGCTTGTGCCTTCTAAAGGTCCAGATTGGGAAAGGTGGAGAGAAATTTATTGGGAGGACCTACGAACGTTCTTTCCAGACTTAGATGAAAATCTTGATTTTGTAGATGTTTCTTATCCAAGAGATATTATAGCTGCTACAGGAAAACCAGAAGGACCTGTTGAAGGTCTAGGCTTAACGCCGAAACAAACTGGTAAATACAAGCCTTCTTCAGTACTTCATGAAATTGAAGGATTGTACGTAGTCGGAGATACAGCAGGAAAAACGGCCCATGGTATAGGGACTCAACATGCTTGTGACAGCGGATTTAAATGCGCAGACGCAATTTTGGGCAATATTGATATAAGTTTAATTTAAATTAAGTCCTATTAAGCCCCTTTTATTGGATAATGACCATATTTTTCTATAGCTTCTGGAATTGCTAAAACATTCGGAATTGGAACTCCCCAAGGCAGACAACAGATTGGACTTACTATATATCTTCCTCCCGGAGCTAAATTTATTATGTTTTCTTTAACTTTTTCTTCTACATCTTGAGGGGTACCCGTAAATAATTCACGACTAACATCAATATTTGCACCCATTATGGTAACCTTAGGAAAATCCTTCTTAAAATCAATCCAATATTTAATATTTAAAGGATGGGAACCGTTTACAGCTATAAAATCTATCTCATTACAAGCTTCTCTAAAATATGGTCTGGTTCCACAATTATGGAGAAAAAATGGTGATTTAATTTCTTTTTGAAATCTTTTGATAAATTGCCCCTCATATTTCATGGCATCCTTAAAAGACATCATATGCTTATTGAAAGCATATCCTGTATACATTATAATAGGACTCTCTCCTACTTTTTCAATCCAATTATTATATGAATCTAATTGGCTTTTATAAATTTTTTCGCATAATTTCAATAATAGATCAGGATTCTTTCGAATATCTTTAAATGCATTAATACCTCTTAATTCTTGAACAACGGACCATATTCCGAGACCCATACCTTGAGGAAATTTCGTTTTTTCTCGAATAATATTTGCAGTTTTGTATGTTGTATCCCATAAATCTATTTTTGAGTGTTCTGGAATTTCTAACTTTTCAATATCTTCTTCAGTTTTGCACACTTCACCCTGTTTAATTGCTAAAGGTTTATAATCATACCATTGAATAGAATCCATTTTACTGTTTGCTTCAGCAAACGCATATGCTTCTGCTGGTCCAGCATAGGCAGAAGGGATTTGAATGGTATCTGCTTTAATAAAATCAGCTGTTTTAATAAGACAATTAGCATAAGTTTCTGGAGAACTCAAAATTTCTCTTGTAGTTATTCCCATAATCCGAGAAATAAATTGTTCATCAATTATAGCAAAAAATGGAACTCTATCAACACCTCTAACTTGACCAGCTAGAGTTTTCATAAATCTAATAACCGATTTTGTCCGATCATGGGGCATTTTATATCAACCTCTTTTAGTATTTGATATTAATGTTTTTATTTTTTTAATACCCACCCATCCATCTTTCGCACAATCATCTGCTCCAATCATAGCGCAAGAATTTTTAGAGACTATTCCCCCTCCTATGATAATTTTAGCAGGTATTCCCTCCTTTTTGAGTAATAGGATGGTTTCATGCATTTTTGAAATGCTCATTGTGAGTAAACCACTTAGTCCTATAACATCAGGCTTTAATTTCTTAGCTTTTTCAACAAAAATTTCTGGGGGAACATCTGATCCTAAATCAATGACATCAAATGCTTGACCATTTAAAAGAGAAGCTACTAAAGCTTTCCCTATGTCATGTACATCTCCTTCTACTGTTCCAATTAATATAATCCCTTTTGGAGGTCCCTCTGATATCTCTAAAAATGAATCTTTTAATATATTCATAGCAGCATTAATAGCATCTCCAGTCATTAACATATCCGCAAGGAAATATTCCTCTTGTTCATATAATTCTCCAACTTCTGCAGCCCCCTTTATTATTGCTCTGTTCAAAATATCTTTATAATCCACTCCTCTTTTTAACGCTTCATTTACGGCCTCGATTGTTTTTTCTGATTCTCCTTCTACAATCGAATTTTTTATCCTCGTTAGCATTTCATCGTTTTTCATAGTTTACTCATTTTTTACATCTTAATAATAATCATTTCATAAAAATATATAAAATATAATAATTAAGGCAAATGGTTTTAATATGGATGAATAAGTTAGATTCCGGCTATATTTTTTATATGAGTGATACCTTTTATTGTGTCTTCAGCAAAATCATCCGCTCCAAACCGCTTTGCTAAATCCATGTTTAAAGGAGCCCCACCAACAATTAAATTAACCTTATCTCTTAATCCTGCATTTTTTAGAGCTTCATGAACAACCTCAATTTGCGACACAGTCATACTTAAGAGTGAGCTTAACCCAACAATAGATGCACCTGTTTCTTTCACTTTAGATACAATTTTTTCAGCATCAACATCTTTACCTAAGTCATATACTTCAAATCCTTCACTCATTAATAATATTCCGAGTAGATTTTTCCCTATATCATGATTATCTCCTTTAACAGTTGCGATAACAACTTTTACTTTGTCTTTCACTTTTTCTGATGAAGCTAATGCTGGCTTTAAAACCTCTAAGGCAACCTTCATAGTTTCTGCTGCCAGCATTAAGTCTGCTAAATAATAAATTTCTTCGTCATACCGGTGCCCAACTTCATCCATCCCGGCAGTAAGTGCGGATAAAATATCAAATGGATCTTTTCCATCTGCTTCAAGCGCTTCTTTAACTGCATCAGCAATATCATCGAGCTCCAATTCTACTATAAGCTCTGTCAATTGTTCATAATCCATAATATAAAACCAAAAATTTTGATAATATTATATATTAGATGTGAATGTATTTTTAATTATTTTTTTTTCGAATTCAAGAAAAATGATTATATTTTAAAAATTTTTTTAAATTAATTAAACCGATCTTTATTATGGTATTATCAAAGCGGGAAAGAGTTATTAGAACCTTAGAGCTTGAAGAGCCTGACATAGTACCTATTCATTATTTGGGATTTGAAAGGACGGGAATCTCAAATCAATATTTTGAAAAATCTGATGAATATAAGAAAACTAAAGCTTCTATAGAAGAAGAAGTTTTAAAAATGAAATTCAGTGTATTACAGGGAACAACAGGAAGTATAACCGAATTAAGGTTTTGGAAGTCAGACATTCATGGGATAGATCCCTGGGGAATTAATAAATTCAAATTAAAAACAATCAAAGCTCCCCCTGAATACCCTGAATGTCTAATCTTAACCTATGACGGAAGAATATGGAAACTTGCCCCCCAAGTTGATACTGGTTTGACATATTTATGGTATGAAGATGGTTATTTTAGGACTCCTGAAATTGTTCATGAATATTGGGATAAATATGGTAAACCTATTGATCTTGTTAATAATAGAATTAATTATTCTCCTCAAATTTGGGAAAACTTTGTAAATAAACTTTCCAAGTATTTATATCCAATGGCTACTTTACCTATTACTTTACATGAATCGCTATTTGAGGGAATGACCATAACGAGAGTAGCTTATTATATGCGGAAAAATCCCCAATTTATACATGAGGTTATGACTGAGTTTAATAAAGTTAACTTGGAAATAATTAAGAGGTTAGCAGAGGCAGGAGTCGATATAGTGTTTTATATGGATGATTTAGGCATGAAACAACGATCCATTCTTTCCATCGAACAATTTAAGGAATTTATACTTCCTTATTATAAACAGATCTATCAGGCGTGTAAGAAAAACAGTATGTTTGTAGTTCAGCATTCTTGTGGGTATATTGACAAGCTTTTACCATATATGGTTGATGCAGGATTAAATGGAATTCAAGCTCTTGAACCGGCAGCAGGTGTCGATCTGGCGCATTTAAAAGAAAAATTGGGGGACCGAATTGCTTTTCTTGGTGGTATAGATGGTTCAAATATACTCAACTTCGGAACCCCTAAAGATGTTGAGGAAGAAGTGAAAAGATGCATTAAAGCAGCAGCCCATAGTGGAGGATATTTCGCTGGTCCAAGCCACAATATTCTCAATGCACCATGGAAAAATATTTTAGCATTAAGAGCTGCTATTGAAAAATATCGTAAATATCCCTTAAATCTAAATTGAGGGTAAAAAATACTAACAGTAATTTAATTTCTTGAAAGATTAAAATGAAAATTTTTTTAATCAATAAATTCAATCTTTTATTATGAGCCTATCAAAAAGAGAACGGGTATTTCGGACAGTTGAGCTTGATGGAGAACCTGACGTAGTTCCTATTTTTACTTTGGGTTTTGAACGTACTGCAAAATCCTTTTTGGCCTTTAAAGACTCTGAAGAGAAAAAGGAGTGCGCTACTTGGGTTAAGGCTACTAATATTAAATATTTAATAACAGAACAGAGATTTTGGAATGTAGATGCTAATCCTATGGATCCTTGGGGTTATAACAAAGTAAAACAAAGACTTAGAAAGGCTCCTCCAGAATATCCTGATTGCCGATTAGAAATTATTAGTGGAAGATTATTTAAGAATGTAAAACAAGTTGAAACTGGCTTAGATTATTCCTGGTATATTGATGGTTATTTTACTTCCCCTGAAATTCTGCATTTCTACTGGGATAAATATGGAAGGCCTTCAGAATTAATTAATGATAGACTTAATTATTCTCCACGAATCTGGGAGGCTTATGTCGAAGCACTTTCACCCTATCTTTATCCTTTGGCACCGCTTGCCATAGCACCTCTCGAGTCTCTTTTTGAAGGGATGACTATTACAAGGGTTGCCTATCATATGCGAAAAAATCCACACTTTATTCATGAAGTAATGTCAGAATATGCTAAGACTAATGTTGAAATTATTAAGCGATTAGACGAAGCGGGAGTAGAAATTGTATGGATGTTTGATGATTTAGGGTATAAAGGGCAGACTATTTTTTCGCTCAAACATTTAAGAGAATTTATACTTCCTTATTATAAAAAAATTTATCAGGCATGTAGAAAACGTGGAATGTTAGTTATACAGCATTCATGTGGAAAAATAGATGAGTTTTTGCCTGATATGGTTGATGCGGGATTAAATGGCATTCAAGCTCTTGAACCCGCAGCTGGCGTCGATTTAGCACATATAAAAGAAACTTTAGGAGATCGTTTATGCTTACTAGGGGGATTAGATTCCTCTAGGGTTCTTAATTTTGGAACAGTTAAAGAAGTTGAAGAAGAGGTTAAAAGAGGAATTAAAACAGCCGCTCCAGACGGGGGATACTTCGTTGGCCCAAGTCATAACATTTTAAATATGCCCTGGGAAAATGTTCTAGCAATGAGATCTGCTATTGAAAAGTACCGTAAATATCCTCTAAATTTTGCTTGAAATTATATAAGTTTAAATCATTATTAATACGTATTTTAAGTTTTAATGAAAAATTTAAAAGTATAGAAAATAAATTTTCATTGTTTAATATATCATATAAAATATTTAATTATGAGATAAATGCAATTAGATTATATTGTTAGGAAGGGCGCAAGAAAGGTACCTGATAAAGTTGCTCTTGTTGATGTAATGGCAGGTGAAAAAAGCATTACTTATGGAGTATATGATCAAAGATGTAATAATTTCGCAAATTATGTTATAAACGATTTTAAAATTAATCCTGGAGATAGAATAGCACTATTATTAGAAAATAGTATAGAGATTTGTGTAGCATATTATTCAATCCCCAGAACTTCGGCAATCATTGTACCCTTAAATTTTTTTATGGCTAAAAAGGAGTTAGAATATTGTATTAATGATTCTAAACCCGTTATATTAATTTATGGAAATAAATTTAAAGATGATATAAGTTATTATAAGAAGAAATGTCCTTCCATCAGAGAATTTATTTCTGAGCAACAATTTGATAAGCTTTGTCAAATACCATTTGAAGGAAAAAGAATTAAACCTCCTAAAAAAGTATATGAAACAGACACTGTTTTTATTGCATATACTGGAGGAACTACGGGATTTCCAAAAGGAGTTATGCTAACTCATGAAGGACTTTTTAATAATATAATGTGTAGTGGTCAATCGGTAATTGAATCAATACACGAGGGTTCTAATATAGAAAATGGATTAGAAATGCTTGAACATAGTATTCTTATTCCTATTCCCATATTTCACTTGGCAGCGATGTTAGTCTTTCTAATGGCTTCATTCATGAATTATACCATTTACTTACATAAAGGATTTAAGGCCAATAAAATAGTACAATCGATAGATAAATATAAAATCAATCATATTGTATGTGTTCCAACGAATATTATTAGCTTGGTAGAATATTTGGATTCTGAAGAAGCTAAAAAGTACGATCTTAATAGCCTTAAAGAATTAACTTATGGAGCTGCACCGATATCTCCCACTGTTTTATCAAGAGCAATGAAACTTTTATCTAATACAAAATTTCGTCAAGCATATGGGCAAACAGAATATTCACCTGTTATTACTCAATTAACTTCTGAAGATCATGAATTAGCAAAAAGTTTTCCTGAGATTTTAAAAAGTGGTGGGTGCCCTCAAATTGGTACTGAAGTTGAAATTTGGAAAAATGGAACGTTCCTTCCTAAAGGTGAAATTGGTGAAGTTATTGCATCGGGAAAATCTATTATGAGAGGATATTGGAATAAAAAAAATCTAACGCAAAAAACTATTCGAGAAATTGACGGGAAGAATTGGCTATTTACAGGGGATGTTGGATATTTAAAAGAAATTAACGGCAAAGATTACTTATTCTTAACAGATAGGGCAAAAGATATGATTGTTAGCGGCGGAGAAAATATATATCCTAAAGAAATTGAAAATGTTATTTATCAAATTGATGGTGTTAAAATGTGTGCAGTGATAGGCATGCCAGATAAAAAATGGGGCGAGGCAGTAGTGGCTTTAATTGTCCCAAAAGAGGGAGCTAATTTAAAAGGAGAACAAATAATACATTATTGTGGGGAACATCTTGCTGGCTATAAAAAACCAAAAAAAGTAATATTTAGAGATGATTTGCCAGTCAGTGCACAGGGAAAAATTTTAAAAAGAAAGTTAAAAGATGAATTTTGGAAAGAACAAGAACGACTAATCCATTAAAACATCTTTCTTTTTTCTAAAGGTTCTAAAGATTCAGTTTTCCTATAAATTCCTTTTTGAATAATATATTTCATAACTTCGTCGGTACCTGCCCCTATTCTCATAAGTCTCACATCTCGTGCACATCTTTCGACTGGATATTTATTTGTATATCCAATTCCTCCTAAAACCTGAATTGCATCATCGCATATTTTAAATGCATTCGTACACACAAAAAGTTTAGCCATAGCAGCTAAATTTCCATCTTCCATATGATTTACCGATTTCTCTAATAAAGCTTTCCCGGCTTCAAAATTTGTAACCATTTCAGCAATTTTGAAACTAATACCTTCAAATTCGCATATAGGTCTTTTAAATTGAACCCTTTCTTGAGAATATTGGATAGCTACATCTATTGCTCTTTTAGCAACACCCATTACTTGGACAGACACTGCTACCCTCTCGGGGGCCAACATAACTTGCATACTCGAAATTGCAGAAGTTTTACCCATTCTTTTTGTACCATCTGATGTTGGTTTTATTTCCTTGTAAAAAAGAAGGTTTTCTTTAGGGACTCTAACATTATTGAATTTCATATGCCCTAAATGTAATCCGTGAAGGCCCATCATTTGATACTCTTCAATAACTTCAAATCCTTCCCAATCAGATTCTACTATAAACGCTCCATTTCGACCATAGACTACAAGAGTATCAGCTATACTTCCATTAGTAATAAATCTTTTTTCACCAGTTAAAATGAATTCATCGTTCAAATCGTCTTTTTTATATATTGTTTTCATTCTAGATAAGTCGCTTCCAGCATCTGGTTCAGTAAAACAAAAACATCCTATTTTCTCACCTTTTAATAGGGGATCCATATATTTACGTAATATTTTTGTTTTACCAAACATACGAATTAAAAGCGCTGGATATGAGGATGACAATCGACTCATGTCAATCGGTAAACTATGATAAGAAATAACTTCAGACACTAATAACTCCTGTAAAAATGAACCCGCACGACCCCCGAACCTCTTTGGAAATGTAACTCCGATTAACCCCTTTTTGCCCAATGGTCTAATTACATCCCATATCTCCTTTTTTCCTAGATCAATATCATTAACATATGGCGCAATTTCATTTAATGCATACTCCTCAGCTTCGGCCTTTATTGCTAAATCCGCTTCACTTAAATTTGAAAACATACTTTGCATTCTTAAACTCAACTCTATTTCTATTTTTAATACTATTCTAATTAAATAATGAATTCTAAAAAAAAATTTTTAAAAAAAAGATTAAATATCTTAGTTTTATCCTTGCTCAAAAACTACGCCGGTTCCTCCGGCAGGATATTGAAAATTAATTGCACCTGGTTCACAAACTTGATAACATGCAGCACATTCTACACATTTTTGCTTATAATCCTCAGCTAAGACAATTTTTCCTTCTCGTTTCTTCCAAAGATTCATGATACAAATGACTAAGCATCGATTGCAAAGGTTACATTTATCATTATCAATAGAAATGAAATCTTCTGTACCCTCTATATGTGTTGAGATACTTTTTAGATCGAAATCATTAATGTTCACTTTCGTCTCCTCCTTTTTTTCTTTTTATCTGGCATTAATGACATTAGTTTTGGAAGTGAATTTATTAAGGTAGGCATGATTGCAGGGTCCATTAACTTACCCATATCATCCTCTAATGCTTTTGTAAATAAGGGAACAAGTTCACTCATCAATGTTGGCATTGCTTGGGGCAAATATTTCTTAACATGAGCTATTATTTGTCTTATGCGTACTTTATGTGGTTCTGACCAATCAAAAATTCCTGTCAATGCTTCACTCACCATAGGAATAAACCAGTCCATATTCTTAGCATTGAATGGAAGAGCCTTCCACACACTCCATAATTCAGGACCAGCTTCAAATTCTGTCCCGATGCTAGATTCTTCCTGCCATCGCCTCTCATATTCTTTTAATTTATTTTCAGAATAGTCTCCTTCTGCGATTGCTTCTGCAGCAACTTCTACTGCAATCTCTGCGCTTTCCATAGCTGGAAATATTCCTTCTGCTTCAAGAGGACATGGAAAGCCTGCAGCATCACCTATCAGCATCACACCATTCGCATAGGTTTTTTCTGGGTAAGGCATCCAAGGTAATAAATGTGCTTGAACTTCCCTTGGCTTTGCATCTAGCATTTTAATGGTGCGCTGGAAATGTTTAAGGTTAACTACGTAATTTAGATAATATAGCGGATTCCTCTCCCAGGAGTGCATCCAATTACCTAAGCCAACATGAAAACCGTCTCCAAAAAAGACTTGATAAGCGCTTGGAATCCCACCTGCCATCCACCATATAGCTAATGCCTCTTCATGCATGATTAGGTCGATTTTCTCTCTAGGAGCATAAAAGTCATACTGAGGAACTAATGTGATATGATCATGATACCATTTATCACGTAGTCCGGATTGCTTTGCAACCATAGAAACGGCGCCATCTGCTCCGATAACAATCGGTGCCATATATTTTTCTCCCTTTTCATCAATTACTCCTTTTACAGTTCCATTTTCCTTAATAAGTCCTTTTATAAGTAAAGAACATTTGAGTTCTGCACCAGCATTAGTAGCTAAGTCTGCAATCCACGGATCAAATTCACTACGATAACAATTCATAGTGATGAAGCTTTTTGCAGGTTCGTAAGCAACTGATTCAGTAGGTCTTGCTAATATCATTGCAGAGACTTCGCCTTTTTTATCTACTAAATAATTACGAGCAAACCTACCCGCTCGTAATGAAGGACATTTATCTTCTGTTAAAGTTTTCATCATATTAGGCCATGATCTCCACATTCTCGGACCCAACCCACATCCAGAAGAATTTTTCTCTCCTGGTTTCCGACCTCTTTCGAAGAAAATAGTTTTTAAACCTTTTTCAGCAGCAACTTTTGCAGCCATTGAACCTCCTGGACCACCACCTACAATAACAATATCATATTCTTTCAAATCTTATTTCTCCCTTTGTGATTTTTTAATTTTTTATTGATAAAATTTAATTGTTTAATTATTGTTCATTAAAAATATAAAACTTGCTTTTTAATAAATTATTATTTATCCTTAAATTACTTTAGATTTTAGTAAAATTATTTATTAATTTAAAGAAATAATAATAATCATCAAACTATACTATTAAATTTTATAAATAAATAAAGGTATTTTCGTCAAATGAATGATATTTTTCAGAACTTAGTTAATATTTGCGGCAAGAAAAATGCTTCAAATAATCTGGATATCTTAAAAACTTATTCAGAAGATTGTAGTTTTGTTTCGGGAAAAATACCAATATCCGTCGTGTGGCCAAAAAATAGTAAGCAAATTGAAGAAATATTAAAATTAGCTAATTCAATAGGATTCTCGGTGATACCTACAAGTTCTAGTTCTAATGTGCGTTATCATGGTGATACACTCCCTAAGAAGGATAACACTGTTATATTAAACCTTTCTAAAATGAAAAATATTGTAAGTATAGACAGAAAAAATAGAGTTGTAATGGTAGAACCCGGTGTAACTTTCGGAGAATTGATACCAAAACTTAAGGAAAAAGGACTAAGATTATTATTACCCTTACATCCTGAATCAGATAAATCTGTATTAACTTCAGCGCTCAAAAGGGAACCCATCACAATACCCCGATATCACTGGGATAGTTCTGATCCTCTCCTATGTACAGAAGTTGTTTTCGGTACGGGAGATTTATTCAGAACTGGAACGGCAGCAGGACCGGGAACGATTAAGCAACAACAAAAGAGGGGGGCAGCTCAAGTCAACCCAATGGGTCCGACTCATTTTAGTCCGTATAGAGTGATCCAAGGTGCACAAGGTAGCATAGGAGTTGTGACATGGGCAACCGTGAAATTAGAACTGCTACCCACAGTTCAGAAAGTTATTCATCTTCAATCAGAAAATCTTCAAGATTTATTGGATGTACAACAAATATTATTAAAATATCGTTATGCTGATGAAATTGTTATTTTACAGAATCTAAATCTTGCCTGTTTAGTAAAGATAGAGTCTACACAGATCTTAGAGTTAAGTAATTCCTTAGCAAAATGGAATTTAATTTATGTATTGTCAGGTCGGGGAAAATTTGCCAATGACAAGATCTCCTATCAAGAAAATGACATTAATGATCTTATTCAAGAATTAAAGAAAGATAATTTAAATAATAATAGCCCTATTAACGAGAAAGATATTCTAACTGCCCTAAAGGAACCAACGGCCTTTCCATGGAGAAGTAGATTAAAAGGGGCATATCAAGATATATTCTTTATAACAAATTTTGAACGAATATCTGAATTTGTGTCAATCGTGGAAAAAATGGCTCAGAAAAATCTTGGGACATATATTCAAGCTCTTAATCAAGGTACTTCGTATTATTGCGAATTTGATCTATTTTACGATCCAGGGGATGAAAGTGCAATTCCTGACATAAAACAAAACTTTATGGATATAAGTTCAAAACTAATAGAAGCAGGAGCTTTCTTTAATCGACCGTATAGTTTATGGGCAAAGGAAGTTTTTGCAAATCATAGTGAAGAAACTATAACTGCTCTCAAGAAAGTAAAGAAGATTTTTGATCCTAATAACATACTAAATCCGGGGGTGCTATGTTTTGACGACTGAACACTTTCCTGAAGAGGAATACCAACGGATGATTAAGATGTGTTTACGTTGCTCCGTATGTAAGTGGATACCGCAAGTCCAGATCAAAAGTCAGAAGTACGCTTCATGTTGTCCTGCTATGGATATATATGATTATCATGCTTATAGTGGTGGGGGGAGAATTATCCTTGCTTTAGCCTATGAAATGGGTAGAGTAAAACCATCAGAGGATCTCCTAAATATTGTATATAGATGTACTGAATGTGGGAACTGTGCGATTGCTTGTAAATACATGAATACATTAGAACCTTTAGAAATCATCATGAGATTTCGCGAAAAATTAGTAAAGGACGGATATGGTCCTATGCCTCAACAAAAAGCTTATACTGAAGCAATGAAAAAAGTGAATAATCCTTATAATGAACCACATGAAAAAAGAGTAGATTGGTTACCTTCAGATATTAAAGTTGATCCTGATGCAAAGTTATTATATTATGTGGGATGCACTTCTTCTTATAGGAGGAAAGAAATGGCCATAGCTGCAGCACGTATAATGAATGCTGCAGGAGTTCCATTTAATATTTTAAAAGATGATGAGTTTTGTTGTGGGAGTCCTGTATACCGAACTGGAGATGTTGAATCTTTTAAAGTGCAACTAAATAAAAATTTAGATGTCATGGAATCAAAGGGAATTGAAACCATTATTTTTAGCTGTGCTGGGTGCTATGATACGTTCAAAGTAGATTATCCCTTATATAGAGAATATAACTTTGAAGTTTTACATACTGTGGAGTTCTTTGAACAATTAATTGAGGAAGGGAAATTAAAATTTACAACTGAAGTACCTATTACGGTTACCTATCATGATCCCTGTCATTTAGGTAGGACCGCTGAACAATATGAAGAATGGGCGGGAGATGAGCTTAAATTAATGCCATTAGTATCAATAAATATACCACCAAAACCGAAAAATATTGGAGCAAGGGGAGTTTATGATGCACCCAGGAACATTTTAAATAAAATTCCAGGATTAAAATTAGTTGAAATGGAGCGTATAATGGAATATTCCTATTGCTGTGGAGCGGGAGCTGGTGTAAAATCTGCCTTTCCAGATATGGCTATTAGAGCTTCTAAAAATAGAATTGAAGAAGCAGAGGATTCGGGAGCTAATATTCTTGTATCTGCTTGTCCATTCTGCTCCACAAATTTGCAAGATGGGATTAAAGAAAGTGGTTCAAAATTGAAATATTACGATATAAGCGAATTAATATTGATGGCTTTAGGTTTAGAACCTGAAAAATTAAAACAAGCAACAGCAGGAGGATCCTAACAATGTTAGATAAGGACATATTAAAAGAGTTTCAAGATGTTGTAGGTCCAGAATTTATCGATGATGGGGATGTAATGACAAATATTTATGCTTATAATTGGTGTACAGAGTTTGTTAATTATATGGAGGGAAAAGAACCAATCCCATTTTCTTCTGTGCCTAAAGCTGTAATACTTCCTTCTACTACAGAGGAAGTACAGAAGATCGTGCAATTATGTAATAAATATAAGATTAAATTTAAAGCTCAATCAACTGGCCTTGGTCCATGGAATCAACCAAGCACAGATAACTCTATAATATTAGATCTCCGTAGAATGAATAAGATCGTTAAGATTGATGAAAAAAACTTGTATGCCGTAGTAGAATCATATGTTAGTGGAGCACAGCTTCAAGCAGAAGCCATGAAATATGGTTTGACAGTTCACATGCCTGGGGCAGGCCCAATGGCATCACCTCTGGCGAGCCACACCTCAATGGCGGGTCCTGGCTTTACATCACCCCAAACGGGACATAGTGCAAGGAATGTTTTAGGGGTTGAGTGGGTACTTCCTGATGGAAATATATTGAGATTAGGTTCATTAGGACAGAAAAATAATCCTGATTGGTTTATTGGTGATGGGCCCGGTCCAAGTTTGAGAGGTATCATGAGGGGATGGGTTGGTGCAAAATCGGGAATCGGTGTTTTTACTAAAGTTGGTATAAAATTATTTCCCTATCCAACTGATACAAAATTTGTCATGACTGGTCACGCACCTCTCTATAATTTTGAGAAACCAGATTATATACGAGCCTATGTTTTTGATTGTAAAAGCTGGAAAGGATTAGAGAAGATAATGCTTCGGGTAGAAGAAGAGGAAGTCGGTTTTATAGTTAGTCATATATCTGGTTTAGCCGTCATGGCTATTTTTTCATACAGTATAGAAGGTTTGATGGATAAAATGGCTCTTGGTGTATTGAAAAATCCGTTATTGGTGGTTATGGGAGCAAGAACAAAACGAGAATTTGACTATAAACAAATGGTCATGGAGGATATACTCACTGAATATGATCTCGAAAATATTGTAGATACAAAATATGTTCCTGAGAAAGTTTTTTATGCTGAGTGCCTACGCGCTAATCTCGGATATCATGGTTTTATAGCAACTGGAGGGTTCCAGTCAGCTAAGGGTCAAGCAGATGCTGCTGCTTTATGTCTTCGTGCTGAGAAAACAAATATTCCTTTAAAGCAGAAATATATTAAAAAGGAGGCTATCGCAAATGATTTTGGTGAAGGTGCTTGGATGACTAGTTATGAGGGCGGACATTTTTTCCATATGGAGTCACCTACAATGTTTAATCAATCAGATTTGAAAAGCGTGAAAGGAATGGCTAATTATATGGATGAAAGTAATAAACAAGATTTAATTAAACACTTAGGTGCGCCATTTTTTATAGAGGGTGATAAATTGCATGACGAATGGGGCCCTCATATGATGAATTATCATAATTGGCTTCGTAAAATTAAGGCAGCTTTTGACCCTAACGGAGTTGCTGATTCAGGCTTTTACATAACCGCAAAAAAGGAGGGTGAAAATAAATGAGCGAATCAAATATTATTTTAGATTACGCTAAAGGATTTGCGGGACTATTAGAAAATATAGTGAATCCTTTAAACGAAAAATCTAGCTTCAAAGAAAAGTTTAAGAATACTCAGCGTAAGTACCTAATAAATGCTACAAACTTAAACTATGCTGCGCTAATTATTATAAATAAAGGCCAATTGAGTGTTAAAAGCGTACCAAATAAACCAGAATCAAATTTAAAGAAAAAATCAATTGGTTGGGATGGATTAGTTTCCATGGATACTCAGACATTCCTAGCATTTGCGATGAAAAGAATATCTATGATAAAACTCGGATTAAAATGGATATTTGGACCAGTTCAAATAAAGGGGATTTTTAAACTATTTCCTATGATGAAGCTGTTTGCTCTTCTACAAGAATAATTCAGTAAATTTTTTATTTAATTTATATTATCTTTTATATATTTAATGTGGTGTTTATGACAGATAAAATTAAAGAAGCTTGGTCAGGACCAGGAAGAAAAGATGGAAAAATTACTGTATTTGATCCTAAATTTGATGCTCTACATATTGATATAAATAAGAAAGGAAATTCTGAATGGTGGTATTTTGATGCTCGTCTTGATAATGGTTATACAGTGGTTGGATTTTTTTGGGCAAAACACCAGCGAACTGGAAAAGTTGCTGTAGAAATCGATATATATAAACCCAATGGAGAAAAAATCCAAAATACATACAATTATCTCCAATCAGATATGAAAGTCTCACGAGAAATTGCTGATGTTAGTATAGGCAAGAATTATTTAAAAGTGGATTCTTCAAATCAGAAATTACTTCAATATGAAATTCTTTTAGATGAAGGAGAATATGGAATGCACCTGAACTATACTGCTCAAGTTCATGGATGGATGCCTGGAAGAGGTTATACTGAGTTTAGAAATAAAGGACAGTTTGGTTGGGTTGTACCTCTCCCAAGAGCTCATGTAGAAGGGACTATTAAAGTACTTAATGAGACCATTGAAGTTAAAGGAGTTGGATATCATGATCATAATTGGATAAATTTCAATCTTGCTAGAATTGTAGATTATTGGTATTGGGGACGCCTTTACTCAGAAAATTTTACCCTTATTTATGCTTATATTCAATGCAGTAAAAAGATGGATAACCATGCTATTAAAGTGCTTATGCTTGCGAAGAATGAAAATGTTATTCTCAGCACAGGTGAATTTGAATTAATTCAAGAAAATCTTCAGTATCATGATAAAGTAGAAAATAAATATCCAAAAACATTAAAGTTTGACCTTTCAAAGGGAAATTTAATAACATTGGATGTTCAGGAAATCATTGATGCTGATAGTTTACTTTTAGAATTAAGTCCAGTTTTACGATTTATCGCTAAAAACCTCTTAAAACTCAGACCTGGTTATTTTAGGTTTAATTCTAATTTCGATATCACTTTTAATTATGAAGGAACTGCTTATAAAGAAACGGGAACTACGCTCCATGAAATGGTAATAATTAAATAGGTTTCTATCAGAATATATATCATCCAATAAAAAAAAGTGAGTTAACTAATGGCAAAAAAAAATATAATGATGTTAATTGCGCTCTTTTGTTTGTTTGGTTCTGGAATCATTTTGGCGCCATTGAGTTCTCCTCAACCGATTGCAGTTTCAGATGAGTCGGACCTAAGCTCAATCGAGGATAATACATCAAAACCAAAAGCTTCAACTGTGACATACTCAAATGTAACCATAGTTTCAGATAATTGGGACGATGGGAAGGAATGGAACGATGGATCATCCGACTGCCCTGATATTGCGGTGGATAAGTGGGGCAATTTTCATGCGGTCTGGGTGGATTCTACCGATGGACCATGGGAAAGTGCTGGTGAAACTGAAATCATGTACGCTAACTACACAAAAGCTACAGGGCAATGGTCTAACGCTACAGTGATTTCTGATAAATGGGAGGATGGGAATGATTGGAGTAATGACGATAGCGATAGTCCTGCTATTGCGGTGGATGAAAGTGGCAATATTTATGTAGTGTATATTGAAGATACAGATTTCGCGGCGAAATGGGGCACTGATGCGGAAATTATGTGCGTAAATTACAGTGTTGCAACAGGGCAATGGTCTAATATTACAGTGGTTTCTGATAATTGGGATGATGGAAACACCTGGAACAAAGGTAGCAGCTTTTCCCCTGATATTGCAATAGATGGAAATGGCATGGTCCATGTGGTCTGGGAAGATTATAGTCCTGGACCATGGAATAGTGTTGGTGAAACTGAAATCATGTACGCCAACTATACAATAGCAACGGGGCAATGGACCAATGTTACAGTGCTCTCTGATGGCTGGAAGGGTAGCTACTGGAACGATGGGCAAAGCAAAGTCCCTAAAATTGCGGTAGATTTATCTAATAATAATGTGTGGGTTGTATGGAAGGATAGCGTTGATACTAAATGGGGTACTGACACAGAAATCTTTGGGGCTAACTTCACCGAGGCTATAGGATGGTCCAATGCGACCGTGATTTCTGATATTTGGGGTGGGAATTCAGGAGATTGTGAAGCTCCTGCTATTGCTGTAGACAATGCAAATAATGTTCATGTGGCTTGGGTCGATTATACCAATGGACCATGGGGTATTGATGAAGTAGTACACGCTATTTATAGCGCAACTACAGGGTTATGGTCTAACTGGACCGTGATTTCGGATAAATGGGATGATGGGACACCTTGGCATCAAAGCGGTTGTGAATATACTGAAATCGCCATTGACAAGTGGAATCATATCCATGTGGTCTGGTATGACTCGCCAAATACCGTTTACGAATGGGGTGGTGATGATGAAATCATGTACGCAAAATCCACAGACTACGGTGTAAGCTGGACGAACGCTACTGTAATTTCGGATAAATGGGCTGATGGGAAGGAATGGAACGATGGTAACAGCGATAGGCCCTCAATTGCTGCTTCGAGTTCAGTCGTTTATGTGGTCTGGGAGGATCAGACCGATGGACCATGGGGCAACGATAAAGAAATCATGGGCTGTACTATTCCCGTCTATACAAGACCATCTGCCTTGCCTGGAGGGGCTGATGATGACGATGATGATGACGAGGAAGCGGATTTACTTGTCCCGATTGTTGTAGCCGCGGTGGTAATAAGCGCTGTTGGAGGCATTGCTCTCGTATATATATTTATGAAAAAAAGGACTCGTTAATTCTTTCAAATTCAAGCGAAAATAAATATAATTAATTTTTTAATTCTTCTTTTTTTATTTAATTTTCCAAAATAATCAAATTCAATATAGGCAATCCAATAAAAATAAATAATTTTCCTCCCAATTTTTGTTCCATTATCAATCGTAGATTATCTAAACCGCGGAAAAAGAGCTAGAGCATTTTCATACGCAATGGCCGTTCGAGTTTTTGTATCGAAACCATCGTAATTATTAAATCCTTCGACCATTTTAGATGCCGCTCGTTCTGGGAGAAATGGGTAATCACTGCCAAAAAGAATTTGTGATGGTTCTACTAATTCTTGGAGGGAACGAAGGGCATAACTTGTACATGACAAAGCAGTACCATAATAGAAGCGTTTAAGATAATCTATTAACCTTTTTTTACCAAAGGAAATTCGCCAAGTTAGGTATGGAACTGTTCCTCCAGCATGAGATAAGATAAATCGAATATTTGGATATTTTTTCATCGTGCCTCCATGAATCAAATTCGCTACTGCCCTTGTTGTATCAAATACATACTCTAAAACAGCAGCATTAAAATTAGGCATAGGTTGTTTATCCAATGGAGGAGAATTTGGGTGAATGAATACAACTGCTTTCCGGCGATTTAATTCTGAAAAGAGCTCGCTGAATAGAGGATCACCGATATATGTACCATTAATATTTGTGAGTAAAACAATCCCATCTAAATTCAAATTGTCAAGGGCATATTCTAACTCGATAATTGAATTTTCTACATCTGGTAAAGGTAATAAAGCAAAAGCACCAAACCTCTGTGGATATTTATTCACTAAACGAGCAGAGAATTCATTGCAACGGCGTGCCAGATCCTGCCTAAAATCACTATCTCCAAAATAAATTCCTGGTGCGGAAATAGATGTAATAGCTGCTGTGATGCCTTGCCTATCCATAAACGCTAGACTGCTTTCTATATCCCATTTAGGGAAAGTTACACCATCTACAGTCTTAACACCAATAGCAGCTAGAGAAGAAAGATATTCTGGAGGGAGGATATGATGATGAATGTCAATTCGATTTAGATTCATTGTCATTACCTAACTTTTCTCTTTCTGTTCTCTATTGTTTTTTTCTTAGCAGTGTTCTAGAAATAATAAATGGAAAATATAAGTTTTATTATTAAATAAATTAGGTTTTCTAGAAAAATTAAAAGGTATTGAGTGAGACAAGATAAAAAGAGGTAAAAATGTGATATTGATTAATTTTTAAAATACTTAATTATTGCTTTCATACACCCACCCGAACGGGGAATATATTTGAGACCACATAAGATTGAAACATTAAAAAGAATAATATGTTTCACACCAATTTTAGCATAGTTTTCAATTTGACCAATGATTTCATCAGGAGTACCATTTAAGTAAAAATCTCGACACATTTTTGTGGGGATCTTTTCCAGTAGCTCCAGCATTGACTTTTTATCGTAATGGGTTGGAATGAACTCTAAAGTCCCATCAATTTTATCTCCAAGAGGGTGTGATAATCCATACGACTTGAAATCTTCATCATATAAAGGTATTAAAGTATTTTTTGTTATCGGATTTTCAAGCATTTTATCAACTTCTCCTCTATCTTCATCAGTTATAACACATACTATTAATGCAGGAGTAATTTCATTCGGATCTCTCCCAGCTTTCTGTGCGGATTTTCGAATAATACTAAGTTTTTCCTTATATACTTCTGGCTTTAAAATAATAGGTAACCAGCCGTCGCCCAATCTACCTGTTATATCTAGCATTCTAGATCCATGAGCGGCAATCCATATTGGCGGTAATTTTCCTTTCTTAAAAGGTTTTAATCTAAGGAGCGCATTTTTTAACTTCCAGATATTTCCATCATAATCAATTTTTTTATCACATTCCCACAATTTCTTAATAATTGTAATAGCTTCTTCTAATCTCCCTACAGGTTTTTCCCATTTTATTCCATATGGAACTGTATTTTCCTTCTCCCCTGTGCCTATCCCTAAAATTGCTCTTCCTCTTGATAACTCATCAAACGTAAGAAATGTTTGTGCAAGTACCGCAGGATTCCTCCTAAAAGGTTCTGTTACTCCTGTTCCAATGTGAATTTTTTTTGTATTTAAAGCAGTAGCAGTCATCATAGAAAAAACATCATATATCAGATGGGGAGTAGGATAAACATTGGCAAGATCTGTAATATCTGGAGTCCATATTGATTCCGGTACCCAATTTAAGATATGATCCGCAAAGAATATGGAATCATATCCCTCATTTTCATAGCTTTTAACAATGTTTATATTACTTTTGAATGGAGGAATAAATGTTCCCTCTCTTCCTATTTTTAAATCACTAATGTCCATGATATCACATTTTATAAGTTTTCAAATGGAATCATAAAATTTTCTCAACTAAATCGGCCACCCTGTATCCACTTTCAACAGATCCAGGAGTTCCTATAAGTCCTGGAGCAACACATGAATCTCCTACATTGAATAGATTAGGTATCGGTGTCTCTGATGGCATACCATGACAAAGCCATGTCCTTCCTTCAGGCCACTCATTTATAATGCCGCATGCTCTCATTTTTAAAATACGCCCGTGTTTTTCGAAGTCCGGAAAAAAATCCTTAATATCACGTTTGATTTGTTGAATTTCATATTTCACATCCATGGGATGGAGAGTTGATTCGGATTTTGCTGAAGTGTAAATAAGATGCTGACCGGGCGGAATAAGTTCGGGACAAATATTGCTTATAGGGATAACTGTTTTTATTCTTCGCGATCCCATAATTATTTCTAATCCATCGTGTATTCCTTCCAAGCAAAGAGGCTTGTCGCTTGCTATTAAAGCCAATAAGCATGGGCTTGGTCTGAGCCTAATACGCATAACTTTAAGGTACTCATCATCAAAATTTTCCCTTCCTGCCAAGGCTACCGTCGTTTTGGCTCCTGTATTACTGATAACTATCTTACATTTTATCTCAATTTGTTCTCCTGCTTTTTCAACAATTACACTTGTCGCCTTTCCTTCCTTGACAATTATTTTCCTCGCAGGACAATTAGTCCATACTGATCCATTTTTCTCAACCACTCTCGCAAGCTCTTTTGCAATACTGAGATTTCCGTTAGGAGCTATGAAAAACTTCTCCATAGCTTGAAAAAGGAAAAACTTTGAGATTGGAAGCTCCCAGGTGTGAGCCATCATCAATCCTGTACAAAGCGTATCAAAGGCTTCATGCACCTTTTCATTCTCAGTATACTGGAGTAGCCAATCACGAACAGTTAAAATTTCGTCTTGTTTAATTCCCTTCATTTTCTTATAATAGCCACGCATAATCTGACTTAATTCGACGGGTTTCATTGGACGTCCCTTCTTCTCTGCCTCTTCTCTCTCTAGCTTATCTATTATATCAAGCGCCTTTGGTACCCCTATTTCAGGTGGTATATCATAGCTCTTACCATTAATTCTGTAATAAACACGCGTTACTGGTCTTAAATTATTTATATTAATTCCCATCTCCTCAAGGAGTTTTATTACCCAACCATCAGGGATAAGAATCGCACCAGTGGGTAATTTAAAACCTTCATACTCAAATGTGGAAAATCTTCCTCCTATGCGATTTCTACTTTCCACCACAAGAGTTTTGAATCCTTTACGGGAAAGAAGAGTTGCTGCTGTCAATCCACCCAACCCTGATCCAATAATTACGATATCATAATTCTCGGTTTTCATATTATCACTTATTTATTTAAAATCTTTCTAACAAAAATAAATAAAAAAAGAAGAAAAGGCAATTATTTTTGAACTTCTTCTACTGGTTTTGGAAATAATCTTTTCTTAAGTTTTGCCTTACTCGTATCCATATCATATTCGACAAGATCAACTCTATCTAATTCTTGGACGGCCCTTAAAACCATGGCTCCTTGAATTCCGGTCGTGTTTTTTATTTCATCTCTTGTCATTTCTTCCTTTTGACCGTGAAGGACGTATAAGATGCGAAAATGAGGTTGCCCCTGGAAGATTTTCTCTAATAAGACAGAATAAATTGATAATAAGGCTTGAATTCTATCAAAACTTAATTCATGTTCTTCCATTTCCGCAGCAATTTTCGCAAACTTTTTTAATTCTTCTTTCACCTTTGCGTATTCATCGAGTAATCTCATCTGTTCTTCAGTCATTTGTCCTATTTTCTGATCCCTTTCTTGTTTATCCTTTTCTAATTGTTTAGTTTCGGCTTCTAATTTTTTTTTATCGAGTTCTAATTGAGTTTTTTCTCTTTCTAATTGAGTTTTCTCACTTTCTAATTTCTCCTTATCATTTTTTATATTCATTAATTCCTTTTTTGCTGTCTCTAAAATGTTTGGAATTCCTTGAACAGCATTAATCGTCTCATCAATAATTTTTAATGTATCTTTTTCTCCTGACATTGAAATCAATTTATATTTTGATATTAAATAATTTAAATTTACCTATATATTGCTTTCAAGAAATATAAATCTATTTGGATTGATAATCGAACGTTCCTAATCCCTTAAATATATCTTTATTGATTATTTCTCCTTGTTCTTTTAAGAAACTATTAAGGTTTTCTTCATTTAAATTTTGGAAACTTATACCCAACTTTGTTCTGGTTATTGGATGCCTACGACGGGTACGGTCATAAGCCTGTAATTTTTCCTTTGAGAAATCCAAATCATTAATTGCATCCACAGCAACATCAGCAGCCATATGACCAGAAATCGCTGCGTGAATAATACCATGATATCCAACAGCATCTCCACATAACATTAAACCAGACATTGTTCCTGTTCTTAATGCTTCACCAATCAACGCAGCATATAAACCCCCCCTTACACTGAATACTTGAGCATTTTTTAGACGTTG
Organism: Promethearchaeota archaeon; assembly: GCA_019058295.1. Classification (GTDB taxonomy): domain Archaea; phylum Asgardarchaeota; class Lokiarchaeia; order Sigyniarchaeales; family SOKP01; genus LW40-45. Next base: position 245,765 of record JAHPZI010000022.1, on the reverse strand, counting down.
TTTAAAAACTGGATGTTTCTGCTTCACATTTAAGTAATCTTTAAAAGTACCAAAGCCAACCAAACCTTGTCCTTCTTTTAGTGGAGACACAAATGCACTTCCTAGATTTTTATCGAATATTGCCCCAAAGAATATTTCTATTACACCCGGATCCATATCCTTAATGTTAAGAAATTCTATTTGGATTCCTGGAAAATATTTTCGTCCTTTTTTCTTATCAAACTGTAATATCCCTGACTTTTTAGCAATACCTGCTGGTATAGATCCAGCACCATCGCAGCCTATTAATATATCCGAGAAGATTTTTTCAGTTTTTCCTTTTCTTTGGATAATTACACCAAGGATTTTCTCATCTTCTTTGATTAAATCTAACACTTTTGTTCGAATGCTTAAATTGGCTCCTGCTTGAATAGCTTTTATAGCAAGGAATTGGTCAAGTCTTACTCTGTCGACGAAATAACCGCCATTAAATTTAAATTCATAAGCAAACTCTCCACTAGGAGTCCACACGCGCCAACGGTCGACGGGAGTAATTATTTCCTCTCTACCAAATTCTTCAATAAGTTTTTCTGTATATGGACAACCATTAATCCAACCAGAACAATGTACAGGGCGTCCAATTTCTTTGTGATCCTCAACTAACAGTACGTTTAATCCTTTTTCAGCAGTTTTTCTCGCAGCTAATGATCCCGCCGGTCCAGCACCAACGATTATAACATCAAATTTTTGATTTTCCATGTAAAAATAATTAGTTTGGGATTATTTTAACTCTTTCCCATCACAATATTAAATAATTTAAATTTACCTATAAATTAATAAGTCTAAGGAAACTTAAGTTATTTTATTTATTTTGACAGAAGAAGAAAAACCTAGTAAAGAACCACGATTGATATTCGGAGTTTCTGTACCAGTTTTTATTATGGGACTTGTCTCTTTTTTTACTGATGTCTCTAGTGAGATGATTCAAAGCATCTTGCCACTTTTTATTCTTTCTATTGGCGGGACTGTTTTAATTTTAGGATTAATTTCGGGTGTAACAACAGCAGCTTCGAACATTTTAAAAGGTGCTTCTGGGTGGACAAGCGATAAAATAAACAAAAGAAAACCGTTTGTTGTTGCGGGATATACAATTTCGAATCTTTCTAAACCCTTTATAGGTTTTAGTCCATCTTGGGAATATGTTTTAGCACTAAAGACTACTGATCGTTTTGGTAAAGGTCTCAGAACTTCTTCCAGAGACACTCTTATTTCTTATTATGCAATTGAAAAGGGAAAAGCATTCGGAATTCATAGAGCAATGGATACATTGGGGGCAGTAGTAGGGTCTCTTCTTGCATTCTTGTTTTTATTTATCGCATGGTCCTATTCTCAGATAATATTTTTTTCCATAATTCCTGGCATATGTGCCATAATTTTAATATTAACCGTAAAAGATGTTGATCCAACTAAAATGGATGAGACCATGTTTAAATATGCAGGGGTTCCCAGAGTCGATAAAATCGATAAGAATTTCATTAAATTAATCATAATTCTTGGTGTTATCGAATTTGCCAGCTTAGATATTGCATTCCTTATAATCCGATCTGCTGATTATGTATCAATTGAATATATTTTCTTAATCCCCCTTTTTTATCTAATTTCTAATATCGTTTATGTTATTTTTTCTCCAATGACTGGATCGCTTTCTGATAAAATCGGACGCAAACCAGTAATTATTACAGGGTTATCAAGCTTATTAATTTCATGTATTTTACTAGCTTTTCCCGTAGTTGTTTCAACATATTCTCTTATATTGATAATTTTAATTTTTATAATGTTTGGATTCTACATGGCATCAGTAGATCCTATATCAAGAGCTTACGTTGCTGACTTAGCGGGTAAAAATAAAAGAGGGCGTGCCTATGGATATTACTACTTATCGGTCGGTCTTATATCGCTAGCTGAGTCCTTGATTTTCGGTCTAATCTATTATTTCTTTTCGTTTACATGGGCGTTTATATACATTTCAATAATGTTATTTATATGTATGATTGTGTTTATTGCTACAGATTTTTCTAAAATCATTCAAAAAAAGAATTAAATTAATGTTATTATTCTTTAGTCCATAAATTTGCTAAATGAATTAAAACTTCTGAGGCTTTTTGTAAGGCAAGTGTAGGGATATATTCTTTTCTTGAATGAAACAATATACCCCCTGCAAATATATTTGGAGTTGGAATTCCTTTTGAAGATAATTTAGCACCATCAGTTCCACCTCTGATTGAGTGAATTTTAACTTCTATTCCGGCTAATTTAATTGCTTTTTTCGCTAAATCAACAATTTTTTCTTTCTTTTTTAAATATGTAAACATGTTTTCATATTGGTGTTTAAAAGCTAGTTCTATTTTAAGACCGGGATAAAGAGCTTCATACTTAGATTTTAAACTTTTTAAATATTCCATTCTTTTTTTATTGTTCTCCAATTCAAAATCTCTAACAATTAGAGCTGCTGATGCTTCTTCTTCATTACCTTTGAGATACGAAAGATGATAAAAACCCTCCCTTTCTTCAGTTTTCTCAGGGGATTCTGCTTCTGGAAGGTTGCTTAAAAATCGGCTAGCCATATGTATAGCATTTATCATTAAACCTTTAGCGTATCCTGGATGAACATTGAGCCCTTTAAATTTAATTACCACACCCCAAGCGTCGAAACATTCAATTTCTAATTGTCCCATTTCTGATCCATCCATAGTATAGCACACTTCGGGGAGCTTTTTTTTATTGATCTTTGTTGTACCCCGACCAATTTCTTCGTCAGGTGTAAAACATATCACTATTGGACCATGTTTCAATTCAGGAAACTTCTGCCATGTAGCACAAGCTGTCATGATCTCAGCAATGCCTGCTTTATTATCTGCTCCAAGTAAAGTATCTCCTTGAGATGTAATTATATCAAGACCTATGTATTCTTTTAATTGAGGAGAATCTACAGTTGCCAAGGTTAAGTCATCATTTTGAGCGAATTTAATATCGCTTCCATTGTAATTTTTATGAATAACTGGTTTTACATCTTTACCATTTACGGCCGGTGAAGTATCTAGATGGGCTATTAAACCAATTGTTTGTACTTCTTCAAATCCTTTACTTGCTGGTAAAAAGGCGTAAACAAAACCAAATTTATCATGAACTATATTTTCTAAATTAAGGCTTTTCAACTCCTCAGCTAATAATTTTCCTAATTCAAATTGATTTTTGGTAGATGGAAATGTTTTTGAAATCTCATCTGAAGTAGTCCATATTTTGACATATCTCAAGAACCGGTCAATGGAATTATTTAATAAAAATGCTTGAATTTCTTTAGAAATGCTCATTTCAATCAAATAATGATTATGTATTTTTACATTTTAATTGATATGCAATTGTTTTTAAAGATAAAAAACTATAGTAAAAGTATTAATTTAGGTGAAACAAATGGATATAGAAGATGCTATCTATAAAAGAAGAACAATCCGTAGATTTAAACAAAAAACAATTCCTGATGAAATCTTAAAAAAAATCATTGATTTTGCTCGCGTTGCTCCTGCGGCAAGTAATATTCAAGGCCTTGAATATATTATTGTACATACTCCTGAAATGAGGGAAAAAATATTCCCATTGGTAAGATGGGCTGCCTCTCTTCCCCAAGATGAAAGGATTCCAGAAGAAAATAGGCGTCCTACAGCTTATATTATTATCCTTGTAAATACTAATATAAAGAAAAGCTATTTTGATTATGATATAGGAGCTGCTGTTGAGAATATACTCTTAGGTGCGGTAAAATATGGATTAGGAGGGTGTTGGATGGGATCAATTAATGCAAAAGGAATTAGAACGCTATTTGAAATTCCTGATTATTATGAAATTACTCATGTAATAAGTTTGGGCTTTCCCGACGAAGAATCAGTTGTAGAACCATATAAAGAATCTTTTAAATATTGGAAAGATAATAAAGGTGTAATGCATATTCCTAAAAGAGCCTTAAAAGATATAATTTTTAACATTTATTGAAGTATTATTTTATAAATTTTATATTAAAATCAAAATAAATATATAAATAAGAATAAAAAACATAGTTAATATAGAAATTAAATTAAGATTTAATAACTAGGGTAGTATTAACTGAATTTGGAGTTAAGAATCTAAAATTTGATATTACTTTTGGACATAAGTTCTTAAGGAGATCAGCGGAATGATAGATAAAATGGAGGAAATTGATCATTGGATTTTTAAGTTCGTTTTGCTTGGAGATAACGCTGTAGGAAAAACATCCTTAATTAATCAATATGTGGAAAAAAGGTTTGAGGAGGACTATAAACCTACAATTGGCGTGTCCATAGTGAAGACAAGCGTAATTCTCGAACAAATTAAATCGAAAGTTTCCTTAATTTTGTGGGATATAGCTGGGCAGGAAAAATATCAAAAATATCGAAAATTTTATTTCGAAGGATGTGTGGGAGCATTATTTATTTATGATATAACCAGACCAACTACGTTTAATAATATCAAATCAAAGTGGTATGAAGATTTTAAAAATTACTTTGGGTTAAAAAATAGTGTTTATCTTTTAATTGGTAATAAGAACGATTTAGTAGATGAACGAAATGTCAATAAAGAAGATGGAAAAAATTTGGCAAATGAAATTAACGCTGCTGATTTCATCGAAACGAGTGCTAAAAATGGTGACAATGTTGAAAAAGCGTTCTTAAGATTAATTCAAAAAGTTTTAGGCAATTACGAAGTAGCTTTTCAAATAGATTAGTTTTTCTTATTTTAATAAAAAAACATTAAGAACCTGAAAATTGGAGTTAAACTATATCTTTAGTTTAATTTCTTGATATAAAAAAAAAGAAAAAAAAGGATTTATCTATTACCAAATCTCGAATTTTTCGTCTATTTTTGCTCCGTAAACAATCAAATATGGAATTACGAGATCCCATACGCTTTGAAGGGCGTTAATTAAAACTACTATAATAAGATAAGCTCCTAAAAACTGAGGAGGATATCCAAGCGCAATATATACTACAATGTTAAAAGGTACCATTACTCCAATTCTAACAATTATCCCGATTACACCGTAAGTCGCATAAGTTTTTGGTTCTTTCAAAGTTCCACTACTAACATCTTTTTTAACATATTTCATTAACAGATAGCTTGGAAGTATTAATGCGACGGTCGCTGTAAATTTCATTAATGGACCGATGGGTGCAAAGGGGTCAAAAGGCATTAGCAAGAGCATACCAATTACAGCACTTATTAATCCTGCTAAAGGACCGAATATTAGATAACATATAACCCAAATAATAGATACCGGGTCAAAATAGGCAAGTCCTTCGGGCGTTCTCGGTAAAAACGCAGCTAGAAATGAAAGAACAAGTGATAATGCTCCAAAAATGGCTCCTCCAACAATTTGTAATGTTAATCGAGATCTTTTTGACACAACACTCTCTTTTTCTTCAGTTTCTGACATTTTAAAACCATTTTCTAATTTTTTTAAAGTTTAAAACTAATTGAAAATTTGTTTCACCATATTTAACAATTTTGGAATTTGCAAAAACCTCTTTAAAAGCGTTAATTTATTGTATGTTTCGTTGATATCTGCCCTTAAATTAAAATTAATCCTAAAATTAATGATAATAATTTTGAATAAAGTTTTCTATGAAGGATTCAATATGACAAGATGATAAAATCTAAGATCTTATCTACTCATTTTTGGTTAATTAAAAAAAATTTAGATAGAAACTATGTTATTCTAACTTTTTACGTATCAATTGGCATAAGTCTATTATTTCTAATGAAGAATTTAACGCATCTCGTGCATCTCGTAAATTACGTTCGCAAAAGGGACATGTTGAAACTAAATATTTTGCACCTGTTTCCTCAGCTTCTTTAATTCTGTCCTCTGATATTTCAACAGCCCATTCTTTTAAGCCAATCTTCACTCCTGCACCTGCACCACAACACCATGCATTATCCCTATTTCGACCTATTTCAACAAATTCTATTCCAGGAATGGAATTTAACACTTTTCTTGGTTCTTCAAAAATTCCTACATGTCGTCCTATATGACATGGATCATGATAAGTTGCAATTTCAATTGGCTTTTTCTTTCCTTTATACAATTTTTTAAGTGCCCTCAGCTTTCTTGCTAAAAATTCGCTTAGATGTAAGACTTCTTTATCAATTTTTAAACCATACTTCTTTTCATATTGAGCTTTTAAAGTCCTTAAGCAACCTGCACATGAAGCAATAACTGTTTTTGCTTTATGCTCATTAATGATCTTTACATTGTGCTCAGCTAATCTTCTTGCCGCTTTAAATTGACCTGTAGTTATTAATGGGCTACCGCAACAGACTTCTTCCTTTAATAATGAGAAATTTACGCCTAATTTCTGCAAAATGGGTATGACAGCTTCAAATAATTGCGTTTCTCGAAAAGCTGATGTACAGCCAACATAATAAATCACATCTGCGTCATCATTAAAATATTCTTCTGGCACTGATTTAAATCGGTTTTCATTAGGGTCGCCATATGGATTGTCAACTTCATTGATATATTCTAAAATTTTTTTTTGCGCTTCTAAAGGACCTAATCCTCTCTCCACAGCCTCTTCTCTTAACGCTTCAAATATCTCCAACGCGTGTTTTCCTGCCTCTTGTTGGCATTGAACCGTACAATTTCCGCATAAAGTACAACTAAAAATCTTTTCTACTATTGATGGACTCCAATCATATTTCCCTTGGTATAGATCAAGTGCCATCCATATTTTTCCACTACTCGTAAATGGTTCAAAAAAGAATTTTGTAAAGGCAGGACATGAATTCCTATAATCACGATAAATATAATTGCAAGAATTACACCTTCCACAGTAATGAAGCCATTCTTTCACATCTTCTAAGCCCACTTACTGCGTCTCCTCCGCTTCTTTTCTTTTTATTTCATCTTCATTTAGAACAAATAGTTTACCAGGATTCATTATATTATTTGGATCCATCATATCTTTTACTTTTTTTAATAATTTATAAAAAGAAATATCACCTTTTTCCCAGGTCAACTTAGCGGCCCATGGAGCCATTTTATATGGCACACCTCCAATATCTAAAACAACCTCACAAATTCCTCTAAGAGTTTTTTTCACGCGCTCAATTTCTTCCTTATCGATAGAATTATATGAAATAATGAATCTAAGAACGAAATAATGATCTGCTTTCATAGGTCTTAACACTCCAATAGGAAAAAGTCCATTCTGCATTATTATCTCTTTACATCGCTCCACTCCTTCAGCAACACGACTAGGTGGAACATAACTACCCACCCAAGTTAATCCTCCTCCTTTTAAATCAAAAAATGCAGGTAATTGGGCAGGTAAATCTAAGATTGACATCATAGCAGGTTTTAACTCTCCAAAATCATCAGGGCGTATCATTAAAGCTTCTTTTTTCTTCATAAACTTCTTTAAAGTCTTCACTTTTGCTTTAAATAGTTTTTTATTATTTGCTCCTATAGTTGCCCCAACTATTAAGAAAGGTTCATCTTCAGGAGGTAATTTTCTTGCTAATATTGGAGAAAATTTCTTTACATACCAAAAAGGTTTTCCGGGCAATTTCTTAATAAATGCCCATAATTTTTTCATTATCTTAGTATTTCTACCCTTTGATAACATGAACATTAATTTTGCCATTAGATCAATCATATCTTGAGGTAATAAACCATGAGCTACTTTTGGTGGGAAATATCCACAACCAATTTCATCACAAATGTGAAGTTTATCTAAATCATGAACCCAATCTCCAAAAAAATCTAAAGGATCCTTTGGTAAGATGGCAAAATGAGTTAGGATCTCTGGTCTATCTAATAGTTGTAAAGATATTTTAGTGGCTATACCAGTTGTTCCTTGCATGCCGATAAATAATCCGCACAAATCTGGTAATGGGCTCCTTCCGTACCAATATTCACCACGATTAATAGCATGATTTCCTAATTGGGCAATCTCCCCTGTTGGAAGAACAACTTCCAAGCCATTTATAAAATTATCTGCTGAACCATATAACACGCTCAAAGAGCCTAGACCATGTAATAAAGCGTTTATACCCACTGAGGTATAGGGAGGTGAAAAAGGAAAAGAATATCGAAATTCCGGAATTTCAGTATCAAATAATCTTCTTAGATCACCAAATGTGAATCCTGGCTCCACAACAATATATTTATTTTCGCGATCAATCTTGATAACTCGTCTCATTCGCTTAAAATCAATTGTTATACCACCTCTTTCAGTTGGTAATGTTAAACCTCCAATATTTGCCCCTGCTACATAAGGAATTATCGGAATCTTCTCTCTATTGGCTAAGAGAACGATTTGTTGAACTTGCTCCCTATTCTCTGGTAAAACAACTACATCAGTTAGGCCTGGAGCAACTTGTTCGGTCATATCCCGACTATAATTTGACCGAACTTCGATATCAGATGAAACGTACTGTTCACCATGTAAAATTTCTTTTAATTTTTCAATGATTTCTGATCTTATTAAAATCTTAGTCTGCATATTAATTACTCATTTTTAAGATATATATATATTTTAGAAAAAATTGGCAAAAAAAGTAATTTTGTGTTTTTAGATCATTCAATTTTTTCTAGATTATATAGAACAAGAAGTTTTTAATTTATGACTTTTTTTAACCGATTATTGTAGACTCTCCATGCTCGTGCAAAATTGCTTGGACAAATTTTTCTCCATCAATTTCAAATAATATTGCTTGTATATAGGCCCATTTTATGCTTCCATCTTTTTTTTTTAATTGTATTTCTACACGCTGCAACTTTTCTCCACCAATTAATTTTTTAAAGATCTCAAGTAGAATAGGTAAATCTTCTGGACGAATTGCCTCAAGCTTTCTTATTTCTTTACCAACTATTTCCTTTTTGTCATATCCGAACATTTTTATGGTTATAGGATTACAATCCAATACTATTCCTTTTAAATCAATTAAAAGAATCGCAAAGGGAGAGTTTTCATAAAGCGTTCTAAATTTTTCTTCAGATTCTTTTAAATATAGTTCGGTTATTTTTCGTTCAGTAATATTTTTTCCAATACCTAAAATAGCGTAAATCTTTCCTTCTTTTCTCAAAGGAATGCCATAAGTTTCTATATAAATAAAATTCCCATCTTTTGTTTTAAGCTTATACTCTGCCTGTGTACCTTGTTTTCCTTCCTTCAAAAATCTTTTTAGGTTTTCAAAACCTCTTTTTATCTGTTCTTCATCTATTAGAGTTATAAAGGAAATATTTGGAATTTCGTCTTTTTCGTATCCGAGAGCCATTAAAGCTATTTCATTAGCATCGAGGAAATTTCCTTTTAAATCGTGGACAAAAACAAAATCTAAAGAATATTCAAATAAATCTTTAAATTTTTCTCGAATCTCCTCTTTATTATATCCCATTTTTCTAAAATTTTAAATTATTTTATCTCTTCTTTAAAATTTTTCAATAACATAAGACAACGACATTATTTATTCTTTATCATTTTTTTTAAATCAGATAAAGTATTAACCGAATTTTTATCAAGGCAAAAAAATAAAAAATAATAACATTATTAGCGATTTATTGTTAAAAAATAGAATAAATCTAATGTCTTTTTTTTGAACGAATAAATTTTTTATCTTGATTAATAAAGTAGAACCATGTGTTTCGGGACATAAGGCACTTATCATTAGTGCCTAACTCTTTGAGAAGTTCCATACGGAGTTTTCGCGCTTCAATATTTTCTGGTTCAGCTTGGATTAGGACATCTAAGACTTGGAGGGCAAGTTGTGCTTGGTTCTGATCTAAAAGTTCTCTTGCTCTGCCCAAGATTTTAGTAGAATCTCCAATAAGCCCAAAAATTTCTTTTTTGACTTCTTTCTCTGGTCTGGGAAGTAGGTTGGCAGGATTATGATCAAAATAGCCATGATACCATCGGTAAACGTTATATACGAAAAATTCAGGTCTAGAATATAAAGGCTTAAGATAAGGGCTTTTTTTGAGATGATTTGGGACTTTAACAGCATGGATCATTTCCGAAATATGCATATCTTGATTAATAAAATCGACGACTTGATCATGTAATGCTCTGATGACTTCAATATTATCGTTCAATGCTTTTAAAGCTTTTTTACCTTTATACATAACACCTCCTCCATTACAAAAAACATATTCAGGTTCAAGAGCTCGAATTTCTTCTAAAGCTTTTGCCCAGTCCAAGGCAAAACGAGTGGGTTTCCAAGGATTTCCAATATTAGGGAACATTCCAATACCAATCATTAAGTCACCAATGAATGCTATATTGAGCTCAGGTACATAAATCCAAACAGCATCGTCGGTTTCGGCTCGTGCTGTGTGAAGCTCGAAGGTTTTGTCTCCTAAAGAAATGGTCATCTCACCTAAGAATGTTTTAGTTGGATAAGTGTATTTGACTTTACCCATAAATTCAGGTATATTAAATTGTTGAGCGGCTATTCGGGCTCTATGTGGTGCTAACATTTGGTAATTGTCAAATCTATCTGGAAGAAATTTACTGGCGATAATCTCTGGATCATCAGCTAAAAAAGCCTCAGCTCCACCCACATGATCCATATGCCCATGAGTGTAAATAATATATTTAATCTTACCTTGGATTCTTTCAAATACCCTCTTACCTGCACCCACACTGAGTAATGTATCAATCAATACGACGCCGTCCGTAGTATCTACCCATCCACAACCAGATATAAGAAGATTGGCGGTGTGAACATCTTTTAAGGGATCATTGAATTTTACTTCCATTGTGGAAAGTGCATTCATAGGACTTATCTTTTTACTGTTATTAGGCTCTGGTCTATTTGCCATTTTTACATTCCGTTAGTTTAAATGAATTAAAACATTAATACAATTAGAAATTTTTAATTTTTTATAAGATTTTATTTTTTTTTATTATTGTTTGACAATCGAGTGATTTGAAATGAACGAAAAAGTTCAACAATTTCTAAAAGAATTATTTTCTACTAATGAGCTTAACCGCCTTCATGAAAACTATGGAGGCGGGAGAATATTTTCTACTCCATTAATTGGAGTTTCTAAAGGAGATGATCCAATCTTTGAAAAACTTAAAGAGGTTGTGGGTCCTGAACATTTTACTCCGGTTGAACTTTGGAGAGCATGTGGACAAGATGATGAGTCCCCTTCTAAATTACGCATTCTTTCGATCGTATTTCCATATGTTGATAGAATTCGTGAAGAAAGCAAGGACTTTATTGAATTTCCGCGTGTTAAATTACCGGCTGATATTTATTCCCTTGGTCGAAACTATGCTAATGAATTTAAAAAAGAAACTTGTAGACAATCGATTAATTTTTTTAAAGATCATGGTTATAATGCAGTGGCGGCTATGATTAGTGAGGTTTTTAGTATATATACAAAAGGCAGTTTTTACTCCAATTGGTCCGAACGACATATTGCCTACGCTGCTGGTCTGGGTACTTTTAGTCTCACTGAAGCTTTAATCACAGAGGTCGGATGTAATTTAAGATTAGCTTCTGTTGTTACTAATGCACCTCTTCAAATAACTCCAAGAAAGAGTGACAATATTCATGCAAATTGCCTATATTATGCTAAAGGAACTTGTCGACAATGTGAAAAGAATTGTCCCGCAAATGCTATTGATATAAATGGTCATAATAAAAACAAATGTTGGGCTTATGGTGAGAAAATAGAAAGAAAAATGATAAAACGCATAGGAGATATTTTAAAACCTCATTTTCGATATATAAATGGTGAATGGCATGAACAACCACCCCCAGTTGGCTGTGCCTTTTGCCAATTCGGAGTTCCTTGTATGGATAAGAATCCTATGGCTGCTGAGCAAAAGGAATAAGAAATAATCTATTCATTTTTTCTCTTTTTTTGTTGAAAAGAAATTAAAAATAGATTCAAATTATTTTTATTTAAAAAATCATAATCATACTAAAAAACTTGAAATCAATTTTTAAAGAGGAAAAAAAATGGTCGTTGAAAATGTTAAAAATATAGTTGTAATTGGTGCTGGTTTGATGGGCCATAACGTTGCTCAAATTGCATTGATGACTGGATACAAAGTTACTTTAGTTGATATTAAAGACGAATTTATAAACAATGGAGTTGCTAAGATTGATGAAGGTTTAAAAAAGCTCGAAGCTAAAGGTAGGTTAGGCGAGGGGGTGTCAGCATCCGATGTTATGGGACGATTAAAGACGAATTTAGATTTAACTTCTGCCGTAAAAGACGCTGATTTTGTTTTAGAAGCAGTTGTAGAAAGAATGGATATTAAAAAAGATGTCTTTAAAACTTGCGACGTTAACGCTCCTCCTCATTGTATTTTAGCAACAAATACTTCTACTATGTCGATTACTGATATAGCCACTGCCACCAATAGAGCAGATAAGGTAATCGGTATGCACTTTTTTAATCCCCCCATCTTAATGAGATTAATTGAAGTAATAGCTGGCGAAAAAACCTCTGATGAAGCCATGGAAATTGGAGTGAAAGTAAGTGAAAGTTTACCATGTCTTAAAGGAAAAAGATTTGTTGCTAAAGTGTTAAAAGATCGCCCAGGATTCATAGTAAATCGATTAAATGCTCCCGTGGGAATTTATAGGAGTTATATTACTGATTATGCATATGAAAAAGGAATTCCTTGGGAACAAATCGACGCAGATACTGGAGGAATAATGCCTATGCCGCCATATGTATTAGCAGATTATGTTGGACTTGATACTTCCTATCATGCTGCCAATTACTATGCTGAAACTTTGCACCCTGACTTCAAACCAGGAAAAGTTACTACTATGATGATAAAAGAAGGGAAATTAGGCCGAAAAACAGGTCAAGGATATTATGATTGGTCAAAAGGTAGACCAGAACCAGATATGTCCAAAAAGGCAGGATTGCTGGATTTAGAACTTATTATGGCTATACGTTTAAATGAAGGCTGTAGATTAATCGAGGAAGGAGTGGTAACTGGCTGGAAAGTCATTGATGATGCAAATATGGCTGGAATGAATACACCAGGTCCTTTTGGAGCAGGAAAGAATAACTGGGAAAAATACACTAAGAAATTAGATGAGTTTGTTGAGAAATCTGGAAGAGAATATCTAAGACCTTGTGAACTAATGAGAACTGGTAAATTTGTTAAGATGAAAAAATAAACACTATCTTTTTCTTTTTCTCTCTCTATATGTTTAAGTTTAATTTTTTTAATTTTTCTTCTAATTCTTTTTCAAGTTGGACGCCCAAGGTGTTAAGAGTCATTGAAACTAAATTATATTGCCCAACAGTGAAAATAAGGTCCATTATCTGTTTTGTATTGTAGTGCTCAGTGAGTTTTCCCCAAGTAGCATCGCTAATAAAGGCGTCGATATAGAGTTCATCTACTGCACGAAGTAAAGTAGCATCGAAGCTATCCCAACCTGTAGCATCTGGACCTTCTTGGATCCGCTTGATTTCATCATTTTTAAGACCAGCTATCTTTCCAATTATAACATGCTGACCCCATTCATATTTTGCACGGCAGAGCCAACCGATTCGAAGAATTAGTATCTCTCGATCGCGTATAGGGAGGGAAGATTTAAACAGTACGTGATTCGAAAATACACTCCAACGCTTGAGCAGCTTCGAGTGTCTTGCGAGTGTTGCATTTATGTTTAGGGTTGGCCTTTTGTTAATTTCACGCCAACGTCCTAATAATATTTTCGCATCTTCATCCCATTCTGATTCGTCCTGAGGAGGGACACGAGGTTCGGAAAGTCGAATTGGCTCTTGTGAACCGATTTTTCTTTCTAGTTGATTATTTTTTTTCTCAGTAATAGAATATAACACCTTTTAATTATTGAATCTGTATTCTTCTTAATAATTAAAGAATTCATAAAAAAATTTGTTTAATTTTGTTTCATATCTTTAGCTAAGTTCAGATATTTTTCCAGATTCTTCCTGATTTCTCTTTTATTATACTTTCCAACACTAGTCTTTGGAACCTCATCAACAATTGCCACCAATTTAGGAAGCATCCAATTGGTTATCTTACCTTTATCCACGCCTTCGCTCTTGAGGAATTCGATAAAATCACTTTCCGTTTTATTGGAATTAGGCACAAGCTTTATAATTGCAAGTGGCTTCTGACCCCATACTTCATCAGGGACACCCACAACTGTAGCTTCAAGGATAAAATCAGCCATATTGGCAAGATTTTCAAGAAGCACTGTTGGAACCATTTCAGAACCGCTTCTAATAACATCTGACATCCTATCAGCGATAATTATGAAATCCTCCTCATCAACCTTGGCTAAATCTCCTGTATGAAACCATCCATCATACCATACTTCAGCGGTTTTTTCTGGATTCTTGTAGTATTTTTCTATTACCCAGGGACCACGAATAACAATCTCACCAAGAGTTTTATTATCATGCGGGATGGGCTTTCCATTTTCGGCAACAACCTCAACCTCAATTCCGGAAACAGGAAGCCCTGTCTTAACCCTTACTTTATCCAGTTTTTGTTTTGGCCAATCCCTCATATATTTCTTGACGAAACTCCTTACGGTAGTGGGTGCTGTCTCTGTCATTCCATATCCCGATGTTGCCGAAAATCCTGGAATTTTCTCCTCAACTTTAGCTTTTAACCCCAACGGTAGAGCTCCACCGCCCACTCTAACATATTTAAGGCTACTAAGATCATACTTATTCAAATCTTTATACTCAATAAGTAAAGCCAGAATTGTTGGAACTACAGCTGTAGTTGTTACTCTCTCAGTCTTAACTAGCTCGCAGAATCCATCAACCGTGAATGTACCAGGTAAAACCAATTTAGCAGACAAAAAACTATAGATGAAAGGCGCACACCAGGCGTGGACATGATATAATGGGGTTATCATCAAGTCCACGATATTCTCGCCAAGATGTACATAGGAGGGATCATTAATAAAACTGGTATGGGCTATTAGATGCAAAGTTTGAAGATAAAGCGCTCTGTGAGTGAACATCGCTCCCTTGGGGAGCCCTGTAGTGCCGGTAGTATAACAAAGAGTGGCATAGTTATCCTCACTTAAATACGGCCATTGAAATTTATCAGATTCCTGCTCAAGCAGCACTTCATATTCATAAAGATTTTTTATTTTTGTATCGGGTAATCCTGGTTTATCCGACATATACACGAATTTCTCTATAGTGTCTTTTATCTTGTCATAAATCGCTTCAACCAAAGATAAAAATAAATCATCAAAAAATAGAATTTTATCTTCAGCATGATTAATGGTGTATATAATGTGATCCTGAGCAAGCCTTATATTTATTGGATGGAGTACTGCTCCACTACAAGGTACGGCATAGTAAAGTTCTAAGTGTCTGTGCGTATTAAGAGCCATAGTAGCAATTCTATCACCTGGGTCACCTGGCTTTCCGGGTTTCACACCGAGAGAGCTCAATGTATTTGCCAGACGACAGGTACGCTTATACCATTCAAGCCAGGTAAAGCGTTGGTATTCACCAGTAATATGGTTTCTGTACACAACCCCTATCTCATCTGGATAGATCCTTACAGGGTTTTTCATAAAAGTCGTGAGAAGTAGGGGATAATGAATACTATATTCAGGATAGGTCTTTTGTTTCATTGTCCTTTTTCTTACTCTTATTTATTTAATAATTTATATAGATGGAAAAAATAAATGATTTATTTAAATTGAGGTAGCCAATTACTCTCTGCTTCAAACATCTCCTCGACCATGTCTCGAACTTCTCTAGGTGAACAAACGCTAGCGGTATTTGGATCTAATAAAACCGCGTGATATATCTTCTCTTTGTCTAATTCAAGTGCTCCCTCAACCGCGGCTTTTTGGACCATTATATTTGAAATACATAGTGCTTGACAAACTGTGGGTAATTCAATGCCACCTTGAGGATGCAATCCCTGACTATCAGCTGCGACTGGTACTTCTACGCAACAATCTTTTGGTAAATTGGTGATTAATCCTCCCTGTTTATTTATTACATTCCCATTAAACATGAATGGTTTATTGGTTTCAATAGCATTCATAATGTACGATGCATATTCCCCTGAATGTGTTTTTTTAAGTTTAAGCTTTTTTCGTTTCAATTTTCGGGCAATTCTCTTGTCTACACTCTCAGAATTTTTTTTACTCATCAAATAATTGAAATTATGTTCTAAATTAGCAAAAAGCATAGTACCCTTGTATTTTTCTAATAAATCTTCTCGTTTCCTATAGTAGGGAAGATATTCACTTAAATGTCCAGATGACTCCGTCATAAAATAGCCCGTAGCCCTCATCATATCAACTCTTAATCGTTCCATTTCTTCGAACGTAGGATCTTCTTCCAATTTTTTATGTAAAAGTGGATACGCATTTTTCCATGGGAAAGCTTTATCTTCCCTGTAAAATAATTTAAGAAACCAGGCCATATGGTTTATTCCTGCGCATAAATATGAAAAGTTTTCTTCTTTAAACCCTAAAGCATGCCTAAGTCCAATGGCAGTACCATACACACCATGACAAAGACCAACCGTAGAATCAGGCAGAATTCTATTGCAATACCAAGTTACCATTGCCATTGGATTTGTATAATTTAGAAGTAACGGCTTATCCGTATCACTTCCACTGTTATAACCTACTTCTTCAATATCTTTTAAAATGGATTTCATTACGTAAGAATTTCGAAGGAAACGGAAAACGCCTCCAGGTCCTAATGAATCTCCAACACATTGAGTCACATTATACTTAAAAGGAATATCCATATCAATTTTATATGCCTCATATCCACCTACATGAATCGCGTTTACGATATATTTAGCATCTTCAATAGCTTTGCGTTGATTTGATGTTTTCTCAAAGTTAACTCCTTCAAATTTTTCTGGATAATTCTCTTTCAACTTTAACATATATCTATACATTAAATCTAAATAATGTGCATCAATATCTTCAAGACAAATAGTAGTATCTTCTATTAATGAAGGAAAGGTGAGAATATCTGTTAGAACAGTTTCTCCAAAAACAAATGATCCCGCACCTATAAAAGCAATTTTTAGCATTATAATTCAATTGAATTATTTTTATTATTAAACTCTTTATTTTTTATCTAACCATCTTTCAGCTGGAAAAAAAGAATTTTCCATTTTTTTCAATTCTGGTTATTTTATTTTGTTCTTCTAAATAGATTAAATGACTAAGCACTTCACTTAATGCCAAAAAAGAGTTTATCTCGGTTAAATTATCTCCAAAATGAATTTCCGCAATCTTTACTGGGGTTAGTGGGTTACCTTTTATTATATTTGAAATTTCCTTAAGTCTATTTTTATGATGTTCTTTAATTTCTAATATCCGTTCGGATGGATTGTAAATAATATCTTGATGAGCCGGAAAAATTATTTTTGGATTTAAATTGTAAATTTTTTCTAAAGATCTTAAATAGTGGTCCAAAATATTATTGAAATCGTATTTCTTTTTAAGCGTTGGAGTCATAATAAAACTTCCTATATGGGGTGTTATTTCAGAAAGAATATGATCTCCTGAAAATAAATAGTGTTTATCAGTGTCAAATACGCAGATATGCCCTACGGCATGACCAGGTGTCCATATAATCTTTAATTTATGTGAGCCAATGATAATTTCTTCGTTATCCACTAAAAGTTTATCGGGTTTTTGATATATTGCCAATTTTGGCATAGCTGTAAGAACTTGAACAATTCTCTCTCCTTGTTTTTCAGAAATACCATATTTTATCATTCTTTTCGCAAGTTCCCTTGCTTCATTCTCTAATTCTTTAGATTTATTAGGATTCGTTCCCCATTCAATTATCTCGTGAGTAATTTCGTGCATTAATAGTTGGAGATCAGGATTCTTACGTTTTAAGTCTTTTATCAAGCCTAAATGGTCTAGATGGTCATGTGTGACAATACAATACTCTACATCTTTTATGTCTATATTTAAGTTTTTGAGACTTGAAAAAAATAAATTCTTCCAGTCTCGAAAATGTAATCCCGCATCAATGAGTATATAGATATCGTCGGCTTTTAATAAATAAACGCAAACAAACCGCAGGCCATCAAAAGGGGGAAAATCAATCTTAAATCTAATAACATCTTCAATCTCGTTAACCTCAGATTTTAATTTAACCATAGTTCAAGCCAAACGATACGATCTATTAAATTATATAAGAATAAAATTTATAGGACAATTTTTAATTTGCCCTTTTACCTTAAGTTTTTAGATTTTCTGCCTTTTTTTATCTTCATTATCTTCATTAGAATATATTTAAATTTCTTAAAAGTTTAAAAATTAAATATATTAATAATTCCAGCAAATCAAATACTATATAATCTTAAAATTTAAATGGTGGTAGATAAAATGAAATACACTCGTTTTAAATTGCTAAAAATTCGCCTTGATCAAGGGGTTGCCTTCGTAACAATCGATAATCCCCCTATAAACCTTTTGAATGCGGGCCTTCTTGGAGAATTAAGTCGTCTCCAGACAAAAATAGCTATGGATGATGATGTGAGAGTTATCGTCTTCGATAGTGCTGATCCTGATTTTTTTATTGCTCATTTTGATGTGTCTGTTCTAGCAATATTACCAGATGAAGCACCCCCAAAATCCGATCAACTTACAGGTATGCATCCAATTTGTGAAGCATATCGAACCATGCCAAAAGTATCCATCGCAAAACTTGAAGGCATCGCACGCGGAGGAGGAAGTGAATTTGTATTATCACTTGATATGAGATTTGGGGCAATAGGTAAAGCCATTCTTGGCCAACCAGAAATCCTATTAGGCATAATTCCTGGTGGAGGTAGTACTCAGCGGCTTCCTCGACTAATGGGTCGTTCCCGTGCCATGGAAGCCGTGCTTGGGGGTATTGATTTTTCAGCTGAATTAGCTGAACGATATGGATATATTAATCGTGCTTTGCCACAAGATGAATTAACTCCATTTGTTGAGGATCTAGCTTATCGAATCGCTTCATTTCCCGCAGAAATAATTGCCATTGCAA
The DNA here is from genome assembly GCA_019058295.1 of Promethearchaeota archaeon. Taxonomy (GTDB): domain Archaea; phylum Asgardarchaeota; class Lokiarchaeia; order Sigyniarchaeales; family SOKP01; genus LW40-45. The sequence continues at coordinate 226,705 of JAHPZI010000022.1, read as the reverse complement.
AGAAAGCTGTATTAACCGCATTGGAACAACCACTTATTGAAGGTCTGATGGAAGAAGCTTACCTTTTTAATCAAGCATGCGCCTTACCCGTAGCAAAAGAGCGAATGAACTGGTTCCTTCAAAGAGATGGTCAAACACGCGAAAAAGAACTTGAATTGTCGGATCCAACAAGTAAATCTAACTTGTTAGAGGAATGGAAGAAATGGAAGAGTGAAAATAAATAAAAAAAGAAATATTAAAGTGAAAAATAATGGTAATAGAATTGTCACCTTTAGTACATATAGAGATTGTAGTACCAGATGCTATAAAAGCAGCAGAGTTTTTAAATAGGATTTTCGGCTCAGAGATCGTAGAAAAAGAATTTTCTGATACATTGTCTAACATGGGTGTAGTAAAAGTAGTCCATGTGAAACTCGGCAATGTAATTTTACAATTTATAGAACCATCAAGTAAGAAGCTTCAGACCCTGTGGTCAGAACATTTGGACAAAAAAGGACCGGGAGTGCATAACCTTACTTTTATAGTCAAGGACGTAAGAGCAGCAGCAAAAGCATTCAAACAGGAAGGAGTTAAGACTCTCATCAAATTTCCTGTTGCGTGGGATCAATTCATAGATCCAGAGGATCTTCGTGAAAAACCATCTCCTGTTCACATGATAGGAGGAGAAGAGATAGTCGGATTCAGATTCGAATTGGCTGAAAGCCCTTATAAAGAGGATAAAACTCCTGAGGAATACAGAATTTAAAACTATAAACATCATATAATTTTATTTTTATTAATTTTTAAGATCGGGATATGTCAAGAATAACCCATTCTCTATTTATAAAGGAAAAATTCTCAGCATTTTTTTCAAATTTTTGTTTAAAAAAAGAAAAGAAGTTGATTTAGTTTTTAATTAATTTTGGCGCTTGAGTCTTTATGCTTTTTAATTAGAATAACAGAAATCATAGACACGGCAGCGATTGCAGATAAAACTAATGCAATACCGACAATTAATAATAAATTATCTTCGGGTTTTCCATCATCATCATCATCATCATCATCATCAACACCCGTGCTTGGAATTTGACCAGCACAGCCAAGTTTAAATCTCCAGAGGTCATTCATATATCCAATATCATATTCTGCATAACCCAAACCTCCAAATAACCATAAACTTCCGTTCGTATCCGTCCAAGAAACAGAAGAGCTTCTACTTCCCGGATGACTCGCCATATCAGGAACTCCCTTCGTGCCATATACGCTAAATATACCTTTGGTTTTTTTCCCTGACATCCACGCCCACTCCTTTGAGGTGATGTTAAATCTCCAGAGGTCATTATAAGTAGAACCTCCGAATAACCATAAATTTTCGCTCCCATTGGTCCAAGTAACAGATAATTGTCTAGCTCCCGGATAATTAGCCTTATCAGGAACTCCCATCGTGCCATATACACCATATTCACCTATGGTTTTATTCCCTGACATCCACGCCCACTCCTTTGAGCTGATGGTAAATCTCCAGAGGTCATTCAGATTTCCATTACCACCTGATTCGTTATAACCATCTCCTCCGAATAACCATAAATTTCCGTCCGTATCCGTCCAAGAAACAGAACGCCGTCTAGTCCCTGGATAATTCGCCTTATCAGGAACTCCCTTCGTGCCATATACGCCAAATTCCCATGCGGTTTTATTCCCTGACATCCACGCCCATTCCTTTGAGCTGATGGTAAATCTCCAGAGATCATTCAACCGCCCAGTATCTGATTCGGCATAACCATCTCCTCCGAATAACCATAAATTTCCGTCCTTATCCGTCCAAGAAACAAATTCCTCTCTACTTCCCGGATAATTCGCCTCATCAGGAACTCCCTTCGTGCCATATACACCATATTCATCTGTGGTTTTATTCCCTGACATCCACGCCCACTCCTTTGAGCTGATGGTAAATCTCCAGAGGTCATTCAGCTGTCCCCAATCACCCGATTCGGCATAACCTTCTCCTCCGAATAACCATAAATTTCCGTCCGTATCCGTCCAAGAAACAGAACTGTGTCTAACTCCCGGATAATTCGCCTTATCAGGAACTCCCTTCGTGCCATATACACCATATTCATCTGTGGTTTTATTCCCTGACATCCACGCCCACTCCTTTGAGGTGATATTAAATCTCCAGAGGTCATTCAGATTCCCATAACTAATTGGTTCGGCATAACCATTTCCTCCGAATAACCAGAAATTTCCGTCCGTATCCATCCAAGAAACAGAATAAAGTCTAGCTCCCGGATAATTCGCTCTATCAGGAACTCCTTTCGTGCCATATACACCATATTCATTTATGGTTTTATCCCCTGAAATCCACGTCCAACAATATGTTGCTCCATTAGAATATGATGTGCTTAAGGAGTCTGTTTTCTTTGGCTCTTCGGTGACATCAGCAGAGAAAGTTGTTGAGATGGTTGATGCTGCAATTCCAATTAAGAATAACACTAAAATTACTGCTGTTTTTGTTTTTAACTTTTTGGTCATTTTAGTCAGTTTATTTTCTTTTTAACTTTAGTCTTTTGCTATTTAAAAAATAATTTATTTAATTATTAAAGCTTTTTAGTAAATTTTAATTGGGGGGATTTTAAATGGGAAACTATATTATAAGATTGCTTCTTCTCGTTATATTTATGAAAGGAAAAAACGCGGAAGATTTTTTACATAATCAAGTTGTAAGGTTATATCAAAATTTAAAATTATAAAAATTATATAATCTTATTTTTTTTGAAGTTTTTAATATCCTCATCAGAATAATTCAATTGCTTCAAAATTTCTTTAGTGTTTTGTCCGATTTTGGGAGCAGGGCTTCTAATGGTTGGAGGTGTCCTTGACATTTTAATCGGTGAGGCTATATTTTTAATCTTGCCTAATACGGGATGGTCTATTTCAACAACCATATTACGCGCTATGATTTGGGGGTCTTCACACGCTTCAGCAAAATTATTAATTGGGCCTATACAAGTATCGTAATTTTTAAAAATCTCAAGCCACTCTTCTTGTGTTTTCTTTAAGAATTCTTTTTGCAGTTCTTCAAAAACCTTTTCTTTCTCTTCTCTCAGGGCCCACTGCTTTCCTTTTAAATCATTTCGTCCTAAACCTTCACACAAATTTTGCCAGAATTTCATTTCAATCGCCCCAACTGACAAATATTTGTTATCTTTCGTCTTATAGACGGAATAATATGGCATTCCACCTTCGAGTATATTTTCTCCACTAAATTTTTTATTATACTCTTTCGCAAAATGTAAAGCAGCTGCCATTGGCATAAAAGAAAATACAGAATCTGTCATTGAAATATCAACATATTGACCCTTTCTTTCAGGATTATTTTCTCTTTCGATTATAGCACCAAGAATTCCAATGGCACTTACTAAAGCCCCTCCAATATCGGCTGGTTGGACACCAGGATTTATTGGTTTTCTCTCCTGATTTTCCTCACCCAAAATTACCCTTTTTCTAGTTGCATCCAATATTCCACAAATACCAATATAATTCAAATCATGCCCCGCAACTTGTTCGTATGGCCCATTTTGACCGTATCCTGTTAAAGAACAACAAATAATTGAGGGATTTATCGAGGAAAGGGTATTATAATCTATTTTTAATTTTTCCATCACTTTTGGTCGAAATGTGTCCATAACTATATCTGCGCGTTTTACTAAGTCATAAAATATCTCTAAAGCTTTCTCTTTTTTCAGATTAAGAGTAATTGATGCCTTGTTTCTCATAAGGATAGCATTAAACGCACTATCACGATATTTTCCTTTTTGAAAAAATGGCGGGACATTAGAGTAAAGATACTTCGGATCTTCGACCCGAATAACATTTGCCCCTAAATCCGATAATATCATAGTGCAATACGGTCCAGGAAGCATCCTAGTCAAATCAATGACTGTAATATTTTCTAGGGGTAAAGTCATAAATAATCTCACAATTTTATGTTAAAAAGAAAAAAATATTAGTCTCGTTTTATAACATATCCAGCCTTTTCTCTATCGTAAGTGGTTGGTGTTACTCCACGTTTTTTGAGAAAACGCTTTAACACTCTGTGAACTTCACTTTTAGGAAGTTCTTCGACGAAATCAATATATCTAGGGATCATGAAATAAGCCATTTTACCTTGACAGAAATCTAAAAGTTCCTCTGGAGCCATGGTTTCTCCTGGTTTTAAAACAACAGAAACCATCACTTCATCTTCGCCCACCTCAGTTTTAACACCATAGGCAGCAACTTCTAATATTTTTTCATTTTGATTTATAATATTTTCAATGCTAAATGATGCGATGTTTTCACCATGTCTACGGATTGAATCCTTTTTTCTATCAACGAAATAGAACCAGCCATCTTTATCTTTATATGCCAAATCACCTGTATGGAACCATAATTGACCATCTGCGCCCTTTTGAATTAAACTTTTTGAGGCACTCTCGTCTTTATAATATTTCACTTCTCTTTGTTTCATTTCCAACTCCCTAACCAGGAAAACTAATTCTCCCACTTTTTCTGGTTCTGGAAGAATAACTCCATTATCATCCATAACTTCAGCAACCATTCCAGGTAATGGTGTACCCATAGATCCTACAGGTTGATCATCACGCCCAACAGAACTAAGCATAAATCCCCCTCCGTCCGTTGCACCATAAGCTTCATGGATTTTTACACCAAATCTCTCTTCAAAAGCTACCCATAACTCTTTAGGGCAAGCAGCCGTATTTACCACTCGGATATTATGTTCTTTATCGTTTGGTCTCTCTGGTTGCTTCATTAAAAATGTGACCATTGCACCTAAGGTATTAAAAGTAGTAACACCATATTTACGACAAATATCCCAATGGCGACTTGCTGAAAATTTTTTACCGAGAATTAATGGCCTTTCAGCAAAATAAGCGGCTAAACTCGTTAAAAACAAAGCGTTCGAATGGAATAGGGGTAAGGGAGTAAAGAGAACATCATCAGCTTGAGCCATCATTTTCACAAGACTCATAAGTGTTTGAATGCTAAGACCTCCCAACAATTTGCCTTGCCAAAATTGTATTGCTTTGGGCAGACCAGTCGTTCCCGCAGTATACATTAACATTGCCATGTCATCAAGACTAATCTCTATATCAATATCCTCATCTGATGCTTGCATAACTTCTTGGAGAGATACAATTCCTTCAGGCAATTTAAAATCCGCTGGGGCTTCATTAATATCGACTATGATATATCTAATTTTGGGTAGTTGATCTTTAATATCTAAAAATGCTTGTAAAAAAGACCAGTGAATAATGATTGCCGATGCATCAGAATGTTCTATAATAAATTTTAAACCATCCCCTCTTAAGGAAACGTTAATCATAACGGAATACATGCCCGTTTTGAATGTAGCAAAAATAGTCAGTAAAAATTCAGGAGAGTTAATTTCCATTAAAGCTACACCTTCCCCTTTTTTTAGTCCTAAATTTAAAAGACCATTTCCTAAGCGATTAGACAGTAAATGCATATCTCTATAAGTATATTTTTCTTCAATATTATTATCGAAATCTCTAAGATATGTCATGTAAACCTTATCACCAATCGTTTCTGCCTTATGTTGAATAAGATCTCTTAATATTGTTCTTCTTGTCAATCTAAATTTTTTCTTTGCTGACATTTTGAATCCTTTTTATTTTTTGAATTGAATTGAAAAAGACATTTCTTTTAAATATTTCAATAATTTAATATATTTATTAGTTATTAATAGGAATTGATGAATTATGCCTTGGGAAGATGTAAAAGAGATTTTACAACCTGATATGAAAGATGTCCACATGGGAGTAATGAAGGTCGACCACGATAAATGCACTAAGTGTGGATTATGTATGATAAATTGCCCCTTCCGAGCTTGGGAAGAAGATGAAGGTGGCTTTCCAGCAATGAAAGAACAATATGAATGTTTTAGCTGTTATAATTGTAAAGTGGCCTGTCCCAATGATGCGATCATGATAGTTGAACCTTACCATGTTGACGCCGGATATTGGAAAACAGATCCTCACCCTTTACCTGCTAAAATGCCTCTTGAGGCAAAGGATGAGGAAGGAAATCCAACGGAATGGAACGCCATTGAAAAAGCAATTTTTGAAAGACGAAGTGTGAGAAATTTCAAGGATAAACCAGTACCTGAGTCTTTAATTCAAAGAGTTCTGGAAGCAGGACGATTCGCTCCAAGTGCGGGTAATTGTCAGCCATGGAAGTTTATTGTAATAACAAATAAAGCCCTACTCGAAAAGATAGATAAAGAAGTTTATAAAATTATAAGCTTTATGTATAAAGCATATTTGGATGATAATATGGTAAAAAATTTAGCACCTCTAATCGAGGATCCTTCAATTGGTCCTGGTACCGTTGATCCAAGACTTATTTTAGGGGGAATGGGCTCTCTTACTAGAATGGGAGAAATAGCCGTTTCATTGGCTGCTCCATGCGTCATCCTAATACTCGGGGATGAACGAGCCATTTCGGGAGCAAAAATAAATATCGGTATAGCCGGAGAAAACATGAACTTAGTGGCGAACTCTTTAGGAATTAAAGCTTGTTGGAATGGGTTTTTTGCGCAAACCCTTAACCAGATTAAACCTTTAAAAAGAAAACTTGGTATCAAATACCCTTGGATTCCTATAACTTCTTTAAGTCTAGGATATCCTGTATTCAAACAAGAAGGTATTGTACCTAGAGAATATCGACCAGTAACTTGGTACCGGGAAGGAGTAGATGGTCCTGAAATACGGGAATAAAATTTAAAATTAAAAAATTCAGTTTTTTTTTATTTTTCTTAAGTAATTGTATTTATTATACCTTTTCTAAGATATTTACACACATGGCTGCCTCACCAACACCAATGTTGCCACCACCATTCTCAGCCAAAGCAAATTTATGGTTGTCAACTTGCCTTTCGCCAGCTTCTCCACGCAATTGAACCACCAATTCATAAATTTGTGCCAAACCTGACGCACCGAGTGGATGGCCTCGGGATAACAATCCTCCGCTCGGATTAATAGGAATCTTTCCATGAAGAGCCGTTGCGCCACTCTCACTAAATGGCCCACCTTCTCCTATTGGACAAAATCCCATTTGCTCAATTTGGTGAATTTCCCCAAACGCCGTAGCATCGTGAACTTCAGCCACATTTATATCTTTAGGCCCAAGACCAGACATTTTATAGGCGATTGTAGATGCGCGTTTAGCTATATCATCTGTTTTCCAAGATCCAGACTGCAAAACCGATGCTCGTATTAGGACAGCTCTTGTATTTGGATGTTGTTTTAAAAATTTCTCCGAGCATAAAATAGCTGCCGCAGCACCATCTCCAACTGGTGCACACATCGATCTGGTCAGAGGATAAGCAACTTCATAATCTTCCAAAACTTGCTCTACAGTCATGGGGAATGTGTATTGGGCAAGAGGATTTAGTGTTGAATTATTATGGTTCTTAGCAGCAACTACAGCCAAGTGTCTTTGTGTAGTTCCATGCTGTTTCATATGTTGACGAGCTGCAACTGCATATAGATCCATGAATGCAGAATGTCCCCCTTTTTTCTCTTTTCTATCTTCAGTTCCTTGTTTTTTAGCATCCATCGCCTTTTTTTTTTCAGCCATCTTTTTCAATTGCTCTATCATTTTAGTTGTCTTCTCTACATCCGTGTAAGTTATAAATCCTTTCATCATCTTAGCACGATCTTCATTATATACTTTTTCAACACCTATAGCCAGCGCACAGTCATAGAGACCCGCTTTTATTGAAGTCCACGCTCCATGGAAAGCAGTGCTCCCACTGGCACACGCATTTTCCACGTTTATTATAGGTATTTTATCAAGGCGGTTGGCGCTAAGTGCAACTTGACCTCGAATGCTATGCTGAAAATCATACATTCCCCAACATGTATTGGAAAACCAAGCAGCCTCAATATCACTCAAATTTATATCATTTTGACAGTCCTCTAGGACCGAATCAAGTGCTTCGCCTGTAAATTTTTTAATACTTTTATCAAGAAATTTACCAAACTTGGTCATTCCAACACCAAATACATAAACCTTGTCGTTCATTTCTGCCTACTTTTTTGATTTATTATTTGTATTAAAAATTAAAAATGCATTATTATTGAAAATCCTTATTATTTTACATTATACCTTAATTATACCTAATACCTAAAATTGTTAAGAAAAAAAAAATTATCTTTATTTTAAAACATATCCTGCCTTTTCTCTATCATAAGTACTTTCTGTTGCTCCACGTTCTTTGAGAATACGCTTTAATATCCTATGTACTTCGTTTTTAGGAAGCTTATCGACAAAATCAATATATCTAGGTATCATAAAATTGGCCATTTTTCCTTGACAGAAATCTAATAGTTCCTCAGGAGTCATGGTTTCCCCTGGTTTTAAAACAATAGCAACCATTATCTCATCTTCACCTAGTTCTGATTTAATACCGTAAGCTGCTGCTTCCAAAATTTTGTCGTTTAAATTAATTATCTTTTCAATACTATAAGACGCAATATTTTCACCGCGTCTTCTTATTGAATCCTTTTTTCTATCAACGAAATAGAACCACCCTTCTTTATCCTTATACGCTAAATCACCTGTATGAAACCAGTTCTGCCCATCTTTACCTTCTCGTATTAAATTCTCTGAGGCTTTATCATCTTTATAATATTTCACTTTTCTTTGATTAATTTCCGACTCCCTAACTAAGAAAACTAATTCTCCAACTACCTCGGGTTCCAGAATATTTCCATCATCATCCATGATATCAGCAACCATACCCACCGGTGGTTTTCCCATAGATCCTACGGGAATATCTTCTTTTCCTTGTGTTGTAAGCATAAATCCACCTCCGTCTGAAGCAGCATAGAATTCTATAATTTTTATACCAAATCTCTCTTCAAAAGCAACCCATAATTCTTTAGGGCAAGCTGCAGAATATACATTTCTTACATTATGTTCTTTATCATTTGATCGTTCGGGTTGTTTCATTAAAATAGGGATCATTGCACCAAGGGAGTTAAAGAATGTAACCCCATATTTGCGACAAATATCCCAATGCCGGCTAGCGCTGAATCGTTTCGCTAGAATTAAAGGTTTCTCCTCAAAAAAAGCTGGCAAAGTTGTCAGAAATAATGCATTCGCATGAAATAAGGGTAAACTTGTGTAAAGAACATCATCAGGGCCACTACCAAATAATTTGGCTATACTGACAAGTGTTTGAACATTCATACCTCCAATCAATTTGCCTTGCCAAAACATTATTGCTTTTGGTAAACCTGTTGTCCCTGCTGTATACATTAACAAACTCAAATCATCATGACTAAGCTCTATATTTATATCATCATCAGGTGCTTGCATTACTTCTTGGAATGATATTGATCCCTCGGGTAATTTAAAATCTGTTGGTGCTTCACTAATATCGACAATAATATGTTTAATCGCGGGTATTTGGCTTTTGATTTCTAAAAATGCATCAATAAGGGTCCAATGGATAATGATAGCTGACGCATTAGAATGATCTATAATATATTTTAAACCATCGCCTCGCAACGCAATATTAACCAAAACAGTATAAGCACCCATCTTGAATGTGGCAAAAATAGTTAATAAAAACTCAGGAGAATTTATTTCCATTAGGGCAATACCATCCCCTTTTTTTATTCCGAGATTCATCAATCCATTTGCCAAACGATTTGATCTTAAATGCATATCTTTGTAGGTATATTTTTCATCAATGCCCTTATCAAAATCTCTAATATATGTCAGAAAAACTTTATCTCCAACTGTTTCCGCTTTGTTTATTATAACATCTTTTAATACGGTTTTTCTTGAGAGTCTAAATTTTCTTTTTGACATAGTTTTTTTAGTTTTTATTAAGTTAAAAAGAAATAGAATTCCAAAATATTTTTTATAGATCTCTTGAAAAAATATTCACGCATGAAGTAAATCCCAACATAGGTTGACCCATTGTATGGGTAAGAGCAACATTTAGATTTTCATCTGGCACTTGTCGTTTTGCAACTTCTTTATCTTTTCGCATTTGATAAAGGACTTCTGCGATTTGTCTAACCCCAGTGGCACCAAGGGGATGTCCACATGATAGTAATCCTCCAGAAGGATTTACGGGAAAATCGCCATCGATTTGGGTGATTCCGTCATTTATCATTTTTGGACCTTCACCTTTTTTACACCATCCAAAATCCTCATAATGCAAAATCTCCGAAATTGAAAAACAATCGTGGACTTCGGCAAATCCGTTTTTAAAAAAATCATTCGGTTCTAATTTTGCCATATCGTAAGCCGTTCTGGATGATTTAACATTAGGCATTGCTGATAAATTTGAAAGTAAATCAGTGATAATAGAACTTGTCAAGCCAGATCCTTTTACCCAAACTGGAGTATCTGTATATTTTTTAGCTAATTCTTCACTCATTATAATGATGGCAGCAGCTCCATCAGTTTTTGGGCAACATTGGCTACGTGTGAGGGGTGGATTAATCATTTTATCATTTAATACATCATCAACAGTCATAATATTCTGATATTCTGCTTTTGGATTATTGTGAGCATTTTGTCTGCTTTTTACAGTTACAGATGCGAGTTCTTCTTTGGTAGTTCCAAATTCGGCCATATGACGATGAGCCGCAAGAGCAAAATAGCCCGGTGGACCCATTAATCCAAAATTTGCTACTGAAGGGTTTTTCGCTATTGCCTTCATTTCAAGTTTTAATCTCCCCATTCCCCCAGCGACATCTGCCATAGAACTATCTTTCATTTTCTCTATTCCAATAACTAAAGAAATATCACTCAAACCTAGAGCAACATCCATCCAAGCTAGCCTAAATGCATTCGAACCAGAGACACAAGCATTTTCAACCCTAGAAATTGGAATTCCTATGATTCCCGTCTCATAAAGAATTTCATGTCCAACACCTACTCCTCCAGTTGTGCCAATATAACAAGATTGAATCTCTTTTCTGTCTATCCCAGCATCTTCAATCGCCTCATTCACGGCAGGCCTTCCCATTTCAACATATAAAAGGTCGTGATGCCGTCCAAATGGAAAGACTCCTGCTCCAACAACTGCAACATTTCTCATTTTTCCTTAATCATCTCCCATTTTAAATTTTACTAATAATTTATCAGGAATAAGTTTGACGGAGCCATTTATTTTAATATCATCGAATGGTTCCTGTGAATCTATTGCCCCAAATACATCTATATGGCCATTATCAGTAGGAAATCTTGCTACAGCGTATGCATAAGGGGGTTTAATTTTTCCAACATAAGGTTTGGAATATGAAATCGTATAGCTCATGAGTTTACCTTTTGGACCTACAAGATATTCTGAAATATTGGTTGATTGACATTTATAACAGTAGTCCATCCACGGGAATCTAACATTTCCGCAATCATTGCATTTTGATGCGTTTAATTTATCTCCAATAAATAAAGGTTGTCTTTCCATAATTCATTTTCCTTTTTTTCTTATATTTTATTTAAAAATTTTTCTTACCTAAAGAAATTTTCAATTACATTCAATCTCGTTTTAAAAAAAAAAATTATTTTAATTTTCTAACAAAAGTTTGGGCGTCTTTCATCGCTTCTGCAATATTTCTTGGTCTTTTACAATCTCCTATAAGTTGAATTAATGGTGCAACTCCTTCAAAATGCTTTTTTAACTTTTTAGCCTTTGTAATTCGGGAGCCACAATACACTAAGGTATCAGCTTCAATAAATTGTTCATTTTTATTTTCATCAAGGAATTTAACTCCCTTCTCTGTGACATCCAATAACTTCGCTCTAGTGTAAATTGGTAATTTCTTATCTCTCAAATACTCAAGTATCCATAATCGCCTTCCTGTTGCTATTAACATTTCGGTCGCTATGGTGGTGTTTGACCCCATTAATGCTTTGACATTATATCCTTGTTCTGCTAATGTTATTGCGGTTTCTGGACCCCCTTTCCAATATGCCCCCAAGCCCCAAACTACCACATTTTTTCCAATAGGTTTGCTTTTTAATATTGCCTCATCCTGAGTTAACACATTTGGTTTGCCTTCCAAATTCGTTGGTATAGTTGCTTCAGTACCGGTTGCTAAGACCAATATATCTGGTTTTAACTCAGAAATCTCTTCCCTTGTTAACTCTTTATTGAGATGTATAGGCACTTCTAATTTCTTTAATTGGAATGTTAAATAATTCACTATGTTCATGAACTCTTCTTTTTTATATTCCATCGCTACAAGAGGGATTAATCCACCCACCTTATCTGATTTTTCAAATATTTCTACATCATGACCCCGCAGTTTTGCTACTCTAGCGGTTTCCATTCCCGCAATACCGGCTCCCAACACCACAATTTTCTTTAAATCAGATGAAGGGGTGAGTTCTGTATAATTTTGCCCACTATACGCATCATAGACGCATGTCCCTGCACATCCTTGTAAACATCCCATACAATATTTAATTTCGTCAAGTTGTCCATTAAAGTATTTAAGTGGGGTATCAGCATCGCAGATGAGTTGTCTTCCTAGATGAATAATATCTGCCTTACCTTCTTGGATGAATTGATCTGCCATTTTCGGATCGACAATTCTTCCAACACCGATAACTGGAACATTCACTATCTTTTTAATTTCTTCTGCAAAATGGATGAAAGCACCATGGTCAAAATAAGTAGGGATTTGAATGCCATATGGACTTCTAATCATATTCCCTTGACTTACATCGATACAATCTACTCCAGCATTTTCTATTATTTTCGCAATTTTTTTAGACTCTTCCAACTTTAGTCCATCGGGTAATAACTCATCTATAGATAATCGGACAAAGATGGGAGGTTTTTCACCTATGGCTTCTCTTATTTTTTGCATTGTTTCTAATAAAAAAGTACACCTTTTTTCAGTAGACCCTCCATATTTATCGGTTCTTACATTAGCATAAGGTGCCATAAAGGCAGAATGTAAAGTAGCATGGGCGGAATGGATCTCGATATAGTCAAATCCTGCTTGAATTGCTCTTTTTGCTCCAGCAGCAAATAAATCTTCTAATTCAATAATATCTTGAATAGACATCTCTTTACAGATGGCTCCAGTTTGTTTTAAAACATCTGGCCATGATGCAACCATTGTTTCATAAGCTGAAGTTAGATGTAATAAATCCACGGATGATGGACCTCTCGGTTCTATTTTAGCACCAAACAATGAAGCAAGAACAAAACCAATCAAACCCCCATCAGCCAGTTGCATTCCAAATTTAGCCCCATACTTATGCACAGCATCTGTAACTTTTTTATATGCTGGAATATTATCATCTTTTCCAATATTCGCAGTAACATTTCGCTCCATAAAAATGTCAGGTTCCACAGAAACTGCTTCATACGTAATTAATCCTGCACCTCCACGAGCCTTTGTTTCATAAACATTTAATGTCTTTTCAGTAGGACACCCATCAGCATCTGAGGACATTGAAAGCATGGGGGGAAAAGCTAATCTGTTTTTAAATTCCATCCCTCTAATGGTTATGGGATCACTTAATTTTGGCATATTTGAATTTCAACCTTATTTAAATTTAATATCTTTTCTAAAAACAAGAAAAAAAAAAAATTAATTAATTTAATGCTTGCTCTAATAATTCCATCAGATCAATCATCTTAATTTCTGAGTTTAATGCTTTGATTGCGTCAGATAAATTTCTATAACAGAAAGGACAAATACTTACAAGATATTCCGCTCCAGTTTCTTCCGCCTCTTGAATTCTTGCTTTAGCAATTTCCAAAGCTAATTCTGGAAAACCCTTTTTTACGCCTCCTCCAGCTCCACAGCATTTAGTACTTTCTTTAATCGTTTTCATTTCGATTAAATTCGCAATTTTTCCTAGAAGTTCTCTTGGTTCTTCGTAAAGAGGATTAACTCCTTCTTTTAAACCAGAATTTCTTCCCGTGTGGCAAGGATCGTGATATGTAGCAGTGATTCCTAAATGTTTTAATTGAATATTTTTTTCGTTTATAATATTACGTACTAATTCAATTGTATGAAGTATTTCAATACCTAAATCATTAAGATAATCAGCATAATCAGTTTTTAAAGTTCTATAACAACCAGCACAACTTGTTATTATAGTCTTTGCTCCACTTTTCGCAAATAATTCAACATTTTTCATAGCAACGGAATTAAAAGCGTTTCTTTCCCCAGTTCTCATGGCAACACTTCCACAACATACTTCACGCTCTCCAAAAACGGAAAAATCTACTCCCAATTTTTTAAGAATCTTTGCTGTATTCACTGCCACAGGTTGAATATCTGGAGTCAAAGCGGCAGTACATCCAACAAAATATAAAACATCTGCTTGCTCAGAATCCGCATTTTTTACCTTAAAATCGAGTTTTTCCAACCAATTATTTTTTTCTTTATTATCTCGCTGATAAGGATTTAATAACTCAACCATTGCCCGATTCATTGGCACATGTGCCTCTAAACCGCAGCCAGCATCAATTAATTCGGCTCTTAACGCCTCATATAAAGTGGCATTATCCATCTCATAAGCGCATGCCTCTGCACAAGCATTACATGTAGGGCATTGATATATTACCTCTGCCATGTCTTTACTCAGTTCTAATTTGCCTTGCCAGAGAGATCGAATGATCTGCATTTTACCTCTACCAAAAAAAGGCTCAAAACCAGTTGTGTTTTCTTTCGCCACGCAAACCCCCCACTTAGGGGGATCTGCAGTGTAATCTGTTTGTTCTCTACAATCACCACAACCTATGCATTGTAAAATTACATTACCTAATTTGGCTAAATGCTTGTACTTCTCTTTTGGATCTAATTCTGTCATTTTTTTTTAATCACCTATTTATATGGTTCATCCTCTATTATGTGTTTTGAAATGTCATCCTCATAACTATACATATGAAATTTTTTCGGACTGAGAAGAAAATTTGGATCAACAGTTTTCTTCATATCTTTAAAAAACTGAGAAAATTCCGGGGTGTACGCTCCAGCTTCAACTATAGATTGAGAAATTGCTTCTCCCAACCAATAGTGCGCTCCACCATATTGTGTCTGAGCCCTTAATTTTTTATGCCATAATTTCATAGCACTATCATGTTGTTCATCTGTATTATCTGCATTAAAGCCTCCAACAAATACACAATGTCCGTTTGGTAATAAGTATATTATCGTAGCGAATAAGGATATGCTTCCTGGAGGAAATTCCCCCCGAAATTTTGCATCAAACTTACCGCTTAATTGTTCTGCATCTGGAATATATGATATTGGTATCTTATGGCATGTGGTGCAAGATATTTTAGGAGGTGCTATTGAAATATACTGATTGAAGTAAGTAAAAGCGAATTTATAATCAAAATTCCATTCTGTAGATAATGGCTCATCTAAATCGATTTCTTGCCATTCAAAAGGTCTACAAACATTATCTTTGAGCATAATTTCATTCAGTTTTTCTAAATATATATCCATAATTCTTTGATCATGTGTTTCCATACCTACTTGAAATACAGACCCCCTAATTTTAGCTCTTGTAGCAGGTTTATTTTTCGCAATACCTGATTTCATTTTAACCACAGGAAGGGGAACTACAATAACATCATGTAGCCCATCAGCTATTTCAGATTGAATCTCGTGCAATAATTCATAAACTTTGCTATAGTCATTTTTATTGAGGATATAACATCTCATTGTTTTTATTGGCGGATCTTTTACTATTCGTAGGAAAGCTTTAGTTTTTATTCCCATCGTTCCTACATCTCCCATAAAAAGACCTGTAAAATCGGGAGCTACACCATATCGGCAAAAAGGTTTTGCATACTTATTTGCTGCTGATCCTGTTCTTAATATTGTTCCCTCAGGATTAGGAAGAACCACCTCTACTCCCAAACATATATCAGGAACTAATCCATATTTAGTTGAGCCGAATCCAGCAGTACTGTTTGATAAACCTCCTCCTACAGTAGCACTAAAACCACTTCCTGGACCTAAAAAACCAGTTGTCAATCCCTTTTCTGCTAATTTAGAATCCAATTCACCCCAAGTTATTCCACATTCTACTACAATATAGTAGTCTTTCTCATTGATTTCGATTATTTTGTTCATTCTAGTAAGATCCAAAAGGATACCCCCTTCTGAAACAGATCCACCTACAAGATCTGCGCCTCCGCCTCTAGGAACAATTGGAATCTTATATTTATTTGCAATCTTTACGATCTCAGATACTTCTTCTGTAGTTTCTGGTCGTACTATTATATCAGCCCATCTATCTGGAAAAGCGGGATCAACATTTCTTGAATATGCCGCTTTCATGAAATCTTTATCAGTAATATAATCTGAGCCTATTACATTTTCAATCTCTTTATACGCATCTTTAACTTTTGACAATTAATTTCACTTATTTTTAATTTTAAAGTTAAGTTAATTTATTTTTCAAGTTATTTAATTTTAACACCTAATTTTCATCCGTTATAATTTTTTTAGTACGATCGTAATCATAACTATACATGTGAAACTTATTTGGACTTAATAAGAAATTTGGATCAACCGCATTTTTCATATCTCTAAAAAAATCCATAAATTCTGGTTTGAAAGCGCCAGCCTCGACTATAGATTGTGAAATTGACTCTCCAAGCCAATAATGAATCCCGCCATAACGAACTTGATGTCGTATTTTTTTATGCCATAATCTCATCGAATTTTCACGTTGTTCCTCCACATTATCAGCGTTAAATCCACCAACAAATATGCATGTCCCATTAGGTAGAAAACCTAAGACTCCAGCCCAAATAGATAAGCTATTGGGTTGAAATTCGCTTCTATGATCTTTATCAAATTGTTGAGCTTTTTGTGATAATTCTGGTATGCCTGAAATTGGCACTTTATGGCAAGTTGTACATGTCACCTTACCAGGAGCAACTGAAATCAATGGGTGAAAATAATTAAAGAAGTTTTTTAAATTATAACTCGATTCCTCTTGTTCTTCAGCGCTCGGATTAATTTCCTGAATTTTAAAAGGACGAGCAATATCATCCTTCGTCATAACTTCTTCAGCTTTCTCAAGATACACTTCTAAAATTCTTTTATCAGTTGCCTCCAATGTCACCATACATAGAGGTCCTCGTAATTTTGGCCTTTTCGCTGGTTTTTCTTTTACTTGTGCTGCCATCATTTGAAGTAAAAAAAGTGGTACAACAGCAAAACCCTGTAATCCATCGTTTACTTCCTTCCGAATCCTATTTGCTATTTTAAATACATCAGTATAATCGTTTTTATTAAATAAATAATATCTCTGTGCTTTAAATGGAGGATCTGGAAACAATCTTAGAAAGGCCTTAGTTTTTATACCCATTGTTCCTACATCGCCCATAAATAGCCCAGTAAAGTCTGGTGCAACACCATACCGACAAAATGGCGCAGCATATTTATTTGCAGCGGCTCCCGTTTTAACGATTGTTCCTTCTGGATTAGGTAAAACAACTTCAACTCCCAGGCAAATATCAGGCACTACTCCATACTTAGTTGAACCCGCTCCCGCAGTGCTGTTTGAAAGACCTCCTCCAATTGTTGCAGAAAAACCACTTCCAGGGCCAGTAACACCAGTAGTTAAACCTCTTGGAAGAATCTCTGACAATAGTGCTCCCCATGTGACACCACATTCAACCACGCAGTAATAATCATCTTCATTAATTTCAAGGATGTTATTCATTCTTGTAAGGTCAATGAGAATCCCTCCCTGAGTTGTAGAACCGCCGACTAGATCGGCCCCTCCCCCTCTCGGAACCATGTGGATCTTGTATTTATTGGCAATCTTAACGATTTCAGAAACTTCTTGGGGTGTTTCTGGTCTCACAATCATATCAGCCCATCTGTCTGGGAAGGCAGGATCAACATTCCGAGAATAAGCTGCTTTCATAAAATCTTTATCGGTAATAAAATCTGAACCGATTATGTCTTCAATTTCCTTATAGGCATTTTTAACTTTTGACATTATATCTCAATTATTTTTTAACTTAAGTATTAATTTTATTTATTTCATAAATTAATAAAGCTTTAGCTAATAAACAAATTTCTAATTCTAATATACTATTGATTTTCTATATTCTCTTCGGCGTTTTCTTCTATTTGCTTTTCTTTGGGTTTATATTTTGCCATTATTGCTATTATTGCCCATAAAACATATAACATTACGACACCAAAAACCCATCCAAAAGGTTCATCACCGCTCCCTTCACTAAAGAACCATTCTATCGCAAGTATGCCTCCAAGAGCGAAAAATGACATCATAACTATTCTACTGAGAAACATCCAAATAAAAGTCTTTTTTATATCATATTTAATAATACCTAAAGGGACCAATAATAAAGAATCGGGAAGAGGGGTCAGTCCAAAGATCACGATTACAAGTGGAACTGTTTTTGGCTTGCTTGAAAAGAGCCGGCTCCATCTATCTTGTGCTTCAGGTTCCTCTTTACTCAATATATGCTGATACTCTTTTCCTACTAAATAATCAATTAAGTCTCCTATAGTATTAGCTAATGAGGCAAGAAATACAAGGACTATTATTAATGCCCATGCGGTCAATCCTAAGGTCTTAAACCAAACGGCTGCGAACAATGTAATCGGTAACGCATACGGGACTGGAATAGGGATTAGAGCACCTAGAAAGCAAACAAGCATAACAAATAATAATGCGATCCAAATCGGAACTTTACCGAGGGCTTCGGAACCGAACCAATTGGCAATTGAAAAATATTCTCCAAATGTTGGGTTTAAGATGCATAGAATTGTCGCTATGACAATGACAATAAGAAATCCTATAAGAAATATGTCAATTTTTTTAACAGAGTATTTAAAATCTCTCATAAGAATCAGAAATACTATCTTTATTTATTTGAAAAAAAGGTTTAACGTAAAGAAAAAGAAGAAACTCAAATATAAAAATCTTTTTTAATCTTCCTAAAGAACTTCTATTATTAGATATTATATGAAGTACTATAATAAAATTCGTGGAAAACATGAGTGATAAGAAATTTATTGTACAAATTGGAATGGGTGTTGACCAACATGGGCATAATAATGACTGTACTAATGCTTCGATAAAGGCAATTAAAAATGCAATATCAAACAATTGTTTATGTGGATTATCGGAGATATGTGGGCTTAAAGAACCTAAAGACTTTATACGTATGAAGGTACACGTGAGGATTGGAGCTCCATTTCCTGAAAATATTGATAATAAGAAGATATTAAAAGCGATTCCGTTTGGAGTAAAGTCTATCGAGGTTGTAAATGGTGGGCTCGTTGCCCAGGGTATTTTAATTAAAGAATTAGGCGATACCTCAGATAATATGATTATATGTAATGCTGCAGTAACTGTATCTGTCGAATCATCTTAACTATATTTTGGGAAATAGCTGATTTTATATCAGATTTGAGATGAAGATAAAAAATCGCAAAAATACAGATTATTTGTCCAACATGCTTTATAAATTTATTTTAATAACTTCTTTTCTTTCGCATCTAAATCGAGCCAGTCACTCACATTTTTAAGTTGTCGTCGTGAAGTGCTACATAAAATCTTTAAAAACGGAATAAAATCTTGAATTGCTTCGATTTGAGATATATCATAGGTTTTATTAATTTTTTCGATTAAACTCCTTTCAGCATTCGTTAAAGAAAACGCACCTCCTACAACATATCTTGGAAATACAACTCTTCGAAAACCGCTAGTTTTCCGGGATTGAGCCAGACTGGTCCCTCCTGCGAATAAATCATAGAAATATGGTAATAACGCCCAATATTGATTTCTTCGAATCCGCCCAAAAACTTCATCAGCCAAAGAGAGATTATCGTAAGCATTTGCTATTTCTTTATTTATTTTAATGAACGAGATGAGATTTTCATTTACCCATTTGTATAAAAAATTATAATCTACATCGGATTTATCTGTTAAATCTCGAGCTTCTCTTAGCGTAGAAACGTTTTGAAATAGATCTCTAATTAAAGCAAAAATTTCCTCTGTGGTATCTCGATGTAAAGTAAATATTAAATCTTTATTATCTACTTCAGTTGAACCTTGAGCAATTCCTTGAATATCGTTAATAACGCCTCTTAAATCACCATTATTTTTTTTAATAATAAGATCTAAATCGCTCCTTTTAAGAGTTGTAATACTTTCTTTTTTGAGAATGTTATGAGCAATTTTTATCACTTCCTCGTCAGAAAGTGGATAAACCTCGAACTTTCGAACTTTATTATAGAGCGGTTGAAGACTTTGTTTATACTCATTTGAGCACATAATAATTGGGAATTGAGTGTTCTGAATTAAATCTAAGATGGTAGGAACCGCACCCCTATCTTTCGTTCCATATATACCATCAACTTCATCAATTAAGATAAGCTTTTCTTTTGATTGAGTAACAAAATCCATAATACCCCGAGATTTAACAGTTTCCCTTAATTTATTTTCGAGAGCATCTCTTGTTCGAGTATCAGAAGCATTTGTCTCAATCACTTCCATATTTAAATCGTTTGCGAGGGCAAAAACAATGGAAGTCTTTCCGATTCCAGGTGGTCCTTCTAATAATACTGCTGCATTTTCAGGTGCTATTTTTACCTCTTCTTTCCTTTCTTTTTCGGAAGCAGTTCTATTATGTACTCTTATAATTCTATTTTCAGCATTTATTTTTTTCATTTCTTTGAAAAAATTCTTTACAAATTTCGTTAAATCTTCTGCTAAATCAACTTTATGACCGCTAACCTTTGCAGTCGGGAGAGCCATTTCTCTGATGCTTTTTGGTCGATACTCCTCAACCCAGACAGATTTAACTTTTTTAGCCATACTTTTCACTATTTTTTATGATAAATGCTCTGAAAATAAACATATCTTTGAAAGTAGAGCAGATATTTGTATATCATTATCGATACCATCAAGTGCCCTGAAATCAGCATCAGCAATTAAATTAATTAATTGGATTCGGGCAAATTTACTTAGTGGTAATTTATTGAGTTCATTAAGTAGCAGATTAAAAAGTTCATGCGGATTATATTTATAATTAGAGATAATATTACGCGATAATTCTCTTGCTTTTGGAAAGTCCCCTCTTAAAGTCATCAATAATAAGCTTCCTACCAAATCGTTTTGAAATTTTTGAGCAACTTCATATAGCATATTTTTAGTTATTTTTTTTCCACTTATACTTGATAATTGTAATAAATCAATCGCTCTGGATATTTTACCGTTAGAAACTTTATAAAGTATTTCAATAGAGCCATCCTCAATTTCTAAAGATTCATTTTCAGCAATTTTATTCATTAATTCTTTAAAGGAGTTAAGATCTACTTGAGAAATTAAAAATAATTGGCATCGACTCACAATTGGGTCAATTACTCCGGAAATTTTAGTTGTTATCAAGATCATTCTACAATTTGAACCGTAAATTTCCATTAACCTTCTAAAACCCTGTTGATTCGAACCTAAAGTCTCAAAATTTTTAACGATCAAGATTTTAAAAGGGGTATCACCTAATACTTTTAATTGAACGAAAGGCTTGACTTTAACTTTGATAAATGCTGGTGTCGTAATTCTTCTTCCAGCTATGCTCCCTATTTTACTCTTTGAAACGTATGCTTCAGACCTTGCTAACTGTCTTTCCTCCTCTGTTAACGGAACATTAGCGTATATTAATTTAAAATTCGCATCGTAAAATATGCCAAGAAATTCTTTTGAAAATAAACTTGCTAAAGTAGCTTTTCCAATACCTTCAGAGCCTACAAATAAAAGATGAGGGAAATTTCCCTGCTTAATGATATTTTTTAATCTTTCCTTTATTTTCTCTCTTCCGCAAACTTCATCCAAGGTTTTTGGTATATATTTGATTCTCCAAATTGGAATTTCGTTATTCACGTTACTTCCCTCATTTATTTACTAGATTTATAATTTCAGCTATTAGAGCTAATATCTGAATTTGCTCGTCTGCTCCTTGGCTTATTTGGTAATCAATATCTCCAAAAAAGGCATGTAAAATATTAAGATCATTAGGTTGTAAATTAATTCTCGGCAAAATTCCTATAATTTGTCTGATTAAGTTTCTACTGTCAAATGTTTCAATGGAGCTTAAAATTTTTCTAGCTCCCTGGAAATCTTTAGCTTGAAATGCTTCAATAAACTTCTCTAAAGTTTGTTGATCCATGAATCCGGAGACTTTTAAAATTTCATTAACATTCAAATTCTCTAGCAAATCAAGAGCAACAGACATTTGTAACGTATTTATTGCTTTTCTTAAATCACCTGCTGAAATAAAGAATAATGTATCAAAAAATAAATCCGATTTATCTTCAGGAATAGATAAATTTTCTTGCTTGGCAATATATTTTAATCTTTCTACAATTTCTTCCTTAGGAAGGTTAACAAACCTGAAAACAGCACATCGCGAGATTATTGGATCTATGATTCTATTAATATAATTGCACATTAGAATAAATTTCACTTTTGTTGAGGCTCTTTCCATAATACGCCTAAGAGCCTGTTGAACTTGATTTGGAATGTTATCAGCCTCGTCTAAAATGACAATTTTTATTGAATTTTTCCCTATTATCATATTTTGATTTACAAAATCTTTTATAACGCTTCTTACATAATCCATTCTTACAGTATCAGAAGCGTTTAATTCTAAAAGGTCTCTATAATAATATTCTCCTTTTAACATTTCTTTTGCTATAATTAACGCAGCGCTGGTTTTCCCTGTCCCTGCCGGACCCGTAAAAATCATATGAGGCATATCGCCTTTTTTGATAAAGGCTTTTAAACTATTTATTGCAATGTTTTGACTCACAATATCATCAAAACTCTTAGGCCTATATTTTTCAACCCAAGGGATCCTTAAGTCAAGAGTCATATTTATTTTTCCTAATAAATTTAGTCGTTAGCGAAATCTTTCGTGAGGTCTAATTCGAAGACTTCGTATATTTTTTTAAATCCCATTTTTCCGTAAAGATTCGAGGCTTTCAAAGCTTCTTCTAAAATATTGACTTTCACTTTTTCAACTTTAATTTTCTTCAAATGGTTGAGAGCTTTTTGTAATAAAACCTCTCTTACACCTTTACGTCTATAATCCTCCTTTAGAAAAAATTGTTTAATAAATCCTTCAGACAAACCAAATGGATCTATTCGTAGCTCTACTATAATCATACCAACTGGTTTATTTTTACCCTCTTCGATCGCAATAAAAATTCCATTACATTGGAGAGGATCATACAATCTGCGACGAATTCCCCAATCGAAACGCTTAGGATCAAATTTTTGTCCCATATTTTCTGTTATTTCTCTCATAAAATTCTCTAACGCGTTTATATGCTCTGGAGAAGCGATTTCAACTTTAATATTATTCATAATAAATCCTTAAAACGAATTGATGAGATAAAATTATATTTTTGCTTTAATATAAATCTTCTTGCATTTTGCTTAATAAATAAAATATAAGATATGTAATTTTTATTCAATTATCTCTTATAAATTTTAATTTTTCCAATTTATTTATCTTAAGAGAGCGAGTTAATGTTTTAATTTTTAAAAAATTAAAGAAAAAATAAAAAAAAAGCCATCTATCTTGCGGATACTCCATCCCATGCTTTAACGTCTGGATCAACGAATCCACAGTTGGGACATTCCTTTGAAACCTCCCAGGCTTCTAAGGCAGGGTGTACACGTGTGTAATGACCTCCACATTGCTGACATAGTAAAAATTTAGCTCCGCATCCGTCACACATTTCAAGAGTACCATTTTCCACGAATCTAAAAGTTCTTGCCATCCACTCATCATGTGCTACTCTAAACGATTTTCCGCCACATTGCGAACAAACTTTTTCAACCAAATACTTCCACCATTTTTTTTCTAGTTAAGACTTTTAGTTTCTTTGTATAGTTAGTTAATAAATTATTTAATTAAAAATGTTTTTTTTTCAAAAATTTAATCTTTTCCAATTTATTATGGAACACAAAAAAGAAGAAATATTAGATAACACCCTTAAAAATTTAATTTCTTCATTGATCCAGCTCCCTTTATCTCAGGATTTACTTGTTCTAATTCCTGAATTAACTGATACACTTTATCATCGTTTAAAGCTTCACCAAACTTGATAAGCATTTCTTTACTTCCGACAAATAATCCTTTTCTTTTCATTGGTTTTCCATCGTCTTTAAGGGGATTAACTTCTAAGAAAAGTAAAGCTGGTCTTGTTTTAGTTGCTGGTACTTTAACAACATATACTCCTGATACAGGAGTTTCCATTTTTTCCCAATCTTCTCCATTTTTTAAATGGGCTTGTAATTGAGTTTTAAGGTCTGCCATTTTATATCACTTTTTTACATTTAGGTCCAATTTTACAATTATTGTTACATATAATACGTATAGTATATATCTTATATATTTAAGTTTTTTTGTCGGATTTCTTAAGGTCGGTTTCCATTGAAATGCTTAAATATCACCCACGTATATATTAATAATTAATATAGATTAACTATATATTAAATGGTGATAAAAATAAAGTTAATATCCGTTAATTTACCAGAAGCATACATTAAGGTCTTGGAGATTTTAGTTGCTGAAGGAAAGTTTCCAAATAGAAGCGAAGCAATTCGAGTTGGGATAAGAGATCTCATTAAAACTGAATATTTAATTGAAGAATCCGTTAATAAAAACCTAAACCCTATAGCAATTGAATCTCAAATAGAAAGCGAGATTCAAGAAAAATTAATAGTATAATTAAAATTTTTTTTATTTATTTATTTTTTAACTAATTCCTTAATTCTTTTAGCTCTTTCTTCTCTTCTTGCTGCAATTCTTGCCTTGAATTCATCTTCCTCTTTCTTTAAAGCGAGTTCTTGTTGTTCAATTTCTTCTTTTTTAGTTTTAAATAACTTCTCTCTTGCATTTTTTTTCTCGTCTAAGGAATCAATGTATTCTTGTATTGTTTTTTGTTCTTTAATCCAATCTGAACCCATTTTTGAAAAAATATCTTTAGCTTCCTTCGCAAAATCTATTGCATGTTCAAATCTATTTCGCCTTTCTGCTCTTTTACATTTATCCATGAATTCATATGCTTTTTCTGCTGTAAGTTCAACAATTTCAACAGCTTCTTTATCCTTGATTTTTTTAGCTTCAGGAATTCTTTTAGCTGGTTTGCTCTGCTCAAGTTCGTCTTTGAAATTTTTGATTGCGTCTTCAATTTCTCCTATGAATTTTTTTCCTATTTTGGTTTCCGAAAGATTGAATTTTGCCTCGTTTAATTCCGAAATAGCTTTCTTAATGTGATCTCTTGAAAACGACATTTGAGCTTTATCTAATGCTTGATAAGCAGCTTTAACATTATCCATGTTTTCATCCTCATCAAAGTCTTCTAAAACAATAATAGGTATTTTACTTTTATCCTCTAATGTTCGTATTTGTGCGTTAATCTCATTAATCTCTTTTTCCCAACCCAATCTTTCCATCTTTTTGATTACATCTTTAAACATTAAAATCCCCTCATTGTATTTGAACTTAACAATCTCAATATTCGCTTCATTTAGTTTATCTTTTATTTTATCTTTAAGTTTATCAGATGTCTGAATTTTTATCATTATTTCGCGTTTTTCTTTTACTTCAATCTCCTTGAGCTTTTCTTTTTCCTTTTCCGCTTCATTTAAAAGGATTTCAATCTCTTTTTCTTCTTGGAGTTTCTTTGCTTTATACTCTTCAATTCTTTTACTCGCTTTTTCTTCCTTTTTAAGTTTAAAAAGGAGTTCATTATTTATACGACTAACTTCGTGAGACCAGCCAATTTCTTCAAAAATGTCGCGTGCGGCTGTATATTTTTCTTGCGCTTCCTCAAATTTATTACGCTTTAATAACCGTGTTCCTTGTTCAAGTAAATCATAAGCTCTATCAGAACTTTCCTTTTCTTTTACTTTCTGTTCTTGAATTCTTAATAATTTCTTTCTTTTCTGTGCTTGCTGTAATTTTATTAAATCTTGAGTTTCGGCCGCTTTTCTTTCAAATTCTTTTTCTGAAATTGATATTTTAGCTTTTTTTTCTTTAATAGCTTTCTGTCTAAGAGCAAATTCTTCTTTCTTCATTTTAATTAATTGGACTGATTCTTGAATCAGTTTAAGACCATCCGGCCAATTTATCTCTGAGAAAATATTTTCGCTTTCTTTATATAATTCAATCGCAAGGTCAAAATTATTCAGATTAAATTGATGTTTCGCTTGATCCATCAATCTAAAGGCGTGATCCTTTTGAGTTTCAAACGGAGAAATTTCTTTACTTTTTAACAATAAAGCTTTTTCTTTCTCTCTACGTTTTTCCTCTTTTCTTTTTCTTTCCTTCTCAGCGAGACGGAGTGTTGTCTCCATTTCTCTTTTTTGTTTTTCAATTTTTTCTTTCTCTAATTCTCTTAATCTCTTATCTGCTTCTAATTTCTCTTTATAATGGTTAATAGTACTTATTAAATTGGATGATTGCTCTATCCAACCAATCTCCTCAAATCTCTTTCTTGCTTCTCTATAAATTTTAATGATTTGCTCATAGGGACAATCTAAAAAGATCCCCTCTTTTAATTTGAATTCATAATTTTTAGCTAATTTTTCTGCTTCATCTATCATTTTAAAAGTTACACTTGAAAATTCTTCCTTTTCTCTCTTCTCTTTTTCCAATTCTGAAATTATTTGTTCTTTTTCTAAAAGAGTTTTCTTAGGTTTAATTGAAGGTGCAACTAGAGGAATCTTATCTCTCACTATTTTCTCGGCTTCAATTTCACGTAATTTTTCGTCTTTCTCTTTTCTATCTTTATAATATTTAATTGTATTAATTAATTTAGATGCTTCACCCTCCCATTTATTTTCCAAAAATATTTTCCTTGCTGCTTTATACATTTCAATTATTCCTTCATATGGAGATTCAGTTTGTAGAATATCTTTTTTTATTATTATTTCATATTTTTTTACTAATTTCTCAGCTTCATCAATGAGTCTAAAAGCTTCATTTATTAAAGCTTCTTTATCTTTCTTTTTTAATTCAAGTTCTTTTAGCTTTTGTAAGTCAATAACAGATTCAGTTTCTTTAATTTTGAATTGCTCTTCGAACTCTTTCTTTTGCTGCAGTTTTTTAATTTCAATTTCCCTTAATTTCTTATCTTTTTCTTGCCTTTGCTTAATTATATCTATTTGCTTTGAATAAATAGCTGCTTGAGACTTCCAATCACGAGATACTAATTTATCGCGAATATCACTATAAATACTTAGGACTTCTTCAAAAGGGGGTTCGGTTTCAAATTTACCACGCTTTATTGCATATTCATAATTTTTTAAACTATTTTCTGCCTGCGTTGCTAATCTATCAATTTCTTGTTGAAAAAGTTCATCATCTTTAGCCTTTTCCTCGATCTCTTTCAGTTTTTCTATATCAATTCCTGCATCTTTTTTAGCTTTTAAGGCTTCTAAATAAGCTAAGTCTCTCTCTCTTTTCTGGGCTTCTACTTCTCTTAATTTTTTATCTTGTTCTAGCTTATCTTGATAAAGCTTAATCTGATTCTTATATATCATATTTTCTCGTTCCCATCCCTTAATAGACAATCTCTTACTAATTTCCTCGTAAATTTCAATCACTTCAGGATATATACACTCCTCATCGAATTGTCCATACCTGATGGCTAATTCATATTTTCTAACCATTTCATCTGCTTTATCTACTAATGCTGTTATTTGATTTTCAAATTCTTCTTCCTCTAATTCTTTTTTGAAGCGATCTTGAATATCTTGCATTTTTTCTAGATCAGCTTTTAATCCCTTATCTTCCTTTTTGGCCTTTAAAGATAATTCATATTCTTTTTGCTTTTCAACTTTTTCCATCTCGATTTCTCGCAATTTCTTATCTGCTTCTTGTCTTTCTTTTGTAATCTTAATCTGTTCTATGTATATTGGAATTTGGTCATTCCAGCCTTTATCTTTAAGCATATCCCTAACCTCTTCGTAGATGGTAATAACTCTATTAAATGGAGTTTCAATATCAAATTTTCCTTTCCTAATCGCTATATCATATTCTCTAATTTTCCCCTCAGCTTCATTTACTAAATTATTGATTTTTTGTTGAAAAATTTCATCTTCTTTATACTTCTCCTCTAAAGCTGTTATTCTATCCATCCCTGCATGTAAAGTACCTTCTTGCTTTTTGAACTTTTCAAACTCATCTTTCGATTTCTCTTTTTGAGCTTCTGATTCACGTAACTTTTTGTCTTTTTCTAGCTTCTTCTTGATAGAATTTATTTGATTTAGATAGACATTAGCTTGATGTTGCCATCCTCTATTTTGAATTCTTTCTCGAACTTCTCCATAAATTTCAATAGCTTTTTCATAAGGAGGTTCTAAATCAAAATCTCCCTTCCTAATCGCTCGTTCATAATCCCTAATCGAGGCATCCGCCTTATTCACCATCTTATCGATCTCTGATTGA
The DNA here is from genome assembly GCA_019058295.1 of Promethearchaeota archaeon. GTDB lineage: Archaea > Asgardarchaeota > Lokiarchaeia > Sigyniarchaeales > SOKP01 > LW40-45. Next base: position 198,177 of record JAHPZI010000022.1, on the reverse strand, counting down.
AATTCTTCATCTTCTTTGCGCTTTTTTTCAAGTTCCATTGCTTTTTCTGCATCAAGCCCCTCCACTTTCCTGGTTTTTAGGGAGTCTAAATATTTCTTGTCTTTTTCTCTTTTTTCTACTTCGACTTCTCTTAATTTTTTATCTTTTTCCAATTTTTCTTTCATTACATCAATTTGTTTCGTATATAGAGCTGCTTGGTCTTTCCACTCTTTATCCCTAAGCATTTCCCGTACTTCTTCATACGTCTTTATAGCCTCCTCAAAAGGTGGTTCTAATTCAAAATCTCCCTTCCTAATCGCTCGTTCATAATCCCTAATTGAAGCATCCGCCTTATTCACCATCTTATCAATCTCTGATTGAAATTCTTCATCTTCTCTGTGTTTTTCTTCAATCTTTCTTGCTTTTTCTATATCGGCCCCCTCCACTTTCCTGGTTTTTAGGGAGTCTAAATATTTCTTGTCTTTTTCTCTTTTTTCTACTTCGACTTCTCTTAATTTTTTATCTTTTTCCAATTTTTCTTTCATTACATCAATTTGTTTCGTATATAGAGCTGCTTGGTCTTTCCACTCTTTATCCCTAAGCATTTCCCGTACTTCTTCATACGTCTTTATAGCCTCCTCAAAAGGTGGTTCTAATTCAAAATCTCCCTTCCTAATCGCTCGTTCATAATCCCTAATTGAAGCATCCGCCTTATTCACCATCTTATCAATCTCTGATTGAAATTCTTCATCTTCTCTGTGTTTTTCTTCAATCTTTCTTGCTTTTTCTATATCGGCCCCCTCCACTTTCCTGGTTTTTAGGGAGTCTAAATATTTCTTGTCTTTTTCTCTTTTTTCTACTTCGACTTCTCTTAATTTTTTATCTTTTTCCAATTTTTCTTTCATTACATCAATTTGTTTCGTATATAGAGCTGCTTGGTCTTTCCACTCTTTATCCCTAAGCATTTCCCGTACTTCTTCATACGTCTTTATAGCCTCCTCAAAAGGTGGTTCTAA
>JAHPZI010000022.1:92315-197082 GCA_019058295.1 Promethearchaeota archaeon | reverse complement strand
CCGTACTTCTTCATACGTCTTTATAGCCTCCTCAAAAGGTGGTTCTAAATCAAAAAATCCTTCTCTTATTTCTCGTTCGTATTCTCTAATTGAATTGTCAACTTTTGTTACCATCTCATCAATCCTCTTTTGAAAATCTTCCTCCTGTACTTTTTTCTTTTCTATTTCAGCAACTTTCTGTAATTTTTCTTTCTCTTCTTTTTCTTTCTTTAGTTTTGCACTTTCTTCGACTAAGACGGGCTCTTCTCGTTCAGCTTCTACTCCTTCCTTTGGTCTTTTAAGGAATTCAGCTTTTGCATCGTAACATTCATCGATTAATTCATAAACTCTTTCAATTTCAGAATCTTTTTTATCCTCTCTAAATAATTTAATTGCTTCATCATATTTATCAATCGCTTCGTCAAACTCATCTATTTCTACTAATTTGTGTGCCTCCTCTATTAGTTCTTCTGGAGTATAGAACAAATCCTCTACAGACTCTTCTATTATTTGTTCTTGGTCAATATCTTGCGCTTCTAATTCTTCTGGAATTTCTGTCGGTTTAAATTCAACTTCTTTAAATGCCTGCTCTTTTAATATATATATTTCTGAGATTTTTTGATTGATGGCATCAATTTCAACCATTCTGCCAAGACTGCTATATAAACCAATAGCCTGACGTAAAATTTCAATCGCATCATCAAAATATTGGGAATCAAGCAAAGATAACGCATGTTCAACTAATTCTATCGCCTCAGCAATGATTTCATCTTCCCTTACACTTAAATCGGCGATTAAAGATTCTAGAGATTCTAAATCATCATCGCCGTATTTTTCGTCATTATTTTCTTTTTTTTCACTATTATTGCCCATTGTACTCAACCATTTCTAAAAAAAAAGCAAAAATAAACTAATTAAATAATAATTTCACTCTAAATTAAGTAATATAATTAAGCAATGATTTAAAAATCCAATTCAAAATCAATTGAATATAAATAATTAATTTTTAAGAAATTAAAAGATACCTTAGAACTTTAAACTTAGAAATTTTTATATAATTTTTCAAGGTATAATAGAGTTTAGTTTTTTTTCATATAGTTGAATTTGTTTCGTATATATCTCAGCTTGTTCTTTTTCATCTTTATCTAAAAACATTTTTCTAACTTCTTTAAAAATCTCTATAACCTCCCTATAAATGCTCGGGTCTTCGGATTTTAAACCTCTTCGGATGCCAGATTCGTATTCTCTTGCCATTCTCATAGCTTTATCTACCAAATTGGAAATCCTAGTTTCAAAATCCTCTTCTTCAACCTTCTCTTCAACTTCCTCTAAATTATCTGTACTAACAGTTAATGGAACTTCTTCTTTTTTAACTTTGATAAATTCTTCATATTCCTTTTGTTCCTGAACTTTTTTAGCTTCAAGTTCTCGTAATTTTTCATCCATATCTAATTTATCTTTATATATTTGAATCTGATTTTTATATATCTCCGCTTGATCGTTCCATCCCCTCTCTAAGAGTCTCTTATTAACGTTTTGGTAAATCTCAATTATTTTAGGATAAGGAGCTTCAATATCTAATTGACCTTGCTTTATAGCTTTCTTTTTTTCTACCTCGTAATCTCTCGATATCTTTTCGGCTTCATTAACTAATTCAGTAATTTCTTTTTGAAATGTCTCTTCTTCTCTTTTTTTATCTTCAAGTTCTTTTAATTTTTCTGCTTCAGCTGTATCATCCTTTTTAATTTTTAGCGAATCTAAATAAGCTTTATCTCGTTCTCTTTTTTGAGCTTCGATTTGTCGTAATTTTGTATCTTTCTTTAATTTTTCTTCATATTGTTTTATTTGTTCATTATAAATTCCAGCTTGATCTTTCCATTGTCTCTCTAGAAGCATACTTTTAATTTCTTTGTAGATTTCGATTATTTTTAAATATGGGGATTCTAATTCAATGAATCTTTTCTCTTTTACAGCTTTCTTTTTTTTTTGTTCGTAATTGAAATTCAAACTTTCAGCTTCGTCAACTAGTTCATCAATCTTTTTAATAAATTCCTGTTCCTCTTGTTTTTTCTTTTCTCTTTCAGCCAATCTTTTAAATTTTTCTTCTTTCATAAATTCTGTTCTATGTTTAGCCGTCTCATCAATTTCTCTTGCCTTTTCCTGTTCTAATTCTATTTCCTTTTTCTCTTTCTCTTTTTTTATTTCTAATTCTTTTAAAATCCTTTCCTTTTCTTTTTTTAAATACTCTAAAGTACTGTTAATTTCTTGAATTTCTCGCTGCCAATTAATACTTTTAAATAAGTCTAGTGCTTCATTATATAATTTAGAAGCCTCATCAAAATCGAGGACTTTCATTAATTCTGCAGCTTTTTGCATTATTTCATAACCTTGATCAGAAATTTCTTTTTCTTTTTCTTTTTTCTCTTCATATAATTTCACTTTTTCTTTTCTTTCTGTCTCTACGCTTGTTGTTTCTTCTTTTAAGTCTATTGCTTCTGATTCAATTCCAGCTTTAGGCACTGCTTTTTTAGGCCCCGTTAGAAATTTAATTTTTTCATCATAGCATTTTTCGATTAATTCATATACTTTTTCAATTTCAGACTCATTATTCGCTTCTCGATATAATTTAATTGCTTCATCGTAAAATTCAAGTGCTTCTTCAAATTCGTTTACTTCCATACATTTTTCTGCGTCCCCCATCAATTTTTCTGCTGATGTAATTAAATCTTCAAAAGATTCCTTTTGTACCTGATCTTTTTTTGCTTCCTCTAATTTTTTATCTTTTTCCTCAATCTCTTCAGGTGCTTCTTGAATTTCTTCAGGTGCTTCTTGAATTTCTTCAATAGATTGTTCTTTTAAGAGATAGATCTCTGCAATTTTACTTCTAAGAGCCTTTAGTTCATTTTTCCGACCAATTTGGCTATATAAACCGATTGCTTGTCTTAAAAATTTAATACCCTCCTCATATTGCTTTGAATCAACCAAAGATAGTGCGCGCTCGACTATTTCGAGAGCTTCATTAATTATATCCTCTTCCATCCTTACTAATTCTTGTTCATATTCTTTAAAATCCTTGTCACTATCTTCTTTTTTTTTATTATTCCCTGTCATAGAACTCCTCTATTGATAAAAAAAAAAATAATTTAAACTAAATAAATATTTAATAGAATTCGATTAATTTAACTCTTACAATTTTTTACGATTTAAAAACTCATATGTAATAAAATAAAAATAATTATATTGAAAAGATTAACGAAATAAAATCACAGTTCTAAATCATTAAGATTTTTATTTAGATACACATCACAGATTTTTTCGCCTTCGTTAGTCAGGATCCAGCCATTAGCCTGTTTTTCTACCAATTGCAAATTTTCAATATCATATAGAATCTTCTGGATTTCCTCACCTGTTTTACTAATACTAAAGTCTTCTTTAAGACAATGATTTATTTCATTAAAGGGAACAGGTTCATTAAGTTCATCCTCCATAACACCTATTGCTGCTATGATTTGGTGCTGTTCTGACATAGTATCATCCATTGAACTTGATACTTCATCCAACAGCCATGGATATTTTTCCAAATACTCCTTGATTGCTTTTTCATCACCATTTTGAAAAATAATGTCAAAATCTTCTCGGATTTTTTTTTTTTTCCCCATTTTCTTATTTATTAAGTTATTTTAAATTTAAGATTTATTTTATTATTTGAAAAAATTAAACTTCATAGTGTTATCTAAATTTATTTAAATTTTATTTATTAAAATTTAAAAAATAACTACTATATCAATTCTGTTAAAAACTTATTTACTTCCTCTTTTGAGCAAGTTTTAAATTTATTATCTTCAGATGTTCTAATATATGCGAGGCGGATATTTTCCTTAGTTATATCTTCATCAATTGACTCTTTTATGGCATTTAAAGCCAATTTTATGATATCTTCGAAGCTCGCATTCTCTTTTAAATTTTTTTCAATATATTCTCGCGCTTTAGCTTCTCCACTCCCTAGCGCAAATGCTTTATAGGATCGATAAATCCCGCTTGGAGATGTCGTGTAAATTTGAGGGCCTGAGCTGTCTATCGCTATAAAGAATAAAGAACACCCGAATGGTCTAATCCCACCATATTGAGTATAGATCTGCTTTAAATCCGCGATAGTTTTAACAAGCATATTAAGCCTTACGGGTTCATCATAAGTTAATCTAAATGATTGAGCTTGTACTCTAGAGTAGTTGATTAGTATCCTTGAGTCTGCATGGAGGCCAGAGATTGCAACACCAATATGGTCATCGATTTGAAATATCTTATCAATTGAATCAGCATTCATAAGTATTGATGGGATTTTAATTTGAGCAGCTAAACACACATCTTCATTAGATTTTATTGCAACTGCTAATGTACCACGTCTCACGGCTTCTAAAGCATATTCTACTTGATATAAACGCCCTTCTGGACTAAATACAGTCAAAGCCCGATCATATTTAATCTGTCCACCACCAAACATAAATACTCCCTTAAATATGATATTTTATTTTTTACTATAATTATTTTAATTTTTCAAATATATAATGGAATTTTAATTTATTGTTTTTAAAAAATTAGATCTTATTCTATTTTTCCGCATGCTTTTAAAATCCTTATTACTGTGTCTTTAAAAACATCATTAATATTAGTACCTTCTTTTGCACTAGTTTCGTAATAGGACAAGGTATTTAACTCATTTTTTAAGGATTCTCCATCATGTAATGCTATTTCTCTATTTCCTTGGTTTGCTAAATCTAATTTATTACCAACCAAAATGCTTGGTTTTTCACCAACTACTTTTTCTACTTCCTCTTTCCAGTTGGGTAAATTAGCAAAAGAACTTCTTCTTGTTAAATCAAATACATAAATAATACCCGAAGCACCTCGATAAAAAGGCGGACGAACAAAACTAAAGTGCTTTTGTCCAGCAAGATCCCAAATCTGAAGTTTAATGTTTAAATGTGGATATTCTGGAAACTTCTCAGATTTCGCTGAGAAATTAGAACCGATTGTCATAAGATAATTCTCTTTAAAAGTATCTTCGGTGTAGCGAAGAACCATAGAAGTTTTTCCTACTCCACCATCCCCAACTACACATATTTTAAAAATATAAGATTGTTTTGAATTAATTTACTGATTCACCAATTAAGAGTTTTTTTATAATTTCCAATTTGGTTGTATAAGGTATTGTTATCTAAAGCACCTATCTAAACTTCTCTTATAATTTAAATTTTTATAATATTATAATTATATTCAATAAATAAAAGTTTCATTATATCAATAGTTACATAGCAATAAATAAAAATATAGTAATTAATTCTTTTGGTTTAATTCATAATATAAGTGTTATTTTTATGGAGAGAAAAATTTCCGATTTTGCAAATCTCATAATCAAATCTCATAATATTGTGGCTTTAACTGGTGCTGGCATGAGTACCGAATCGGGTATTCCAGATTTCCGTAGTCCAGGCACAGGTTTATGGACAAAAGTTGATCCTTCCGAATTTGCTTCAATTAATTCTTATATTTCGAACACCAGCAAGAATTTAAATTTTATGTTTGAGTTGGGAATAACAATATTTAGGGCAAAACCGAACAAAGGACATAAAGCTTTAACTAAATTGCAAAAGCTTGGAAAGCTAAAGGGCGTCTTAACTCAAAATATAGATGGTCTCCATCAAAAAGCCCGTACAAAAAATGTGGTGGAATTACATGGAACAGTTAACGAGGCCATTTGTATGAATTGCAAAAAAATTTATCCAATAACAACTATGATAAATCAGTTTGTAAAAGAAAGAACAACTCCATACTGTTTAGAATGTAATGGTATATTAAAACCGAATGCAATATTCTTTGGAGAGCCATTGGAATCGAAAGTTTTGGACGCCGCCAATAAAATGCTTGCTGATTGTGATTTATTAATTATACTTGGAAGTAGCTTGCTTGTCTATCCAGTTGCCTTTTATCCACACAAGGTTCTTGAAATAGGAGCAAAAATATGCATTATCAATATTCAAGAAACTGATTTTGATCCTTATTCAGAAGTTGTTTTTCACGAAAAAATCGGTACCATTCTGCCACAAATCGTCGAAATCGTTGAAAAAGAAATCTAATCAATATTAAAAGTTGATAAGCTGCGTGAATAGAGAGAAATTAAAGTCATTTACGATATATCTTAAATGCATAAAACCAATCCTTCTGAGTCATCACCCTGAGTGTGAAAAATTTGAAAAAAACCACACAATTAATATAGGAAAATATCGATTTTGTATTGGTTGTTTTGTAGGATACCCTTCTGCTTTAATCGGAATTATTTTTATTCCTCTTTTAAATATAGTAGAGATTTTTAATTCATTCTGTTTTTTAATTACAGCCTTGGTTTTAATTTCAACTTTTATTCTTAGTCCATTGAACTTAACTAAAATAAAAGCTATTAAGATAATTCAAAAATTTTTAATTGGTCTAGGCTCGGCATTTCTTTTTTGGTATATTTGGACTTTGCAAAATTCGTTTTTTCTTAATTTTTTTTATTTCATTTTGGTCTTTGGATTATTAATAATATTGTTAAATGTTTACCATGGTTATGGCTTTCTTAAAATATGTAAAAAGTGTGAGTATTCGATGGATTGGAATAACTGTCCTGGTTTTAAGAAAATTAATGAATGTTTCGAAAAACATAACATAAACTTTACTTTTAATACTTAGGAAAAAATAGAATAATATTATCAAAAAATTTAATTAAATCTTAAGATTTTTAATAAAAACGAGGATGATCTTAAGTTATAAATTAAATCCAATAACTTTTAATAATTTTATAGTCTAATTTGATTTATTATGAATAGTTTAGTAGTATATTATTCGAGAACAGGAAAAACCAAGAAAATTGGCAATTTAATCTCAGAAAAATTATCTTGTGATATGGAAGAAATATTTGACACAAAAAAAAGATCTGGAATATTAGGATTTATCAAGGCAGGTAAAGATGCTATGAGGAAAAAGCTTACTATTCTAAAAGAAATAGATAAAAATCCGGATTTATATGATTTAATTATCATTGGAACCCCTATTTGGGCCAGTAATATGTCAACTCCAATAAGAACATACATTTCTGAACACAAAGATAAATTTAAGAACCTAGCATTCTTTTGCACTGAAGGTAGTAAGGGAGGTGTGAAATGCTTTAAAAATATGGAGAAATTATGTGACAAAAAACCTATGGCAACGCTTGAAATTAATAAAAAAGAGATAAAGAAGGAAATTTACATTGATAAAATCAAGGATTTTGTTGAAGTGATTAATTCTTAAATCATTTAAAGTCCCTTTTTTAGGAGAAATAAGAGAAATAAGAAAAAAAAAATAATTAGGTTTAAAATACCCATAGAACAAATCCTATAAGGAATCCAATAACAATAATCAAAATGATTATTATCACTACTGCAGCAATAACAGCGATAATTGTGACAGCAATTGCGGCGCCATAACCTATATCATGTCGCGCCGCAATAATAGCCCAACATATAATCAATCCAATAAGTACAGCAATAATAAACCATATTAATCCAGGTAAAAACCAATTAAAAAGAACTATCAAAGCCCACATTGCTAATGTACAAAGAAAAGCCGTTGGTAAAACTGAACCAAATCCAATATTTTCTGCGGATGTAAAACTTAAGCCGATTTTAAGAAATAATGTTATAAATATCAGAAAGAATATGAAAAGTAAGATATACAATACTATAAGGGCTGCACCTGCTTGTAATAACATTTTTTACAACTCCTATTAAAATATATTTATTCTTTTGTTTTATTAAAATTAAAATTAAAATTATAATTCACTTAAAATTTATAAAGTTGATCTTTTTTAATTAGAAGTTCTATTTTTATTAATGTCGGAACTTACAACTAATAAAATTTTACAATTGGATTTACTTTTACTTTTACTCTCCTCACTCTATCCCTATGAAACTAAGTTTCTTTTAAGAGAAAAACCTTTTCTCACAAAGAAATCAATTCTCATGTTCATTTTTTAAAAAGGCAGAATTTAGAAAATTGTCGGTGGCTTCTTTTTTTTTTTAAAAGTCACATTATTTTATGTAATGCCGTTTGATTCAGGATTCAGGGTATACAAAAAAAATAACAGAATTCCCGTCGTTTCAAGTGGAGATTCCACGCTAGATGAGTTGTTGTCTGGTGGTTTTCAAAAAGATTTAGTCTATTTGCTCTACGGTGACAAAAAAAAGACGACAGATATTTTGTTGACAACTGCAGTTATCGCGCAAAAGGCTTTTGCCAATGGAGGGCTTGGAGATGGGATTAAAGTTGCTTTTATTGATGGAAACAATCGCTTCAATCCGTATAATGTGAGTAAATTTGCTGTTTCTCAACATTTATCGCCTCGAAAAGTCCTAGAAAACATCGTTATTGCCCGAGCGTTTACTTGGGATCAGATGATCGAACTTCTGGAAAATAGACTTTCTACGCTTGAACATGTCAAGGTAGTGTTAGTTTCAGGAATCACGACCTTGTTTCAAAGCTACGAAAAACAAACTTTCGAAGACTTGTTAAAAGCAATAGGAGGAATCAAAGACATCCTTTCAAAGACCAAGCCTTTAATTGTTTTGACTGCCCCTTTGAACGAATTTTCTCTCTTTAGGCCTAAAGGTGGAAAGATCATTTCTCATTTTGGGAGCGTGCTGGTATTGATAAACGACGACGAGCGTTATGTGGAATACATACTCGTTCAACATCCATTTAAACAGGAAAAACAGCTTTTAAAATGGAAACCCCGAACCTCTAAAAGGAAGCTGTCAAATCCTACGAAAAATACGACCTTGGATTGTTGGTTCTAGGTTAAAAAATTCCTATTCTTTTTTCCTTTTTTTCTTTCCCGCTAAATAAAGGATGCAACATCCAGGACAAATAGACATTAATTTATTTTTTCGCATATATGTCCGGAATTTTTGATAGTTTTCGCCATTCCATATCTCTTCAATATTATTCTCGTAAAGATTTCCTAATATAAGGTCGTAAAATGCATGGCAAGGAGCTACATCTCCAGCGGCAGTAATATCGACAGCAATCCAAGGCACTAAACATCCACCATAAGTGTCCGACATATCATTCCATCTTGCTTCGATATAGGCTTTAAGATTTTCTGGAGAGAAAGTAGGAGGTTCGAGTATAACAATTTTTCCGATTTTTTTTAAGTGTTTAACTACTTTATTGACTTGGTGGGCCAACTCTATGGTATCCACATCATTAAAATCTTGAGTGGATCTGATAAATCCCTTCCAATAACTATCGCTAGTAATCCCGAAGTTAGATCTAATCATTTCTGCGTATTTACTACCCATCTCGTCTGTCAGGAAGTTTTGCATCTGGATTGATACATTGCTAATGGTTGATAGGTTGAGATCTTCAAGAAAAAATTGCTCAATAGAAAGATAATTTTTGGGAGTTACTGTATAAAGGATACCGATATACGGTCTTTTTTTCTTAGCTATTAATTTTTCTTCATGAAGAGTTTCGATACCATTAAAAGCTTTATCGTGGCTCCCTTTACCACGCAGTTCATCTGTTATTTCGCGAGGGCCGTCAATTGATACCCTCACAAAATCGAAACCCGTTCGAACCAGCATTTTAGCGTGTTCTGCTAATAATGTACCGTTAGTAGGAGTGTCTATGATGGATCCTGCTTCTTTAATTGCACAAATAACTTCTTCTATAAAGGGGTATATGAGAGGTTCTCCTCCAAAAAGGCTGTAAAATGGCTTAGATGGAGTTAAATCGTGTACAATCTGCTTCACTAACTCAAGTTCTAATGATATTGGTTTTCTTCCAAGTTTAGAGCTAGAATAAGCCCCAGTTTCTCCCCAAAAATAACACATTTTACATCTGAGATTGCAATTCTCCGTTAAATGGAGAACAACATTTCGAGGTAAGCCACGTTTTCCGCTAATTGACACTATGCTTATCCCTTGCCGGATTTATTTTGTTTTCTTTTTATATATGCGTGGATCTTTTTTTTCAAGTGTTAAAGGGTCGCCACCGAACTTAACTTTCTTTCCTTCATAATATAATTTTGACTTTTCTTCGCAAATTTCATTCCATTTTTCTAATCCATGCTTTTGAATCATAATTAGATTGTATACTTTTGAATTATGAGGGGCAAAAATCTCGAAATTTACTATAGGTTGAAGCATTTCACACGGAAAATCTGCACATTCATAACAAAACTCATACCCTTTACTAGTAACACATTCATAAGTCTTGCATACTGGAAAATCTTTTACTTGACCTTTTTGTTCTATGCATCCTTTACAATTATAGAACTTTATTCCCGGACATTTTTTACAATAGATCCCACAAGGAGCGTGCCATTTTTTTAGTTCATCACTCATAAAATCATCTTATTAAATATTGTATAGTAAATATTGTTTTTACTCATTATAAATAAGTTATCTAAAACGGAAAATAAATCATCATTTCAAAAAAGATAAAAGGAGGATCAATCCAATTTTTTAGTTGTCATTACCATGACACGAACAATGAAAATATTATTCAAGTATTTATTACATCATTTCTACTTAAAAGTATAAGATTTATAGAGACGGTTTAATTTATGTCGAATCGTGTAATCAAACTAGTTATCGCAGGAGATGGCGGTGTTGGGAAAAGTACGCTATTAAATAAGTATGTTAATGATGAATTTGATTTGGAAACTCAAATGACTAGGGGTCTTGAATTTTTTTATAAGGAAATTGAAATTGAAAATAAGAATTATGAACTTGTTATATGGGATTTAGGAGGCCAGCAACAATTCAAAAAGCTTTTCCCTAAGTCTAAATGGATCGAAGGCACTTTAGGTGCCCTAGTTTTATTTGATTTAACGCGCTTTAACAGTTTAGATAATATATATTTTTGGTTGGAATTGTTAGATCAACAAGGGGAAATCCCTATATTGATTATTGGATCTAAGCATGATATGATCGACGGGGACACAAATGATATTGACGATCTAGTATTAAGTGTCTTGGAAATAAATGACAATTATTTTGATTATTTAAAAACATCTTCTTTAACAGGAGAAAACGTAAACGAATCTTTTGAGCTGTTAATAAGAAAAATACTAAGCAACAAGAATGTTTCCTAATCACAAATTCTCTTTATTAAACTAAAGTGAGCTCTAAATTAAGCTCTATAATTTAAATCCTCTTTTAATTCTATTAAAATAGTCATGAAATCAGAAAATTTTCGACGTATTTTTTTTTAAATTTCATGACAAATTACTTCTTTTGGTAATTATTATGGGAAGAACTGTGCCTTCTTTTAGGCCTGCGTTAGAACATGAAATAGAAAGCTGGAAGGATTTTAAAAGAGCGCTTCGCCCCGAAGATCAGGAACTCTTTCACAAATTAATGAATTTTGCTCGAATTCACGCCGATGCGGGGAGTTTGAGCGCCCGGCCAATGCTTTCAGAAATATTATTCATGTCTTTCGCAGTCGAACAAGAAAAAAAAATCGAGTTTTTAGAGAAAAAAATTAAAAAATTGGAAGAAAAATTAAAGGATAAGTAATTTGGCTTCTCAAGAGCAATTTGACGGCTGGCTTTTAGATGTTTCAACTTTTAGTGAAGGGGTAATTCTCTGGGTTAAAAAAGAAGGGAAAAATGTGAAGATATTTCAAGAGTTTTCCCCTGAATTTTTTGCCGTGCCCAATGAAAGCGCTGGCAACGATTTAAAAAGATTAAAAAACATTCTAAAGTCTCATCCAAAAGTAAAATGTGTTCGCATCTGTGAAAAATATGTGAAGTTAGAGGATCATCGGAAAACGAAAATTTTTGGCGTTTCCGTGTCAAAGCCTTCAGTATTCAAAAAAGTGATTAGCGAAATCGACGAAATAGGGCTTTTTACTCTCTATAATACGGATCTACCAATCTCGCAGATGTATTTCTACGTAAACGATATATTCCCGATGTCTCGCTGTAAATTTACGGTGAAAATTGAGTGGGACAAAAGAAAAAAGGAAAAAGTTATGCGTTTGACCTCCTTAGAGTTGAAGGACGATAATGAAGAACTATTTTATGAATTGCCTCCGTTAAGGGCAGTGTGGTTAGATATTAAAGTCCAGAAGCGCGGAATTAGAGCATACTACAACGACCCTCTTGCTTACGCTATAGTAAGTATTGTGGAAAATGATGAAAACAATGTTCCAAGAGCCGATAGCTACAAAAAGCGCAAAATTCTGATCGATTTGGCTGACGAGGCAGAAAATCTGCTAATGATAAGTAAAGTGATTGAGAAAATCGATCCCGATATAATTCTCACGCAGAACGGAGATGAGTTCATATTTCCATATTTGGTAGCACGTGCGTCAAAAAATCGCGTATCAAAGGATCTTTACTTATCTCGAGACAAGACTCCCCTTAAAAACTGTCTTTTTGACCTTTCAGGGGGTTCTGACCATTATATGTCCTATGGAATTATTCGACGTCGTTCAAAGACTCAAGTTTATTTTATGGGAAGGTTTCATTTGGACACGACCACTTATGCCAGCCTTCACTTCACTGAAGGAAACATTCCTGGCGTTATTGAAGTAGCACGCATCTCGCGGGTCCCTCTCCAACGATTAGCACGAATTACAATCGGCGGAGCATTGCAATCAATTCAATTCTACAATGCATATAAGCTCGATCATTTAATCCCTCCGTTTAAGAAAAGTCCTGAGGGATTTCGGTCTGGAATGGATTTGATATATGGAGACCGGGGAGGACACATCTTCCAGCCTTTAATTGGTGTGTTTGATCAAGTGGTTGAGCTTGATTATTCTTCAATGTATCCTTCTTTAATGTCGGAATATAATGTCTCTTCAGAAACAATAAACTGTAAGTGCTGTAAGGATGATGGAACCGGCATTAAAGTACCTGGATTGGATTTTCACATTTGTACCAAACGACGAGGTATCATTGCAGAGTCTATCAGCTTACCTTTGGGAAAAAGGTTGCAGTACAAAGACTATAATAAAACTCACGATGAAATTCGATACAAATTCACTGACATTGCTCTGAAATGGGTGCTTGTTGTAAGTTTTGGGTATTTAGGGTTTAAAAACGCCCGCTTTGGGAAGATAGAGGCCCATCAGACGGTCTGTGCTTTTGCTCGTGAATTTCTTATGCGTGCTGCAGAGATTGCCGAGAGATATGGGTGCAGAATTATTCACGGCATTGTGGACTCTCTATGGCTGAAAGACACAAAGGGAAGGCCTCCTGAAGAATTCGATATGATAACCAAGAAAATTGTCGAAGATATTTCAAAAGAGACAAGGATTCCCATGAATTGGGAAGGAAGATATAATGTAATAGTATTCCTTCCATCCCGGGCAGAACCTGATATACCTGCACTCAGTCATTACTGGGGCATCAAAAGCGACGGAGAACTTAAGGTAAGAGGCATTGAAGTCAGGCGACGCGACATCCCAAAAATCGTAAAAGACGCCCAATATACACTTATTGATGTGTTCAAAGGTGCGACTTCTGTTGAAGAATTCATGGATCGAATTCCCAACGCAAGAAAAAAACTCTTTGAATATGTGGATCGAATACTCTCAGGCAAGATATCGAGAGAAGAACTGACAATAAAGCAAAGGATCTCTCGTAAACCTTCGGCTTACAAAGTAAATTCATATCAAGCTGTCGCAGCAAGGCAACTAGAACGATCTGGGGTTGTAGCCTCGGCAGGAAAAAATGTACGATACATTATTCTCAACGCAGAAGCCGATCCTAACTTTCCAGAAAAAAAGGTAATCCTTTCAGACTTTTACGACCCAAGGAAACATCAATACGACAAAAAAAAATACATCGAATTGTTAAAAAGAGCGTTTGAAAACATCTTTCCTTTTGAATTCCCCGAGCTTGACATCTTATTGACCAAAGATTATAAAAATAGTTCAGTTCAAAAGGATTTATCATGTTTTGTGGATTAAGTGAGTTCGCGAACAATTATTAAAATTGAGTGTTAAAGTTAATCAAACCTTTATACTGAGATTAAGATTGCCATTAACATTGCTAACATACCGAAAGAAACTAATAAGCCTGCTTTCTTTGGAATTTTATTATTTGAGATGCTACGTCGGGTTAATAAACAAGACGAGCCAAGTAATGGAATATATATGATTATCATAATAAATAAAAACGCCCTAGGATAAGCAATACCCTTAAATAGGACGGTAAAGACTAGAGATAAATGTATACCCACTGCTAGAGCAATTGCAATAATTTGAGAAAACATGGACTTTTTCAATAATTCCTTACTCTGAGGGTTAGTTAATCGAATATTGACTGATCTTTTTTTTAGATTTTTTTTTATTTTGTCCTTTGTTGGTGCTTGATACTTTTTTGAACTGATTCTTTTACGCAGGTTCTTGATCCTGTGCTTCTTTTCTCTTACTATTTCTTCTAAATCTCTTACGTTTTTTATATATTCTCTTGATAATTGAAGAAAAAAGAAAGTAAAAAAGAAGAATAAGACATATATTGGAAAGATTACAAGATTTAGACTAGCTCCATAGATTAAACCAAGAGAAAATGAGAGACACATTAAAATTTTTATAACAATCTCACTTTTATCTTTTTTTAATGCAAAGAGACTGAGTCCTATCCAGAGACCTCCAATTACTATAAGTGGAATTAATATAAGAATATCAAGATTAAAGACTGCCATATTTATTAAAGTCACGGTAAATCCAATGGCATACATAATGATACTCATAATAAATGCATGTAATGATATTTTTTCATCAGAATTTTGAAGGTATTTAACCATCAGTAAGCCCGAAAGTGCTAGAAATAAATATGCTGTTATCCCAAGTAATATATTTGTTTCATATCTACCCATTCCTACGTTAAATCTAGTAAGATATAGTCCGAAAACTACGATAATCATCCCTTTAATACAAGTTTCCCAGAAATCTCTTAATGCATTTCCATTCTTTTTCTTATTCAATTTTTTATCATCTTTTATGGTGCCTTATAATATCTTGAACTATTACTAAAATTAAGTTCTAAGTAGTGACCTTCATGTTCTATGATTGTTCTAGTTGTATAAAAATCTTGCCGGCAATATTGATTATCGAATCGTTTATAATCTCCTAAATCAACTTTATTACCATCTACATACATGGGGTCATCCCAGCTCACAGTTACATCGCCTTGAGAAGGGGAAGTATAACTAATATCATAACCTAAGGATAATGGAGTAACATCCATGGTGATATCCAAGATAGCGTCCTGAAAATTCTCAAAAGATCCATAAGTATCCTTATCACCTAATTCTACAACATATAAATTCTTAGAACCTTGGGTTTGAAGCTCGTAATCTGAAACCCATTTTGAAGGTTCATAAGTGTAAAGTGCCACATAACCGTCATCTTTAGCACCCATTGACCATTTATCGGTCAAATAAACATCGTCAAAAGCATATTGAGGAAAATAAGCATGGTTATAAAATTTAAAGCCTGTAAAGAGATTCATTAAGAAGATTGTTAACTCTGCTTCAAATGGCATAACCTCTCTATCGTATTGGATGACACCAATATTCTTATATAAGGTCGCTCGAGGTTTCCACCCGCCCATAAAAAATTGGTCTAAACCATGAGTATATCCACCAGGAGAATTTGTAAAAACATACGCATCATCATCCAAAGTCGCCTGCCAAATCATTTCTTGTGCTCCGTTCATTCCTTTCATGTGATCTTGTACACCTGAAAGTTGATAATTTGGTGTCCGATATGTATAGATATTTGCGGCCTCAAGCATAATTCCCTGGGTGATCCCTCTGATTGTTTGAGAATATTCGCTAAGAGAAAGTCCTTTCATGAAGGCCATGAATTTTATAAAATCCATGAGGAATTGAGGTCCAAATAAAGTCATAGGATCTCTATTATTTTCTTCTACATGATCAAATGTTGGTTCAATTATATGAGGTGCTAAATGAGCTTGTAATCCTAACCAATACATTAAATCATCTTCATAATCTACTCCATATTTTTCTCCTTCACTTAAATATAGATTATGTCTCTCCTTGCTTTCACAATTAAGGGTTGCGTTTTGCGCAATTAGCTCGAATATGGGGGGAGGAGCATAATGTTCACTTGTTGCTAAAGCAACTGCTGCCATATTGTTACCATTGGAAGCATAATGCTTTCCTATTCCCAACATAATCCATACCGCCTCTGAGACACTATCGTGTTTAGGTGTGCCGACATGAGAATTGTCATAAGTACGTCCCATTGAAGTAGCATACCTGTTTTTATAATAATTAATAGCAAAACCAAAAGCCATCAGATCTAGCACCATGGCTGCTTTACGTGCAATTTCCTCATCTAAAGCAAAATCTACCAGATTTACCAAAGCAGCAATATCTTCAACATAATAAGTATTTGAGTGCCATTCAGAAAAACCAAATTGACCGCGCCAATTTAACCATTGTTTAACGTAAGGAGTTGCATGTAAGACTTTCTCATCTCCAGACATATCTGAATTTTTGAAAATATCACTGGGAAATAATTGTCCAACAAGTAGTTCCGATGTATGATAGAGGATTTGATGATTTTCTGTTGTAAAGATTGCTGAATCACTGCTAGGTTCATCGTGCCAATATTTTGCTTTCCCTAAAGCATCACATATTTTATCCCTTGTAGCTGTAGACAAAATTGATTTATTTATATCTAAATAGAGCATCCTAATTAAGGAATTCATTCTAAAATCCATACAATCTTCATATTTTTTAATTGGTCCAAGTGCATCGATAATCGTACTATCATTTACTGCCATATTTAAATAAATTCTTGAAGATTGTGCATAAAAATCCTCATAATTTACACTGTCATTTAAATATATATCCTGTCGAGTTCTATATCCAACCGTGGCATTAAA
The DNA here is from genome assembly GCA_019058295.1 of Promethearchaeota archaeon. Taxonomy (GTDB): domain Archaea; phylum Asgardarchaeota; class Lokiarchaeia; order Sigyniarchaeales; family SOKP01; genus LW40-45. Next base: position 180,152 of record JAHPZI010000022.1, on the reverse strand, counting down.
ATAATCAAACATATCAAAATTTCGAATAAAAGTAGTACGCATCGTGTATTCCCATTTTACATTAATCTCTTCAGCAGATATAAGGGAAATTTGTTGAACAAGTATAATAAGAATGATAGGAATCACTAAAGATCGGGCTTTTTTAAACATCTCAATAATAAATATTTAATGGTACCTAAAAAGAATTTTTAAAAACCTCTCTGATTTTTGTCGGCACACCCCCGCCTTCTATTTTCTTTTCTTCTCTCTTAAAAGCTTGTACATAATTGTCTTATTCCGTTCTTTCGCAACGGATTATAATTTAAAGACCCTAAATATTAATATTTGAATTTTTACTAACTTTATGAATTAGAAAATTTACACGGTGTCTTAATTTATTATTTACAAAATGAGTATTAAAAATAAGATGTCAAAAGCATTAACAAAAGTATCTTCATATTTCGATTGGGAATTAAAATTTAAAAAAACCTCAAATTTTAAGCAAAATACTAATTCTAATTATAATTCAAAATTGAAAAAAGAGAATAAAAATTCCCTTGGAATATCTGATAAGAGTTTTAAAGATTTTATGAAGAAATGGAAAGAGAAAAATTTTTCTTAATTATTTTTATTATACATATTCTATTGTAGCAGGAATTGGATTGCGGTTTCTATAAAATTTTCTGGCTCTCGAGGGGGCTCTCTCAATCTATGGTTTAACTTAAAATAACTTAATACCGATAAAAAAAAAGATCATTTATTAAACAGTTATGATTGAGATAAATCTTTTATATTTGTTAATGTAAGTTTGAGTTTTCTTTTCAAAAAATAGTGATTAAGATTTTTTTTATTAATTTTTTTGATAGGAATATGAGTGTTAAAAGGAAAATTAAATTGACTCTAAATAGTAAACCAACACTGGAAGGTGCTGGAGTTCGACTTAAGCGAGTTTTTGGAAATAACGAAACAAATTTATTTGATCCGTTTTTGCTATTGGATCATTTTGGTTCTGATAATCCTGATGATTATCTTGCAGGATTTCCATGGCATCCTCATCGTGGTATTGAAACCATTACTTATATGATTCGAGGAAAAGTAGAACATAAAGATTCACTAGGAAATAAGGGAATTATAAATTCTGGTGATATTCAATGGATGACAGCTGGATCAGGCATAATACATCAAGAGATGCCAAAACCCATTGACGGTTTAATGATGGGTTTTCAATTATGGGCAAACCTTCCAGCCTCTCATAAAATGATGGATCCTAGATATAGAGATGTCCTTGAGGAAGAAATTCCTGAAGTTCAAATCAAGGATGGTGTTAAAGTTAAAATTGTTGCTGGAGAAATAAATGGAATTAAAGGACCTGTGAGGGATATTATAACAAATCCTGAATATCTGGACGTTTCAATTCCACCAAATTCAACTTTTTCACATAAAATTAAAAGAGGTTATACTGTATTTGCCTACATTTTTAAAGGTACTGGTTATTTTGATGAAAATCGTGATCTATTAAAAAATGCTGAACAACTTATACTTTATGACGATGGAGAGGAGATAAATATACAATCTGTTGATGAAGGTTTACGTTTTCTATTAATTTCTGGTAAACCAATAGGGGAACCAGTTGCGTGGTATGGACCAATCGTCATGAATACTCAAGAAGAATTGAGAATTGCTTTTGAGGAATATCAAAAAGGCACGTTTATTAAGCATAAATAGCGAATTGAAAACTAATTTTACACTACATCATTTAAAATTCGGTAAATATTCTTTTTGAATGTCTATCATCTCATTAAATATATTTTCTGCCATCTCAAAGCTTCCGCAATTTACATCCATAGCAATGCAAGCAATTGCTAGATCTTTCGATTCTTTAAATATTGCTTCAACACATACATCTTGAATTGACGCCTCTATTCTCAATAATGCAGCTATACTCTTTGGAATATTACCTAATTTTATTCCGTGAATCCCCTCTTTATTGACTTTACCTGTGCATTCTAATACTAAATTAGAAGATAAATTATCTATAATCCCGTCATTTGGTATGTTAACAATCTCATAGGTATTTTTATCCTCTATCATTGCCTCTAGGATTGCAACAGCTCTTTCTCCAGAAACAGCTTTTTTAAATACTCCCTTTTTTGGATATATACCTTTTTGAAGTCTTTTATGAAATCTCTTCAACCTATTATTGACACCTATGTTACCGTCTTCCATCATTTTTATCCATTCATCAAAGTCCTCATATTTAGTATGATCCTTTGCAATTTGTACATATTCAGCAAAATGGTTATCACCCACATAAGGAAACCAACCCATACGCTTATAAATTTCAAAGGTAAGTTCTGCAAAATGAAACTTATCCCATTTATCTTTAGTATAATATTCCATTAATCTCCCATTAAACTTAGGCATTAAATCTTCTCCAGTTCTCAGATCTTCTAATCTAAAAACAAACGCAAAGTGATTAAATCCTCCTACGGTAACTTTAGTATTTTCTATGCTTTTTTTATGAAGATCCAATTTCATTAGTGATGGTTCTTTTTTTATTTTCTCTCGGAATGAATCATCAACGATATATGGTAAGTCTCTATAGAGTAAATTTATTTGATGACATAACCCAACAAAATTTAACTCGGGAACTGCTCGATGTATAGCGAGGCATATTCGAGACATAGGATTTGAATAATTTATAAAGAGGACCTCAGGATTCGCTGCATAGGCTTCCTTTGCAATATCTACAATAATGGGTATCTGTCGAGCGGAGTGAAAAAATCCTCCTGGTCCACCATTCTCAGCCATCATCTCAGTAGAACCATGTTTGTGAGGAATTCTATGATCTAGCCAGCGGTGGAAAAATCTATCCCCATGCTCTATTGAACAAATCACCACATCTGCATCCTTTAACGCAGCTCTTTGATTTTGTGTTTTTTCTACTATAAATTTTTCACATTTAATTTCATTCTCCTTACAGACAATATCATAAACTCTGTTTAATTTCTCATCATCAATATCAATGAGGGTGATGGTAGAACCTTCCAAAGTTTTACTTTGATAGATGTCATTAAGAGTTACTGGTCCAAAAGCGGCGCTACCTGCACCAAAAAAAGCGATTTTTTTATCAACTGTCATTTTTTATCTTGTCTATTTTAAATAATCTAAAAATTCTCTTTGTTCTTTGATTGACATCATTTCATCAAATATTTTATCTGCCATTTCAAAGCTTCCTACATTTGGATCAATTGCTAAGGCAGTGATCGCAAGTTCTTTAGACTTCTTTAAGATTGCTTCTACGCAAACATCCTGGACTGAAGCTTCTATGCGTAACAGTGCTGCGATCTGTTTAGGTAAACTTCCTATTCTTACACCTTTAACACCATCTTTATTAACTATTACTGGACCTTCAATTATTAGATCTTGAGGTAAATTATCGACAAGGCCATCGTTAGGAACATTCACTGAGCTTTCATAAGAGTTTTTATTTGTTGAAATAGCTTCAATTATCGGTACAGCACGTTCTCTGGAAGAAACTTTAGGTAGCATTCCTTCTTTAGGGAAATTTCCTTTTTTCAATCGCTTTTGCATTCTTAAAACTTTTCTATATATTAATCTCCCCAGCCTAACATTTAAATCGATCCAATCTATCATATCTTGAGTTTCAGTAAATTCCTCCGCGAATTGTAAATATTCCCCTAAATGGTTATCTCCTGAATGAGGAAAATAGCCAAACTTCTTGTAAACTTCAAATGTTAATTTTGAAAATTCAAATCTATCCTCTTTTTTTGTGAAATAATTCAGAGCTTTCGAATTAAATTCTGACATTAGATTTTTTCCTGTCTTTAAATCTTCTAAATCAACAAGAAATCCAAAATGATTTAGTCCAACTACAGTCATTTTTAAATTACTTAATTTTTTATTCAGCATCAGTGGAAGATCTTTATTAAAAACAGCAATCTGATGACAAAGTCCAATAGATTTAAGGTTGGGAACAGCTCTTTTAATTGCAAGGCAAACTCTCGACATCGGATTGGAAAAATTAATAAAAAAAGCATTAGGACATATCCGATCAGCATCTTTAGCTATTTCAATAATAGGCGGTATAATTCTCCAAGCGTGGAAAGAACCTCCTGGACCTCCGCACTCCCCGATTATTTGAGTTGAGCCGTGTTTCCTTGGAATTTCATAATCTTGACACCATAATTTAAATCTCTCTCCAACCTCTATAGAATTAACTATAAAATCAGCATCTTTAAAAGCTATTGCTCTATCAATCGAATGTTCTATGACAAATTTTTTCTTTCTTGTCTCAGCTTCAGCAACTATTAATTCGTACATTAATTCCAATTTCTCTTTATCTATATCATGGAGCATAATTGTCGACCCTTTTAAAATATCGCTTAGAAAAATATCCATTAACATTGCAGGGCCAAACATCGTTGAGCCAGCCCCAACTAACACTATTTTTTTATCCATAAACATCATATTTTCTAATTTTTGAATAAAATAAGATTTATATTTGTAAGAAGATATAATTAAATAATAATGATTTCAAAAACTACTACTTCAAACAAATTGGTACAATTATCAGGTTTATTAGTAGTAGTTTTATTACTATAGCGAAACAAATCCTTATAATCTCTTTCTTTTAAACTTTTCACGGATTTGTTCGCTGGGTGTGTGAAATTTTAATAGAAGAGATCATAGGAGTTTGTTTCTGCTTGGAGATTTTGAATATGATAAAATTAAAAAAAAAGGAGGTAAAAGGTGTGGTTGTCATTAGCGAGAAAAAAATTATGACGATAGAGATCTCTGAGGAATCCTTTAATTGCACAGAGTTTTATGATTGTGAAAATTTCTTTATTCCGGCAGAAATATCTATATCCCAAGAAAAAATAGGTTGGTAGTAAGGTAAAAGATTTTATAAATTATAACTATAATATTGTAGATTTATTCATATAAATCCACTTTATGTTATACATTAATATTATTAGTGCTATTTTTAATATCTCTTAGAACACTTAATCTTTATCAATCTTGATTAATCAGATTAATGATCAGAACCTTTAAATATTCTATTCATTATATTTTCTTTAGTTGTATTCCAAAAATAGATTTTTATTTAATTATTTGATATAAATTAAATCCGAGATATGGAAAGAAAATCTGAAGAAACTATTGAAGGATATATGAGTGTTGATTTTTACGAAAATCAGACATCTAAAGAAAAATCACCCTTTTCTCTAATAATGGATATTTCTGAGATTAAACCTGGTGAACTTGAACTTGAAGACGAGATAAAAATGGGTTATCTTTGGGAAAAATATGTAAAAAAATAGCTATAGTAGATTTTTTATTCTTTCTAAGGCTTCCTGAATTCTTTCTATATTTTGAGTTAAAGCAAATCGAACAAAACCTTCTCCATATTGACCAAATCCAATTCCTGGTGTGACAACAACCCCTACATTAATTAATTTTTTAATAAAATCCATACAAGTAATATCACAGTATTTTTCAGGAACAGCAGTCCATATATAAAAGGTGGCTTTTGGTTTATTAGTAGGCCATCCAATATCGTTTAATCCATTAACCAACACATCTCGACGCTTCTCATATATTTTCATACTTTTTGCGACGATTTTTGGCTTTTTTTCATTCGTATATTCATTTAAACCTTTTATTACAGCTTTTTGGATAAAAATAGACCCTCCTGAATCAATTTGAGATTTTACTTTTCGTAAACCAGCTATAATATCTGCATTTCCAGCTGCCCATCCACATCTAAACCCTGTCATATTGAACATTTTGGAGGCACTATTTATTTCTACATGATCATTATTAATCTGTAGAATTGTAGGAGCGACATAATCTTCATATGTAAATTCAGAATATGGGTTATCATACACAATAAAGAAATTATAATCCTCTGCATAATCAACGGCTTTTTTTAAATAATCCATGGGAGCAATTGCGCCTGTCGGATTATTAGGATAATTTAAATACATCATTTTCGCTTTTTTGAGAATATCAGTTTCAACTGCTTCAAGATCAGGGAGGAAATCATTTTCTCTTTTTAATGGCAGTAAATAGGGATCTCCATCACATAATTTAGTAGCTCCATTTTCATAGACAGGATACCCCGGGTTTGGACATAGAACAATATCACCAGGATTTATAAATGCCCTTGCAATGTTTGCAACACCTTCTTTGCCCCCCATTACATGTGATACTTCAATTGCAGGATCTAAATCTATTCCATATCTTACTTTATTCCAGCGAGCAACCCCTTCTCTATAAAAATCCTCTCCCATGCTTGTAGGATAGTTTTGATTATCTGGTACTTTAGATTCTGCAATCATATCATCGATAATGATTTTTGGAGTAGGAAGATCAGGGTCTCCTATACCTAATTTTATTAAATCAACACCTTTTTTAGTCTTCTGAATAATGAGTTCTTCAATCTCAGTAAAAATATATGTAGGCAATCTACCAATTCTTTCAGCATATTCTATTTTCATTTGATATTCCCTTATTATTTTAAAAAAGGTTAGGAAAACGTGAATTTAATCATTAATAAAATTTTAAAAATCTTTCGGATAAAAATTATTATAAATAATAATAAGGAGCCTTTAAATATCGCGAAGTAATATCTAAAGCCCCATTTCCTTGACTTTTTCTTGATTAATTTTTACTCTATCAGGTGTTAAATCGTACCATTTCCAAAATATAATAGTTCCTAATAATATTAAAATCATCGGAATTAAAGCAAAGTGTATTTGAATCCCCCAAACTGCTTGCGGAGACTGGGCTGACGCACCTTCCACGAATCCTGTAAATGTATGTACTAAAACAAAACTTATCGCTTGTATCATAATTGCAAAGCGACCAAAAAATTGCTGAAATCCATTATATATCCCTTCTTCACGTTTACCTGTTTTCACAACTGATTCATCTATGACATCAGCAAGCACTGGTGCTATCATAACCCAAAATCCTCCAAGGCAAACTCCCCATAAAATCATAGCGATAATAAGAGTTTCATAATGTGTGATGAATATTAAAGGTATTGTACTGATTGTAATAGCAAAACCAGCAATTATCATTACTTTTCGGTTATTATTTGTTTTCTTGGCTAAAAAAATCCAAAAAGGTATTGATATTAAAGCACCTATTAAAAATCCTCCTGAAAGTAATATTGTAGCGCTGGCTTTCTTCTCTAAGACAAATCGAACTAAGTATGGAATAGACGCTTGAATTAAAATCACTAAACCACGATAGAGAGTGTAAGTAATAATAAATACCACAAATGTTTTTTGTTTCATGGCAACTTTTAATGTCCCGAAAAAGGACTCTCTCTTTGTTTTATCGTCATATGTGGTCAGATAGCGGTCAATTAATATTTGGTCTTCACGGCAGCCTGGAATTGAGAGGGCTAAAACTACTAATCCTATTAGAATCATAGCTCCTGCTTGGATAATGTATGAATTTAATACACCAAATGTTATGAAAAAAGGTGGAACAATCGCACCAAGAGCAACTCCAAAAATCCCTATAAATGTTCCTATTCCAGTAGCAGTCCTTCTTTCTTCAACAGATCTGAATTTGTCTGGAAAAAGCGAGGCAAAATTCACAAAAAAAATCGATGCAAATGTATCAAAAAGACAAGTGGCAAATATTAACCATGCAAAAATAATTAAAGACCCTGATACTGTCTCCGTACTGACAGTAGGTGGCGAAAATATAAGGTAATAACTAAGAATCCAAAAAAAACCCCCGAAAAGGATCCATGGAAATCGCCTTCCCCATTTTTTGGTGAATTTAAAAGGGCGATTAGTTGTGTATCCTACTAAAGGATCATTGATGGCATTATATATTGCGAATATTATATAGCCCAATCCTACGAGCCAGACGTTTAAGCCAATTTCACTCTCATAATAATAAAATCCAAATGAAGCAAATGCCATATCAATGAATTCATTAAGAAATTTTGCGAAACCATATGATGCCATGTTTAATTTTGAATGTCTAATTTCTAAAGTTTCTGATTTACTCATAAATTTGACCAAATTTTTTTTACTCTAAAGTTAAATGAAATCAAACATATTTAGTTAAAAATTGTGCAACATTAAGTAATTTTTTAGTTTTTAATTCCATAACTAAACGAACGCATTCAATATCTGCTAATAAAGCATTATCGGATTCTCTAAATATTTTATGAAGGAAAGTCATTGATTTTTCTCCGATATCTTTTATCTTCGTTTCTACTATAATATGGTCACCAAATTTGGCCGATTCTTCGTATGTTATCTCAAGTTTTTTAACAGGAAACACGATGCCACTCTGAACAGCGCTTTCAACTGGATTTTCTATAGCACTCATGAATTCTACAAATCCCATATCGAAAAATGATAAGTAGTTCTTAAAGTGTACAACTGACATTAGATCCGTATCATCAACCCTAACTTTAATTTTAACTGTGTCTTTTACACTAAGAATTCTTTTTTTAATTCCCTCTTCCATATTCATCATTAATATCTGGTATTATATATTAATATACTATATAGCTAAAAATTTTAACTTAATATAAACAAAAAAGTGTCAATAAATTTTGAATAAAAAAGAAATTTTACGCATAATCAAAACCCGCGGAATTAATCTTTCAATATTTAAAGAGTTTAAAATAATTTACTTATTAAACATTAATTAGATTATTTATTATTATTTCGGAAATATCTCCGCCGTATATTCCTGTCCTCCTTATACTTTCAACTATATAACTAATCGCAATTGATAATTTCACATTATTCTGATTCGGTTCAACTGTGATATCTTCACATAATACTATTAAGTCCTTTATTATTTCAATATTATCATTGGCTAAATTAATATCTTTTTGGAGCCAAGCATCTAAACTCATCGTAAGTATTTTTTTCAATGCCATATCACTTGCCTCCGAGATCTTCTCAATTAACTGCTTATCAACTTTTTGATCAATTATTTTTATTATATTTTCAGCTATTTTAACTGCGTGATCTCCTATACGTTCTAAATATCTGCTAAATGATTGATATTGATTCGCTTCTTCAAGAGTTACACCCATTTTTTGGCATAAAATAATATCTTTCAATACCATATTAGATTGTCTCCCAATTAACCAATGCAATCTATCAATATCATTATCTCTTTTAATAACTTCTTCAGCCAATTCTTTATCTCTTGTTTTTAAAGCAGTTATGGCATCTTCATGCATACTTTCTACAAGAACATACATTCTTCTTATTGTTTTTTCAAATGGCATTTCCTTTGGATTGAGTAAATCCTTAATTAAAATATACTGGTTTGATTCTTCGATAATTTCGGGACCAATAGCGATCTGAGTAAAATTGGCAACACATTCTCTTACGAAAGGTTCAAATTTTTTGCTTGATTTTAATGAAATCATTGAAAAACCCATTATATAAGCTCCAATTAAAATTCTAAACAAAAAATTATAATCTTTTATATCATCTAAATCAATTTCTTTTACTCGCTGAATTTCTTCCTTATTTGGATTTGGAGTAATTAATAAATTTCCATCAGGTTGTGTTATTATCCCTAATGAATAACCTTTATAATTTTTATCAATTTTATGTGATTTGACCCAATCAATTGGTAGAGATACAATATAACTACTTCCGCCAGTCTTCTGAATTTTTCTATTTTCGATATATAACACCATCTTATTTTATGTATATTTCTGCAATATTATAAAACGTTTTCTATATATTTTAGTTATTCTATATAGATATATATATTTCCATTAATTTTGAAATTTAAATTTATCCACCCTAATTATTAATTTTCTATTAACTATTTTATGAGAATAATTATCCTCTATATAAAGTCTATAGTTTTATAGATTCTAAATAATCCACCATATTCTATGTCGAAACATCTTTAATATATTTATGGATAATTTAAAATCAAATATCAAAAAGATAAATAAATGATAGATTAGAGAAAACTTATGAAACGGCTTTATATATATTTTTCTATTTTTTTATTAGGAATATTAGGTGGTATAATATTCGCTATTATAGATAATTACATTAGATCATTTATTTAAGACAATTGACACATATCTCTCATTATCATGACTAAGGCTAAAATACATAGAGTTAAAAAGAATACTAAAGTATTAATTTTTATAATTTTTATTTCGGGATTTTTTGGGGGGTATCTCTCCACTAATTTAATATTTTCGTTAGGTCAAGAAGACGTCACTCACATTTATATTATATATAGTTCTGAAAAAGCAAGTTGGATGACTCAGGCTTATTCAGATTTTATGGAAGATTGGGAAAAGAACCATCCTGATGAGAATATTATGATACATATGTATCCTTATGGATCCGCTGACTCCATAATTAGCATTTTGAATGGTGAAATCTTTCCAACTATATGGAGCCCAGCAAGTTCCATTTGGATGCCCTATCTTAATACAAAATGGAAAGATTACACCGGCAGTGAAAAAGACATTGTAGATGTCGATGAAGCTGTGAAAATAATTTATTCTCCTATTGTAATCGCAACATGGGAAGAATTTAATAAGACGAATAAAATAAATGGATTTAATGATGTATTTGATTTAATTGCAGAATTAGATGTTGAATTTAAAATGGCTCATACAGATCCACGGCTTTCAAATTCAGGTTTTATGACAGTAATAATGGCATTATCTGCTGCTACTGGAAAACCTTCCGAAGATATAACAATGGAAGATTTAAAAGATGAATATAATCAAAAGTGGCTTACTGTTTTTGAATCTACTGCTGTTTTGTATGGGAAATCAACTGGTTTCTTGAGCAGATATATGCAAACCCAAGGACCCAATGGCTTAAATTTAGCTTTTCTATATGAAAATTTAATAGTGGATATTTCGAGTGAATCGACTGAAGGAAAAATAATCGCAATTTATCCAGAAGAAGGAACTCTCTATAGCGATCATCCTTTCTGTATATTAAATGCGGACTGGATTACTCCAAAACAAGAACGTATTGCAGGAAAATTTCTAAAGTTTCTTAATGAGAGAGAAACAGTTGAATCAGCTGTGGAATATGGATTTCGACCGATTGATACATCAATCCCTTTGGATAAGGATGTTTTTAATTATGATAAAAATGGGATTACCTATAATCTCAATGTGACTGAGTTATCTGTTCCTAAAGATGAAGATGCATTATTAAGAATCCCAGACATGTGGTTGCTCTGTAAAAACAGAGAATTTTAAAACCAATTAAAAGATTGGAATAATTATGAGCAAAATTAATAAGAAATTAAAAGAAAACTCAAAGAATGAAGATTTAAAATTACCCCTAAATTTAAAATTCGATCGCCATTTTTCAAAACCTATATATCGGAAAAGTCTTGATTCAGTAGTAATTCTTTTTTTTATTCTTGTTATTATAGGACCAATAATTTACATATATTTAACTATATTCCTAAATCTTCCTACAATTTATAGAGATGTATTTAACGACGAAATATTGGGTGATTTGAAGTGGCGTATTATTTTAGAAGCTTTAGCAGTATCTTTTTCAATAGCTGCAATTGCAGTACTTATAGATATCATAATCGCATTTCCAACAGCAATTATATTAACTCGTTATAACTTCAGAGGAAAAAAGATTTTAGACGCTATGGTTGATTTACCAATGGCAGTACCAACTAGTGCTTTGGGTTTTTCAGTATTGTTATATTGGGGAATATTTGGAGTTAATCCAGGATTTCTATTAATATTATTAGGACATGTTATTTTTACATTTCCGTATATAGTCCGTAATATGAAAATAGTCTTAGAAAAGACCGATACTCTATATGAGGATGCTGCAAGAACACTCGGTGCTCCTGGATTTACTGTATTTAGAACCATAACACTTCCAATGATGAAAGAAGGAATTATTGCGGGAGCAATTCTTGCCTTTACAAGGAGTTTAGGTGAAACAGGAGCAACAATTATCCTTTCGGGATTAGTTGAGACTGCTCCTATTGTGATAGTTGGATTTAGAAGGCAATTGGAATTACCTGCTGCATCACTTATCGCTGGAATTTTAATAGCAATCTCGATAATATTATTATTTTCTATAAAATTTTTTACGAGAAAAGTTGGGTTACCAATTAAGAGCGTTTGGCCTGGATTTGAGAAACATTTAAGTCATAAAAGTTTACGTGTCATTAGAGACGCGCTAACAGGGACAGTACTTCTTCTTCTTATCCTTATTCCATCATTTTATATTATAACTAGAGTAATAGGTGCTGATATAATAGATGAGTTATTTTTAGGTAAGGATTATAAATGGGCTTATTTATATGTGGCATTTATGAATTCAATCTATATAGCAATATTGGCTGTTTTTATTAATCTCCTAGTTGGGATACCATTTGCATTTATAATTGTTAAAAGAAGTTGGGGAAGGATTATAACTATTTTAGATACAATACTCGATATTCCAATAGCTATACCTTCTGCGGCATTAGGTTTTGCAATATTTATGTTTTGGGGCCCAGCGGGCATTGGGTTATTTCAACCCGGTTTCTATATGATTTTATTTGTTCATATCACTTTTACTTTTCCATATATGGTTCGTCCAATTATCGGTGTTTTAGAATCGACTAATGTAGGAGTTGAAGAAGCAGCTCGTACTTTGGGAGCATCTAACATGACGGTATTTAGGAAAATAACTTTCCCAAGTATCAAACAAGGGATTTTAGCAGGATGTATTATGGTTTTTACACGTTCCCTTGGAGAAACAGGGGCAACTATTGTTGTTATGGGAAATATTAGAACTGTTCCTGTTTTAATCGTAGATTGGGTGGAAGCAAATGCTTTTGCGAGTGCAATTTTTGCAAGTACGGTAGTAATTATTTTCAGTGCTTTCTTAATTCTAGCGTTAAGAGCTGTAAGAACCCAGGGAGGTAAATGAGATGCCATCTATCGAGTTAATTAATATAACAAAAACTTTTGACGAAGGAAAAGTCCTTGCTGTTGACAATATTTCTCTTAAATTTAATGATGGAGAATATATATTTCTGATAGGTCCTAGTGGATGCGGTAAAACAACAACTTTACGTATGATAGCAGGTCTTGAGAATCCTACTAATGGTAAAGTACTTATAGATGGAAAAAATGTAGACGGTATTCCTCCGGAAGATAGAGATATGGGTTTCATTTTCCAACATTTTGAAATTTTTGATCATATGACAGTATGGGAAAATGTAACTTTTGGTTTAGAAATGAGAGGATATAATGAGGAATATATTATTGAAAAGGCTGAATGGGCGTTAAAAATGGTTGAGTTATTGGAAAATGCTGATGATTATCCCTCTATGTTTGGAAATCCTGGTTTACAAAAATTAGGAATTGCTCGAGCTATCGCAACAGGAGCAAAAATTTTAATTATGGATGAACCGTTGGGTTCATTAGATCCAAAAGTTTCAAAAGTTTTTCGCCATGAACTAAGAAATTTAATTAAGGATTTAGGTCTCACTGCAATTCATGTCACACATAATCAAGAAGAAGCTATGGCTATTGCAGATAAGATTATTATTATGAGAGCGGGACAAATTCTTCAGATGGGAACGCCATATGAATTATATGAGAACCCAAAAAGCATATTTATCGCAAATTTCTTGGGAGAAACGAATTTTCTTCAAGGATTTGTTCTGAAGCTCTTAGAAAACGAAAAAATTAAAGTATGGACACGTTTAGGAGGTCCAAAAATTATGTGCAATAATTTTGGAAGTAAATTTAATTTGGATGATAGTATTGTTATTGGCTTCCGGTTTGAAGATGTTTATCTATTTCCAAAAGATTATGATTTTGGCAAAAGCCCTTATGATTGGTCTAAGATGCAATTTTTTGAAGCAAAGTTGGAAAATACAAGATTTATTGGTGCTACAAAAAGGTTTTATCTATCACTAGATAATGGAGATAATTTTTTGTCAGTAAAACCAGGAATATTTGAAGAAAATTTTAATCCAGGAGATATATTGATAGTAGGAATTCATATAGACGATATTCATGTATTTACAGCTCCTAAAGACTTATTACATGAATTATCTTTAATGTGACCGAGGTGAAATCTTATCGTAGATATAGAATTAAAAAATATATCAAAATCTTTCAAAAAATTTAAAGCTTTGGATGATATATCATTAAAGATTAAAGATGGAGAATATTTCATAATTCTTGGACCAACAGGAGCAGGAAAAACTACATTATTAAAAATAATTGCTGGTTTAATTAAACCAGATTCTGGAAGAATTTTTTTTGATGATAAAGATGTTACAAAACGATCCCCTGGTAAACGAAATTTAGGATTTATGTTTGAAAATTATGCTCTTTTTCCTCATATGTCAATATATGATAATATTGCCTATAGTGCTCGTGTTCATTCACGTAGTCCTGTACAAACACAAATAATTGTCGAAGAAATTTTAATGATGACACTTCTCACAGGCAGAAATGAAGCTTTACCTGAAGAAATGAGTGGCGGTATGAAACAAAGAGTCGCACTTTGTCGTGCTCTCATGAATTTGGAGCAAACTAAATTATTAATATTAGACGAGCCGTTGAAGGCACTTGATGCAGGACTTAGAATGAATTTAAGGAGAGAATTGTTATTAATGGCAAAATCTAAATTATTAGAATTAACAGTAATACATGTAACAAATGAGGAACAAGAAGCTATGATGGTTGCTGATCGAATCGCTGTAATTAATAACGGTAAACTTGAACAAGTAGGTACTCCTTATGAAATCTATTATAAACCTAAAAATCTTTTTGTGGCAAACTTCATGAGTGAAATTAATTATTTTGAAGGTATTTTTGTAAAAAATAATAAAGCTTCATGGGATATTAATACAAATGGAAAGCATGGAGACAAATTTTTCTCAAAAATCAAAAAGAATTTAATTCCTATACCTATTGATATAGGATTATCCGAAGTTTTTGCGTCTTATGTACAAAAATCAGTTTATGAAAAAATTCAAAATGGAGATAAAGTACTATTAGTAACTAGAGCTAATCATATGAAAATTCGATTAGGGGATAGAACAAAAGAAAAACATAATGCTCTCCATGGAAAAATTTTTAGACGTAAGTTTATGGGTGTTTTTTATAGATTCGAAGTTCTAGTTAATATAAATGGTAAAGAAAAAATAATAATTGTGACAAATCCAGCAACTGCTGAAATATATAATACATTTTTAGAAAATTTGGAAGTGACAGTTTATTTTCCAAAAGAACTGGGAATTGTTTTTAAACATCCCGGTGATAATGTAATAAAAGAAGTATTAAAATTAGAATAAAATAAAAAAAAAATAAGATCTGGAGGTTAGAATAATGAGTTCCTTGTTTGAATGGTTTAAATCTCGTAATGAAGAGACCGCAATTAATAAAACTTTAGTTCATATGCAAAAGGTTCTCGAATGCGTTGTAGAATTTGAGAAAGGGCTAACATTTTTCATTGAAGAGAGAAAAATTGACCTTGCTCATAAAGTTTTTTCTCGTGTTGATAAATTAGAGCATGAAGCTGACATAATAAGAAGAGATATACTTGGAATGCTTTCCAAAGCCGAACTCACGTCTATAATACGTGAAAATTTAATTCATCTCGTACGTAGAATTGATGAAGTCGCTAATGCTACTAATGCTGGAGCAAGAATTCTAGGTTATATTAACCCTACTGATTTCTTAAACCTTGATAAAAAAGTTCATGAGACAATTATAGAAATGGCTAGAATCTCTGTAAAGGCAGTTAAAATGTTAAACCATATGGTTAAAAGTTTAATAACGTTAGAAAAGGCAGAAATACAAAAAATAGGTGAAGAAATTAATATTCTTGAACATGAATGTGATGAGCTACGTTTTATAATAAATCATACTCTTCTTTCAAACCATCCTAATATTAATCCTTTCTGTGCAATTGAAATCCATAATTTTATTTCAATTCTTGAAGCCATTAGTGATAATGCAGAAGATACTGCTGATTATATTATAATGCTAACAGTTGCGAAAAGAACATAATTAAAACCATAAGATATTTCTTATTTAGATTTTTGGTAAATTTTTATGAAGAAGAAAAAGGTTTTATTCATTTGTACTGGAAATTCAGCGCGCTCTCAGATAGCGGAAGGATTAATTAATTATTTTTATAGCGATAAATTCGAAGCATTTAGCGCAGGGACAAACCCCTCAAGAATAAATCCTTACGCAATTAAAGTTATGGAAGAAATAGGTATTGATATATCAAAACAAATGTCAAAAAATATTTCTGAATTCAATAATGTTGAATTTGATATTGTAATAACTGTTTGCGATAATGCTAAAAAAGTTTGTCCTTTTTTTCCGAAAGCAAAAGAAATGATTCATGCTCCATTTGATGATCCTGTTGCATTTAAAGGGGCAGATGACCACATAATAGAGTTTTTTAGATCTGTAAGAAACCAAATAAAAAAATGGATTACTGAGAATTTAATTAAATCTTGACTATGTCTATAAAAAATTAATTTTTAAAATAAAAAAGAATAGGTGAGAATGAAATACCAACACCAATAGAAGATATAACAAAAGGAGAAAATAAAAAGGAAATAATAGAAAAGCTATATCAAATATTCGAAGAAAATAAAGGATATGGTCTTAAATTAGAGGAAATAGAATTTAATTTAAGATTAAAAATAGGAGGTAAAATGTATTTATACAGTTTTTTACAAGAATTAGTGGAGAAAGAACAAATTAAGAAATCAATTTCAAATGGAACAGAATATTTTTTTAAAGACTAAATCCAATTCCATCCTTCCAAACATAAATCAAATTTATTATGATTAATTTTGACTTAAATAATTATTTTTTAAATTAAGCTTTCTACTAAAACACTTTTATGTGGTTTTTGTCCTATTATTTTTAACAAAGTTGCCACAATATCCGTAGTCTTATAATAAGTTATCAAAGTTATCTAATAATTTTTAAACCATAATGATATTCACTCTACTTTTTTAAGTGATTTTATTAAACCTTTTTCGATACAAGCCAAAAATTTCTCGACTTTATAATAAGAAAAAGACAAAATGAACTATAGCATGGATTAAATAATTAGTCAATTTTAAAAAATAATTAACCTATTATTATAAATTTATTAATTGATAGAAAATTAATAAAATTAAATTGGATTAATAGAACATACCTAAAAGATTAATTTTCTTGAAATAATGGTTTTGAATTTTTAAAAAAAAGAACGGGATCAATAATATGGTTGAAATTACAGATTTAACTAAAAAGGAACTTAAAAAATTAAGAATTGATGATTTAACTCATTTATTTATGGATACAATAAATGAGCAGACACAGAAATTAATAGATGGAATTGAATATTTAACAAAAGAAGATTTTGAAAATTTTACTAAAAATTTGAATCATGTAATTGAAACGAAAACTGAACTAGATATAAAAAAGACATTCGAAGCTAAAATATTTAAATCCAAATTAATGTTCTCTAAAGCTGATCGGTTAAAAGTCTTTGATAAAATCAACGATATTAAGGATATTGGTGAATTTTTAGCACATAAAATGTTACTATATAAAGTAGTGTTTCCTGACGAGGAATTTAAGCTTAAATTGGAATTAATATTGAAATCTCTTAGACAAATTACAATGAATTTAGTTGAAGCAGTTAAAACAATTGGAACTGATTTAGAACGAGCACATGAGATTTGCGAATACATAAAAGAGGAAAGAAGAAAGATGAGGATTGAGGAATGGGATTTACTAGAACGTCTATGGAATTACGATATGGATTACCTTTCAAGGACTTTTCTTTATTTAAAAGAATTAATTGAAGGAATAAAGATGCTTGCTAATCATATTAAGAAATTCGCGGAATACATTCAATTTTTAGCTACCAAATACTTCTATTTCAAATGAGCCGAATTTAGGGTCTGATATATGGCTTTTGAATATGAATTAGCGGCCATTTTGGTTGTCGTTTTAATTGTCTTAGCAATAGGATTAGCTTTTTCGATAGGTGCAAATGATGAAACATGTGCACCTTTAGCAGCAGCAGGAACTTTAAAATTTAAATTTGTACTTATTATAGGAGGGGCTGCTATCGCTTTTGGAACAATATTTCTTTCAGAAGGAGTTGCAAGTTTAGTTGGTCAAAAAATATTGGGATCAGGAATAAGATATACTGTATTTATGCTTTTAGCAGTATTAATAAGCGCAATAATATGGCTAATCATTGGGTCTTTTGCAGGAATACCGCTCTCTAGTACTCACAGCCTAATAGGAAGTATTTTTGGAGTTGTTATTGTATATGCTATCTTTTCTGGGGGCGTTAATCTTGGAATGGCGTTTAATTGGGAAAAATTGGGCGGAGTTATACTTTCATGGTTTTTAAGTCCTTTATTTGGCTTACTTGGTACTTACCTTCTTTATAAAATAATTGATAAGTTATATTTATCAAAAAAGAAAGGACTAAATGAAATTGAAAGATCAGAGAAAAATTTTGCTTGGGCGTTGTTATTTGCAATTATTTTTGCGGAAATATGGGTAGGTGCAAATTCGGCAGAAGCTTTAGGGATTTTATATGCATTATATAGTAATGGCTATTTAACTATTGTTGGATATTATTTTTTTGTTGTAATTTGTGCCCTGATAGCTTTCTTGGGGCTATTTATTGCAGGTCGTTATGTTATCAGAAATTTAGCAAGTCAGTTAACAGATGCTCGTCCCTCCGATGGTTTTATCATTCAGCTTGCTTCAGCCATAATATTAATGTTTTGTACGGTTGTTTTTAGTGTTCCAATAAGTCACAGCCATGTGATTGTATTTTGTATTATTGGCATGAATTTAGCTAAAAAAAAAGAAGTAGACTATGGCAAATTAGGAAAGATGTTTATATTTTGGATTTTAACGTTTCCGGTGGCAGCTATTTTAGCAGGATTAATTTATTTTGGATTTATAAGTTTTGGGATGATATAATATATATTAAATTATTTAAACAATATGAATTATATATATTGTTAATTAAGAAAAGAATTAGAGTGTGTTAATAAAATGGGTACTCTTATTGAATATTTTAAAAAAAGAACTGCTACATCAGTTTTAGAAAAATCTATCAAACACGCTCAAAAAGTTCAAGAATCTGTCAGAGAATTGAAAACTGGAATAGATATTTTATTGACAGATAAAAATCTTGAAAAAGCGTATGCTAATTTTCATAATGTAGATCTTCTGGAAGGTGAAGCAGATAAATTAAGAAGGGAAATTTTACAAGATATATCAAAGGGTGAATTAAATCCTAGCGTACGAACGGATTTATCTCATTTGATCAAACGTCAAGATGATGTGGCAAATTGTGCCACTGGAGTAGCAAGGCGTATAAATACAATCCCCATAAAATTTTGGAACCAAAGTAGTGAGGAAACTGTCAACCTTGTAAAAGAAATTATGAATACAACCGTGGAATGCGTAGAGTATTTAGATAAAATAGTTATAGATTTGCTTCAAGAAAGGAAAAAAGTCAAAGAATTTAGCAAACAAATTAATTTACTTGAACACAAAATAGATATTTCTAATATAAAATTAAGAAAAAGTCTTCAAGAAACAAATTACGACGTGAATAACTTTACAATATTTACTGCTGGAAACACTTTTGATATAATGGAAGCGATTTCAGATTCAATTGAAACAGTAGCTGATTATATAATGCAATTACTGAGGAGTGACACGGTTTAATATTTTTAAATTCTTATTCTAATTTTAATAATAACTTTCTATTAATTAAATTAGACATTTCCCAATTACACTTTTATGGGCCCTTTTCCCTAAGAATTTTAATAAAGTCGGAACAATATCTGTTGTTTTACAATAAGTTATTTCTTTATATGGAATTTCTTTAGATCCTCCAATTATTAATGGTACAATAGCACATTTTCTGAGACCAATATCGTGAGTATATAAAGGCTCATTTTTGTTTTTTTCATTCTCATGTTTAAAAACAACTTTTCCACCAGTGCTAACAATAATGTCAGAACTTCGAGGATTTTTAAAATGTCGTGGAATTAAATCTGGATACATTGGAAAATCAAGGTGATAAGTCCCTTCAATCCATTCATTTATAGAGTGGAAGCGATTGTCAATCAATTTATTTGCTATATCATCGTTGCTATATCCAAATATATCATTGTTATCATCTTCGGCTATATATTTAGTTTTATAATTATTTCCAGTACCTCTATATTCAATTGTCCCTGACATAATATTTCCTGTGGTTCTATCTTTACGCTTTAAATGAATAATTCCTTTATCGTAAGTGTTATTTGTATCTCTATAATACATTAAATGACTCTCTTCTATTTTAAACAGACTATCCAATAAATTGATTCGTTTTGAACCATATTTTTTAAGTTCGTTAATAGTAGGATGACTCCAACCATATTTATGTGAGCTAGCACCTTTAAAATTAAGAAATCCCACTCCACCAAATCCGCATAAATTAAAATTACCTTTTATATTTTTACGAGGGTGATAATGTGTTAATCCAAAACTCTCAAAAAAATTTGTTAAGCTTCCAGTCTTCCCTGCTCTATAATTTCCATGATCGCTAGTTATTGCAATCGCAGTATCATCTAAATATCCCATTTTATCTAATTCACTTATTAAGATTCCTATTTGCTTATCTATATGGATTAAATTCAATTTATAATATTTATTGTCATATCCAAAAGCATGACATAGTATATCTGACGTAAAAAATAAGAGATTTGAACAAATAGGAGGCTCATTATTTCCAAAATATTTTTTTGGTTTTTTAAAGTTTTCTAATAATTTTTGAACTATAATAGTATTAGCTAGAGCGATTAATTTTAAAAAAAACCGTTTTTGTGTCAATAGTAAGTAATAAACTGCTAATTTGATTTTATTTTCTGGAAAAAAAAAGTCAGCCCCTCTATTTATAAACTGAACTATACTTGACGTATTTCCCTCGTCAATCATTTCAAGAATTGTCTGGCAATTACGCCCCAAATCTTCATTCATTTTATAGATTTGTAAATTTTTGGAAGCATAGCATCTTAGTTTTGGAGGTGCAATATCACGGCCCATCCAATCAGACAAAGGTACGCCATGACATAATTCCTTTCGATAATCTCCAGTATATGTTCCTGTAATCAAAGATTGCTGTGTTGGATACGTGATTGTTGGGAAATCTGTTATGCAATTTTTAGAAAAAATCCCCTCCTCCATTAATTTTTTAAAATTAGGGAGTAAACCTCTATTTATGAAATTAAAGAAATGCTCAGCTCTAACATTATCTATTATGCAAAAAATTAACCTGTTGATCTTATTAATAACATTTCACCAAATCGTTAATCTTTTTCTAAATGATGGGAAAATTCATAATCTTTTGGATCAATTGCTCTAAAAGATAAATAGCTTATAAATAGTGTGATAGCTCCAAAAACAGATATTAAAAAGTATAATATATTGAAATCTGTTATATAAAAAGCGAAATATATAAAAATCAATGCCCCAAAGAATGAACCGAGAGCTTGTCCACCATTCCACCATGATATTAACAACGCATAAAAACTGCTTTTTAAATCGGGATATTCTTTTCTTGAAATATCTCCGTTTATAGTTTGGGTTGTTATATTTAGCGCTCCTTGAACTGCCCCAAATATTAATATAGCAATTATACCATAAATCAACGCCAATATAAGTTCTCCAGATATTAAAAACGGTACTACACTAATAATGCAAAAAGGTATATATATAAAATAAACAATTGTAAGAGTTCTCTTTCTGCCTTTATCAACAAGTTTTCCAGCAATAATCGAACCAATTACAGTTCCAACTCCACTAAAGAAATAAAATACAGAGATCCAGCCTAAAAGTTCAACAGGTTCACCCTCTCTAATTGACAAAATCGTTTGATTTACCTCAATTATACCTATATTAATTAATATAAGATATCCGAAAAAACTAAGAATCATAACATTTGCCATGGCTCCGAAAAATGAATTACCATAAACTTTCCAGTTCTTCTTCTTGGTAATAAGAGATTTGATATTTTTCCCCATCTCCTTTATTTCTACTTTTTTTAAAGGTGGTTCTTTAATTAATCGAGTTAAGAGACAAGCAATAATAACCAGCACACCAGTTAAAGCAAATAAAATAGGCATTATACCTAAAGCAAGAAAGATTAAACCTAATAACATACCACCTGCCCCCATTCCCAATAATAAACACGTCCATGTGTAACCTTGAACTTGTCCTAATTTTTCTTTTGGGACTGTATCTAAAATGAGCCCATCAAGGGCTGTATCGGAAAATGCCATGCCAAGGGCTATCATGAAAGCATAAATTCCTAGTGTCAAATAAATAGATTCATCCACAGGCAAATAAATTGCCAAAATAATCCACCAAATTCCACCGTATACACCAAAACATGCAATCCAAGGAAATCTTCTACCATATTTTTTTGAACCCCACTTATCGTTGCAAAAACCAACTATAATCTTGATTGACCAAGGAATATACCCTATTGAGGTAATAATTAACAATTTCGCGATATCATATTTATTACCTAAGAGTGTTGCCAAATATACTGGAAAAACTAAGAAAGGAATTCCCTGAACAAACCCTTCTATCAGGTAAAAAAAGGCGAAAATAAATTTATAATGATTTTTGTATAAGCTTTCAGTCTCCATAATAAAACCTATTTTATAATTATAAAGATGGTAATATAAAATAAGCCTCTGGAGGGATTTGAACCCCCGACTTCTGCTCACGCAAGGATTATGCATTGATCTGCAGATTACAAGTCTGCTGCTATACCGCTAAGCCACAGAGGCATTTATAAATATTGATAATATTTTAAGTAAAACTGAATAAATAATTAATTTTGTGGTTTATTTAGCTTTTAAAAATTAACACAAATAATTAAAAACAAAACTATCTTTTTTGTTAAACATACACTGTTTCAAAATTTTATATATATTTTGTTGTATTTAAATGCCATTTACAAAAGAAGACGTTACTAACCTAGCCTATCGCCGATATAAATCGAATGAATCATATGATGACTCGGTATGGTATTTGGCGGAATTATGTGTTACAATCAATAAAAATATAAAAAATGGATACGACATCCAGCCTCTTGAAACTGACAACCTAGTTTTATTAATAAGAGAAAATGTTAATGGAGAAATTCTTAAGCCTACTGAGGAAGAAGTAAAGAAATTATCAGAAATTATTTACCATGAGCATCCAGAAAAATCAAAACTGCACTGGTTTATTGCGGAAAAAACTTTATTATTGAAAGAAATCGAGAGTTTGATTAATAAAAACTAATGGTCTAAGTATAATATTCTTTTTTTTTTAATAGTTCTTAAATTCTTCATTCAAAAAGGCAATAAACAACCATAAAAAGCTTTAATTCTTTTCTGTTTTATTGTAATATATTAAGAATAATATTTTAAATTAAGACTAAAAATGGAAAACTTTAAAGATTTAGCGGAATCTGCATTGGATTATGCTCAATCTAACGGAAAGTATTGCGATTATGCAGAAGTAAGATTAGAATCGAATATTAGTGATACTGTCTCTTTTTTTAATGGTAAAATGCACCTTGGAAATTTACCAATTGACCTCACTAAAGATGCGTTTAGTAGAAAAATAGGAATCAATGTTAGACTCTTAGTAAATGGTGGAATGGGAATGGCGACAACAAATAATTTGAATAGAGAATCTATTTATAATGCTGTAGATCATGCATATAAAACGGCTAAAAGAAGTGCCAAACAGAGAAAAACTCCCATTCAAATGAGTGAAGAAAAATTTTACGAAGCGAAATGGCAAAGCAAATATGATATTAATCCAATAGAAGTCTCTTTAGAAGAAAAGATCGAATATATTCAAGATTTTATTAAAATTTTCTCTGAAAAGAAATATCCTGTAGATTTTATTCATATTTTTGTTTTAATTACAGAGCAGAGAGATACATATTACATTAATTCTGATTCAGCAAAAATCTCTAGTTCAGTTCCACGAGTTGCTTTTATACCCATCATTATAGGAATACAACCTGGTGGTAAGAATGAACAATCTATGAGTACTTTTGCTACAACAGCAGGGTGGAACGAATTAATTTCTTGGAATTTAATTGAAAAAGTAAGAGAAAAAGTTAATATACTCGGGAAAATTATAATAGAAGCCAAAAAGCCTCCTGAAGGTGAGATAGATATAATTTTAGGACCAAAAGTTGCAGGAATAATATCTCACGAAAATTGTGGCCATCCGCATGAGTCGGATCGGATTCTAGGTCGTGAAGGAGCGCAGGCAGGGGAATCATATTTAAGAGAACATGAAATTGGCTTTAGAATTGGTAATGAATGTGTTAATATATATGAAGATCCAACTATTGCAGGTTCCTATGGTTTTTATTTATATGATGATGAGGGTGTAAAGGCTCACAGAAGAGAGCTAATTAAAAATGGAATCTTTAATGAAATGTTGTTAAATCGAGAGACTGCTAGTGTTTTTAATACTCATAGCAATGCTGCCGCTAGAGCTGTGGCTTATGATCGTGAACCTATTATAAGGATGGCGAATACTTATTTCGCACCTGGAGATTATTCATTTGAAGAAATGATTGAGGATGTAAAATTGGGTATTTTCATGAAAAGTTTCACAGAATGGAATATTGACGATAAGCGGTTACAATCTAAGTATGTAGGGCAAGAATCATATTTAATAGAAAATGGTGAAATTAAAAATCTAGTTTTAAAACCAGGTCTCGAAATCTCATCACCTGGATTATTTGGTAGTATTGACGCTCAAGGAAAGGAAGAAACGATGGAATGGGAAGGAGCCTTTTGTGGTAAATCAGAACCAGGCCAAGGGTGTCCTGTTTGGACTGGTGGTCCCAATGTTAGATTAAGAAATGTTAAATTAGCATAAGGTGATTATTTGAATCAAAAAAAGTTTGAAATTTTAACAGATAAAATGGAGCTTGCTAAAAAGCATCTAAAACAATTTTGTGATTCATGGGTAATTAAAGGAATAATAAAATCAGAGAATCAAATCAGATTTTCTGAGAATAATATAGACATTAATAAGAATTGGGATGATATCAAGTTAGTATTGTTTTTATCTAAAAAAAGAAGAACAACTGAAATTTCAATCAGCAATTTAAGTCCTAATGTAATCGAAAATACCATAAATTATTGCGAAAAGTTATTAAATGTCGCAAAAATTAATAGATATTACAAAAGACTGCCAGAAGGAACGCTTAAATATGATATGAGCATTCAAGGTAAGATTTTTGACGATAAAGTCGCTAATTTGGGTGAAAAAGCTATTGGTCTTGTTGAAAGAGCTACAGATGTTTCAATAACCCAAGGAGCTAAGAGAGTGGCTGGGTCTTTCTTTTTTGGAGATACTAATTTTTTTTTAGAAACTAGTACCGGTATTGAACAAAACTTTAAAAGAACACATCTTAATTTTCGAATAAGAGCATTTGCGGAAGATATGTACGCGACAGGAGAATCTTTATCTTGTTCAACTCACTTAAATAAAGATTTTGATGCAATATGGGCTGGAGAAGAGGCAGGAAAAATTTGTAAAATGGCTGTCGGTGGTAAAAAAGCGGAACCAGGCATATATAATATAATCATATATCCAAAAGTATCTACTGAATTACAAGCTCCTACATTATCAATAGCTATGAATGAATACATCAGAAAGATGGGTTTATCATGGTTAATAGGAAAAAGATTAGGTGATAAAATTGCCAGCGAAAATATCTCAGCATGGGACGATGGAACCATTGAATATGGTTTAGAAAGCTCTCCTTTTGACGATGAATGTGTCCCCACCAAAAAGACATTATTAATTAATAAAGGAATTATACATCAATATTTTACGAATACATCTCTCACAAGAAAAAATAAAGAATCAACTGGTAATGCCGGAATTACAATGCCAAGACCTTCCAATACGGTATTTGCAGCTGGTGATCACACCTTAGAAGAATTAATGGAAATTTCTGAGAAACCTACTTTATTAATTTCATCAACGTGGTACACTCGTTATCAGAGTTATGCCCCTCCTGGAGTATTATCTTCTATTCCTAAAGATGGCATGTTTTTAGTAAAAAATAGAGGAAAAATTCTTGAACCCGTCAGAGAACTACGTATTAACTCCAACCATTATCACATGCTTGAACATACAATAGGTTTAGGAAAAAAATTAAAACAAGTCTCTACATGGCTAAGTCCGACTTCAAATCCCGTATTTGCTCCTTTTATGCTTATTGAGGGAATAAGGATGACGACTGGAACTAAATGAGTAAAAAAGTTTAAATACAATTTTGTGTAAATAAAAATTACATCCAATAAAAAAATTAAACAAAAAAGAGAGTGAAATTATATGGGAAATGGAGTTGGAATTGCTTCTTTCGTTTTATCACTTGTTCTTTGTGTCTTAACTTTTATAATTTTACCAGTAATGATATGGCGAGCTATAGCATCTGCTGCATTTGCTGGGACTGTAGCTACTGCTCAAGTTGCCCAAGCAGCGACTTTTGGAATTGTTTTACTTGTCTTTTGTTTCATAGCTCTAATTCTAGGAATTGTTGGAATTGCTACTGCTGAAGATAATAAAACATTTGGAATTTTAGGAACCGTTTTTAGTGCCATATGTTTGTTATTTCTTTTAGGTGCTATGGCATGGGGATTTTCAGCTGTTTGGTAGTACAATTAGTTCTCGAAACCAAAAAAAATAATATTTTTTTTTTATATTCTCGTTTTGATTTAATATCTGTTAAAAACAAAAAAAAATGTACTAGATATTTCAATATTAAGGTAGAAATAGTTGAAATTTTAATAAATACTATAATAATTATATATAGAAATAAAAAAGTCATCTGATATTGGTGTTTATTTGGCAAAAAAGAAAAGAGTAGAAGATAAACAGCAGAAGTCTCTCACTTCTTTCATGGATACGTCAAGATCTAAGAAATCAGTGGCAAAAAAGAAACCTGCGAAAAAAAAACCCACTAAGAAAAAAGCAGAAAAGCCTGAAAAACCTAAAACAGCTCCTAAAGCTCCTGGAGAAATTCCTGATGAATTATATTTTAAACGTAATGATATTCCCTTTGGTTTAAAGGAAGATAATTTTGAAATAAAACAGATGAAGGGAGAATCTTATGCTCAACGATATCTCAGATATTTAATAGAAAAAGGTGAAATTGTTCAGGATCTAGAAAAAGGTCTTTTATTAGATGTTGATTATGATGGTGGACAAAATAAAGCATACTGTAAATTTTACGATTTAGAAACTGACGATATTAAAATTTGGATTGATACTACTAATCATGAGCCTTATTGCTTAAGTAAGGAGTCGAAAACCAGTTTAGAATCAAATATCGAATTAACTAATTATGATGGATTCGTAAGAATTGAAGACGTTAAAAAGTTTGAATTATTAACTGACAAAGAAATTCCAATGACCAAGATATACGGAAAGACTCCTCTCGACATTGGAGGATCTGGAAAGAATATTCGAGGAATTCTAGGAGGAGCATGGGAAGCAGATATTAGATATCATTTAAATTATATTTATGATACTGGTTTAATTCCGGGATTAATTTATAGTATCAAAAATGGAAAAATTGAAAAAGTAGAATTTAGAGAAGATAAAACTGAATCAGAGAGGATTGCTAATGAGTTAATAAATTTGTTTAAAGAAGAAGAACCGGAAATGCAAAAATTTGCAAAAAAATATTTGAATATCTTTCTAACTCCTATCCCTGATATTAAGCGGATGGCTCTTGATATTGAGGTAAGTATAGGTCCAAAGGATTATAAAATACCTGATCCAGTTATGGCGAAGCAAGAAGTTATCAGTGTTTCTTTTGTCGCTACTGATGGATTACATCAAGTTTATGTATTGGAACGAGCGGGATTTACTTACATAGAACTTCATGAAAAATTTCCTAAAGAAGCTAAAATAACATTTTTTAAAAGCGAGAAGGAATTATTAACTGAAGTATTTAGATTAATGTGGGAATATCCTATTATCATTACTTTTAATGGAGATAATTTTGACTTAAATTACTTATTTCATCGAGCAAATAAATTAAAAATAGACAGAGATCTGAATCCTATTGTTTTTAAAAGAGGATATGGATTTCTCTCAAGAGCAGAATGTGATTTAAGAAAAGGAATTCATATTGATGTATTCAACTTATTTTTCAATAGAAGTATATCAGGTTATGCCTTTGGAGGAGCATATGAGAGTAGTTCATTAGAAGCAATCAGCACGGCATTACTCGGAGAAGGTAAATATAAACACGAAGAAGAAATTCATGATATGAGATATGGCATTTTAGCATGGTACAATTTAAAAGATTCTATATTAACGCTCGAATTAACAAAATTTAATAATTCCCTTGTCTGGAATCTTATAATTTTGCTATGTAGAATGACAAAAATGCCCATTCATGATATGATTAGGCACCAAATCTCTGCATGGATACAAAATATTTTCTATTTTGAACATCGACAAAACAATTATTTAATCCCTCGTCGTTCAGAAATATCTGAAATAAAAAAAGGCGGTTATTCTAAAGCCACAATTGAGGGAAAAGCGTATGCAGGAGCTTATGTTATACCTCCTGTTCCAGGTATTCATTATGATGTTGTAGTTATGGATTTCGCATCACTCTACCCTTCAATTATAAAAGAATATAATCTTTCTTATGAAACAGTCCAATGCCCTCATACTGATTGTACGGAAAATTTAATCAAAGGAATTCCCTATCATGTTTGTACTCATAAAATGGGTATATTTGCATATGTTGTTGGATTTTTCCGAGATATTCGGGTGAAATTTTTCAAGCCAAAATCGGTTGAGAAAAGTTTATCTGATGAAAGACGTAGCTACTTCACTACAATTCAGCAAGCTTTAAAAGTGTTTATTAATGGTTCGTATGGAGTTTTTGGTTCACAAAATTTCCCATTATTTTGCCTACCCGTAGCAGAAAGCACAACTGGTATAGGACAATACTCAATAAAGCAGACAATTAAAAAATCAGAAGAACTCGGCGTAAAAGTCCTGTACGGGGACACTGATAGCGTCTTCTTATTGAATCCTTCTAAGAATCAGATGAAGGAAATATCAGATTGGAGTAAAAAAGAACTTGATCTTGATTTAGAGGAAGAAAAAACCTACCAATTTTTAGCGCTTTCTAAAAGAAAGAAAAATTATGTAGGTATCTATAAGGATACTAAATATGTAGATATCAAGGGATTACTCGCTAAAAAAAGAAATACTCCTGATTTTATTAAAACCATATTTGGCCAAATGATTGAGATCTTAAAGAATATTACAAATGATAATGAGTTTTCCAAGGCTAAAAATGAAATTATTGAAATAGTTAGAGATAATTTAAAGAAAATTGGGAAACCAGATACTTTCACCTTAGAGGATTATGCGATAAACATCGCAATACAGAAAAAACTTTCAGGCTATACAAAAGTAGTGCCGCAACATGTCCGCGCAGCACTAGAATTAAAAGAAGCGACTGGTAAAGAATATCAAAAAGGCGAAGTAATTTCCTTTATAAAAAGCAAAGGTACTATCGGAGCTAAAGCACTTGAATTAGCAAAACTTCAAGATATAGATACTAAAAAATATCGTGAGCTATTACAATCTGCTTTGGAACAAGTATTAGATGCGTTAGGTATTACATTTGAAGAAATTAAAGGAATAAAAAAGATGGATGCGTTTTTTTAATAATTAGTTTTTATTGCGCAATATAATGGATTTACTTTAACCATTTTCCCGGATTCATTATACGATTGGGATCAAATAGATTTTTAATCTTTTCTGATTTTGACTTTAGAATAGCAAATTCAGGAATATCCTTAACAACATCCCAATGGTACGATCTCCATTCGCTATGAGGTGGCCACGTATCTTGTTCTGATTGAGAAAGGCGTTGTACTTTAACAGCAAAATCAAGGCATGCCTTTAATTCTTCCGGGGAATTTTGATCATAAAAAATATCTAATTCATGCAAACCAAAATGTCCCATATCCACCGGTACAACACAGCTACTAAAAAGATCTTGGGGGTAGATTGGAGAATCTTTTAAAGTGTTCTCCATTAATTCAGCACTCTTAAGTGCGTTCTCGATAGGTTCTTGAGGAAAGAAAGCGGGCATGAATCCTCCTTTAAATCTCATTATTCTGGGAGAAATCTTGGCTCTAAAAAACTCTGATAGGTTTTCCTCAGGTTTAAAATCAGGATCAAATTGATCAAGAGGTAGAGACATAGTTTCAGGATCAATAACCATCCCTCTAGTTTCTTTGGCAATTTGTCTAACTATTTTTTCACAATATTCAATTTGTTTTTCAGAAGTTATTCCTTGAATGCAAACAAAGACAAAATAGTTCATAATAGGTTCAATTTGCTCCTTTTTTTCCCACATTTTTTTTGATGTTTCAAGATATTTAGGAATGCCCATAATTGACCAAACTAAGGGCATTTTTGTTAAAGCAACTGCAATGTTTGCTCGGCTTAATTCCTGTAGCGCCTTTATCATTCTTTCTCCTTTCCTAAATGAAATTGTTAGGATTTTTGTATTCTCTGCCAATTCCCCTGGTTTTAATTGCGAACCTCCAACCCATGGATACAGTTTAACCGTCATTTCAGTGCAAATCCCTAATTCACCAATTGCTCCTGTTAAAATTCCTTTAAGATCTGGTCCTGGACCATTCCACCAGAATTTACCGACATTTCCTACTGCAGATGAACCAGTTTTTATAATTTCACCTTTAGGAGTTACCCATGTCATGCAAATAATGGATCTCCTTTCATATCCGTATTTAACCATACACCATGTCATTCCACAAAAGAGCATATTTGAAATTACTCCAACAGTGGATGGGGCCGCTGGAGATGGGAGCCAAAGTCCTTTTTTCATGGTTTCTACTTGCAAATCAGCGTAGCTAACATAGGGTTGAATTGTTGCCGACATATTAAGATCATCAATTTCAATAATTTGGTTTAAGCGACGGAGATGCATTAAGATTGATCCAGTTTCTTCAGGGACGCAAGCCCCACTAGCATTCACTCCTGTATTTTGAATTACCACCGGAATTTTATATTCATTTGAGATCTTCATAATTTCTTGAATTTGTTCTGTGTTTTCAGGCAATACTACGTATTCAGGAGGTATAGGTTTTAGATTAGCAAAAGGAGATTGATCACGTGAATGAACTATACGAATTGATGGATCGTCAGAGATGTATTCTTTTCCAACGATTTGTTCCAATTTAGAATACACTTCTAGATGTTTATCAGATAAACTCAAGTCAATCATTATTTAATTACCTCCTCTAAGATTTTAATTAGGGGAATAATCTCTAATGAACTCTTACTTATTTTAGAAGTTTCAAGAAAATTTGTAATACAAAAAGGACATGATGTCGTTAAAATATCTGCTCCAGTAGATTCTGCTTCTTTTAGTCTCTGTGTAGCGGTCCAATACGCAAAATCTTTATATGCCGATGAAACTCCGGCTCCTGCCCCGCAGCACCACGCATTTTCCTTAATTCTTTCCATTTCGATAAATTTTATTCCCGGTATTTGTTTTAAAACTTCTCGAGGTGCTTCATAAACTTTAGAATGCCGTCCTAAATGACAAGGATCATGATAGGTAATGCTTTTAGGGAAAGATTTAAGTTTTATATCATTTTTTTTGAAATAATCTGCTATAAACTCAGTAAAATGATAGACATTAAATTTTAAATCTCCAACATACTTTGGATACGTCTCTTTAAAAGTTTTATAACATCCAGCACAAGAAAACACTAGCGTTTCAATCCCCTTTTCTTTTATCGCTTCTAAATTATGTTTCATCAATTCAATTCCGGCATCAATTTGACCTGTCATAAATAATGGACTTCCGCAACACCACTCACTAGGATGAAGGATATTGAACTCAACCTTTAATGAGTCTAAAACATTTACCATAGCTTTTGCGATTTCTTCCCTTCTATAGGATGAGGTACATCCAACAAAATAAGCAATTTTAGCATCTTCATTGAAGGTTATATTCTTAGGAAGCCAATTTAATCGATTTTCATGAGGTTCATTATAAGGATTATGCAACTCTTTTAAACTTTCAGCGAATTTAGCATGAGCCTCTAAAGGACCCTTTGCTTTAACATATTTTATTCTTAACTCTTGTAATACATCAAGGGGCTTAATTATATTTACCTCATCGCATTGTGCTTGACAGCCTCCACATAAGGGACACGCAAAAATTATATGTTCTAAACGTTCCGAATACTGAATATCATTGTCTAATAATGCTCGGGTTATTTCCATTTTTCCGGGAGCAAAGTATGCTTCAAAGAGAAATCTTGTCCCGCTTGGACATATATCTTTAAATTCCAAGCTCCCCATATCCCACGGCGACATATTTCGACACATCGCACATTTACTGCAGTTACGAATGATTTTATAATACTCGTCTAAGTCAATAGTCATTTTAGATTACCTCCTTTTCTATTTTTCCTGGATTCATTATATTATTTGGATCAAAAATATCCTTGACCTCATTAATTAAAGCTAAATAATTCCCAAGTTTAGAATAAATTACTTGCTTTAAAGGACCATAAGGAATATCAATGATCGCTCCAGCTTTTACAGCTAATTCCCCTAAATTACTAAATAATTTTTTAAATTCAGTTATTTCTTGTTCAGTGTTAAGTCCGGTATAAAGATCAAATTCGACATAAGCCGTTCTATTTCGCTCAACTGGGATAATAGAGACTCCCAATTCGATTTTATTACCGTTAAATCGACTTAATTCGTTCTGAATTATTGAATAAACATCTGGAAATTTATTTAAAGTTAGATATACAGGTAGATCATAAGCTTTTTTCTTTATAACTCGAGGCTCATTAAATTCTTTTAATATAGTTTGTTCCAATTTATAAATTAAGTCGTCCATTTTTACCTTTATTTTGTGTTCTACAATTAACTGACTTAAAGCTTCTTTTTCATAAGCAATTTTCTCTTCAGGAAGCCTTTGAAGACCTTCCAGACAGATTAGAAATATCCAGTTTGGGAATCCTTTAGTTTTATCTTCAATCTCTAGATAATTTAAAGCATTTACCTTGTTTAATAGAATACATTCAGTTCCAATTTCTTTTCTTTCAACCTTATACACGAAATTAATAAAATCTTTATGATTAGAAAACGGAACTGATACTATCTCTTGAATTAGAGGTTTAGGTTTAATCCTTATTGAAGCTTTAGTAATAACTCCCAATCCACCTCTCGCTCCATGAAAAATTCTAAACCAATCTAAAGAAGATCCATATGGATAAACAGGTGGACTTTTGACTGAAGCCCATGATCCAGTTCTGAAGAGATCTCCATTCCCTAAGACAATCTCAAGATTTGCAACTAGTTCTGTATATTCAAATTTAGCCATGGAATATGTTGGATAACGGGCTAAATAAGAAGAAATAATAGAGTCGGAACTAGAAAAAATCGTAGGGAGGATTCTAAGCTTATAATTATCTAACTCTTTCTGCAGCTGTTTAAATGTAACTCCAGGTTCAATAACAGCATACATACTTGTCTCATTAATGGTTCTTATCTGATTTAATTTTCGTAAGTCAAGTATTACACCACCATTATTTGCTATAGTTCCACCATAAAGACTTACTTCAGAGCTTTTAGGAATAAGTGGGATTTTATATTCATTACTGACTTTAACTATTTGCTGAACTTCCTCAAAGTTATTAGGAATTATTACAATTTGGGATATACTTCCCTCTACTAAAGGGTAATGAGAGTCTTGTGAGTAATCTTTAGTCCGATCTTGATCTTCGATAACATTGTTTTTACCTACAATCTTTTCCATTTCAACTTTGAATTCTTTTATATTCATTATATTCACTAATAGGGATTTTTATTATTAATTAATTATTTTTTTAAGTTTGATTTTATCATAAACTTTTTAGCTATTTTTACATTATCACATCTAATATTTAAGCTTTACTTAAAAAATCATAAGAAATTCATTATTTCTTATAATCCATTATAAATCTCGACTTTTAGCACAAAATAATGCTTTACGTAATTTTTCGGGTTTTTCCGAAAAATAAATAAACATATACAAATACATTAACTATATGGAGTTTTATGAATTTTTAAAGGTGCTATCTTCTCAGAGGCGGCAGGAAATCCTTAAATTACTTGATGAACATGAAGAAGAATTGCGTTTATCAACTATCGCTTCTAGATTGAATACTCCACCACCTACAATTAAAGATCATCTTGATAAGTTATTAAAAACTCAGCTTATCCAGGGAGAAAAATTTTATTCTATTAAACCTATTTGGAAAACGATTAAAAAACTCCTTGAACCGCTTAAAGCAATTACTTATTCTTTTGATTTTATTTCTAATTATGAGCTTCACGATCTACCGTTTCAATTTATTTTTAGAATACCAGAATTAGAACCTACTCAGGTTATCGAAGTACCCTCATTTTTAGGTGAAATTATTAAAAATTTTCAAGACGAACAGCAAAGAGAGCTTATGTTCAACGCAAAGTTAATGGGATCATTCGACTTAAACTTTGATGCAAGTATTGGGACTTTAATTGCTTCTACTGTAAAAACATCGGAATATGAATTTGATTATAAATTTATAATTTCATTGAAGAGATTGGAAACTGTTAAAATTCCTCCATGGCAGTTTATAAGCAAATATGATAATATTATT
Organism: Promethearchaeota archaeon; assembly: GCA_019058295.1. Lineage (GTDB taxonomy): Archaea > Asgardarchaeota > Lokiarchaeia > Sigyniarchaeales > SOKP01 > LW40-45. The sequence continues at coordinate 145,313 of JAHPZI010000022.1, read as the reverse complement.
TCATTAAATGATTTCCGCTATTTACCAACCTTTCCCGTTAATATAGCTTTATTTCCGCTAACTAATTTAGGATGTGTCTTTTTTAATAAATCAGGAAAAGCAGACTTTAGGCAGGGCTGGAAAATTAAACATGAACAAGGGACGAAATGGATCGCAGATGTATTTAACTATTATTGGAAAAAAGCTTTCCCGCTTCCAAAAAACATTACTAACGTTTAATTTATTTCATAGAAACAATAAAATTAAATTTGATTATTCCCTTTCTCATGGTTTAATGCTTTATTCTAGGATCTTTTATATAAGGCATAAAATCATATATTATAAATAATTGAAAAAAATTTCGAACTTGGACTTGGACGAACATTAATTATTATTGTTATAAATTCATTATTTCTTTCAATTTTGCTAAAGCAATCCAAATTCTTTCTCTTGTATTGTTTCTCGTTCCATTCTTTTCATGGTGATTGCTTCTTGAGGACACGTCACGGCACAGAGTCCACAGCCCATGCATTTATCAATGTTGATATGCGAAACATCATCAACTGTAATTGCGTCAAATTTACATCGGGTTAAGCACGTCTCACACCCCACGCACTTCTCGCTATCGACGTGAGATATATAATTGGCTTTCGCTATGGCTCTTGGATTGTCAAACCTTGTCAAACCTGATAAAAATCCACAGCAGCATTCGCAGCACGCGCAGATGATATTAAAGTTTCCTACACGATTATCTGTCGTATGCACGAGACCTATTTCAGCAGCTTCTTTTGTAATTTTCTTTGCTTCTTCTTTAGAGATGCGTTTAATGTCCGGATCCCCTATTTCATTTAATAAATACTCTGCGTGAATCCCCATTTGTAGGCAGTTATGGATAGGATATTTATCTTTACACTTTCTAATACCTTCTATTTCTTTTCTCCTTCGACACGGACATCCAACCACCGCGAAAACAGAATGTTGGTCGATAATTTTATACACTTCTTCATAGGGTACGATTTCTCTAGGATCTTCAACCTCTTCGCTTACGGTTAAAACTCTCGTTAAAGGTATTCCTTCTTTAGTGTTTTCCCACGTTTTATAATATCCTTCTTCGAAGAACTCACGGCTTAATCTGGCAAATTCCTTAACATCTTCTCTTAAATAATTTGATTCTAAGGCAAATGGCAAATCATATAAGTATAATGGCGTTGGGCGTGCAAGTCTAGGTCCTAGTTTAAAAACAAAACCCCTTTTAATAAGGGGTTCCAATTTATTTAAAAGTTCTTCTTTTTCTATCCCTAATTTTCTAGAAAGCTTTGAAATAGAGATCATTTCAGGAAGAACATCCAGTTCAAGGACAATTTTTATTGCTTCGGCATCGTAAATCAAGCTGAGATACTCCAGATATTTCTCAGTTGGTTTTCCGTTCTTGTCTTGGGGGAACGATTGCGGGATGTTGCGATATTTTTCGGTAAATTTTATCAAATTCTCTTTATGATCTTCTGATTCAATCATAATTTATTTTTTCACAAATAGTCATTATTGTCGTTAAAGAATTCCTCTTGATTTTAAAATAGTAATTAATCAATATTAATTAATATTGATAAATGTATGAGGGTGTGGTTTTTGTGCTGAAAAGAATCTAATATAACTTAATAAAATTTTAAATGAAATAATACAATAAAATCATAACTATTGCGCAACATAATGGATTTAGGATATCATCGTCAATTCTAAGGTTTAAAAAGTCAATTATAAAGAATATAACAGCTCCTCCTAAAGCTATTATTAATATTTTTTCAAGAACCAAATCACTTTCAAATATCCATAGAGAAAAAATAACTATTCCGAATGAAGCTAAAAATCCGGCTATGTACCCAACAACAGTCTTATCACTGTTTTTGGGAAAATTGCGCTTTCCAAACTTTATACCGAAAACGGAGGCGGCACCGTCGCCAATTGTTCCTATTAATGCTGCGGCAGCAAAGATTCCAAAGGGAAAAAAAAAGATAGGCACGAGTGCTAAAACAAAAACAGCAGGTCTCGTAAATTCATACAACTCATTTCTATTTAAAGCCTTTTTTAATATATTTGAGACATTATCAGGTAATAAATGAAAAATATTACGATTTTCAAAAATATACGACAATCTCACGTAATCTAATGCAGAAAAAACTAGAATTCCAGAATATCCCGCAGTGATAATTAAAAACTTTCCAAAATTCACACCACTTATTCCCCAAATTTGGTCGGCCTTCCACATCCCGTCCCATATATAAACGGCAAATATCCATAATATAATTATTACACTTGCCGGAAATAAATGTAAAGCTTTTCTATTTATGTCTTTTCTAAATTTACTAATTTTCATGTTCTGGGTTTCATTTCTTTTTTGGTTAAATTCTTTTATAAAAAAAGAGAAACACCTTCTTTTTTTCAATTCAGGATTCTTTTTAACAACTCTATATTGATAATATAGTATTAGAAAAAGAATTCCGGGCGTAAAAATACAGATAAAAAATGTTGATAATGCTTGAAACCATCTAATACGTGAATTGTCCGTTAAATAAATGAATGGATATAACAATCCAGCAATAATCCATAAAACAAAAGAAACATAACTATTTATGATATTATGTTCCTCTGGGTACTTTCTTTTTAGTTTAATCGCGTAATATAATTGACAAAATCCATTTAAAATAAATAGCACTATAACTGGAAGTGTAATTACATTAAAAGCCATTATAATTAAAAAAATGTAATTTAAAAAAATATTGTGAAAAATAAATTAAAGACCAAATAAAAGTAATTTATCAATCATCTCATGGACCTTTTCCTTATTGTCGTCGCCAAGCATTTCCTCAACTTTCACTTTTAAATCTAACAAAATCTTAAGACTGCCTACTATAGTATTTTCAACGAAACTATTAAATGTGGAATCCCTTTTTTTTGAAAAATAGTCCACTCTATTCAACATCGCTTCTTGATATTCTTCAGCAGCTGTAGGTTTTAATTCAGTCAATTTCCTTAATTTCAATCCAGATTCAGGATCTATTTCAGCCATTTATAAATCACCTCTTAAAATTCCTCATCCTTGATTGTTCCCCCATTATGGGCAACTTCTTGATCGATTTCGTCTACTCGATAACCCATTGTGGTATCGAATTCGTTTTTGACTTTTTCTGTTAATTTCTTCGCAACCTGCTTTTCTATTTCAGGTCGGTGGAGAGTGTTCATTGTACAAAATGAGACCTCTTTTACTGTCCCATCAGGCATAGCGACTCCAAAATGAACTATACAGCGCTTTACTCTTTCAATATTGAAATCATATGCATCCTGAAAATGCATCGAACTTATTAAAAGCGTTCCATGTGTAAACGCACTTATACTATCCCATTTTCCATCTATCAATACTCTGCTAAACATCTCCATAAGTTTTCCAGGTTTCTTTGTATGTTGCAACATAGCTAAAAGGAATCTTGCTTTCAATTGTTGTTTGTCTAACCAATTAACACCTTTATCCAAGGTTTCACCAAAATCTCCTAATAAACTTGAGAAGAATTTAATTGGTTCTTTTTCTTTATTCTTAATTTTATCCCAAAATTTATTAGCAAAATCAATAATCTTCAAAGGATCAAAATAATCCATTATTGAAACCATTTCGTTAGTCTCTGGGTCTATTGCGAGGTATGTGGCAAATCCACAATCAGGATGGCAAGTAAATTCAACAGGTTCTATGTCTGCCAAATATGCAATTATTCTTCCCCATTCAACAATTGTTGTTAAAGGATACCATGCACTTTCAATACTAATTTTGCCTCCCGTTTGGTTATCAATCTCTTGAATTACATCAGCATTTGTTATTCTCAATTCTTGCATATCTTCAGCAGTTATTCTCCCACATAGAGCTACAGGCTGGAATGTGATTCCTCTAACCACGTCAATATTATCAATTGCATATTGAATAATATTTCCAATTTCTATATCGGTAACACCCTTAGCAATTGTAGCAACTAAAACAATTGATGTGAGCTCTGCCTTTCGGCAATTTTCTATAACTCTCTGTTTGTATTCCATTAAATTCTTAATTCCACGAGTTTTTTCATAAGTAGCATTATTTATGCCATCAAATTGAAAGTATAAAGTATCTAAACCCGCCTCGAAAACTTTTTTCGTCCATTCAAGCCCTCCATTCTTTCTCTGGAATCCATAACCGTTAGTTGCAACAATAACTTCTTTAAAACCGTGTTTTTTAGCCATAGCGCAGATTTCGGGAAAATCTTTTCTTACTGTAGGCTCGCCTCCCGTAAACATAATGGAAGGTGCCGGTATTGGTTTGTTTCTAAAGTGCGCCATTATTCTATCAATCTCTTCTAAACTTGGCTCAATCAAATATCCAGCTTTCTGAACATTAGCGTAGCAGAAATTACAGTTGAAATTACATCGATTTGTAAGATCTATTAGCGCTAAAGAACAAGTAGACAAATGTTCAGGACATAAACCACAATTATAAGGACACCCCCTTTTATCAGTAATCTCGCAATCTGGAGGATTAGCATCGCCATCTTTATCAAAACTCCAATTTTCAGTCTTATAGTGAGTCCATTTATAATATTTTGCGGATGAACTGATTATATCTTTGAAATCCCCATGATCAGGACACGTTTTTCTCATCCAAATTTGATCATTCTCTTCGTAAATCTCAGCACCGATCCTTTGTAAGCATTCAGGACAAAGACTTCGTGTTTTACTATAGTAGGGGGTTTTCAAGTAGTCCGTTCCGTCAATATGATACATTAATCTTTACACCTAAAATAATAAAAAAGTTATTTATTCTATTAAAAATAGATTTAATTTTAAAAAAAGAGTCTATACTTTTTATACTTTTTATACTTTTAAAATTATTATTATTATTAAGGATTTTAAGTATTTGAGTAATAGATTTTTGAGACTTCCTCTTATATATATTTTTTTCTCAACGAATTTGTTAAATCATTTAATTTCGACTTATTAAAATTATCACCTATCTGACGTTCATCCATTTATAAACTACTCCTTGATTTTTTCCAAATTCACTAAAAATTTTGCTATTGTAAAAGAACCTTCCTTATTCCTTTATATAGGTAACATGATTCGAGTGTTATAAAAATCTATCAAAAATCATACTTTTTACAAGGTGAAATTTAAATGAAGTTTAAAACAACACATTTAACTATTCTGATTACATTAGGATTTTTATTTTGTTTAATGATTATAAACAACAACAATTTCTTTGCTGACATAGAGATAAATGAAAGAAAAAGTGCAAATATCACCGAGAGGAACTTTAAAAACCCAAACACTTCTGGACATTGGAAAACTAATCATATTCACATTCTAAATGATAATTGGTCAGCTACGGCATTAGATTGGATTCAAGTAGGAGCTGGAACTCCCCAAAATCCACATATTATAGAAAACGTAACCATAAATGCTGTAGGAATGGGTAGTGGTATAATAATTGAAGATTCAAACGATTATTTTATCATTAGAAATTGCACAGTGTATAATTCTGGTATCGTAAGTAGTGATGCTGCGATACTTTTAAGAAATACTGACAATGGACAAATAATCGAGAATAATTGCTCTAATAATAAAAGACACGGTATACACTTACGTGAAAATTGTAATAATAATTTTCTGTTAAGAAACAATATAAGCAATAATAGAAATGGGATTTTTCTATATCTGAGTGATAATAATAGCATATCTGGAAACACTTTAGAATATAATGATTACAATGGAATTTATCTAGATAGCAGCGATAATAACACTATTTCGGAAAACAATGCAAATAAAAATAAACAGGATGGGATACTTTTAATTGTCTGCAATAATAATACTATCACGAATAACACAGCAAATGACAATGACCGCTCTGGTATATATGTGACTATTTATTGTAATGATAATGTTGTCTCAGGAAATAATATGAGCACTGACATGACAACTTCACAGTGGTACGGGATATTTATGACTAATAATTGTAAGAATAACACGATCTCAAGAAACATTATATTTAATAATACAATAGATGGGATATATATCAGTAATGATTGTACAAATAATACAATATTAGAAAACACTATATCTAATAGTACTCGGGATGGAATATTTTTAAGAGATTGTCATAATAACACTATATTAGGAAATACCGTAAAAGAAAATAATCGAAATGGAATATATTTAGAAGATTGTATTAACAATACAATTTATTTGAATGAATTCATTGCAAATTCTAATAATGCGATGGATAACGGAACATATAATAACTGGGATAACGATATTTTAGGAAATTATTATAGTGATTATCTAGGGATTGATAAAAATGGTGATGGAATTGGAGACATCCCTTATGCTATTCCAGGTACTGCAGGTAGTGTTGATAATTTTCCAATATCTTCACCAATAATTAAAATAGTTACCCCAGAAAATAAAACTTATAAGTCGATGGCTGGATATTACCATGCCACTTACGGTTTCGAAAATGATAATGATGGTTCACTGCCTTTTGGGTGGACTGGAAGCAGATGTAGTGTAATTGAATCTTTGGGAAATCATAAAAAAGTAATGGAAATTGATAATAATGGTGGAGATATTCGTTGGGCGGATAATATCTTTAATCAGCAAACGAATGGAACTATAGAATTTTGGATACGAACTGGATACATTCAAAATGACCCTCAAAGGATAAGAGTATTAGAAGGAGCCAATATCGGTCCCGATTTCAGAATTATGATCAGTGAATGGCACTATCGCATCGGGGGTATATGGTATGATATTTACCAAGAAAATGGCGTTGATCAAATGCCTGCTCCTGTTGTTAATACCTGGATGCATGTAAAAATAGAATTCGAATGTGGAAATGGTGGTTATAAAGGACTTTCACCTGATACATATAGGGTTATTATTGATAATATTACCTCCCAGGAGATTGGTTTTAGATTTGGTGATAGAGATTATATTGATACACTTTCATTCTGGACTGGAACAGCCGCAGTATCTTATAAATTATGTATAGATGCCGTGGGATATTCTTGGGATGATAATTATAAAATTGGAGATAATCTGAATGAAGACTTATTATTAAATTTCAAAAATTCCACTAATCTTGATTGGATGGGGTATTCTTTAGACGCTCAAACTAATAGAACTATTTTAGGTAATACTACTATTCCATTACCTTGTGATGGAATGCACACAATTCAGATATTTGGAAACAACTCGATTGGGACAAAATTTCAAACTTTATCAAGATCTTTTACAGTTGATACTATTGCACCAAGCTCATTAATATCCTATATACCCCATATTAAACCTAATCTTGTAAATGAAAGCACATTATTTACTCTGAATGCTCATGATTTTTCTGGTTCTGGAGTATCTATAATTAAATACAAAATCAATAATTCTGAAGAATTTGAATATAGTACACCTTTTAACTTATCTGGCCTTATTCCTGCACACTATATCATTTATTATTATGCCGTTGATTTAGTAGGTAATAATGAGACAGAAGATTCAATTTATGTGAATCTAGTTGAAATTCCTTCCACTCCTTCCACTCCAGTAATTTTATCAAATGGGGATGATGATGACGATAAAGAAGATAAAGCAGAAGCCATTCTGGGATACAATATACTAATTTTAGTTGGAATGTGTTTATTAACATTGGGATTATTAACGAGAAAGCGATGGAAATTTATAAAAAAATCTAAAATATCTAAATAAAGATAATAAAAATATAAGGAAATATAAATTATGAAGGGTTGAGCTCAGATTTCTAAAAATTCCAACTTTAAAGTGAAATTATAAGCCTCATCCCTTCTCATAAATAATTTTTTTTTAAAATCCTTTTCTTTTAACTTTTTTATTATATTGATAACCTTATAAGAGTATTAAAATATATCTTCTTTTGAATTATCTTCCTATTTACATGCTTTGACATTTTTAAGGATGTTGTTAGGGAATTTAAATCAACTTGCTTATAAAAAGGTATGAGGAATGATATTTTACAAAAAGTAAAGCTTCCTTAACTTGTGAATTCGACAAAACCTCAAATTATAAATCAATTTTCCTCATCATATTCCCAATCTAAATATTTATAATCATCGTTATCCAACTCTTTAATTTCTTTTTTGAACTCATCAACAAAGTTTAGAAATTCTGATGGAAAGGATAGGGGCGTTTTAATCAATTCTGCTTTAACTGCTTCATATTCATTCTGATCCTTGAACACACTTTTAAGTTGATTGTCTAATTCAAGAGGTATTTTTACAAATTTCCCAGATAAAAGAAGCTTCTGTTTTTTACTGGTAATGATTCTATATGGAAAGTTTGAGAAATATTTTTCAATTAACTCATAGGCGGCTTCATATTTGACCATATCTTTGCATGATTGTTTTAACTCTCTCTTGAACATGATTTGAAAATCTTTTGAGAAATTTATAAGCGCTTCTTGTAATAATTTGGATGATTTAGAGGCAACCAATCCAACAGTTATATATTCAGATTCTTGTAACATTAGAATTCCCTCCTCTAAATGAATATCGACTAATCCTCCAATGTCCATAACTTCCTGACTCATCATTTGAACTGCGTTAATAAATCCTGTAAATAAAGTCTCGTTGATATCTGATTTAGACCAGTCATGATCAAACAAAGGAAAGCCTTTCCTATCTTTTACACTTATTCGGTAAATAGTAAACGGTAAAATATAGAGAAGTTTAGGTTCTTTTATAATGGCAATAATAAAAATTAATGTTCCTATTATCATAATGAAATCACACAATAAAATTAAGATCGGAATCCATAGCGTTAACAGATAAATACATGTGGGAATAATAGAGTTAAGCGTAGTGCCAATAAAAAATAATTTTGCCTCCTTTTTGATTAAGAATGGTGAGTTAAAATATGTCTTTAAACCCCAATAAAAGAGAATTGTAGCCGCTAAAATACTAATAAAAGCTCCTACGATAATGAGTAATCCTGTCCAAGCAATTGTCTTATAGCCAAACTCATAAGTATTAATGATCATACTGGGCTGAAATGTCAAGTAGAAAAAAGGTATAGCAAATAGAAATAGTGGAATTAAATTCCATGAAATTGGAGATTCTCTCATAGTATAATTAATTCCTATTAATAAAAAAAATGTAGAAAATAAAATCAAAATGGAATGGATTTGATGAAGAAAAATGCTCATAAATATAAAAGATAATCCTTCAAATAGAAAAAATAATGCCATAAAAATAATTCCTAATCTGATATAAAATAAAGACTTTATTTTTTTTGTATTTGGAATTTCATAAGTTAAGATTGCAGAGATAAAAATTACGATCGACAATATTAAATCTATTATCACTTCAGGTGTCCAGTTTAAAGCCATTGTCTTAAAAATACCTCTTTTAAATTAATATTTAATCATTACTCCCTTTGTATTATAGAATTTTTTGTTTTTAAATTTGTAATAATATTATAGATTTGAACAATTAGTTCCTTATTATGTTGATTTAAGTTAATTAAGCAATCTTCCTCGCGAGATTGGGTAATTATTTCATGATCTGTTAAATCATTAATTCGATAATAAACTAATTCTCTTTGTTCATTTATATGTTTGTATATTTCGGATTTTTCAACTTTTTGTTCGTTGATGAGTAAGTTTACTATTTTTTTATTGATTTTGTCACGTAATAAGAAGAAAATTATTCCAACCTTATGATCAATTTCGACTGGGATGAAGAGTGTATATTTCTTAAATCTGATTTTTTTGATATAATTGAATTTAATTAACATTTTTAAATGCCAAAGTAATTGCCCCGTGCTTCCAGATTTATCGCTTTCTGCATCAAAAAGAACCTTTTTTATGATTGAAAAGTGTACGCCGATATGAGATGTAATGAAATTGTATATCCTTTTTCTATTTACATTCTTTAGGACTAAATCTTTTGTAAATTTCGACCCCTCAACCAAAATCTTCTTGTTAATAAGAAATTGAATGATACTTAATAGCCCTTTATGGGGTATTTGGAGGCGATTTTTTGCGATATTGTAGAGAGTTTCCGTATCTAAAACTCTATTATCGCTAATTATCTCTTGAGCTATTTCTATTACACTCTGGACACTTGGATGATCCAAGCATAGAAAATTTCTTAAATTTATCGCCAAATAATCATCATTCAATAGATAATTTATAATTCACTAATTTAATATTGCATTGATTATATAAAAATGTATAAAAAAGTGATTTTTTAAAGATTGGAACTAACTTAAACATAAAAATCTCACTATTTTAAGTTCTACTCACAAATTCCGAAATCCTATTCATTGTCTCTGAAGATAATTTCTATACTAATTAGAATTCTATTTTTACAATTTTATTATTGTAAAAGAACTTTCCTTATGCCTTTATAAATGCAATGTGATTTAAGTTTTATAAAAATCTATTAAAAATCATAATATTTATAAGGTGAAATTGAAATGAAGCATAAATCAAAACCTTTAACGATTCTGATTACTTTAGGGTTTCTATTTGCTTTAGTGATTATACCCAACGACAACTTCAGTTCTGATGTAGAGATAAATAAAAAACCAAGAGGGGGTAACACTGATATTACCTTTAAAAACTTAAAAACGTCTGATCATTGGAATATTGACCATATTTATATTATAAATGATAATTGGACAGAAACTGATCTTGATTGGATTCAAGTAAACGATGGGACCCCTCAAAATCCGCATATTATCGAAAATGTGACCATAAATGCTGGAGGTTCGGGTAGCGGTATTGTAATACAAAACTCTGTTGAATATTTTATCATTAGGAATTGCACAATTTATAATACAGGTAATAATCCGAATGATGCAGGAATCAAATTATATGATACTAATAATGGACTTATAACAAATAATACATGTTCCAACATCAGACATGGAATATATTTACGAATTTCTTGTGAAAATAACAACATTACAAAGAATATTGCTAATGATAATAGTTATTATGGAATCTACCTAATAGGGGGTTCTAATAATAATAAACTTACTGAAAATATTGTCAATCACAATGATGATGATGGAATTTATATAGATCAGATTTGTAATAATAACACGATTTCGAATAATACAGCTAATCATAATGTTAATATTGGGATACATATAGTTGATCGTTGTAAGGAAAATATTATTTCGAGTAATACTGTAAACGATAATACTTTTGGGATAGAATTTGAACACGACTGCAATAATAATAACATCACGGATAATACTGCTCATAACAATGATGTAGGAATAAGATTAAGTTATAGCTGTAACGATAATAAACTTTTCGAAAATAAAATTAGCGATAATAAAATAGGAATAATTTTGCGATTCAATTCCGATGATAATATCCTTTCAGAAAACACTGCCAACAATAATGCACAATTTGGTATATATTTACGGCAAGAATGTGATAATAGTACAATTATGGGAAACATTTGTAATAATAACTCCCAACGAGGATTATATTTATATGATCGATGCCATGATAACATCATATCAGGCAACACCGCATACAACAATACTGATTATGGAATTTATTTAAATGATGACTGCGATTATAACAATGTTACAGGAAATCTTATAAAAGATAACCTCCAACTTGGTATTGAATTATCTAGTGGTTGTGATAATAACTTATTTTATCATAATTCATTTATCGGGAACAAAATTCATGCAAGTGATTCTGGAAGTAATAATCAGTGGAATAATTCTATTGTTGGTAATTATTGGGATAATCATACAACACCCGACATTGACAACGATGGGATCGTTGATGATCCTTATATGTGGATTTTTGGAGGAGCAGACAGCGAGGATGGCTACCCGCTCGTAGGTAGCCCAGTCCATCTCGGTGAGACAATCTATATTGATGACTCAGGGGTGAACGCATGGGATTGGAGTAAAACGGCTAAATTAAAAGCGTGGGTTAGTGGTTCGGGAACATCAAATGATCCTTACATTATAGAGAAGTTAGAGGTTAATGGTCGTGAATTGGGGATGCCATGTATCTACATTGAAAACTCTGAAAAGTATTTTATTATCAGAAACTGTAAACTTTTAAATGTTTCAGCAGCTACAGTACTTTTATCGAATACTAACAATGGTAAGTTAATAGATAATCTTTGCTTAAAAGGGGCTGGAATCACTCTAGATTCTTCTAATAACATTGTTTCTATTGGGAATAATATGAGTAGTACTAATGGGGGGATATTTGCACTTGATTGTAGCCATCTAAAAATTTCTCAAAACTATATTTACAATAGTACTTCTGGTGGGATAAGAATTACATCATCTGATTATAATAAAATTACAGAAAATCAAATAATTAACTCAAGTCAGACAGGTCTCTATATTCTCCTTTCAAACCATAATGAGATTATTGGTAATCATGTAGTTTATAATAATTGGTCAGGTATTCTTACACATAATAACTGCTTCAATACAACAATTGCTAGAAATACTGTTGTTAATAATACTGGTGCAGGAATTGGTCTATCATTACTATGTCATAATTTTACAGTATCAGAAAATATAGTGATCAATAATGATTTTGTTGGTATAGCTGTTTCTGGAGGTTGTTATGATATTAGAGTCATAGAAAATAAGGTAAGTAAACACACTTTTGGTATTGGCATAGAAAACGCAGGTATAGATAATATAATAAAAAAGAATAATGCATTTAACAATGATATGGTAGGAATTGGATTAAATAAAACTATACAAAGCCTTGTTAGTGGAAATAATGCGAGTTTCAACGGAATGGTTGGTATAGGATTATTTAACTATAGTAATGATAATATAATCTACAACAACCTAGTGTTAAGTAATACAATGATAGGTATAACAATTGATGATTTATCAGACGATAATATATGCTATCGGAATAATTTTACTGGAAATGGTGTTCATGCAAACGATGACGGAAATAATAATGCATGGGACTATCAAAAATGTGGTAATTACTGGGATAATCACACAAGTCCAGACGCTGATAATAATTGCATAGTAGACACACCCTATATATGGATAACAGGAATTGCAGATTCACAAGATAACTATCCACTACTGCCATGTTGGACCCCTCCAGCTCCTAGTAATGGTGGTGGAGGTCTCCCACCTAGCGGTGATGATGATGATGATGATGGAAATGGTGGAGAATCTTCCATTCCGGGATACGATCAATATATAATTTTTGGATTGTGTTCTTTAATTTTAATATTACTGGTAAAAAAACGGTGGAAACTGATAAAAAACTTAAACACATTTGATTAAACATAATGAAAAAATCAAGAAATATAAATTATGGAGGAATGAGCTCAGATTTCAAAAAATTCCAACCTCCTCTTGACATCAAGAGCCCCATCCCTTCTCATAAATAATCTTTTTTTTTTAAATTCTTATCTTTTTAATTATCTATTATACTTATAGCTTAATATGAATATTATAATTATTAGGTAAAACAAAAGAATAAACTCATTTTTTTTCAAAAATTTCAGCCAATTCCCTACTTTTATACTTAACCTTTTCAATATACAATTTAAATGTATTTCTCTTTGAGGGATTTTGTTAATTTTTTTAATTGTTCAGAAATTTTCAGTTTAAAAATGTCAGTTTCTTTTAAGGTTTTGTATTGATCGGGTAATTTTTTTATATTGTTTAAATAATATTGCTGAATTTCATCTAATTTTGGTAATTCGTCCACTAATTTTCCATTTTTCATAACAGGTATTAATAATGCCTCGGAATTAGAGGGGGGAGCTTCTTCACTCAGCGCTAAAATGTCTTCTTTAAATATTCCATTTTTATCATATATCCTGAAGACTTGTTTTATACCTGGATAGGTTATTTTTTCTTCGCTAATTTTTATTCTAGGCTTACTATTATATTCCATTAATTTATACACTCCAGAAATGGTTGGATCATCGCGAGAAGTGGCTAATTCTGTTCCAACACCAAAAGCATCTATGGGTGCTTTTTTTTCTATAATTTCCTTTATTTTATATTCGTTTAAATCAGAGCTTGCGACAATTAATACTTTCTCACAACCATTTTCATCCAAAATTTTTCTCACTTTTCGGGAATGTTCAATAAGATCTCCAGAGTCAATCCTTACACCTCTTATTTTATTACCAAATTCTCTACATTTTTGAGCCGCCTTTTCAGTATCATAAGTATCAATTAGTAGAATTGAATTTTCATCATAAATATCATAATAAGAGTGGAAACTATCAATCTCTTTTTCAAATTTTTGAACATAACTATGTGCCATAGTGCCAGTTGAATTAATTCCCAATTCAAGATCTGCAACTACATTACTTGTTCCGTTAAAACCTGCTATATAACTAGCTCTTGCGGCATAAACCCCTGCTAGAGGACTATGTGATCTTCTCGTACCAAATTCCAGAAGAACCTTATCTTGGGCTACGTTTTTTATCCTTGAAGCCTTCGATGCGACTAAAGTTTGAAAATTAATAACATTAAGCAAATAAGTTTCAGCTATTTGAGCATGGAATATAGGTCCTTGAATTCTCATAATAGGCTCGTTAGGAAAAAAGAAATTCCCTTCTTTCATTGCCCACACATCCAGAATAAATTTGAATTTTGGTAGGAACTCATCAAAAAAGCTGGGATCGATTTTTTTAAATACATCTTTATTTCTTAAAAACTCAATGGTTCTTTTAGTAAATCTGGCATTCTTTAGATAATGGACAGCTTGTTCTAAACCAGCAAAAATTAAATAATTACGATTTTTAGGGAATTTTCTAATAAAAAATTCAAAAATAGCTATATCATCTTTTTCACTGATATTGTTTTCAAGATTATATTGATAGTATGCTGCACCCATAGTTAACTGATAAAAGTCCGTAGCTAAAATCATATTAATATCATTAACAAAACCAGATTTAGGTTCAATATTTTCCATAATAATTACACTTTATTCTAAAAAAATCTATTATCCAATAAATAGCAAAATTTACGCTTTCACTACTTAATAAATATGCAATTCTTTTATGGATTTTGCCTTTAGAAAACAAATTATTCTAATCACTAAGATCTATTAAATCAAAATGATGAATAATAACGTAAAAAGGGAGGAATAAACCTCCTGCTTCTAATCCTAAGCCATAGACATATAAGACAAGAATTTGTTCTAATAAAGGGGCTACTTTATATGTTCCATTTTGCTCAATTTCAATAAAACGAGTCATTGTAATATGAGAGATTAGAAACACTGGAAAATATACAGCTATAATAAATAAATACCATAGCAAAAAACTTATTCGGTCTCTTTTATTAATCTTTTTATTTAGAAAGAAATACCCAAAAGAAACTAAATAACAACTAATAAGAAGTATAATTGAGCCTAATGAAAAGATTTCTCTCCTTGTAATGCTATTAGAATCTTGTGATACATTGAAAAATACACTCACTCTTGAAAACATCATTATAATAGTTGTAACTATGAGATAACTGAGTGAAAACTTTAAAGAAAGTTTGTTTTTTAGCAGTATTCCCTGTATTAGGTGATATGCTATTATACATATAACACCTCCCTCAAAAAATCCCATAATTATTTGTAGTAAGGGAAATCCAACATAAAATACTCCAAATAAATATGTCTCTTCAATTGTTCGAATTCCAGATATGCTCGCTAGTAATTCAATGATTGTTTCTATAATACCTGTAATAATGTAAACGATTAGCGAATTTCTATCATCTTTTAACTTCCAAAAAAGTATTAAAATAATCAAAATAATAATAACAACAATAAATTCATAAGTATATATCGAATTACCTGCAGAATGTCTTGCCATTATATATGTTCTAGCCATGATAATCGTAAAATTTTATATTTTTTCAATTTTTCTAATATTCTTCACGATAAAACCTAGAATGATATCTTTTGTTAATTTTCCATTTCCTCCAATATTATCTCCTTCTTTTAAATTATGCTCAGTATACAGTTTTTCGCTTATTCTTAATTTTAATATCTCTATTTTTTCAATATCTTCTTCACGGAAATCGCTTTTTTTCTGTACTCTTGGACCGAATCTAGCATTCTTTAACGTAACCACATAATACACTGTTATATTTCCTTGAAAATCTTGCTGTCTTTCAAGAATATCTTCTACTACGCCTTCATAAACCGTTATGCTTTTGTCAATATATCCCATTAATTGAAAAGAATCTGAGCTCTCATCAACCAGACTTACTGATTCGGCTTTTTCCTCTCCAATCTCACCTTTAGATAATTTTATTGACTTAATTTTTTCCTCAAAATCATCCGGTAATAATGTTAATGTCCAATCAGAGAGTTTAAAATAACCTTCTTTTAAGGAAAAGATGAAACCAATCCAGAAATGATTGCAGAAACCCATATTTGATCCTATTCGACAATCACAATCTCTTTCAGGATTTTCGATATTCTTTTTTGTTATAGACAGAAATGACGTAATCTCCCAATTAAAACCTTTAAACACCATCTCAATCTCATGATTCTCTGGATTTACTATCTTAATTGCACTTATTGATTCTCTGTCTTCACCAGTAATTTTTTTAAATGCTAGATCAATTTCTTTTGATAATATTTCTAATTCCTTCTGTTTTAATAATTCCCTTATTTCTTCCTCAGCTAAAGAATCAAGAATAAATTCAATTAATTTTGCTTTAGTTAATTTTGAAAAACCTTTGATTTCAAAATCTCGGCAAATTTGTTTTAAATCATCTACGTTTAAAGATTGTAATAAATAACTTAAATAAGTCTTATCATCTACTTTTCTACTCATTTCGATTCAACTCCTAGAAATTAAGTTGTATTTTATATTTAACTGTTTTTTATCCCTTTTTCTCTTAATTATTTAATGTCAATAAAATTTAACCAAATTCAAAAAAAAATTCTAATTTTTGTGGATTTTAAAAATATAAATATAAATAATTATCTAACTCTGATATTCTGGAGATTAGTATTATATTTAAATATGAAATCGTCATCTTTTATAAAAATTAAAAAAAAAAATGTTTATTTAATTAATTAATTAATCATTTGAACAAAACGAAAATAACGATAGGAAGTGAAAATGAAAAATGACTGAAGATTTATTAAATCGTTTCGGGCTCGTTAAATTCGCAGAGGTCAATAGCTTAAATATTGGTGATTTTGAGAGATCTTTTAAACACTACATATCCATTCTTAAAGAACGGACACAAAATAGGGCACTTGGTCGTAGATTTAGTAATAAAAAATTCGGTGAAATTGACAATGAATATATAGATGACTTCAGAAAATCCTTTAAACATTATTTTACTTAAACCCAGATATTTGCGTATCTTATCTATTTTGTCTATTTTATCTATTTCATTAATTTAATCAAATCTTTTTGAACTAATTTCATTTATAGGCGAATTTAAAATAGATGAGAATACATTTATAGCCCTCATTTGCCAACGATTTACATTTATAGATTAAAATGGTTAAATATATATTTATCAAATGAGTTTATCTTAACGGATAAAAAAAAATTTAACTAAAATAATAGATTATTATAATTGTAAAATAAAATATTTAAAAATATGTCAGAAAAAGAATTTTCTTGGACAATTAAACTAGATTGGCTTAATATCTTAAATCTTTTAAATTTAAACTCTATAAGTCAAATTTCAGAAATTAAACGAGAAAAAGCCATTAAACGACTTACTAAAACTTTAGGGAATGATATGTTATTAGAACTCGAAAATGACGAGTTAGATAAAATTGTTGCTGACGAATTAAAAGAATTAATGAAAAAAGAATTAAGTCTGAAATCCAAGCGAGAAGAAAGATTAGAAAGGGAAATGCGTAGTAAATTTGTTCCATTTAAGCAAGGCGGAATTATCAAAATTGATCCAAGAGATTTTAAAGATCTTGATCCCAACGCTGATCCAGAAGATATTATTAAAGCATTTTATAAAAAAATGATGGGTAAACATGACGACGATGACGAGAACGACGACGATAAAAATAAATACACGGAAGATAGCACTGGGTATTATATATAAAACTTTTTTTCGTTAGAAAATGATTTATGCTTTTGAATTAAAGCATCTTTTTTATATCTATTTTATATAAAAGTATTTCAAAAAAAGTAAAATAGTAAAAGTAAAAAAAAAGTAAAATAAAAAAATTTATTTCTTCTTGCCCCTTCTAGATTCGATTTTCTTGATTATAATGCTCTCCGCATGAATCTTGCAATTCTTCAATATCACCTTAAATCCACCTGCGCCTCCAACGCCAGGAATCGTCATTCCAACAGTTCCTACAGGCATCATCGCTCCTTCTTCTTCCCATTCCTCTTCTTCTTCTACCCCAGCAACAGCAGCTTTGTATTCTTCAGTCTCTATGATTGGATGCTTCACTTTTTCTAACCAAGCAGGTAAATCGTTTAGATCACTAACATCCTCTTCAGTAGCAATCTTATCTCTTAAATCTTCAGGGAGTAACTCATATATTCGGTCCTTCACTGTCTTCCCCATCCAAACAACCATCTTAATTCCACCATCATATTGCTGAAATTTTGGTGAAAGGATGTATTGGATACTTATTCCATTAAAACCAGGCATTTGTTTGCCCCCTCCAGTTTGGTTTGCCATCGCACTAAATGGAAGTCCATTTAGTGCCACACCATTATGACTTCGGTCAATAATACCATGTCCTACTCCTGTTTCTGGA
Source organism: Promethearchaeota archaeon (assembly GCA_019058295.1). Lineage (GTDB taxonomy): Archaea > Asgardarchaeota > Lokiarchaeia > Sigyniarchaeales > SOKP01 > LW40-45. The sequence continues at coordinate 126,550 of JAHPZI010000022.1, read as the reverse complement.
ATAAAAAAATCAATAGCTTCGAAACACCCACACGAAGTATGTGGAAATTCCATACCGGAGTAAAGATAGATACGCGAAATTTCTCCTAGAGAGCGCTTTTTTATCATATCGTTAACTCCCGAAAATTCTCCAGCAAAAGCATCAAGGCATTCTCCTGGTGGAACTTCGTAAAGAGGTCCTTTAGGATCAACTTTTGCTGCAGCTCTTGCATCAAACCAATTAATACTCCCACAAAGAGATGTTCTGTCTGGAGTTATACAACACGCATGAGTTGGGGCGAAGCTTTGGCATAAAACACAGCCGTAATACATATCTACATCTTCGTCATGCAAACCGCGAGCTCTTTCATCCCTAGCATTATAAACTTTCATTGCCATAGCATGTGGTTCTTTAATTTTTTCTGCATCCGTATAAAATGTAACTTGCGCTTTTTCGATTATTGGCAATTCAGCCTTGAAAAGTCGAATTAAAATAGCCCCTAATATATTAAGCGAATCAAATCCCTTTTCGTAAGCTGTTTTACTAAGTCTCATCCAGTTTGTATATCTCTGGTTGAGATGCATAATACCATTAACAAAGTTACAAAACTCGTGAATTCTTCTTTCGAATACCGCTTCTAGGTCTTCCTCCAACTGAGGTCCTGCAACTTCTATGTGAATGCCTATTGGAACGCTAGATCCTTCTTCCATATCTTTAATGTCTGGACCAATAATTGTTACTTTTCCGTCGGTAGCATCTTGGTTAACGCGGCAGAGTTCAAAATGTTTTTCCACCTTTGGACCACCGAATTCGATATACATTTGCTTTCCTCTAATCCGTTCACCTTCGTATACTGGACCCACATCGACTGGACTCGTTCCTCCAAAAAATTCGAAACTCATATCATAAATCTCCTCATATTTTTATTTCTTTCTTATATTTATTTTATAATAATTCAATTACTTTTTCTAAAAATGTTTTCCATTCAGCTTCGCTTAAATTAGGTAAGCTAAAACGAGCATTTGGATGGCTATACTTATCAAGGTCTATTGTTTTTACCCAATTTGAAAAGTTCTTAATTCGGCTCAACGTCTGGGACACATAATATACTATATGACCCCCAAAAAACGCCATTTCATATTGTCCCGCACCATCTAAACCCGTCCAGTCCATATCGACTAGTCTTCCTGTAATGTTTATCAATGACATATCGTATAGTTTGTCAGCATTAATTTTCCCCTTTAAATAACTATACGCATGTCCTGTAGCAACTACATCGCAATCTAATTTATTAGCAATTTCAATAAAGTAATCTGCAACTTTTTTCCCGTCGAGTTCCCATGTCAACGATTCTGCACCAATAACAAATACTTTCCTCTTGTCAGGTGATTTTAAAAGATTTGCCATGACTTTTGGGTCAGAGACGGATGTACCCATTTCTGGCCCTGGTATGTTCGCTTTTTGATACGGTCTTGCCATTTCTATCAATTTTCGTAGTTTTTTCAGTTTTATTTAATTATTTAAAACTATTGTTATACTTAGGTTTATTTAAAATAAATTAAAAAATTTGTTTTTCTCAAATTAAACTATATAAAAAAATATAGATTTTAAAAAAGAGGGAAAAATCAAATATGTGTGAATTTAAAATAATAAAAAAAAACGATGGTTCTCAAATCGGGGAGGATATTACAATATTAAGCTATACAGAAAACTGTGAATTAGTATTAAGGGATATACTTGGAACTGGTGAGATATTAGATTCTGCCCTGATTTTTGATGTTAACACATTAAATCAAACTACTACTGTTGTAGAACATCCCTTAATTAAGGATTTTTTAAAATTAATTATTAAAATAAATGACAATATAATATCTAAAATGGATATTGAGAATTTCCAAACAAAACTAAGTGAAATAAAACAATCGTTATAAAAATTACATTAATACAAATATTATTCAGATTGTTAAAATTTGTTAAAGACTTTTATTAAAATCTGTTAATAGCTTTTAACATTTTTAATAATTTTGATAACCTCTCAAAAAATTAATTCTATTAAAATAAAATCTTTATAACTAATCATATCAATATAAGTTATAACAAGCTAAATTTATCTAATAAAAATAATTGTGTATATTATTATGTCAAAATATAGTGAAAGATTCTGGAAAAAATCATGGGATGAAGGACTGGACGATATAGATCCTAAATTATTTGAAACATCTTATCCTGATGCGATTAGAAATTCACTTAAAAATCTTCCAGATAAAGTTGCGTTGGCATTTCAGGGCCTCGAAATTACATTCGCCGATTTAGATAAATATTCTAATCAATTTGCCAATATGTTAATTGAAAATGGATTTAAGAAAGGCGATGTTGTAGGAATAAATTTACCAAATATTCCCGAATACGTATACTCTTTTGTCGGCACGCTTAAGGCAGGATGTGTTGTTTCGGGAGTAAGCCCACTTATGTCAGATGTTCAAATGCATTATCAAATAAACGACTTAGGAAGTAGCGGAAATAATATAGCACTAGTTACGTTAGATGCCATTTTTCAGCATAGATTGAAAAATATTGAAAAAAAATTGCCACAGCTGAAACTTGTAATAACAACAAGCGTCATTGGTTCTTTTTCAAAGGAAGACCAAGCGAAAATTAAAGCTGTAAGAGATATTCCTTCGGGAGAGGTTACTCCGTTAGAAGGAAAAACAGTTCTAGATTATCATGATGATGTTTTAGCAAAGTATTCAACTGAAGATCCAGATGTTAAAATATCTCCCGACGATTTAGGTTTTATCCAATACACTGGAGGAACTACAGGCCCTCCTAAAGGAGCAATGCTCACCCATAGAAATATCGTATCCGACCTATTAATCATTCAAACATGGCTTGGTTGGGATAAAGGAACTGGAGTTGCGTTATCTGGATTCCCTTTCTTCCATATTGCTGGATTATGCTTCTGTGAGAATTGCATTTATTTGGGATGGACGCAGTGCTTAGTGGCAGACCCAAGAGATGCGCTGTACATATGTAATCAAATAAAACAATATAAACCAACTTGTATTGTAAACGTACCTTCACTTTTTCAGATTTTATTAAATTTTAGAAAATTTAAGAGATTAGATCATTCAAATCTAGAAATTTGCATTTCTGCTGCTTCACCATTTCCGAAGGAGTCTCAGAAAAAATTAGAAAGTATGGTCGGTGAGGGAAAATTATGTGAAGTATACGGAATGACAGAAACAAGTCCGCTAACGACAGCAAATCCTTATAGAGGAAAAAGGAAATTAGGCTCCATTGGCTTACCACTTCTAAATACAGAACTAAAACTGGTAGATCCTGATACGGGAGAAGAAGTTCCATTAGGAGAAGCTGGAGAGATTTGCGTACGAGGACCCATGGTGATGAAAGGTTATTTAAATAAACCAGAAGAAACTAAGAAAGCAATTGACGCTGATGGATATATGCATACTGGTGATGTGGCAATCATGGACGAGGAAGGCTACCTTCGAATTGTAGATCGTACTAAGGACATGATTATTGTAAGCGGGTTTAAGGTGTTTTCTTCGAAAGTAGAAGATACTCTAACTAAACATCCTGCGATCGGAATGATTGCGCTGATTGGAATTCCTAATCCTGATCGACCAGGCTCTGAAATTGTCAAGGCTTTTATCCAATTAGATCCTGACTATGAATATGATGGCAACGAGGAGGCCTTAAAAGAGGATATCATAAAGTTTGCGAAAGATAACTGTGCTCCTTACGAAGTTCCTAAAATAATTGAAATACAAGAAGAGTTAGAACTGACAACTGTCGGGAAAATTGACAAGAAAGTATTAAGGCAATAAGCACATTGATTATTTTTTAAATTCCTTTTTTTCTTTCTTTATTTTATACGTAGTAAAAATTTATAACTAAGTTTTATAATTATTACTATTACAATCCATTTTAATACAAAATGATCTAAAATGCCAACTTATAGTGAAAGATTCTGGAAGAAATCGTGGGACGATCATTGTGAGGACCTAGACCCGGAGTTATGGAATAAAACTATCCTTGATATTTTTAAGGATACTTTTGAGAATTACGGAAAAGAAATTGCGTGGTCCTTTCAAAATGTGGAGACAACAATTGAAGAATTAGATAGAATGTCGAATATCTTTGCTAACATGCTAATTGAAAATGGTTTTAAGAAGGGTGATATAGTAGCCATAAACTTGCCAAACATACCTGAATATTTGATCTCTGTGTTCGGAGGTCTAAAAGCCGGTTGTATTGTTTCTGGAGTATCCCCGCTAATGTCCGATCTACAAATGCTCCATCAAATAAATGATTTAGCTGCAGAAGACAAACAAGTGGCTCTCGTTACACTTGACGCTATTTTTGAATTTCGTCTTAAAAATGTAGCTTCAAAAGCGAAGCTAAAACTTGTAGTATGGACTAGTGTTATAGGATCCTTTTCTAAAGAAGATCAAGCAAAAATAAGAGCTGTCAGAGAGATTCCCTCAGGGAAAATCACCCCTTTAGAAGGAATTAAGATATTAGATTTTTGGGATGATGTTATGTCAAAAATTTCATCTGATCCAGTTAGCGTTGATATCTCTCCACAAGATTTAGCGTTCATTATGTACACAGGAGGTACAACGGGTCCCCCTAAAGGTGCAATGTTAACTCATAGCAATTTCGTTGCTAACTTATGCATAGTGAGTGCTTGGTTAAATATGGAGAAAGGGGGTGAATGCGCAATATCTGGTTTTCCCTTTTTCCATATAGGAGGTCTAGCATTCGGAATGAATTGTTTGAATTATGCTTGGTTACAAGTCCTTTTACCAGATCCTCGTGACACGCTTACGATATGTAATGCGATTAAAAAGTACAGACCTAAGGTTTTAACAAATGTCCCAAGTTTATACCAACTCCTCATAAATACGAGAAAATTCAAAAGATTGGACCATTCAAATTGTGAAATTTGCATCTCTGGAGCATCGCCATTTCCCGTTGATGCTCAAAAGCAATTAGAAGCAATTGTGGGTGAGAATAAGATTCTGGAGCTTTTGGGAATGACGGAGACTGTGGCTATCTTTAGTATGAATCCCGCTGTAAAACCAAAGAGACTTGGAACGGTTGGAATTCCCTTTCTAAATACAGATCTTAAAATTCTTGACACAGATACTGGTGAAGAAATGCCCTTAGGTGAACCCGGAGAGATTTGTGTAAAGAGTCCAGTAGTAATGAAAGGTTATTATAACAAACCAGAGGAAACAGCAAATACGATTGATAAAGATGGATATATCCATACAGGAGATGTCGGGTTTATGGACGAAGACGGTTTTATAACAGTTGTAGATAGAACAAAGGATATGATAATTGTAGGAGGTTTTAAAGTGTTCTCTTCTAAAGTTGAAGATATTTTGACAGAGCATCCTGCTATTGAACTCATGGCGTTAATCGGAGTTAAGAATCCTGATCGCCCAGGTTCGGAGTTTGTAAAAGCATTTATCCAATTAAGTTCGAAATACGAATATGATGGCAATGAAGAAGCACTCATCGAGGACATTACTGCATTTGCAAAAGAAAAATGTGCTCCTTACGAGGTTCCTAAAATCTTTGAATTTGTTGAAGAAATTACTTTAACAGAGGTTGGTAAAATCAACAAAAAGGCCTTAAGAGCACAAACGCCATTAATTAACCAATAAAATCTAATGATAAATTTCTTATTTTTTTTCTTATATTTACCTTATCGTCTATAATTTTTTCAATAGTTTTAGATATTTCTTTCCTTTTCTCTATATCAGAAGGAATTGGGAGAACCACTTCCATTATTCTATTACCTATCGTCGCGATTGTGCCTTGAATGAAAGTAATAGCTTGAATTTGTTTTTGAACTATTTCGAGGTTTAAGAGGTATAACAGCAAGAATGAGTCAATATACTCGTCATTAGGCAGAGATTTTATCTGGAAAATATGGCTCTGGATAATAATTTCTTTATCTAATTCTGTAATGTAAGCAGTATTTCCAATTAGATTTGGTCCTCCATCCTTTACTAAAAGAATATCTCCCACTTCAATATTTTGCTTTTCTTTATATAACTCATATACTTCTTTACTAGTTTTTTTATGTGAATCCAAATTGATTTCCCAATTATTCATATTGCTAGTCCGAATAAAAGGAATATCTCCTAATCCATACACATTCGAGCCGATCTCATCTCCTCGAGGTAAATATCCATTTTTATTAGTATAGATTATCTTTTTCTCAGTTAATTCTCTGATTGATTTTAATGAAAAATTCTTATCCTTTTCAAGTTTTTTAAGAGTTTTTTCTACTCCAGTATAATAATATGGGATGAAAATGCTATTTTTGATGTTACTAAATTTGATTTTAAATAATTTTTGCTCTACTAGGTAATTAAATTCTTCACAATTCGTTAGTTTATCATGTAAATTAATTAGTTCATCATTAACAATGGTATTTCCTTCATTATCTAATTCTTTGGACCCATCCTTATTTAATTTGTATAAAACCTTACCATCTTTATCGTGTCCTACGAAATCAACTATAGCAAAGTCAATAATATAATCTTTAGGAACATTTTTTAATTTCTGGAAAAATAAAATACTTGTTTTATTGCATGTATAAGGTTGAAATGTATTTTGATCTAATGATATTATTCCTAAAACTCTACCATTTGATTTTAAATATTGCCAAATATAGCGATCTGAAGGATTTCCAAAGATTCCCTCTGGCAAAACAATACCGAGTTTGCCCCCGTCCTTAAGTAACTGGACACATCTTTCAATAAAAAGCACTTGTGGGGGTTGTTGCTTAACAAGCTTGTCTTGCATTGTCCATATATTATTAATGTTTTTCCAAATATGCCCTAATTTATAATTATTTAAAATCTCTTTATTATTGATAGGAATCTTAGCACCAAAGGGTGGATTTGTAAAAATATAATCAAAGTTATCGTCTTTAATTATTTGCTTAGCTTGAGTTCTGTAACTTTTAGCATCCAATGAGTCTTCACAAAAAATGTTAGAATTGCCCCCGCTAAGAATTTCCAAATATAATTTAGATATTTTCGCTAAAAATAAGTCTTTATCAATTCCGTGTAAGTTAGAAATTATATCAACCTTTTGTTTATCAGTCTTGATTTTAGACCATAATAGATCTTTAGCTTCGAGAAGGAACCCACCATGTCCACATGCAGGATCCAAGATTTTTGAATCCAGATCAGGGTCTAAATAATTGACCATAAATTTCACAACATTAGGAGGTGTAAAAAATTGCCCACCCTCGTCTTTTAAAATTTTACTAACAAAGATCTCAAACGCATCGCTTAAAATATCTTTAGAAGACTGAAGTAAAGAAACAGATTGCAATTCTTGAACGATTAAATAAACCAAATCTTTATTTAAACCAATGCTTTCATGTTCTCCAATTATTTCAGAATACTTAATTTTCACATTATTATTGAAAAACAATTGAATTCGTTCTAATAATCCGCGTTCTGATTCACCATCTTTTATACAAAAATCAACATAATCATCTGGAGATTTAAATACTTCATCTATTAATTTACACAGCAATAGATTGACTATTTCTTTGGATCGAGCCCTGGTATCTGTATCAGTATATTTTAATTTTCCATATAGATGTTGATTTATAGAAATAAACTTTTTCTTTAAATTTGGAGTTTTCTTCAAGTCTTTTTTTCTTAATGAATCAACCATCCTTAAATTCAGTATGAATACTACATTATTATTGTTTGTTATTAAATGAGAATTAATTTATCTTTCCATTGGAATTCCTTAAATCTTTTCATTAACTAAATCTATTAGCAAAAAAGATCGCATATTAATGAATGATTATGAGTGTAAGAGTGAAAGATTTGCTTTTTGAGCGTCCAATAAAGCTCAATGATGCTGAAGATCACAAAATAATTCTCAAGCGTGGTTTTCTCTCAGCGTTCATATATTCGATAGGATATGGGATTTATGAATATTTTGTTGTGTATAACTATATCACTCTATACAATATTCTTGGAAGTGTTGGTAATTGGATTATAATGTATGTCAGTCTCTGTCTTACCGTAGCATTTGCTACACGGTATAATAAAAAATTTAATATCGAACAAGTAATCATGGGATTAATGTTTATGGCAATGTTAGAAGACGTTATATTTTGGGTATGCTTATGGATCGACAAAGGTCATTATCCATATCCAGCAGGTAATTGGTGGGATAGTTATTTCGCAATTTTTCGGATCTTAGGAGGGCTTGGTCGACCTATTCCTATATGGCCTTATGTCCCAATTTACTATATTCCGGGATTCGCAATGGTCATAACATTTTATCTTAGTTCAAATTTTGGGCCAAAATACTCAAGAATAGCCGCGTGGATAATAGGTCCTTTATTTATTACAATTATCGCTGGAACATTGAGCGACGAACTTTTCGCTCTTGTAGCATTATTTGTAATTCCATCCGTGTCTTATGCTTACATTTTAATCCTGTTATATAAAAATCAGTGGAATTTTATAATTAAAGAAAATTAATTTAAGTTATGCCTTCAAATAATTTAGATTTTGGAGAGTTTATTGAATTTTCCGTGAAAAAGCGCTTTGGTGTGATTACGCTTAATAGAGTCCATAGAGCAAACGCATTTACAATTGATCAGTTAAGAAACCTAAAAAAGGCCATAGAACACTGTCAAAAAAGTGACAAAATCAAGGGATTGATTTTAACAAATAATGGGACCTCATTTAGCACAGGAATGGACTTAGGAGCCATAGATGGAAGCGACTACGCTGCAGTAAAAGAACTTGAGGGAACGGCAGCAGATATATGTAAATTACTATATAATGGAAAGCCAGCTATCTGTGCTATAAACGGGCGTACAATGGGGGAAGGTGTAGTTTATATGATATGCTGCGATTATCGAATTGCAACTAAAGATAGCTTCTTTCAATATCCAGAAATAAATTCAGGAATTTTTCCAGGGACAGGTTGTGTTGTATTAATGACAAAAATAATTGGAATTCCTTGGACAAAGAAGATGTTAATGCTTGCCGAAAAAGTAAGTTCTGAAAAAGCGTTAGATATTGGATTAATTGATCAAATTGTAGATTCAAGGGAAGAACTAATGCTTGAGACAATGAAAAAAGTGAAATTTTTATTTACACATAATCAGACTGTTTTAAATGCAATAAAATTATGTAGCAACCATTTTCTTGACAAATCATACAACGATGCATACGAGCTTGAGAAGATTGCGTCTGATTGGTTCAGTCACAAAGATAAAGATCAATTTATAAAAAACTTTAGAGAAAAATTCATTTAATTTCTTTTCAGATTAAAAAAATATAAAAAATACTAATATATAAGTAAATAAAATTAATTTTATTTTCAAAATTTTTAGGTTGAAAAAATGTCAAATGAGAAAAAAGAAATCATCCATAGTAAATTAAACATGGCGTCATATGGTTTCGGCAGTATGGGTCGCGAATTCGTTCAGATGGCTTTTAATGTGTTAGTATTCTTTTATTACGAGGTAGAAGTCGGTCTGAATGTCTGGCTTATTGGTCTAGCGTTAATAATATTCGCTATATATAATGCTATTAACGATCCTCTCATTGGATATTTAACAAATCGACCATTTAAGTTCACAAAAAAATGGGGAAGACGATTTCCATGGCTTCTTTTAGGAGGGTTTCCTCTTGGATTTTGTTATTTTCTTGTGTTTTTTCCACCCTCCGTCGATCCTGTAGGGGGAGCATGGATTATTTTTGCTTGGCTTACGTTTACTACATGTTTATTTGATACTTTTCATTCTCTTTTTTTTGTTAGTTTTCAATCTCTTTTTCCAGACAAATTTCAATCAGTTGAGGAAAGAAGGACTGCCGCAGGTATTTATATTCCCCTAGGTATCATAGGGGTTGCTTTGGGAGCGATTTTACCTCCATTATTTATTACTTTTGAAGATTTGCAGTCATATATAATTCAAGGGTTAATAGTAATGGTAATAACTATCGTTATGATGCTACTGGCAATACCAGGTCATCGTGATGATCAACAGACGGTTGACATTTACTTAACATCCTATGAAAAACAAGCTAAAAGAGAATCCTTCCTTAAATCAATGAAACTAGCTTTTAAACAAAAATCTTTCGTAGCTTATATGATAATATACGCCTTGTATTTTGTTATAATAAATTCATTACAAGCATCTCTACCCTACGTAGTTCGATTCGCTGTGGAACCACAATACCAGAAAGCAAGATTTACTACATTTATTATGGCTGGATTGCTAATAGGAACTATAATTTCAATTCCTTTCTGGGTAAAGTTAGCACAAAAAACAAATGATAATGGTAAAATTATGTTAATTTCAGCTATATTATTGGGTGTTTTTGCAATCCCATTAATATTTATTAACTCATACTGGGGTGTTGTTATCTCTATTTGTGTATGGGGTATGGCATTGGGAGGATTTTGGTCTATGATATTCCCTGTTTTTTCGGATGTAATAGATGAATCTATTGTAAAATACAATAAACGCGAAGAAGGCACATATATAGGAATCCAACAATTTTTTGGTCGTCTTGGGCTCATCATCCAAGTTTTAAGTTTTGCCATAGTTCATCAACTCACAGGGTTTGTGGAAGGAGCAGATACTCAAACCCCTTTAGCAATATGGGGAATTCATATCCACGCAGCGTTAATACCTATGATTTGTATTTTCATTGGTGCTTTCTTTTTTTGGTTATTATATGATTTAAATCCTGATAAAGTCAGTGAAAATAGAAGTAAAATAAAAGAATCGGGTCTTTAAAAGTGATTTTAAGGTTTGGTTTAAAATTAGATGATTTAAAATCATGGAAAAGATTAAGCTGTATAATTGCTATATTAGGAGGTTTGCAATTTATTATTATAACAATCATAGCAGCAATATTCTTTTATCCTGATGGCTATTCTTTTACAGAAGATTATATTAGTTATTTAGGTACTACCGTTAACATAAGAACTGGTTCGAATAACTTAATTTCGAGCGTTTTATTTACTGTTACATGTGTATTAGTAGGTGCATTTTTAATCCCATTTTGGATTGTTATAACTACCGTATTTAATGATAATATAATAACGAAAATCTTTAGTTATATTGGTTCTTTATTGGGCCTTATTTCATCGCCTTTATTAATGGGAGTAGGAATCTTTCCCGGCAATACACATCTTATTGAACACGCATTTTCGGCTACCTATTTCTTTTTATCCTTCGCAGGTGCTATATTTTTTTATTCAATAGCTATACTGCTAAAAAAAGATTACAGTAATATATACGCTATTGTTGGTTTTGTTTTTTCGATAATCGTTGGTTTAATTATATTAAGAATATTCATACCATATAATCCAATAATACAAAAAGTTATCGTGTACGGCTATATCTTATGGGCAGCATTACAAATAACTAAAATCTGGAAATTTATTGATTTAGAGAATATAGATTAATAACGCTTTCTTTTCATAAGAAAGATTCATAATTCATAATAATTTTTTAAGGTTATGAGAAGTGAAGATTTCAAGGATATACTATTTGAAAAAGAAGAAAATGGAATTGTAACCGTTATTTTAAATCGGCCTGAGCGGAAAAATGCTTTAAGTCCCCTGACTCTTCTTGAATTAATACATGCTGTTGAAATTTCCGAAAAAGATAAAGATATTAAGGTTATGATTTTAACTGGATGTGAAGAAGCAAATTCTTTTAGTTCTGGTGGTTATTTCAGTACAAAAGATATAAGAGAACAAATTCCTCCAGAACATTTAGGAGAAGTAGATTTAAAGGATATGGCGTCAAAGAAATTATGTTTAAAATTTTGGGATTTCTCAAAACCAGTTATAGCAGTATTGAATGGTTTAGCTGTCGGGGGTGGTTTTACCCTACCAGTTGTATGTGCTGACTTAGTTTATGCGTCTGATGATTCTTGGTTTGGGCTTTATTTCATAAAAAGAGCCGTAATGCCCGATTTTGCAACAACTTATCTCCTGCCCTTTTTAATAGGATTTCAAAAAGCTAAAGAACTTTTTTACTTTGGAGATAAACTGACTGCTCAAGATGCTGAAAAACTGGGTTTAATTAATAAGGTTTTACCACCCGATGAGTTAATGCCATATGCAAGAGAGCAAGCTTTAAGATTGATACCTCCTAAAGGACCGAGCGTCTCTATCAAATTAATGAAAAAAACAATTCATGTTTATTTTAGAGAAATTATTGAAAAACAATTAGATTTAGAGAATAAGGGATGGGTTAAAACGATTATCAGCAGAGACTTTGGAGAATCTTTAAAAGCGCTAAAAGAAAAGCGCGATCCAATTTTTGTTGGAAAATAAGAACTTGCAGCGATAAATCATTAATTTTTTGCCAGATATAATAGTTTAAATATCTTTATACTTTTTTAATAAAATTTAAATCAAAATCTAAGTTAATTTACATAATTATCTTAAGATAGTTGATAAGAGAGAAAAGAATAAGAACTTAAAGAAGAATTAATAAAATTTTAAACCTACCACGGGAAAATAGTGATTATTTTGGCTAAAAAAAAACCACAAGACGATTCAAGAGTATTTATTGGTAGAAAGAAAAGTATGAATTATGTGCTCGCTGCTATGGTAATTATTAACGAAAACCGACCAGTCAGATTGCTTGCACGAGGAAGATCAATTTCGAAGGCCGTAGATGTTGCAGAAATTCTTAAAAACAATTTCATAAAAGGAGCTAACTATGGTGAGGTAATAATTGATACTGAAGAAATTACTAACAAGGATGGCACGAAAAGTAACGTTAGTGCGATGGAAATTGAAATTCTGCCACCAAAAAAGTAGAAGCTCTGGAGAAGATTAGGAGATTCTCTCGATTATTTTCTTTTTTTTTAATTTTATATTATTATCAAAATTATAAAAAGTGTTAAAAACTATTTCTGCATATTTATATCTTTTTTAATAGAAATTAATTTTATAGCGTTTTGAGGACATCTTTTATAACAAACGGAACAACCTCCACAAGATTTATCATTTTTTATAGTAATAGCCTTTCCTTCAGAATTGAATTCTCTGATTTTTAATGGACAAAATTTTACGCATGTTCCGCAAGATTTACACTTAGATAAATCAGTTATTGCTCTATATGTTAAATTCATTAATTCTTTAATCTTTTTTCTTAAATTCGGTGTTGGTCTTGGCATTATACCCTAATAATGAACATATTTAATTAAAAAAAAATAAGGAAAAAAGATATACAATATCTTAAGTTATATTTGAGCAAAGATTTTTCAATATCTTTTCTGCTTCTTTAGTAAATCCTGATATGATATCATCTACATCTAATATCGAATCAATCAAACCAACCGTTTGTCCTACTGGAATAGCACCATTTTCCACATCTCCCTCTGTATACACAATCATATATTTCTTTAAGTCATCAATATATCCAGCTACATCATAACTTAATTCTTGAGCTATTTTTTCTTGTTTTGAAATTACTTCTCCGTGCTCTATGCAATATTTGTTTTTTAACAAACGTATAGGACCGAAACCTCCTGTTGTAAGCAATGTGTCTCTGGCAGTCGCAGGAGGAATAAGTGCTTTATAATTAGGATGAAACTCGCTTTGATTTGACGCTATAAATCGAGTTCCCATAGCAATTGCATCTGCCCCCATAGCTAAACCTGCCGCAACACCTTCTGGGCTACTAAAACCCCCACAAGCTACCATCAATTTATCTGGATATTTACGAGCTACTTGTTGTACTAGAACTAATGTACTTATTCCTTCGTAGCTCTGATGACCTCCACCTTCAGTGCCCGTAGCAACAATACCATCGCATCCCGATTCAACAATCTTGTCAACAAGCCATAAAGCTGGTCCTACATGAAAATGAAACATATCAGGAGCACTTTTCTTCCATAATTTACCAGCCAGTCTAGGTCCACCAGCACTAGTTAGTCCATAAATCAATTGTTCTCTTATTTTCGGATTTTTATTACGCCATTCAGCTATCTTTCTCAATAATATTTTATGATCAGTTTGTACTCGCGCTGTTCTAATATTAACACCAAATGGCTTATCTGTATTTTCTATAACATGATTTATTTGCTCTTTCATATCTTTAATCGAATTTTTTCCTAGTAATGTAACATGGCTTAGAACTCCAAGACCTCCCGCTTCAGATGTGGCAATAGTTAATTCAGTAGTGTAAAAGGGACCCATAGGTGCGCTAAGAATGGGATATTTTATCCCAAACTTTTCTGTTATTCTCGTTTTAATCATTCCTTTTTACCTCAACGCTAACTTATTTGTTTTTTTTATAATATTATATTTTATAGAATGTCTAAAGAGTTATAAAAACTTTCATAATAAGGATTTTTTTTAAATATGGGCAGATTCTGTTAAATTTTTAAAAAATTAAATACCTAAAAAAAGAAATAAAATTAAAATTTAAAAAATATTAGAGTAAGAAATAAAGAATAATTAAATATAGGTGAAAAAACATAATGTCGAATAGAGTAGCCATTATTGGCGTAGGTATTACTCCTTTTAAAGCGCGATACTTGGATAAAACTTATTTTGAACTTGCTTATGATGCAACTAAGCTCGCTTTAGAAGATGCAAATAGAAATGGAGCGGAAATAACTCATAAAGACCTTCAATCTACTGTTTATGGTATCTATAACGAATTATTTGAGCGCCAATTCATGCCAGACATATTTACTAATAGCTATTTGGGGATGAATGATAAACCCGGAACTCGAATAGCAAGTGGAGGCGCTACAGGGGGTTATACTGTGAGAATGGCTTTTGCAGAAGTAGCCTCAGGACTGTCTGATTTATGTCTCTGTATTGGTTTGGAGAAATGTAATGACTGCTATGACGAGCAAACAGGAACAACGACGCCAGAAGTGCTCAATGCTATTGCTTACTCCGCAGATTTGACATATGAATATCCTATGGGTATGATGGCGGCAAGTTCTTACGTGTCAATGGTTAATGCACATTATGAAGAATTTGGTAATCCAACAGAAGAGCAAATGGCATATGTCAGCGTTAAGAATCATGGAAATGCGACGCTTAATCCAAAATCTCAATCCCCAATGAAAATAACAGTCGAAGATGTTATATACTCAAGAATTATATGTTATCCTTTTAAGATGTTGGATTGTTGCCTTTATTCTGAGGCATCCGCAGCATTGATTTTAGCAAGTGAACAGAAAGTAAAAGAGTTAGGAATAGAAAAACCTATATGGATAACTGGAGTAGGTGCTGCTAATACTGATTGTTTTATAGGAAATAGAGAGAGCATTGGTCGTCTTTATTCAAATATCGAAGCTGCTAAAGCAGCATATAAGATGGCTGGACTTGATTATAATAAGATAAAAGATCAAATTGATGTTGCTGAACTCCACGACGCTTTTTCAGGTCAAGAAGTTATTTCTTATGAAGAATTGGGATTTGTTCCATTTGGAGAAGGTGGTCCCTGGATTGAAAAATCGTTCGAAAAGCCTGGTGAAGGGCCATGGATAAATGGTGAATTGCCTTGTTGTCCTTCGGGAGGTTTAATCGGATGTGGACATGCAGTGGGAGCAACTGGTATAATGAGTACAGGTGAAGCAGCATTACAAATTAGAGGAGATGCTGGTAAGCATCAGGTAAAAATCGAAAAAGGACGTGCCATAGCTCATTCAATCGGAGGTCCGGGAGCAGCTTATGCCGCAATTATTGTAATGGCAAATGAGGAGGGGTTGAAAAAGCCATGAGTGAAGATAATTTTCAAGCACACGAAATAAGAGATGTCATCAAGATACAATATAAATACACAATGGGTGGTCAGTCGAAATTCTTTATCGAATTAAAAGAGAATAAGAAGCTCTTAGGTACAAAATGTACAAATTGTGGAAAAACGTGGATGCCCCCAAGAATTAATTGTTCGGAATGCTATGAACCTGCCGAATGGGTTGAGATGAAGCAAACGGGAACTATTAAAGTGAGTACTATCGTCTGGTATACAACATCTGCGTTCATTCAGAGTGTTCCTTACGGAATTGCTTTCATTCAACTCGATAATGCTGACACAGGCCTGCTACAAGGAATCTTTTCAGAGAATTTAGTACCTTCTAAAATAAAAAAAGGAGAACGAGTTAAAGCAGTTTTTAAGCGAAGAGAAGATCGTGAAGGAAAGATGACTGATTTTTTCTTTGTACCCGAAGATGAATATGAAATGTGGATTAGTAAACCTGAATATGAGGGGAGTGCGTGAAAATGGGCGTCGCAAGCGAAAATCTCAATAAAATAATAGAAAAAATGAATACAATCCCTAAGGCACAACAGGTTTTTGTTACTAATGTTGCGGGAAAAGATTTAGATTGGGAAATGACTTTTCAATTTAATCTAGATAATGAAGATCCGTTTTATGTAGAAATTAAAGAGAGAAAGGCAAAACTAATTAATGGAACTGCCTCTAATCCTGGGATTGTTATGACAGGTGATAATAATTCCATTGTGAATGTTTGTCAGGGACGCGGGGATTTCACTCATGCTATAAGTAGGGAACAAATAACAGTAGAAAAAGGAAAAGTTATGGACGTGATCCGCCTAACTAGAGCAATTACAATTGTTTTAAAATCATAATAATATTTTTTTAATATTTTAATCTATTTTTTTATTGATGATATATGTGCTTTTATATAACTGCTACACTTCCAAAAATTTCAAAATTGGAAGAATTTAGAAATCTTTTTAATACTTACAATATGGCGTTTACCCCAATAACAAATGAAATTGTTCAATCACAGCTGAGAATGGGAGATCTGTATTTTCGAGCAACGAAAGCATATTGTGATTGTGATACAATCTTAGGTTCATTAAATAAACTGCAAGATTATCAAACTTTACTCAACTCGAAAAAAGTCAAGACGTTAAGAAAAAAGAAATGGACAGATGAAGAAATTGATAAGTGGATAAAAGAAAAATTAAAAAAGAAAGAAATAAAAGTTGGAAGAAAATTTACTCCAATGGAGAGAGATGAGGAAATAAAAAGATGGATGGAATTTCTTCATAGTTTATTAGATCCTAAAATTGTTTCCAGAATAGGACTTTTAAAACATTGGTATAATAAGGGACTTCATAATGAAGAGATTAAAATCAAAAGGACTGAAAGGGTAGAAGTAAATGATATTTCCCCAGAATTATTATTAAATTTGGAAGAAGATGTTCTCTATGAATTTTTCCCATCATATGGTTTTTAATTTTTTAATTCTTTATTAACTCAATCAAATGCAGAATTAGGGACTAAATTTATGAAAATAGTTGATTTGCGGTCAGATACGATAACTAAACCTTCTCCTGAAATGTGGAATTATATGAAATCATTAGATAATTCAAAAATTGGAGATGATGTTTATGGTGAAGATCTGACCATTAATAAGTTAGAAAAAAAAGCTGCCAAAATCGTAGGTAAAGAAGCAGCATTATATGTTACTTCGGGTACACAAGGTAATCTTGTTTCATTATTATCACACACTAATCCTGGCGAAGAAATTCTATTGGAAGAGCTTAGTCACATTTATGAACATGAAGTAGATGGTGCGACTCGAGTTGCTGGATTAAAAATTAAGAGGTATCCATCAAAAAGAGGGGTTCCCTTGCTCGATGATCTTCAAAATTTAATAAATACTAAGGAGGATACAGAAAAAGCACCTACCACTCTTTTATGTGCTGAAGATACTCATAATTATCATGGAGGAGCAATTATTAAACCCGAGGATTTACGGAACATGAAACAATTTGCTGAAAAGAATGACTTAAAGTTCCATTTAGATGGTGCAAGAATTTTTAATGCTGCGATTGGAATTAATATGCCGGTAACTGAATTTACAAAACATGTTGATAGCATTATGTTTTGTTTGTCTAAAGGACTTTCATGTCCTGTAGGATCAATTGTCGCAGGCTCAAAGAGTTTAATTATGAAGGCAAGAAAATTTCGAAAGATATTAGGAGGAGGTATGCGACAAGCAGGAATAATCGCTTCTTTTGGTTTAGTAGCTCTTGAACCAAAATGGATTAAAAGACTCGAGGAGGACCATAAAAATGCAAAAGCACTTGCCGAAGGAATTGAAAATTTAGATCTCCCTATTAAAATTCAAAAACCTGATACCAATATACTCATGATATCTCTTCCCCAAGATATACGTATTATTAAAGTAATTACTGCTCTTAATAAAGAAGGAATTTTAGCTTTTAATATAGATAAGCAAAGAATCCGTTTTGTTACTCATTATGGACTAAATGAAGATGACATTCAGCATAGTATTAAAAGAATTGGAGAAGTTTTAAGAAAATTTTTATAATAAATTAAAAAAAGAATAAAAAAAATAAGGAAGTTAATAGGGATTTATATTCCTAATTCATCTAATTTTTCTTTAGTGGGCCAGCCAGTTTCCCAATCCCAACCTCGGAATTGATAATAAGCCTTTAAGTTATCTTCTAAATCAACTTTAATCCCAGCTGAACCTCCGGTTTCTAGTGCTTTCGTAACAATTTTAGGTAAATAATCATCTTCTCTTTTGCATCCAAGTTTACAAGAGATCAATCTTTTAAGATTTGTACCTCTTTCGCCTGCTAAAAACATTTTTTTCTTATTTCCTAAAGAAGCAAATCCAGTAGAGACTTTGAGTAATTTCGTTAGAATCGATATGTTAATATGGGGGAAATTACAAATAACTGCGGAATCGTAAATATTACATACATCTTGCAATGTAGCAACTGAATCTTCCCTGCCATCAATATCAAAGCGGTCATCTTTTTTTATTTTCGTAATTGAAGCAGCATCACCATCAATATTAAAGAAATCCCCTTTTTCATGACTAGCTCCAATACAACAAGTCATATAAGTTAACGCTTGTCCAAGGTATGCTCTAGGATCATGCATAGGAATTTCTAATCCCTTTACATGCGCTGCTAAATCGGGGTCAACACCTAATTTTTCAGCCATAGTTCTTACGCCTTCTGCTAAAATATCTCCTATACCTTCTCTTTTAATAATTTGATTAAGAAGTTTTAAAACTACTTCCTCATTTCCCCATTTTAATTCTTCTAATTTAATATCGGTTAAGTATTTAGAAATATTATCAATAGAAATCTTATTTTCAGCAAGATAAATTAAGAATGATATTGAAACTCCACTAGAAATAGTATCAATCCCTTCTAGATTACAAATATGGTTTGCTTTCAGGATAGATTTAAAGTCTAAAATTCCACACATTGGACCAAAAGCCGCAGTTGTTTCGTATTCAGGACCATCAATTTCAACTTCCTTACCATCTATTTCAGCAATTGTAACCTTCCCACAACCAATGGTACATCCTGCGCAGGCATATTTTAAAACTGGGTATTGTTCTTTTAAAGCTTTTCCCGTCAAGCGTTCAGCGATAAATTCAGTATTGGTATAATAATTAGCAGGAATATCAGCTAAGACCATTCCCATGTCAGTATAACATAAAGTACCATGATTGCTGAAAAACTGTGATGCGAATGCGTTCATTATATTTTTTATAGAGTTTCTTCCTGTGGTTGTTAGTGTTTCTTTATCAGCATATTCGATTGGTTGCCCTCCTTTAACAGCTATTGCTTTTAACCTTTTTTTGCCCATAAGTGCTCCCAAACCGCAACGACCAGCGGCTCTGCCTTCATCATTAATAATGCCAGCGTATTTTACTAAGTTCTCACCACCTTTCCCTATGCAAGCTATACGGATTCTATTATCGTTAAGATTAGTTCTAATTATCTCGATAGTTTCTCGAGTATTTTTTCCCCAAATATTATTCGCATCTTTAATTTCAATTTGACCTTCATTAATAACTATATATTTTGCCTGATCAGCTACTCCAGTTATAACTAACGCATCAAATCCAGATCTCTTTAATGCTATTGGAAAAAAACCTCCTGATGTAGATTCTCCCCAAATGCCCGTTAAGGGTGATATCCCTGCTACAGAATATCTACTACTAGAGGGTGTCGCTGTTCCTGTTAATGGTCCCGTTGCAAAAACAAGAGGATTAACATTTGCTAAGGGATCATTTTTTAGAAGGTCATAATCCACTTCTGAAAGTAAATCATAAATAAGTTTTGCTGATAACCCCACGCCTCCAATATAGGACTCTGCTATTGTAGAATCTAAATCTTTAATCTCAACTTTTAATAGGTTTAAATCAATATAAGCAATTTTTCCATTATATCCTAACATCTTTTCATATTCCTCCTATTTATAAAACAACTCCATTATATCATCTAATTTATTTTCATATGCTATTTCATACATCCATCGTATTGTTGGTGGATCAAGTTTTCGAGTGGAAGATAAGGTTGTATAGTCATCAAATGCATATTCTACCATTTGATCCATTTTACTCATATATTCTTCACGAGAAACTTTAGGTTTTTCAAGTTCACTGATGGATAATGGGCATCCTACTAATTTCATAAATGCTTGTAATTTTTCCAGTAATTCCTTTAAAATTTCGTCTCGTTCTCTACCTTCTATGTTAATTTTAAAAACTTTGGCAAGATCTTTAAATCTATCTGTGGCTTTCGATTGAAAAGCAAGGGATATACAAAGATACAATCCTACGCAAACTCCATGATGAGCATGAAATAAAGCACCAAAAGAATGCCCTAAACCATGTTCAACGCCTCCTGAAACATTTCCAAAACCTATTCCCGCAATATATGCTCCTAATTGCATCTTTGAACGCGCTTCAAGATCATTTCCACGTTTTATTGCGCGAGGTAAATAATCTAAGATCATTTGAATTGCCTTAAGATTATTAATATCAGTAAATTCAGTACTCATAGTTAAGACATAAGAACCCATAGCATGTGATAATGCGTCCATTCCAGTCCCCATAGTTAAGTATGGTGGCATTGTTTTTACAAAATCAGTATGTAATACCACAAAATCAGGGCAAAGCTCGTATAAAACAACTTCCGTCTTTTTTGGAGGTTCTCTATCTGTATCAGTTACAACTGCTATAAATGTTGTTTCAGATCCTGTACCGCTAGTAGTTGGAATAGCCGCTAAAAGGTGCACCTTTTGCCTAAGCCCTAAGTACGAGGGGGCCATTAGATTATTTAAATTTATTTCAGGTTTTTCATAAAGTAACAGAATCATTTTAGCTGTATCCATTGCTGAGCCTCCACCAATAGCTATTATTGCTTTTGGGTCATATTCTTTACAAACCTCAACGGCTTCCATTACTGTGGATCTTGGAACTTCAGGCAATACATTTGAAAAAATTCTTGAATCGATTTGTTTCATGGTTTTTAATGTTTTTGCAACTTTCTCTCCGAATTTTGGTAAATCTTTATCAACAACTAATAATACCCTTTTATCCTCTGCTGATAAAAAACCACCTAGGTGATTTGCAAAATCTATTAAACTATTTGTTCCAGTAAATGTTGTCTTTGGAGTAACTATTGGACCGTGGTAATTCCTCATAGCATTAGACGAAGCCTTGATATATAAACTTTTAAGTTTTGGGTCTTCATACCATGCAATATCTCTTCTTGACATAATATCACTTTTTTTTATAATAAGATATATTTTATAATATCTAAAATGATAAAATCATATTTATTTTAATGTGATTTTTCACATACAACAAAGAAAAATCATTAAAACTAAATATTTTAATTTGTCGCAATTTTTTTCAGAGGAATAATCACATCTCTTGGACCTATTCTTTCTAGATGTATGGCTTCCTCAGGACAATGATAAGCACAAACGCCGCATCCTATGCAGAATTCTTCATTTACAGTTGCAATTGAATCCTCTAAATCAATTGCTTCCAAAGGACATTTTTCTATACATGTCCCACAGCCCACACAATCCTCCTCATTCACTCTTGATATATATGAACTAATTGTATGAAGTGGTAACACACCTCTATGATACATTCCAAAAATTCCACAACAACATTTGCAACAATTACATATTGCTTCAATACCTTTTTTGGGATCGGAGTGAATATGAAAAACTTTATGAACTAGACCATATTCTTCAGCTTCCCTAAAGATTTTCATTGCGTCCTCTTTTGAAATAGGACTTGCAAAGTTACGTTCAATAGCAAATTTAGCGGATTTATCAAAAAGAAAGCAATTCAATTTTGGAGCACCTAATTTGCAAGGATCATTGAGAAGATCATGTTGGTGTCTACAATAACAATGCGCAACAGCAATATTATTTTCTTCTTTTTCATAATCTTCTAAATATTTTTCTAATTCTTCATATGGCATGACGACTTCAGTACCAACTTCCACCTCTTTTTCAACTGGGATGGTTCGGTCAACTGCAGGCACTTGCTTAAATAATTTTGAAACAGACTCATAATTTTTTTGAGATTGAGTGCCTAATTCATCAAATAATCTGTCTGCTAATTCTGCTACTCTTTTATGTTTATCATCAGTTAATCCTTTCAATAGCGAATATTCAAAAATTCCGGGGTACGGACCCATAAGACGATAAACCATAATGCCAGTGTTTCTACTTGGAGATCCTAAAACTATTCCATTATCCATTAATGTGTTCAACATTTTAATTATTGCTTCTTCACTCATATCTGTTTTTGCTTTTAACTGCTCTAAAGTTAATGATGGCTTCTTATAGACCAAAAGAAATTTGGCTTGCTCTTCTGTAATTACAGTTTGAAGAAATTCAATCAGAGTATCCGTTATAGGAAAAGGAAAAGCTCCTGCCTTTACAATGGTTCTTGCGACTTTATACCATAACTTTTCAGACATTATAATTAACCATTTTTATTATATTATTTTCAAAATTAAACTACATAAAATAAAACTACATAATTTATTTAAATTGGGACAATAAATTATAGGCAATTTATAGCTTATTAAAATATTTCTCTTAAAACTAAATGTTTTAATTTGTGGCAATTTTTTTCAGAGGAATAAATACATCTCTTGGACCTATTCTTTCTAGATGTATGGCTTCTTCAGGACAATGATGGGCACAAATCCCGCATCCTATGCAGAATTCTTCATTTACTGATGCAATTGAATCCTCTAAATCAATTGCTTCCATAGGACACTTCTCTACACACGTCCCACAACCCACACAATCCTCTTCATTTACTTTTGATAAATAAGAACTAATTGTATGGAGTGGTGTCACGCCTTTATGATACAAAGAAAAGATCCCGCAACAGCAGGGACAGCAGTTACAAATTGAATCAATCCCTTTTTCAAGATCAAAATGTTCATGAAAAACTCTATGAACGAGACCATAATCTTCAGCTTCCCTAAAGATTTTCAGTGCCTCCTCTTTTGAAATAGGACTAGCAAAGTTATGTTCAATGGCAAATTTAGCTGCTTTATCAAAAAGAATGCAATTCAATTTTGGAGCATTTAATTTGCATGGATCATTGAGTAGATCTTTGGAATGTCTACAATAACAATGACCAACAGCAATATTATTTTCTTCTTTTCCAACTTTTTCTAAATATTTCTCTACATCTTCATATGGTATTATGATCTCACTACCAACTTTCACCTCTTTCCCGACTGGAATGATTCTATCAAACGCTGGGATCTTTGTATATACTTTTGAGACACTTTCGTAATTCTGCTGAATTTTCGCCCCTAGTTCATCAAAATATCTTTCTACTAATTCGGCTAATCTTTTATATTTATCACTCGTTATACCTCTCATTAAAGAAAACTCAATAATTCCTGGAAGAGGCGGATTAAGGCGATAGATTTCACTTGGAACACTCATAATAATCCCATTATTCATTAAATCGTTTAACATTTTATTTAACGCATCATCATCTAAATCAGTTCTATCTTTAATTTGGTCTATGTTCAAAGAAGACTTATTATAAATCAATAGAAATTTTGCTTGCTCCTCTGTAATTACAGTTTGAAGAAATTCAATAAATGTATCTGTAATAGGCAAAGGTATCTGCCCAGCTTGCATAATATTTTTTGCAACTTTATACCAAAATTTATCGGACATTATTATCAACTTCTATACTATATTAATTCTTAATTTAAACTATATAAAATAAAAAAACATAATTTAATGCGTTGTTTTTAAAATTTAAATATTAATGTATTTAATAATTTATCAATAACTTAATTATTCAAAATAAATATGAAATCGTGATTAAAAATGTCAGACGAGTTATCAGATAAATTGGTTATTAGTGCCGCGTTAGCTGGCGCCGCAACTGTGAAATCTCAAAATGAAAATGTTCCATACACAGCAGAAGAATTTGGGAACGAAGCAAAAAAATGTTATGAAGCAGGAGCTTCAATTGTTCATATCCACGCCAGAGACCCAGAAAAAGGAAATCCTACCCATGAATTGGATATTATAAAAGCTGTAATAGATAATATCAAAGAGAAAGCACCGGATATTCTTATTAATTTAAGCACTGCCATCAGTCAGGTTGCAACAGAGAAACAGAGAATAAAACCTGTTGAAACATATATGCCACCTCTTTGCTCTTTAAATACAAATTCTATGAACTTTAGTGTAGGCGACCATAAAACAGGGAAAGTATTACTTGCCCCCACAATGGTTTTTATGAACAATTTCTCAATGATTCAAAAGTTTGCTAAAAAAATGAAAAAAGCTGGGTCAAAACCGGAAATAGAAGTGTATGATATGGGAGGTCTTTATAATATCCTATTCCTTAATAAACAAGAAGGTTTATTCGATCAACCGCTTCACTTCCAGTTTGTATTTGGAGTGCTAGGAGGAATTCCATTTTCCTACCAAAATCTAGCTAGTCTTTTAGCTCTAAAACCCCCTGATGCTACTTGGAGTGTATGTGGAGTAGCAAAAGATCAGTTTCGAGCAGGAATGTGCGCTTCCGTAATGGGAGGTCATATAAGGGTTGGTTTAGAAGATAATATCCGAACTATAGACGGTGCATTAGCTAAAGGTTCTTATGAGCAAGTAGAGTGGGCAGCTAAAGTTGCTAAAATAGCAGGACGTGAAATAGCTACTCCAGAAGAAACGGTAGAGATCTTCCATCTACATAAAAGAGATGTATATTAAGAAGCTTTAAATAATTTCAATTTTTTTTTATTTCTTTTAATAAAATAACATTTCTATTTCTCTGAATAAGTACAACTAATTTTTACAATTTGAGCGTTCTCATGTTATATGTTTTTTATTTTTTTTACTTTTAAATTAAGATTCAAAAGATGCATTATTTAATTTGAAAGGTATATATAATAGAACTGTAAAATATTATTCATTAAAAAAAATTTTAGATCTCTAAAAAAAATAAAAGAGTGAAAGATATTGACATTAAATTTGGATGATGAGCAAGATGTAACTATTACAAAAGGTATGGTACGTGCTGAATTTAACTTTTGGGTCGGAATAGTCATGGATAAATTCTATGATGGACTTCAAGAGAAAAAATTTATAGGTACTAAATGCTCTAAATGTGGTAAAGTTTTTCTACCGCCTAGAAATAGATGTGGAGATTGCTTTGCGAAGGCTGAAGATTTTATTGACTTACCTGAAACTGGTATACTAAAGAATTTTACTGTCACGAATATTAAAATATCTGAGCGAAAATCAAGAAACGTGAAAAAAGATCAGATTGTAGGACTGGTCCAAATTGATGGAGCAGATACCGCTATGATTGTACCAGTTCTAAATATAAATCCAGAAGATTTGAAAACAGGTATGAAATTAAAAGTAGTATGGGCAAAAAATATAAAAGGACATCCCGATGATATTGCGGGATTTGAGCCAATAGGAGGCGTTTAAAAATGGATAAAGTAGCAATAGTAGGTTTTTATCAAGTTAAACCTGGATTAGACATAATGATGAGCCCTTATGAGATGCTTTTTGAGGCAACGAGAGGGGCATTAGATCATGCTGGATTAAAGAGAGACGATTTATCAACCGTAATTGGATGCAATAATGATTATTATGATGGTAAAACCATTTCAAATTGTTTTAAAGTGGAAGCTGGTGGTGCCTACATGAAGGATGAAAGTAAAGTTGAGATGGATGGGGCTCATGCTGTGATGTATGGATTAATGAGGATCTTATCAGGAAATCATAAATTAGCAATGGTGTATGGTATTAGTACGCCTTCTTGTTTTCCATACGAATCTGTTAGAATTTTAGAAACTGATCCTACATTTGATCGACCAATAAATCTTTTGAATGGATATACTGCAGGTGGAATGCAGATGAGGGCTTATTTAAATGCTTTTGGGCTTTCCGAAGAAGATATAGCTAAAGTTGCTGTATATAATTTAAAAAATGCAGCGAAAAATCCTTTAGCAATACCAGAAGCTCAAAAATCTAACATAACTGTTGATGAAGTGTTAAATTCCGAAATATTGAGTACTCCTTTGAGAAAATTAATGTATCCTATTCTATGTGACGGCGTGACAGCCTTAATTCTCGCTCCAGAAAGGCAAGCTCGTAAAATAACAGATAAACCTGTATGGATTACTGGTGTAGGGCACTTTAACGACACTTATTATTTGGGTGATAGAGATTTAAGTACTAGTTCTTCAATGGAAAAAGCCGCAGAGAAAGCTTATAAAATAGCCGGAATAAATGATCCAAAAAGCGAAATTAATGTAGCTGAACTCTTTGGACATACTGCCTGTGAAGATTTGATTCTAGCTGAAGCTGCAGGTTTAGCCGATAAAGGAAAAGGCTTATCTTTAATTGACACTGGGAAACTTAATCCTTCTGGAGGTACAATGGCAGGATATACTCCTTCTGTGAATGGTTTAACAAGGATCGTAGAGGCTGTGAAACAAATTCGAGGTGAAGCAGAGGGATATCAAATATCAGGGGCTAATAAAGCAATTGCCTCAGGGCAAGTTGGCTTTTGTGCTCAAAATAATATTATATATGTTTTAGAGGGAGGTGAATAATAAAAATGGCTAAAGTACAACCAGCAGTAATAAGTGTCGGTTTTTGTGAACATGCATCAAAACGTTCTGATGTAAATATGGCTGAATTGGTAAACGAAGCTGTTGAAGATTGTTTAAATAAAGCTGAATCTGTTGAATGGAAAGATATTGATTACATAATAAATGGTAATATGCCAGCTTTTGAGGGTGCTAATATGCCAGAATTATGGATGACAGACCATATGGCTGCTAAAAATAAACCCCTTTTGAGAGTAACAACCGGTGGAACTACTGGAGGTTCCGTATTTGTCTCAGCTTATTATGCCGTAGCTTCGGGATTATTTGATACAGTTTTGGCGGTTGCTTTTGAACAACAATCCTGCGGGAATACTACGGTTGGATTAGCTTCTGTGGCATTAGGTGAATTATCTATTTATCCTACTTTAGGCTATGAAGCCACCAGATTAAGAAGAAATATGGGTGCCGGTGCTGCTATTGGTGTTGCATCATACCAGGCAATGAATTATATGAGAAGAAGTAAAGCTACTGAAGAAGATTTAGCTCGCGTTGTTGTACAAAATAGAAGAAATGCTGCAAAAAATTGGTGGACCCATCTAAAGATGCCAACTATTACAATTGAAGATGTGTTAGATACACCGTATATTTCATATCCTTTAAGATTTGGAATGGTATGTCCTGCATCCGATGGGGCTTGTGCTGTATTATTTACAACCGAAGAAAAAGCAAAACAAATAGCCGATATACCTGTATATATTAACGGCGTTGGTAGTTATGCTAATGAACCTGCAATCATAGGCGTTGATTGTGGTGGAGCTGGACAAACTGATCCATGTGAACAATTAGGAGCCGTAAAATCAGCCGAACTTGCTTATAGCCAAGCAGGAATCTCTTTTCCAAACAAAGAAATCGACTATGCGGAAGTTTATTCTCCTTTTCCAAATCAAGAATTGCAGTGGGTTGAAAGAGTTGGTTTGTTTGAACCAAATTCTGCTCCCGAAGCTTACCTAAATGGAGTGACTGCTCTTAATGGTGAAATGCCAGTGAACTGTTCTGGCGGAGTGAATTCTACAAACGCAATTGGTGCTTCTGCAATGGAAAGACCTGCTGAATCTGCCCTGCAAATTATGGGTAAAGCGGGAAATCAAGTTCCTAAGACTGTACACACTGCATTAGGACATGGTTGGGGGGGCGCAATAAATTTAATAAGCCACGTTGTTATGGCGGATGAGCCGCAACGTAAATTTAAGTGAGGTGTTAAAAAAAAATGCCATTACCAGAATATATCAAGAAGGATTACAAAAGAACAAGAACAATGAAGGGGAGCTGGTATCTCACGAGCTATAAATACAAATTCAATTTATCACGGATTAAGGAGTATTTAAAAGGGCTTAAGAAGGGAATAATTCTTGGATTAAAATGTAGATCATGTAATACTGTCTCTTTTCCTCCAAGACTAATTTGCGGGAGATGTTTAGTAAAACCAGATCAATGGGTTCGATTACCTGAAACTGCTTCAGTAGCAACTGGTTCTGCGAACTACGACGAAGAAGATAAGAATAGAGAACATCCCTTTCCAGTAATAGCCGTTCGTCAAGATGGTGCGGATACAGCATTAATCCATAACATTTCTGAAGATGTTGATTTTAATTCGATTTATATTGGAATGCCATTAAAAGTCGTATGGGCTAAAGAAAGAAACGGTTTATATTTGGATATCGATCATTACGAGCCAATAGAAGACCCAGCAATCGAACTGAACAAAAAAGAAGGAAGCGTCGATTAAATAATAATAATAATATTATTTTTTTTTATATTTCTTTTTCTTGGTAATAAATCTTATAAAAAAAGATTAAAAAAAGAAAAGTTTTTTAAATTATTTAGAATGTAAAACCATCTGGTAGATCTGATTCTTTAGTTCCTTCAGTTACAAACATTAAATCCATTATTGTATATGTTGGGCTTTTAGTTCTAAAAATTGGAATAATATGTTCTCCAATTTCAGGTTCTCCAACCGAAAGAACGCTCATCAAGATCGTTACAACTTCCTCATCAAATTCAACATTCACAAATTTAATTGGTTTTGGAAGTGTATTAAAGGCACCTGACCTCTCTGTAATAATGAATGAATGGATTTTAGCAGTTTTTCGAGCTTTTTCAGTAATATCTACTGGTGTAGCTTTTCTAAGACAATCAGGACAATAGATTCGAAATGGTTCGAAAATACATCCTTTAGAATCACATTTTTCATTATCACATCTAGATGCCATAAGCTTTCCCTTACCGAGAGATTCGAAGAATATTGCCTCACCACCATAAGAATGAATATAGGTCATATCTCTTGGGTTAGTTACACCAGCTAATTTTCCAGTATCCTTATTAACGATCGGTTGATTTTTTTCAATAATATGGAATTTCCCTCTTGGTTTGTATCTACCATTAACGACATCCACATATCCTTTTTCATCATCTGTTTTTGGCATTTTTTTAGTCCTCCTTTAATAATTTATTCGGATTCATTAAAATTGTACATGTTACATGGGAACCTACTCCAGCATGGCTTATTGCTAAACCACGGTTAGCCCCCTTTACTTGTAAGCTCGTCCAATCAGAGGGCTTTTCTCGTCCAAAAGCATCCCATTTTTCTTGTGGTTCATGGATTTCATCCCATCGATTCCAGATATGATATCCAATTTCGGCAATCTGCATTAATCCTGTCGCTCCTACGGCATGCATACAACCAATCAAACCGCCAGAAGGATTGCTTGGTAATGCCCCTGGTTTATTGGTATTTGGATTAATTACATAAGCATCACCAGACTCTATATAATCTCTTCCCTGTCCATAGGGGCGGATACCGATATCTTCATATGTTTGGATATCACTTATCGTAAATGCATCATGGAGCTCAACAACATCAAGATCATCAGTGGGATCAGCCACACCAGCCATGCGATAAGCATACCATGCAGCCATTCGAGCAGCTAAGAAACCAGTAAATCCAGGATATCTGTCTGCACCAGGGAATTCTTTTGCTAAATTATCATATTGTCCTGGTTTTTCATTAGGTAAGAGTGGGATTTGCATATCTCTTCGATCAGCAACTCTTAATGTATGACTGCCAGCAGCGATATATATTCTAAGAGGATTATCAGTAATTTCATAAGCTGTTTTTTCATCACATACAATACCACATGCGGCTCCAACACTCATTAAACAACAATCGAGAACTCGGAGAGGTGCTGCTACTATCGGAGAGTTAATCACATCATCTACTGTTATTTTCATTGGACCATGAGCATGTGGGTTCATTCTCGCATAACCACGATTTTTAACAGCGACTTCTGCCATAGTTCTCCTGAAAGATTCCTCTTCCTTTCCAAAAATTTTCCAATATCTTTGAGCCATTACAGCATAATACCCTGTGTAAATGTGCCCCAATGGTGTTTCCCAATCCTTATCAGCCGCACAAGATATAAGATGATTCCCTTCATCAGTTGGAACCTCATCCATTCTTTCCCAACCAAGAGCTAGGGCACAATCACTATATCCTGAAGCAACTGCCTTAACAGCTTCCCACATAGCGGATCCTCCTGTTGCTCCACCTGTCTTCACACCAATAGTCCCTAATGGATCAAGACCTAATCTATCATGGATTACAGCTTCTCCTAATAATTGATCACCAAAATGATCAGCAAAATGTCCATAATAACACGTGTGAATGTAACTCTTTAACTCCGCAGGAGTCATGTTAACAAAATCGCTAGCAGCAGTTAATGCATCAATACATAATTCTTCTGTTCTTGTCTCTGGAAACGCTCGATCAAATTTTGACATTCCAACTGTAGCTAAATATACTGGTCTCATCAGTTTAGGTATTTTTAACTGTTTCTCACTAAATTTTATCATTTTTTTTCACATTTAACTCATTTTCATAGATATAATTTAAGATTGATTACATTTTATGATTATAAATAATATTGAGTTTTGTTTCATATTAATTTTATAAATTTCTATATCTATTATTGAGTTATGTCAATTTATTTATTCTTAAATTGATTTTTTAACTTAGAATTAAATATTTATAATTTAAAATTTAAAATTGAGGTATTATGGACACTAGATTAAGAGATTTTGAACCAATTAGAATCCAAAAATATGTACCTGAATTAGACTTATTAGCAAATCCTTTACTTACTCCCCAAGAAAAAGAATTTTTAGCGGATTTTTACGATTTTTTAGAGAGAGATATTGATAAAGATTTAAAGATATTAGAGGAACTCGATTATTTCGTTGAGGAACCTACTCAAGAGAAAAAAAAAGAAATCATTATTAAAATTTTAAAGAAATTAGCTGATAACGGGTATTATAGCACAATTCTCAACGAAGAAGATTTTGAAGTTGGAAGAATTACTAGAAATGTACTTATCGCTTATGCATTATGTGGGGGGAGATGGAGTGAGTCGAGCGAACGATATGTTGCAGGAAATTATAGTGTCGAAATGGGACGTCTTGCAGGAGGGACATTATATTGTAATCCAGTCAATTATAAAGCAACTGAGCAACAAAAAGAAAAATTTCTAATTCCTGTTGCCAAAGATGGGGCCCCTGCGTCATCAGCCATGACTGAATTTAATGCTGGAAGCGATATATCAAGAATGGAATTAAATATTCAATTAACGGATGATAAAGCAATTCTTAAAGGTAAAAAAGTCTTTATTACAAATGGCATGTTCGCTGATTATATAATTGTATATGGAAGAATAAACAATGGGCCATTAGGAGCTATTATAGTTGATACTGAAAATCAACAATTGAGGGATTTTAAATCAGCTAGAATAAGAACCTATGGTATGACTGATGCTTTCGTGTGTAGATTAACCTTCGATAGAGTAGAACAGCCTATAGATAACATAATTCATGGAAATGGATTAGATATAGCATTCCACCAGCTAACAGAAGAAAGATTAGTTATTAGCGCTGAAGCTTT
The DNA here is from genome assembly GCA_019058295.1 of Promethearchaeota archaeon. Taxonomy (GTDB): domain Archaea; phylum Asgardarchaeota; class Lokiarchaeia; order Sigyniarchaeales; family SOKP01; genus LW40-45. Next base: position 94,602 of record JAHPZI010000022.1, on the reverse strand, counting down.
AGGAGATGCTATGAAAAAGCTTTTATATTCTCATACATATGCACTTCATCGTAGACAATTTGAGAGGCGTTTGCATGAATATCAAGTTATAAGATTCCCCATCTCTAAAAACATAAGGGAAATGAATCTATTAGTTTCTACATTGATAAATTATGCAAGAGAGTTAGATCGACGACCAGAACTTGCGAATTCTAAATTAATGGCAGCTCAAGCAATGGGACTTAAAATATCTAGTACAGAGCTTGGTTTCGAAAGCGCAATACATTGTTTCAGGACAATGGGCGGTCGCGGTTTCATTAGGCAATATTCCAATCCAATTGGATTGCTCGACCCTTATTGCATGATAACTCATAGCAGATCGCTATTGAGTCAAGAAACATGGAGGGGGGAGCAATTATGTCTTGGAAGACAGCGAATCAAGAAGATATTTCAAATACAAACCTACAAAAAGGGAATCGGAAGATTTTATACCTAGAATAGATTTATAAATTTTTTTTATATTTTTAATTTTATTTCAAATAATTGAGACACTAACTAAAAAGTAAAATACTATATTTTTGTTAAATTATCTTTATAAGTAAATAATGCACTAATATTTTTACTAAAATAAATCTTTGATCAGTAATGTAATAAATATTTTGATAAAATTTCATCTTTATGAGAGTTGAATAGTATTGCCTCTTCCATACGATGGCAATTAGCACATAAAGCTATGCAATTTTCTGATATTAATTTATGTTTAATATAATCTAGATCTTTATAATTTCTTAACCTATGCCATCCAATTTTCTTAAGATCTGGGTGATGAAATTGAATCGCTGGTAGTACTTTAAAATCTGCAACTCTACAGTGAGAACAAACACCTCCATATAATTCTTCCAGTATAATTCGCTTCATTTTAAGACGAATTAAAGCACGATTTCGAGTAATGTTTCGATTTAACTCTGATATTTTTTCACGTTTATTCTTATTAAAATATTTAGAATGCAATACTTTATGGCAGTTAGAGCAGATTAAGACAGATTCTTCTTTATTTAATGTTTTAATTATTGCATCTATAGGACGACTCCTTAGCTTATCCCACATATCTGATTTTATACTAGGATGATGAAATTCCAACGCGGGAAGATAATTCACATTTAAACCACATTCTTTACACTTTATTTCTAAATAAAATTTTTCCTCCATTTTAATTAAATCTAAAAAATCATCTATTAAAATTTCTCTATTCTGCTTAAGAGTAATAAAAATAGCTACAGCTAATTTCTTTTGATGATAATTAATCATATTTTTAACATTTCTACAATCATTACATTTCCTACTTCTCCCAGAGAATTTCTTAAAAGGTAAAATTTTTCTACATTCAGAACATTCTTTTAATCTTTGTTTTTTGTCAAAAAATAAGCTAGAATAAATAGATTCTTTAAGATTAAACTTCAAACACTTTCTTATAGCTTCAATATGCCATCTTCCAGCAAATCTAGATTTCTTAACAATCTCATTTTGGCTTTGATATTTGCCTGTTCTCAACAGATAAATTGCTATTATTGAACTATTAAAATATTCTCTATATCTATCTGATAAATCCTTAAATTCTTTAAAATCAACTATTAATTTATTCATTATATCTTGTTTAATTTTATCAAAATCAATCAGCCTTTCATATTTAGAATTTTGTTCTTCAAAAATTTTATTTATTTTTAACCATGTCTTCTCTCTTAGAAGACTCCACTCTTTAGATGATAAGTTTTTAGATAAGTCTTTTTTCATATCTTTATTCTTTCTCAATTTTCTATATTTTTATTAGATCCTCTAAATATATTTAATAAGAGTGCAATAATTTGTATTCAATCAAATTAATTTATATCATCCATTATATTTTAGCAATTGTTATTGAGTTCTTTTAATTTCATAAAGCGCTTTAAAAAATTGTTTATCAAAGATATACTCGAAGATAGTGTATCAAGAAGATACTTTAAGTACAAACCTTCAAGAAGAGAAATTGAGGATATTATCCCAAGAATAGATTTATAAGTGTTTTTCTTACTTTCATTTTTATTTTAATCTACACATCATAAATTTTGTGAAAAAAAGATTAATATTTATTATAATTAAAAAATTAATATTAAAACGAGAAAAAATAATAGAGTAATTTCAAATGCTATAAAATAAAATTATAATTAAAACCTTAAAGTTGAGATTATGGAAGAAAAGAAACCAATAAATGAAAATGAAAAATCGGACCAAGATAATTTAGAGAAAGAAAAACTGGAAAAAGAACGCTTGG
>JAHPZI010000022.1:0-92215 GCA_019058295.1 Promethearchaeota archaeon | reverse complement strand
AAAAAGAACGTTTGGAAAAAGAACGTTTGGAAAAAGAACGTTTGGAAAAAGAACGTTTGGAAAAAGAACGAATAGAGAAAGAAAGGCTGGAGAAGGAGAGATTAGAGAGAGAAAAGCAAGAACAATTTAAGAAGCAAAATCGACTTATCAGTAATAATATGATTTTTATAATCCCTAGTTGGGGGGATTTATTAGGTTATCCTACCTTAGGTAAATATGTTGGTCAAGATGTAGCAAAGGTCACTAATGATATTGTAATCTTTTTTGGTGGTGCTGAATGTGCTGTTGAAACTGAAAAAGGAACGATTTATTTCATTTTTGGATTAGGATATTACTACTGCAAATTTGAATTACCTCATGATGTTGAGATGTCTCGAGGAAAATTTATTGTTGATAGTCGAATACTTACAGGATTGATCTTATCTGATTTTGTCTATGATCATCTCGCCTCTTCAAAAGATGTTACTTTGGAAGATGATAAAGATGTAGTTATTGCAGAAAAAGTAGCAAAAATACCAATTGATCTTTCCTTTAAAGCAAGGGGTCGGAAAACTCTTATTAAAGGAGCTATCACGAGAAATATTTTTACCCCGTATAAGAATATCTTATTAGAATTAATGGATAAAATTCGCGATCCAGAAACTTATAAATTAGATACTCAAGGACATTTACTTCTAAGTGGTTGTCGAGACTTTTTCAATAAAATAATTGTGGCTGATAAAATGAAAGTTCATGGCTCTAGTGAATATATGGAAGAAACAGCGGGATTAGATGAAATTACATATGGAGTTGATGAATACCTTTCCAAAATTTTATCTCCAATAGAACTTCAAAAAATCGGGGAAGTGATTACTGATTTAAAGAATACTTATGCCACAATTGACTATGATCCCATGTATCCCTACTCAATTTTAAAAAATATCTCCAAAATCTTAAAGTCTGAAACCACTCCTATTTCTTTGTTAGAACCCTCATCAGATTCTCCTTTATCCCCTAAAAAATCTGTATTATTTTCAGGTGAGCATCGTTTAAGCTCAATGGTTGAGTGGCCAAATGAATTTCCAAGAAAAATAAGAGAGGAGCCTTCTGTAAGTCCTATTGCAAGACCCTATGATATTACTTCTCAAAAAGTTGATCCTTCCACAATTAGAGATTATCGAGAACCGCAAAGAGAAGAAGAGCAATTTAAATTAAGTTTCGAGAAATCTGAAAAAGTTGAAGCAAAACCACTCCCTCCAATGCCTAAAGAAGATATTGAACAAATTTTATTATATCTTAGGAGGATCATCGAAGAAAATTTTGACATGCCATCTATAGGAAGAGCATTCGGACTGGCACGGGATACAATAAGAAGCATGCATCCTGTTGAATATCCTACACTTAAATGGGAATTAAGTAGAGAGGCAAACATCTACGAGAAAAAGCAACCTTTATTTACCCTCCCGCCAAGAGATAAGAAGGAATTATTAGAAGGAATTGGTAAATGGATAAAAAAATTTGAAGAAGAAAGATTAGAAAAAGAGAGAAAAGAGAGAGAGGAAAAGGAGAGACTTGAAAGAGAGCGATTAGAAAAAGAGAGAAAAGAGAGAGAGGAAAAGGAGAGACTTGAAAAAGAGCGATTAGAAAAAGAGAGAGAAGAGAGAGAGGAAAAGGAGAGACTTGAAAGAGAGCGATTAGAAAAAGAGAGACTTGAAAAAGAGCGATTAGAAAAAGAGAGACTTGAAAAAGAGAGACTTGAAAGAGAGCGATTAGAAAAAGAGAGACTTGAAAAAGAAAAGCAAAAACTGGAAGAAGAAAGGAAAGAAAGAGAGAGATTAGCAAAACTTAAGGAAGAACAAGAAAGAATTAAAAAACAAAGAGAACAAGAAAGAATTGAGGCTGAAAGGCAAGAACAGCAAAGAATTGAGCAAGAAAGAGTAGAAATAGAGAAGCAAGAGAGAGAAGCTCTTGAAAGAGAGAAAACCGAATTAAAAGAATTGAAGGCGAAAAAGAAACAGCAAGCAAAGTTATTAAAACAGAAGAAAAAACAAGAAAAGAAATTAGAAAAGCAAAAAGCGAAACTTGCAAAAAAGAAAGCTAAAGAAAAAGAAGAAATTGCTAAGTTAAAACAAGAATATGAGTCTATGGAAGAATAACTTAATCTAAAAAAATTTTTTATTGTTATTATAAATCAGGAGAGAATTAATTTTTAAATAATTCTTTTTAATTACTATACACAATGGATTTTTTTACTCCTTACTATGGGTATGATGTAACTCAACTGGTAGAACAATACCAAGGCAGCAAACTTGAGGAGTTATTTCAAAATCAGCAAGTAGTTAAGAACAAAATGGGACAGTTCTTAGAATTCATTTGGGAAGAAGAAAAAATCCCCTTTGAATTAAACTTAACCTCAACAAAAGATAGCATCCTTCGAAATCTCAAAACAGTATTCTATGTTGGAGAATTTACAGAAAAAAAATTAATAAGACGTGGCATTAGTTCACTATATGATCTGAGGCTCAACTTAAAATACCAGAAATCAGCAAATAGATTGATACAATCGATAAAAAATAAAGATTACATAGCATTATGCGAGAATAAATATATTAACGATATTGATACAGCTTTTTGTTTTAAGGTAGAGGATTTTCTTTTCTTAGATATAGAGACTCTAGGCCTATATGAGACCCCAATAATTATTGTAGGTATCGGTTTTTATGTTAAAAATAAGTTTAATATCCGATTATTGTTTTCCCGTGAACTGGAAGAAGAAATAGCAATTTTGGAACATCTTCGAAAAGAAATTTTACCAAACTTTAAATGTTTTATTACGTATAATGGAAAAACCTTTGATATCCCCTATATTGCAAATCGATTCCTATACTTTTTTGATGAAAACCCAATGATTTCGGAAAATGAAATACCTTATGAGAACGTTAATACAAAATATCATCACATTGATTTATATCATAATTGTCGTCGTAAATTTAAGGAAATGTTTTTTAATTATACGCTCACTAATATGGAAAAAGAGTTATTAAATTTAGAGAGGAAAAATCATTTACCAAGTAATATGGTAGGAACATGTTATAGAAAATATTTGAAAGATCCTGAAAGATATATTGGATTAATAAAAGAATGTATTGATCATAATTATTATGATATTTACTCATTACCTTTAATTTTAAGAAAAATATTGCAGGATTAATCTATAATAATAAAACCAATAAAAAATCCGAATGAATTTATAGAATTCAAACTTAAAAAAAAAAGATTTAAATAATTATTATTTAAAAGAATCCTTCAATTTCCATCGAATCATAATTAAAAATACTGAAATTAAAGCAATACAACCAATAAGAATAGAAATATCATATCCAGGAATTGCTTCATCATCATCATCATCATCGTCATCATCAACACCACCCCAAAACCCAATCAACGCCTTCCCTGCGGCTTTCAGTCGGTAAGTTGTACAATGTACATCATATAGATCGTCAGTCTTGTTACTATTCCACACTACGGCAAAGCTAGTGCTGGAAAGCGCACAAATCGAAGGTTGGTTCTGTTGGTTCGATACAATTTGATTAATACCAAATTCAGGTGTTACAGCTGTTCCCGTCTTCGCGTTGAATATTCTACCATATATACCATAACTATCGCCATCTTGTTCAGAGCTTTGCCACACCATTACATAATAATCCTCGGAAAGCGCGCAAATTGAAGCCCATTCTTGTTGTGAGTACGTTTCTTGGTTCACCCGAGTTTCTGATGTGATATTAGTGTTCGTGGTTGCATTAAATATTCTAGTATAAACACCATTACCAGAACCATCTTGATTGTTACTATGCCATACCGCAGCAAAAATATCGCCGGAAAGTGTACAAATAGAAGGATTGTATTGGTTATATGCAATTTCATGATTTAACCGGAATTCCCCTGAGATACTTTCACCATCCGTTCCGTTAAATACCCTCGCATAAGTGCCATAAGTATTTGGAGCATCTTGGTCATAGCTTTGCCAAGCTGCAGCAAATGTATTATCGGAAAGAGCACAGACAGATGGATACCATTGATTTTCAGCATTATTAACATTTAACAGCTTTTCCGCAGTGACATTATTACATGTGGTCGTATTAAACACTCGGGCGTAAATGTCATATTGGGAGCCAACTTGATTGCTTGTCCAAGCGATGAGAAGGTTACCATTCGAAAGTAGACACATTGAAGATTGAAATTGCCAACCACTAGTTTCATGATTTACCCTAAATTCTCTAGTAATATTTTTGCCCGTCGTTGCGTTAAATATCCTCGCATATACACCCCTCATATCACCATCTTGATTTAAGCTATCCCACGCTACAGCATATGTATCACTGGAAAGCGCACAAATTGAAGGGTTCCATTGAGAGTTTGTAGTATTATAATTCGCCCTCACTTCATTTGTGAGATTCTCCCCCGTGCTTGAACTAAAAACACTCGTATAGATCCCATCACCACTGCCATCTTGGTCCTGACTCTCCCAAGCTACAGCAAACGTATCACCAGTAAGGTTGCAAATTGCCGGATATTGTTGGTCTAAGGCGGTCTCATTATTTATGATAAATTCATCAAGGATGCGTACATAATTCGCAACAGCACTCGGTCTTGCTGATATTTTGGGCTCTTCTGGGATTGAATCTCCTAATTGAATAGGTGTAGTCATTAAAAAACCGAAAAAAATCCATGATTGTAAAAAGAATAATAAAATCAAATATTTTTTTTCCATTTTATATATCAATCCAGTTTAATTTTTTTGTTAATTCCATTTTCTTTTTTGAAATTATACTAAAAGGACAAATAAATGATCATTATGTATACACTTAACCATATAAATATTGTTCATTTTTTATATGTGAAAGATTTAATTTTTTAATTAATTACTTAAGTTTGTCGTTACAATCTAATTGAACTGAAAAAGTGAGAGGAAACCATTAAAATTATGATTGAATTAGAAAAAAGGTTATTTAACCAAAATTGGAACTATAAGAATAGAGATATAATAATAAAAAGATTGAAAGAAACTCATTATGACATAATTATTATAGGCGCTGGCATAACTGGGGCGGGAGTTGCGAGAGAAGCAGCAATGCGGAATTTGAAAGTTGCCGTTGTTGATATGCAAGATTTTGCTGCGGGCACATCTTCGAGAAGCTCGAAATTAGCTCATGGAGGCATTCGGTATCTAAGCCATGGAGATATGGATTTAGTACATGAAAGCACAACTGAAAGAAATTGGTTATTAGCCCATCTACCACATTTGATAAGGCCTGTTCCATTTCTTTTTGTACATTTGAAAGATGGAAAATATAATAAGCGAACTATAGTGAGCGCCGTTAAAATATATGATTTCTTAGGAAATAAGGACACAGAATTTAAAATTTTTAAAGAGTATAAATGGTATAAACCTGAAGAAGTGTTTGAATTAGAACCTGAATATATAAGGGAAGGTAACTTGGGGGGCGCTGTTTATTATGACAATAATGTTGATGATGCCAGATTAACAATAGAAACCTTAAAAGAAGCGGTAATACGAGGCGCCGATGTACTTAATTATTGTAAAGTTAATGGATATGTTAAAGATAATGGAAAAATTATGGGAGTAAAATGTAGAGACTTGGAAAACGATAATGATTTTGAAATAATGGGGACATTAGTTATAAATGCTACAGGTATATGGACTGATAACTTATTAGAAAGTTATCCAGAAGAGATTCCAAAGCCACTTATTCGTCCCACTAAGGGCGTTCATTTGCAATACAGAAGGGAACATGTTAAAAACAGGATGGCCACGATTATCCGCTCTATTACAGATGATCGAGCTTTTTTTGTATTACCTCGTAATAAAGATTTTACGATTATTGGAACTACTGATACCGATTATAAAGAAGACTTGGCAACTCCTTTTTGTAATAAAGATGATGCTGATTATCTGATTACATCGACAAAACATTATTTTCCGTCTGCTGAGTTAGATTATGATAATATTATTTCAACTTATGCCGGAATTAGACCTTTAGTTATGCAAAAAGGCAAATCTGAAAGTGACATTTCCCGAAAACATATTATCTTTTTTTCTGATGATGGATTAGCGACTATAACTGGTGGAAAATTAACTGCCTTCAGAAATATGGCTGAAGATTTATTCATTCACATTGAAAAAAAAAATATTTTCCCCGATATTAAAAGAAAAAAGAATTTTTCTAAACAAAAATATATTATTAGCCTTGAAAAAGATGATTGGATAAAAGAGTTAAAGAATTCAGGCGTTAATATCAATAATGATATAGCAGATCATTTATATCAACAATATGGCAAAGGAGCACTTAAAATTCTCGACATTATTAAAGAAAACGAATCGATGAAAGAGAAAATTATTGAAGAGAACGATTTCATCGCCGCAGAAATTGTTTATTTGTTAAAAAATGAACTAACCCCCCATCTAATTGATGTATTTTGCCGACGAACTGAAATGTCATTGTGGATTCATCATAAAAAGGCAAAAGAAGCGGCTAATAAAGTTGCAGAATTAATGGCAAAAGAATATTCTTGGAGCGATGATGTGAAAAAACAAGAAGTAGACACCTATATGGGATATATAGCCAAGACAGTAGCGTTTATTAGATAAATTTTAAGCTTAAATTCAAAAAATAAAAAAAAAGTTGAAAAAAGTAAGTTATAGTAGGTATTTATGGATTAATCACATTATCTATCTGTATACAAGTTCCATCATTGAGACTAATTCCTGTCTCGCAATCTAGTATATTATTGTTCGATATTATATTGTCACCACTAAGATTTTCTACGTAAATCCCGTATCCAACATAAGAACCATGGTCAGTAGAAACATCACGTATCGAATTTCCATCTACTACATTATTGTCTGAATCCGAATTCATAATAAGTCCATAGATATGACTTACATTATTCAGAAAATCGTCTTGGTGTACAGAATTCCCTGTAATTATGTTTGAATCGCTCCCCCAGACCCAAATCCCAAAATTTGTAAAATTAAAGATGATATTCCCAGTTATAGAATTGTGATTCCAACCAGCTATATCTAATCCAACGACACAATAACCTATAACATTCCCAACAGCAGTATTTCTTTCTCCATTAATGCGAATTCCTCTTTGGGTCATATTTTTAATGATGTTATTTTGAAAAGTGCAAAAAGAATGATAATCACCGTAAATTCCATATTCCATACCTTCCATATAACATCCACTTACGATTATATTATCTGTGTCAACCCCTATCCCTCTTCCTAACCCTTCTCCATCCCCAACAATCTGAACATTTTCAATCATTACTGGATTGTTATTTCCGTCATCAACATAAATTCCATATGCTTCGTCTACTGTACTATCTGACATATCAATTCTTAAATCTGTAATAAGACAAAAAACTGCATCTGATATTTTTATCGCATTTTCATCCCCCTGCGGAGATAGACTACCTGCTCCTAAACCCCTGATTGTATATATTCCTCCGCCATTTAAATCGATTTCTGAGGTTAGAGATATAGATGCTGTTATGATGATCTCCCCCTTACCTGTACCTATTGCTGTTATTGCTCTATCAATTTCTGCTCTAGTATCACAATAATAAATATACGGAATCGAGTCAAAATTAGTACCAGCAACTCCATCATCTCCATCATCTCCGTCTTCTCCAGCTGGACCATCAAACCATCCAGGATCAGTTAGATAATAATAAGCCCCTGCGCCTCCTACTGCTGCAATCAGTAATATCGCCACTATTAATAAACCTTTATGTTCCATACTTTTAATTTCACCTTGTTTTTTGATAAAAAAATTTTAAAAATAATTATTTATTGATTGGATTTCTTATTTTTAATTTATATAAAAGTTTTATTTTTTTTTTAACTTAAAAGTAGTATTTATTAACAATAAATTCTTGATTAGTCCAATACAGATATGTGAATAAAACTGTAGCTTTTATTAAATAAATTAAACTTGAAAATAAGAAAATAATAAAATAAATTTTTAATTATTCACTTCCTATTCTCTCGATTCTCTCAATTTCTTTCGCTCGAGATTTACCAGAACCTTTTATCTTTATAATTGTAATAATTGCTACAGCGGCAATTGAACCGCCGATTATTGTAAGCCCTATAGGACTTGTTAAAAATTCAACGATATCAAACTCGTCCTTTCCATCATCATCATCGTCATCATCATCTCCAGCAGGAAGCCCTGGAGCTCCCCCGATCTCTATCGTGATCACAATATATTCAGTTGCATTTACGTTACCATTGTTATCAATTGCCCAAATGGTAATATTATAATCTCCTGAAGTGTATAGTGAGATATTATTCCAAGAGCAGTTCCAATAGGATCCCGATAATGTCATGGAAATGGTAAATGGCGTGGACGCATTTATCATTGCTACTGCTTGCGTTACATCCGTTATTGAGGCATTGATCAATAAAGAAGCAGGACCATATGTACCAGCAGCAGGATCGATTATTAACACACTTGGACCATCAGTATCAATCGTGATAATAACAAATTCAGTATCATTTACATTACCATGGATATCAATTGCCCAGATGGTAATATTATAATCTCCTGAAGTGTATAGTGAGATGTTATCCCAATAGCAGATCCAATAAGATCCCGACTTTGTCATGGAAATATTAAACTGTGTGGAGGCATTTATCATTGCTACTGCTTTTGTTCCATCTATTATTGAGGCATTAATCAATAAAGAAGCAGGACCATATATATCTGCTGTGGGTTCAATAATTATTACTTTGAGTGGGGGTACACTTCCCTTATTGTAAATTGGGTAATTATCACGGCTATTTGAATAACCAGGTATAAGATAGGGAGTATCACCTATACCAAAAGGAGCAATCACATCTAATCCTGTATAATCATCCCAGTAATTACCAATTGTTCCATTATCCCATCGATTATTCCAGACAGAATCATCTGCTGCATTTTTTGTATTGTTGATAAACCTATTACAATACACTAGATTTGACATACAACCTAAAAAGATATAAATTCCCAAACCAGAATTGTGTGTAAAATTATTTTTAAAAAAAGTATTATTATTTGCATACTCCCATAGCATTATTCCCATATCATTATATGAGATATTACACTCTTGAATTGAAATATTAAAACAATTGTATAATTCAAATCCATATATTAAATTATGTGTACTATTAATATTAGAGATTGTATTGTTTTCACAGAAATATAGCATTACTCCAATAGATCCATAAGAAGTATCCACATTTGATATTAGAGATTCATTACAACCTACCAGAAAGATTAGTCCAGCGTCTGTAAAATTGCATGGTTTCAAATTTTCTTCATGTTTATAAAAATATACGGGCTTACCATCAACGGTATTTTTAGTATCTATATTATATGAACTAACCTCATCGAGAATGGACATAAAAAGAAATTTCTGAACACCAATTCCACAATGCTTCATTTTGTTTCCTGAAACAATTATATCCTTACTCTCTCGAAAGTACATTCCAAATACTCCATTATATTCTAATATATTATTTGAAATGTTGAAATCATTTTGGGAATATAATTGAATTCCATACAAATCATTATAAGAACAATTATTATTTATAATATTAATATTAGTAGAATAGTGTGAATAAATCCCGCATATAATATTGTATGAAGCATTGACATTACTCACTGTGATGTTTTCACATTTAAATAATAAAACTCCTACAGTAGTATAAGATGTATTTAAACCTTTTACTTTGGAATGTTTACAGTTCATTAAAATAACTTGACCACAATCAGTTGCACTTGTAAAATGAGTCCAATCTTTATAGTAATAAACAGGTTTTCCATTTACCATATTATCTGTGCTAATAGTTAATTCAGAAAGCCTTGTTATATCTCCATCAATTCCTATTCCAGCCCCTATCATATTATTTTTACTAACATAAGTATAAAAGTCATATGGATCTCCATCCCCTGAGCTAGGATGTATGTAAATCCCATAGTTAGTATTAAACCTTAAAGTATTATTTGTGATATAGTTATCTGTACAATCTTGAAGAAACATAGCTCCTGTACCTCCATATAACATAATCCCATCATAATTATGATTTATCGTATTATTTTCTATTTTATTATAATTTGCAATACCACTAATGCATATTCCAATACCACTATTATTGGATATTGTATTTTCATAAACATGGTTATGATCAACATTATCATTGTATTGAATTCCATCTAAAAAAATTCCCGCATCATTATTAGTTATATTATTTTGAGTAATATTATTATACAAACCACCTCTTAAATAGATTCCATAATCATTGTTCGTTAAATTACAATTTTTTATGAAGATATTTTGACAAGAAACTAAAAGAATAGCAAATGAAGTATTTGAAATTATAATATCCTCAATTACTGAGTCCTCACAATAAGCCAATACAATCTGACCTGGATTCCCCGCATATGAAAAGTTAATATTTTCTAAATCTTTTTCATTTGCATAGTAATAAAGAGGTAGCCCATTTACTGAGTTTGATAAATCAATATTATTAGAGTTACATTCTTCAAGAGAACCATCTATCTCAATCCCACAACCATACATTTTATTATTTAGAAAGGTGAGATTTCCACCACTTGAATAAAGACCTCCATATATTTTATTATTTACCACAGTATGGTTATTGCCACCAACCCAAACCTGACCCCCGTATGCAGTATTTTCTGAAATAAAATTCTGTTTACCATCTATTATCCTAATAACCCCCTTAACACTATTTTTTGTAATATTATTATAATTACCATCAGATAGGGCAATATCACCCATGTAAGAATTTGAGAATAAAACATTTCCTGTAATGTTGTTAAAATCACAGCTTTCTCCACCTCCAATCAAATTGAAAAGAATGCCTCCCGCTTGATTATTAGATATAATATTGTTAGCGATTGTATTATTATGACAGCCATCTTCTAAACTGATTCCGCCTCCTCTATTAGTTGAACAATTATTTTTAAAAATAGTATTATTCTTGCAGTTTTCGTCTAAAAAAATCCCCACTCCAAAATTATTTGAACAATTATTGTCCATTATTGTACCATTACATGACCTTTCTAATTTAATAGCCGCATACACAAGATACATGGCAGGATCTCCGCAATTAAGGATAGTGCAATTTCTAATTATAAAGGATTGATTTGAATCTTCGATTAAAATGGCGTCCCGGAGACCACTACTACTAATTGTTATATTCTCAATAATATGAGGGTCTTCCCAAGTACCAGTTCGATTTTGAATCCATGGCAAATCTGTTGCAGACCAATTATCATTTTTAATATGAATTCTATAGATATTATCCCAAGATCCTGAAGATTTAGGTTTTCTTAGCTCTTTTTTGTTTATAATCTGTTCATTTAATTCATCGATAACCATGTCATCATTTTTCGAATTTATAGGAGAAACATTTAGTATTATTAAAAGTGGTAGTATTATGATTAAAAGAATAATTAGACTCTTGTTCTTCCCTTTCATTTTTTGTCATTTTTGGTAGATTTTACTAAAAATTCAATAATTAAATATCAATTTAACATTATTTAAGAATTATTATAAAAAAACAAATCCAATTTATTAGCATTTAATAAATAAAAAAGACTTGAAAATAAGAAAAAAATGAAATAATTTTTTAATTATTCACTCCCTAATCTTTCGATTCTCTCAATTTCTTTCGCTCGAGATTTACCAGAACCTTTTATCTTTATGATTGTAATAATTGCTACAGCGGCAATTGAACCTCCGATTATAGTTAGCCCTATCGGACTTGTTAGAAATTCAACGATATCAAACTCGTCCTTTCCATCACCATCATCGTCATCATCATCAGCAGCGGCAGCAGGAAGACCTGGGGCTCCCCCGATCTCTATCGTAATTACAACATATTCAGTTGCATTTACGTTACCATTGTTATCAATTGCCCAAATGGTAATATTATAATCTCCTGAAGTGTATAGTGAGATATTGTTCCAGGAGCAGTTCCAATAAGAACCCGATAGTTTCATGGAAATGGTAAATGGCGTGGACGCATTTATCATTGCTACTGCTTGAGTTACATCCGTTATTGAAGCATTGATCAATAATGAAGCAGAACCATAAGTGCCAGCAGCAGGATCGATTATTAACACACTTGGTTCATCAGTATCAATCGTGATAATGACAAATTCAGTATCATTTACATAACCATGGATATCAATTGCCCAGATTGTAATATTATAATCACCTGAGGTGTATTGTGAGATGTTATCCCAATAGCAGATCCAATAAGATCCTGACTTTGTCATGGAAATGTTAAATGATATAGTCGCATTAATCATTGCAAATGCTTTATTTGAATCGGTTATTGAGGCATTAATCAATAAAGAAGCAGGACCATATGTGCCAGCAGCAGGATCGATAATTATTACTTTGAGTGGGGGTACACTTCCCTTATAGAAAATTGGGTAATTATCTTTAGCTCCAGCAGAACCAGGTATAAGATAGGGTGTATCACCTATACCAAAAGGAGCAATCACATCAAATCCTGTATAATCATCCCAAAAATTCCCAAGAGAGCCATTATCCCATCTATTTAATTGTCCATTATCAATTGCATTAACACCATTGTTAACAAAGGTATTATTATAAACAATATTTTCATGGCTATTAGAGATAGAAACACCTTGTCCGTAATTATTTTCTATATAATTTTCTTTTATAGTATTATTCAATGAAGAATCTACTATAATACCATCGGCATTTAATGATGTATTGACTAATTTAATTGTTATATTCATACATCCACGTAGGTGAATCCCTGAGAAAAGATTATACGAGCTATTGATATTCAAAATTGTATTATTCTCGCAATTAACTAGATATAATCCTTTCGAACCACCAGAAACATCTATGTTTGATATTAAGGAATTATTGCAGTTAATTAAAATAACCTGTCCAGCATTTGAGAAATTTGATGGATTCAAATTTAATTTATTTTTATAATAATACACAGGATTACTATTAACAGTATTTGATGTTTCGATATTATGTGAATCAATTTCACTAACAAAAAAGTGGTAGATTCCAATCCCACAGCCTTCCATCTCATTTTCAGTAAGATTTGCATTTACAGTACTTTCAATATATATTCCCCAGTTGTTATTTTGGATTAAAATGTTTTTTGATACTTCTGGAGAATTTGTTGTATATGGATTTATTCCGTAATACCTATTATGAGAAGCTGTATTGTTAAAAATATAGTTTTTTAAACCTTCAACATCTTCTATACCCCCGAAGTTAAATGAAGCAGTATTGTTGTTTATTCTAATATTTTCACATAATTGTATTGAGATGCCTATAGAAGTATGAGACACATTGAAATTTGAAATGTAAGAGTCTTTACAGTCTATTAAAATAATCTGACCAGGAACTCCAAACGTAGAAAAATTATCGTTTCCTAAGTCATTTTCTGATACATAATAATATACTGTCTTTCCATTTACTTTATTTTCATTGTTTATTGTAATTTGTGAAAGTGCATCCGTATCTCCTCTAACACCAATTCCACATGATTTCATCTTATTACCTAAAATAAAAGTATATATATCAAAGACATCACCTGAAAGATATCCGCGAATAAAGATACCATATCTAAAGTTATAATTTAAAGTATTATTTACAAAATAGTTATCTGTACAATGATCTGACCCCATAAATTGGCGATATCCCCAGAAACTAATTCCATCATTATTAGAGTTAATTGTGTTGTTTTTAATAGTATTATAATTTGCTTCTCCATCAATTTTAATCCCCACTTCCGAGTTATGATTTATGAAATTTCCAGATATCAGATTATGATCCACATTACCAAAGTGGTACATTCCTGCATCCATATAAATACCATTTTCATTATTACTTATGTTATTCTGAGTAATATTATTGTAAGAACTAATTCTCATAATAATTCCGTAGTATTTATTGTCGTTTATTTCATTTCCAGATACATTATTATAGGAAGAACCAGTTAACATTATCCCATTACTATTTTTGGTTAAATTAGAGTTTTTTATAGTAATATTTTTACAAGAGGATAAAAAAATAGCATATGAAGTATGAGAAATTGTAATATCCTCTATAATTGAGTTACTAGTATGCGACAATACTATTTGACCTGGATTACCAGCATATGAAAAATTAATACTTGAAAGATCGCTTTTATTACAATAGTAATAAAGTGGTTTTCCGTTTACCAAATTAGACAAATCTATTCTATTTGAGGCACATTGTTCAACCGAACCACCACCTATGGATATTCCACAATTATATAACTGATTGTTTTGTAGAGTGAGGTTTTCCCCTATATACAAAGTAATACCATCATAAATCCTATTATTAATTATACTGGTATTATCTCCCATTATTAAAAGACCCCACATAGAATTATTATATACTTTATTCCCTAAAATTATGTTATATTTACTATCCATTATATCAATTCCTGCTAAGCTATTTTTATAGATAGTATTGTCTGTGATGTTATTGTAATTGCTTCTATCTAATATTAAACCATCAGCTTTATTGTGGCAAATAATATTTCCGGAAATATTGTTATTCTGACAGCCATCTCCTGATCCTGAAGTTAAAGAAATGCCTGGGCCAATATTATTAAATAACGTATTGTTAACAATAGTATTATTCTTGCAGTTTTCCTGTAAAAAAATCCCTGCTGCAAAATTAAGTGAACAATTATTGTCCATTATTGTCCCATTACTTGACCTTATTAATTTAATAGCCCCATAATTTTGAGGTATAATGGAATCTCCACAATTAAGAATAGTGCAATTTCTAATTATAAAGGATTGATTAGAATCTTCGATTAAAATGCCGTCCCGCACACCACTACTACTAATTGTTAAATTCTCAATAATATGAGGGTCGTCCCAAGTACCAGTTCGATTTTGAATCCATGGCAAATCTGTTGCAGACCAATTATCATTTTTAATATGAATTCTATAGATATTATCCCAAGATCCTGAAGATTTAGGTTTTCTTAGCTCTTTTTTGTTTATAATCTGTTCATTTAATTCATCGATAACCATGTCATCATTTTTCGAATTTATAGGAGAAACATTTAGTATTATTAAAAGTGGTAGTATTATGATTAAAAGAATAATTAGACTCTTGTTCTTCCCTTTCATTTTTTGTCATTTTTGGTAGATTTTACAAAAAGTTCATTAATAAAATATAAATCTAAAAACATTTAAAAATTATTACTAAAACATCCTTTCCAGTTAGTTTACATTTTTATTGGATTATAATAAAAATTGGACTACCATAAAATTATATTAGAAAAAAAATACAATATTCGTATAATTTTAATTTAATTGAAAAATTAAAATTTGGTGAGAATTTATATGGTAGAATGGGTAGATGGCTTTTTTAAACCATTAGCGGAATATGCATGGCTTATACTGGTGCTACTTGGGATTATGTGGTTAATTTATGCAGCCTACGAAGCAAATAGAAGAGAAACATGGCGTAAATTGACAAAAATAGATGATTGGGAATTCAATATCACTCCATTTTTAAAATTGTTGACTTATATCGGATTTGTTATGGGTATATTGAGTATTTTTAGTGGAGCTACTGGATTAATACTAAATATACCTCCAAGTACAAAATATGGTACTGAAACAGCTAATTCAGTTAATATATTTACCTCAATCTTCTTGATTATTTTTGGTTTGCTTACGTTCTTTAAACCTTTGAATGATCTTCCGATATCAAGTATAATTGGACTTGCAGCTGCGTCATTAGTAACTGCCATAATAATATGGGTTATTGTGGCGCTTGGTGTTTCAGTCTCAACTACGATAGCGGTTGCTTTGATAGTTATATTTTTAATCATATTTGCTATAACTGCTATAACTGTGAAATTTTACACAGCCCTTTTTATGAGTATTTCCAAGATCATTTCTTGGCCTCCATTCGCATTTATAGCTGCTGTATTTTGTGTCATTCAAGGATTATTATTAGTACTCTTAGGAATCTCAATAGTTTAATTTATCTTTTTTTTTTTTTTAGTTTTAATTAAAATTAGAGAAAAGCGAATCTGTGTGAAGGACTTTTGTTTGATTTTCCAATTATATCGTTCTTTAAGTCGTATCCACAGTTAGGACATTTATTATCTTCAGTTATGTCAATTTTAGTGAAGGAATACCCTGATCTCCCAAAAATTAAATGATTACAGTTGGGACAATAAGTATTACTACCTTCCTCGTGGCTTATATTTCCTATATAAGGAAAATATAAACCGGCTTCTTTTGCGATTTTATAAGCCATATTTAGCGTCTCGTATGGAGTCCTTTTCTTAGAAGGAACCTTGAAATCTGGGTGATAAGCTGAAAAGTGTGTAGGTGTATTCTTCCCTAAATTATCAACAATCCAATTACATAATTTTTTAATATCTTCTTGGCTATCGTTCCAATTAGGTATTATTAGATTTGTAACTTCTACATGTATTCCGTTATTTTTAAAACGCTTAGCGGTGTCTAACACTGGTTGGACTGATTTTACACCACATATTTCTTTATAAAAAGCATCGGACATAGCTTTAATATCTATATTAGCGGCATCGATTCCTACTTCAATTAGTTCTTTTGAGGCTTCTGGTGTTGAAAATCCATTGGTAACTAAAATTGTTTTAATATCTTCTTTTTTAAGAAGTATTGCCGTATCTAAAATCCATTCGTGCCATATTAATGGTTCATTATAAGTGTAAGCAAGAGTTTTAGCTCCACTTTTTATAACTTTTTTAACCAGTTTTTCTGGAGTCATCTCGACTAACGACATTCCACGATCATTATAACCTTCTAAATCAAAGAAACCGTTTTTTCCGTCATCTGTAGGATTAGCCTGACTTATTGACCAATTTTGGCAATTTTGACATCGAAAAGAACAACCAATTGATGCAATTGAATAAGCTGTGGCACCAGGCCAAAAATTATAAAGTGGTTTTTTTTCAATAGGATCTAAGCTTCCCGATGATATTAGGGATCCGTAAATTAATGAAAATAGTTCACCATCAAAATTTTTGCGCGTTCTACAAATTCCTACTTTTCCAGGCATTATAGTACATTCATTGGCGCATACATGACATTTTACCTTGCCCTCGTCCAGTTTGTCCCATAATCTTGCCTTAATTTTCAACTTTTAATTCCTCAGTTTTAATAATTCTAATTAAAAATATATCGCTAAATATATAATAGATAAGCATTTTTTTAATTTTTATAGATATATTATATAAATTGAATAAAACGCAGCTAAAATTCTAGAACAAATTCTTTAAAAATATAACTAAAATACTTAAATTGAGGTCTTTCTATTCAAGTCAAAAGAAATATTGATCTAACTCGAGAAGAAATTAAAGAATTAATCAAAGAAAAGTCGTTGATATTAAAACAATTAGAAGAAAATGGTAAAACTTCAAACTATATAGGAGAATTAAGCGACCTTGCATTTCTTCAGTTAGAAATTGAACAATTTGATGATTCTGAAAAAAATTTTTTAATATGTTTAAAACATTTTAAAAAGCAAAAAGATCGACTAGGTCAAGCAGCTGTGTTTGGAATTCTTGGTACTTTATATTTTAAGAAAGATGAATTTGAAAAATCAATTGATTTTTATCAAAAAGCATCTGATATCTATGAGGAATTAAAACAAATCCCTGAATTAATAACCTGTCTAAAAGGAATCGGAAATAATTATATCAAGCTAAATAATTTAGATGAGGCATGTGATATATTTTTAGAATGTAGTTCGGTTTGTTCTGACAATAATGATATCTATAATTTATTGGATTGTTTGGGAAATCTAGTTTATATTTACGAAAAACAAGAGAAATGGGATATTGTTTTTGAATTGTATAAAAAAAGCTTAAAGGCTTTTAAAGAAATAAAAGATAGGAATGGAATTATAGTTTCGTATTTTAATTTAGGAATTTTACAGAAAAAAAGTAATAAATTAGATAATGCTCTTATATATTTTAAAAAAGGTACAAATCTTGCAATTGAAGCAAATTACGCAGAGCTTATTATAAAAGGATTAGGTTATGTGGGTGAAAACTTGTTTTATCAAGGTCGAATCAAAGAGGCAAAAGAACAATATATTAAAGCTCTTTATATAGCCGAGTCCATAAAGTTAAAAAATGCAATTTTGCAAATCAATGTATTACTAAGATCCTTTGGATTAAGTGATGAAGATATAAAAAATGAATTAGAAGAATATAAAGAAAAGAAAAATAAAATAAGATTATAAAAATAACAATAAAACGCTATAAATTTAGTTATGAACTGTCCTTATTGTGGGAATAGGATCGAACCTGACTGGGATTATTGTAAAAATTGTAATAAGCCCTTAATAGTCAAACTTTATGAAAAAAAAAGTAGAAGCATTAGTCGGATTCTTGATAAAGATGTGGTTGAGCAAAATCATTATCAAAAGGACGACGAATTATATGAAATAAAAGATGAAAAGATTGATAAAAAAATTGATGAAATTAATAAGATTATAGAACAAAAACAAAACTTAGAAGATTCAATTGGTAAATTACTTTTAGAAAAAGCTATTTTATTTCAAAAAAAGAAAGATTTATCTACATCTTTAAAAATTTTTGAATTAGCATTGGATAATTTCATAGCAGAAGATGATTTTTTCAATATTGCGGTTTCCCACAATGAAATTGGATTAATTCATGAAGAAAATGGATTTTTTGACCAGGCAATTTATCATTTTGAACAATCTATATCAAATTTAAAAGAAATGAATAGCCCTCGTAGTTTAATCCTAGTTTACAATAATTTGGCGAACGTATATTACTTGCTAAAAGATTTAGAACACAGCTATGAATTTTATGATAAGGCTCTAAAATTAGCTGAACAATACAATTTTATCTCGGAAGAAATTAAAACATATAGTAATCTTGTTGATATTTTATTTTTATTAAAAAATTATGATGAAGCTAAAAAAATTTTAAATAGAAATTTAGAATATTTTAGACAAATAGGCGATTTGTACGGAATAATCGTTTCAGTTATTAAACTTGGAAAGCTGGGTTATTATTTGGGGGTTAATTCTTACAAAACCTCACATAAAAATTTAGTAGATGCCTTAGATTTGATTTCTCTCCTAAAAGATAAAACTTATCAATCTGTTAAAGCAGAATTAAAATGGGAGTGTTATCTTTATTTAGGCAAATTAAATTTATTATATAATAATTATGAAGAAGCCAAAGATTATCTATATAAAAGTCTTGAAGAAATTCGCCTTTTTGAGTTAGAAGAGAGTCTACATGAAGCAAAAATCTTAAAAAATTTAGCAAAATTATATGAGATTAAAGGCGAATACCAAAAAGCGATTGAGATTTATTATAAATCTCAAGAGATTTATTATAAATTTGGAGACGAATATAAGGTTGCTCAGTTATTAAGAAAGATCGCTTGGATTTACTTAGATAATTTAAAAAATGAATCTGAAGCAATTAAAAATTATGAAAACGCTTTAGAAATTTTTGAAGATCAAAATTATTTTAAAGAATCAGCAGATGTCCTTCATAGATTAGGCGATATATATGTCAATAATGGAATCATTGAAATAGCATTATCCAATTGGGAAAGAGCTAAGCGCTATTATGCAGATTTATTGGATGAGGTTAATTTAAATTTAATTACTGAAAAAATCAAATCTTTAGATAATTCAAATTCAGAAAGGTTCTAGTCGATTTTATGAGAGGAACCAATCTTCGATAAAAGCCACTTTAGAGTGCCTATATCCTTAGCATATTTATACCATAAATACATTAAAATCCCTAAAAAACTAATGTATACGAAATATGCTATAAAAAAAACAATGACATTTAATTGTTGAATAAAGAATAATAATCCAAGGCAATGAATAAAAACCAAACTTAGTGAGGCTCTTCCGTAAAATCCAAACATTTTAATCAAGGAATTTTGGATATATCTAATATCGAGAAAGTAAAATATAATTCCAAGAATTATTAAGGTTACGCCTAGCCCATACAGCAAATTTGGTGCGGTTCCCCTTATTAAATATCCCGGGATTCCTGATATTGAAAAATTTGGCTGTTTTTTTAAAATTTGGAACAAATTTATCATTGGATAATCTTCAGGATTGAGAATTTCTGGTGTTACAAGACTATAGCCATAAAATATTCCAAGAAATAAGAATATAATCCCAAATATCATTAAAGCACGAAATGCCTCTAAATTGCATGCCTTAGCATTGAGTTGCAAACACTCTAAAAAACGTTCTCCAAAAATTGTTGAAAAAAAACATAATGCGACATATGGAAGAATTGTCACTTGAGGATTAGGAGAAATAATAATAAAATGTAAAATCATTCCAATAGCATTAGTATTTTTATATATAATTAATAATTCTCTTATAGGTGTACTTGCAAAAAAGATTAAAAATCCAAGAATCCACCTGGTACCTCTAGAGAGTTTTAGAGCATAATAACTAATTATTTGTGCGAATCCAATAAAAACTAGTATATTCCATCCCCATATATTTAATGGAAATGATAGATTTGCCATAATTGATGTTGAAATTATATTATATGCAAGACCTAATATAATTAACATAAATCCTCTTGTTAATATGTCGTTGCGAATTTCTTTGCTAGGATGGGAACCCATCTTCTTTTTCCATAAAAATATTACAGATAAAGAATATAAAAAAATGAATAATGAAGTTCCAATAACATCCAAATACAAATAAATCAACGCATAAATATATCTTGACTCTTTATCAATCCACATTTCTGCTGTATTAATCAAAATAATTATACATATAGCAACACCTTTGAGAAAATCTATGGAATAAATTCTCGTATAAATTTTTTCATTCATTAATAAATCCATCGACCTTATAGGTTTTTTTCCCGAATTCTTCGAATCCTAATAATTTAATAAAATTGTACGACGCTTTATTATCTTTATATACCTCACATCTAAGTTCTTTTACACCTTTTTCTTTAAAATACTTCCATGCTGCTAAGCCAAGAATTGTTGCTAAA
Source organism: Promethearchaeota archaeon (assembly GCA_019058295.1). Lineage (GTDB taxonomy): Archaea > Asgardarchaeota > Lokiarchaeia > Sigyniarchaeales > SOKP01 > LW40-45. Next base: position 71,061 of record JAHPZI010000022.1, on the reverse strand, counting down.
CCACGGCGTTGAAAACGTGGCAAAATCCCCAATCCTGCTATAATACCATATTCTCTATTAGAACCTTCGTAATCTAGAATAATGAAACCTGCGTCAATACCATACACTTTTGCTATAAGAATTACAGTATCAGGAAATTCGTAGATTTCCTTAAGAGATTCAACTGATATTTGAGTGAAGGGAGTATTTGAAGTCAACCATGCTTTATTATATATATTCATTACATTCTCTAAATCATCAACAGTTGATTCTCTAATCTTCGCGTGAAGAATATTGTGTTCTACTTTATCGTTTAACTTTGCCTCAAATTCCGGTGTTATTTTTTCAACAGGCTGTCTCATTTGAATGTATGTTAATCCGGTTTTTTCAATTTCTTCTTGGATTTCTTCAACGGAATCCCTCTTTTTTGGACTTGATTCAAAGGACAAAAAAAAAGTTCTAATTCTATTTTGTTTGAAGCTCGCTCTAGTATGTGGCATAGTAAATATTCTAAAAATTTTAAAAAATTTAATTTTTACTAATATAGGAAAAAAAGTATAATTTGGATAGGGGCATTAAACAAGGAATTTAAGACAATAATTTAATAATTTTAGCTTCGATTTCGCTATCAAACATTTTTTTATTTTTTAAAATTGAAATCCCTTGTTCGATTTTGCTTTTAAAATTTGGGTCCTTAATCAAATTTTTTTTATCACATGAGAATTCGAAGTTTGACCGTATTTTTATATCCTCCTCAACTTTTTCCTTTACTAAATTTTTCAATTCAATAAAAGAGTCTGAAATATCTTCATAGAGTGAATCGGGATTGTTGTTAATATAACCAGGAAAAACAACATCCATGCGCTCCTCCATTAATTCTTCATTCTCTATAAACATTGCGTAAAAGGGCAAATAAATCCATTGAATGGGTTTTGAAAATAAATCATCATTTGTGTCTTGTATTGACCACTCTGTAAGATCTTCTGCTTCTTGTAGGCAAATCTTAATTTTGTTATGACAAATTTCTTTAATTTGATGTAAAAGAACTTGATATTTTTTTCTTAAAGAGGTTAGTTCAGCTAATTTTTCTTCTTTTTCTTTCTTATAATCAGCTAATTGCTTATTTCGATCTTGTAATTTATTATTTAACTCCATCGTAATATTATTCAATTTTACAGCTGTATCAGAATCAATCTTTGGGGCTTGTTCTTTTAATTCATTGAATTTTTGATAGTGTAAGTCAATTGATTCTAAAAAGTTTTTTGTTTCTTTTTTCAATGAATTAAAATGGTTCTCATAAGTATTTAAACTATCTTCAAATACTTTTGATTTAAATCTTTCTTCATCAGTAAAAAATCTATTTTTTTTAAGGATTTCCTGTATTTCCCTTTCTATAGTCTTAAATATTACAGATATATTTTCAATTATATTCTTTTTTTCATTTACATTCCATTGTTCAATTTTATCAAATTCAACTTCTTTTTGTTTTTTAAGTTGTTCTTCATCGATAATTTCACTAGTTTTTGAAATTTGTGAAGAATATCGCATTTCAACGTCTTTAATCTCTACATTTAAATTTATTATCCATTTTTCAAAATCAGATTCAATTAATTTAATTTGAGTATTCCATCTATGCGAATTTCCTTTCATAGTGTCTATATAAGATCTATATTTTTCAGATTCATCTAAAGCGTTATCGGTTGTTAAAGTTGTATCTAATGGAACAAAATCGGTTATCGGTAAATAATCCAGATGAGGGATTAACTTTAAAAGCGATTGAAGGTGTTCTGGATTAATCAATCCTTCAATATTGAGAGTTTGATATTCAGATTCTTCTCCACTTCCAATCTCTTCTGCCTCGGCATCTTTATATGTTAAAACATTAATAATTCTATCTAATATTTCAATGTTCGTTATTTCATCTGTATTTCTTAAGATATGGCCAATAAGAGGTTGACGCGGAGGATTACTAAATTTTCCTTTTTTTGAAAATATTTTAATTCCATCAAGAATTAGATGGGTTGAAATAACTCCTTGAATACTCAAAAGAGGCCATAGTAATCTCGAAAATGACAAGATTTTTTCTTTTTCAATATCCATATTCTTAGTCAATAAATAATAAGTGAGGGTCATTTCAGCATTTTCATCTAAAGTTGGGCTGTCTGGACTCTTTTTCATAAAAAATGGGAGTAGGAATTGATTACCGTGAATCGAAATTTTTAACGAACCTCGTTTAGTTATTAAATAAGATTTTTAATTATAGATATATGATTCTTACTAATATTATTTTAAGATTACTAATATAAAATTTTGTTTTTTTTACTTCGGGCGTTATGAAAATTCAAAAAATAAGAATTAATAATTAGGAATATTAGTGGAGATTCTAACGCAACTGCTCGTAATTATTGGCAATTACTATAATTAAAAGAGCACATAAAATTAATAATGGAGGAACAGTTGCTTCAAAGTGATGCCATCTTAATACTTCAAATGCGCCTTGTAGTATTCTGCCAATATAGTAAATCAAAATACCAATACCATTTAATAGATAAGATCTCCGTAAAACGCCATAAGTTTTTATAGCTAAATATATGAATAAGAACGGAATCACAAAGACGAAAATAACCACCAAAACTAAAAGGATGAATCTTCCAATGGGATATCCCCAAATTGTATGGATTGTAATACTAATATTATAATCTTCAGCAATATCAGGATCCATTAATAAATTATCTGGTAATACTAATGCTAGGATCCCAACAAAAATAGGTATCGCTATTAAGATTATTCGGCATATGATTTTCATATTGGAGGTTAAAATTATTTTTTTAGATGATTTCTCGTCTGGCTCGACTTCTGGTGGGAATAAAAGTATTCCTAGTACTCCCATGAAACACGCAATTGCTAACCATGAAAAAAGTGTTGCAATTCGATAAAATAACATTAATGATTGGGCTATTTCGGATTTAGAACCACTCATTTCTGGAATGAAGAAATAATACGCTATAAAAAATACTCTTCCAGCAGCAAGACATAGAAATAATATTGAGAAAAACAGCCAATATAATTTTTTAGAAGTTCTAAATCTCATTGTGAGAAAAAAAGCAAATAAGAGAAAATAATACCCTACAATTACAAAATAGAGTCCCATCTCAATAGCATCAAAAAAATCAAAATGTTTAAAATTTTGAAAAATCATTAAAATCAACTTATAATTTTCTTTTTAATTTTCTTTTTATTATTATTTTTATCTTTTTATTATATTAAAATTTATTGCGGAAATTACAAAAATTATGTTTTATTCTTTAACATATTAACAAATAAAATGTAAATAAAATGGAAATTGAAGATAAGATCGAGACATTCAATTCGTTACTTCGTCGACGCGGATTTATTTGGGGGCCGTCGCCAGAAATTTATGGCGGATTTGCTGGTTTTTATAGTTATGGCCCTGCTGGAATGGCTCTCAAAAATAATGTTTTATCACTCTATAGACGTGAATTGAGAGCATTCGGCTTCGGTGAGGTCGAATGTCCTACTATAATGCCTGAAATCGTCTGGAAAGCATCTGGGCATTTAGAACGTTTTATTGATCCCGTAATGAGATGTGAAAAATGTAACACTTTGTATAGAGCAGATAAATTTCTTCAAGAAAAGCTTCCAGATCTCATGATTGATGGTTTATCCTTTGAGCAAATGGAAGATTTAATAAAAAAGAATAATCTTCAATGTCCTAAATGTGATATTCTTTTTAAGAAAATAGAAGAATATAATTTAATGTTAAAAACACAAGTAGGTAATAATGTGACTGCTTATTTACGACCGGAAACTGCAACTACCACCTATTTGCTATTTAATCGACTAGATCAAGATGCAAGAAGACAATATCCGATAAAAATCTTTCAATATGGAAAAGCATATAGAAATGAAATATCTCCAAGGCAACAAGTACTTCGGATGCGAGCTTTTGATCAATTCGAATTGCAATTATTCATAGGGAGAGAACAGGAGATGGATTTTGAGGAATTTGAGGATGTAAAAAATGAGAAATTACCATTACTGGATTGGAAACTTCAAGAACAGAATATTAATAAACCTAGTATTATCTCTCTTGAACAAGCGTTAAATAAGAAAATTATTAAGAAGCCTGCTTACGGATATTGCTTATATCTGGGATATTACTTAACAAAAATTTTAGGCTATCCAGATGATGTGATTAGATTTAGACAACATTCTCCTAATGAAAGAGCTCATTATGCTGATGATGCGTGGGATTTAGAAATAAATACAAAACAATTTAATTGGGTGGAAATTTGTGGAATACATGACAGAACGGATTATGATTTGAAGAGACACGGAGATTTTTCTAAACAAAACTTTGAAGCTTTCATGGGATCAGATCCAAAACTCAAAGAAATACCCCAAATTCTAGAAATTGCGTTCGGACCTGATAGAATTATTTATACTTTACTTGAAGCAGCTTTCAATGTAGAAGATGGCAGAATTAATTTGAAATTACCTCCTATATTGGCTCCAAATACAGTTGCCGTGTTTCCCCTAGTGAGGAATAAAGAAGATATAAGAAACTTAGCAATGAAAGTTCATAAAAATCTGCTGGAAAATCGTATTAGTTCATTTTACGACGAATCGGGATCAATTGGCAAGAGATACCGTAGACAAGATGAGTTAGGCACTCCATTTTGCATAACCATCGATTACGAGTCTTTAGAAGATAACACTGTGACACTTAGATATAGAGATACTATGGATCAAATTCGAATAAAAATTCATGAAGTAAGTGAATTAATTAAAAAAAAATCTTTTAATGAAGAAAATTTTTAAAAAATTATAATTTTGGTTAAAAATAACTATATAAGATAAAAAGAAATTTTTATGAGTTTTATAAATTTTTTTAGGAATGTAATTAGGTCTAGAAAAAAAGAGAAAAAACAAGTTTTAAGAAATCTCATTTGTCTTTTCTTTATATTAGTATTCTTCCTAAATTTTTTATTTATAATTGATAATAATTATCAAAATTATTATTATGATAATAAAGATAACGCTTTAAAAAAAGAAATAGATGTTAAAGATCTTGATTCTCTTAAATTATCTCAAAGTCCAGATGAACTTCTTCAAGATCCATTTACAATAAATTTTGATAATATGTCGATTTTTTTCAATACTTATTTTGAATCTAATTTAGATTATGATATAGAACTTTATGTGAGTGAATCGAAAAGTGATGGAACTATCATTGATAATAGAATAAATTCAGGAGTTAACTTACTTCTATATAAATCTTTAATAAATGAAATAGAGGAAGATTACAATTGGGAATCAACTTTTGAAGATTATTTAAACTTAACTTCGACTCCAATATGGTATCAAGGGAATGTCAGCCAATTTCAATACGGATTTGTTAAATCTATAAATGGAACTACGGGTGAAATAATAGACGATACAAGGTATTTAGTTGATAATTTAATGCCAATTTTTCTATTAATTGAAAATATAGAGGATAGTATTAATGATCCTTATAAAGACTCAATAATTGAAATGTTCAAACTTATCAATTCCTCTGAATTCTGGGACAGAGATTATAAAGGTTTTTATGAATCAAACTTATCTACTAGTGGTGAAAAATATATAAAAAGTAATTTATACGCAGTTTTAGCAAATTTGTTAATACATCGATGTGAGAATGTTATCAATAATAATACTGTTACCGATAGGGCTTCTGTTCTTGCAAATAAAACGATGACAGCCCTTATTAATAAAGCTTGGAATAACGGTTATAGGGGATTCTATAATAGTACAGACTCAGATTGGTCTAGTTCAGGTTCACAAAAACATATATATTTAGATGTGAATGCTTTAGGAATAATAGCTTTACTAGAATATTGGATAAAGAACGGCATGGACCCCAATTCGGAATATTTTAAAAACGCAACCGCTCTTTATAAACAATTAAATAAACCTTCAGGTTTTGGGATTGGGGGGTTGTGGAACACAACATATGGCGCTTATGAATATTACAGAAGTGATAATTGGGAATGGAATCCTTTTCCTGAAAGTCATAAACTTGATCTTGAAGCAAACGCTTTAATGATGCAAGCTTGTTTAAAATTATTCGAAGTTACAGGAAATTTCTCTTATTATAAGCGAGCTTTTAAAATACGAGATTTCATTGAAAATTCTCTCTATAATAAAACAATAAATGCTTATATGACGTCAATCTATATAGATCCTCCATATAATAATAATACAAATATCAATTTCCATAAGAATTTGAAGTTATGTGAGGCTTATTTGAAAGCTTTTGAAATTTATAATAGTGTATCTTTCGATGCTTCTTATAAAAAAGTTAACTACATTATGAATCAAGAATCAATAAATTTAACCTGTACTTACGCTTTTGAAAAGGAAATTTTTTATTTCTTTAATGATCCTGATCCGCCCATTAAAACTATAAGAAATGATAACATAACTGGCGCATCTGTTACATATATATTTAGATACCCCAATGGCACTATTTTTAAAATTATCACTGATACTTTTATTAATAGTACTACAAATTTAATATATCCAATAAACAGTAGCTTACCTTTTGGTGATGATTATACTATTTATATATATGCTAATTGGACTTATTTTGCTTATAAATCTACAATTAAAAATTTCAACGTTAAACATGGTCTTCAAATAATAGAATCAACATTAAAACAAACTTATTATCAAGGTGAAGTAGCAAATTTTTCACTCAAAGTTCATAGTGACTATAATAATAACCTTACATTAAATGTGTCTATGATTGGAAATGTGATAAAAGAAGATCCATCATTTCCACTTAATATAACATTTGTTAATAAAACTATTAATGAGGGTAACACGATTGTTGACTTAAATATTACGATTCTAGATGACGCTCCAACTGGAAAAGTAAATATAACCTTTATATTTGAAGGAAACGGCACAATTTATTTAAAAGAATTAAGAGAAATAGAGATTAAAAATGCTATTATTTATTCTAATTTGATTTATAGTAAAAAAGTCGTACCTGGAAGTGTTGTTGAAGTTTTCGTAGATTTAATTAATCAATCACCAAATGTAACACAAAATTTTAATGTGGTTTTTTCAGGTACATACTGTACTAAATCAAATAATACAGAATCATTGGAAAAAAATAAAAGGAAAACAGCACCCTATTCCATAGCTACTATTTCAAATATACGAACTATCTCAATTGAAATAGATATGACTATTTCAATAGGAAAGGAAATATTATACACTGAAATTTTAACTGTTGAAATCGTTCCGAGGTTCGAGATAATTAGCATCGAATTTCCAGAAAAAATAATACAAGGGACTGATGCTCATCTCATTATATTAATTCAGAATAATGAACGCCAATCAGAAGAATTTTCTTTATTTATTAACGATGATAAAGTAAAAACAGAAATAGATGAATTGATTCCTGGAAGAAACAGGATTGAATATAAATTTGTACCAACATGGAATCCATATGAATTTGGGATTAAATTTTGCCATATTGAAATCGAAGACGACTCCGATAATCTTATTGTTGAGGATTATTTTGAATATGAAATTGAATTGTCAACAATGAATTTAATATTTTTTTATGTGGTTCCCGTAGTAGTTTTCATAGGGATAATTTTACATTATAAAAGCAAATATCTAAAACATAAATTATTAAGAAGATAAGGAGATTAATTTGAAAAGAAAAAATACCATTTCAACAATCTTAATATTTTTTTTATTGTTTGGTTTATTTCTTAATTTTACTATAATTTCTTCAAATAATCAAACCAATGAAGAAAACAAAGATTTAGATAAATTAGATATAAAATTTAAACCAAAAATGTCTAATGGACTAAAACCTCTGAATTATTCAAATATCCACCAAAATGCATCGGAAATATACAGAGGATTTTTACAAGATTTACATTCAGTTAATTTTACAGTTAATGCTTCTGGTTTTCAATCTGTTAGACGTATGGAAATAAAAATTAATTTTCCCGATAATACAGTTGGAATTTTTGCTATGAACAATGTAACTGGACAGGAAGGAAACTTTACATATACTTATAGACCAGTATATAATGCTCCATTAGGATTTCACGAAGTTAAATTTGTAGTTTATAATAAAACTGATGATATTTTAAATACTCAAACAACAATATCAAATTTTACAGTAAAATCAAATTGTTTGATTGGTTTAGATCCAGAAAAATCCGAATATCGTAGAGGAGAAACATTAGAAACATCGTTGATTGTCTATGATTTCGTTCCATATAGTTTTAAATGGAATATAACCGTCGTAGATAACGTAGATGAAAGCATCCAAAAAAATATTTTTAACGTGGGAAATGATTTATTTCATATTAAAATAGAAATCAACGAGACTTACGAACAAACGAATAAAAATTATTTCATAAAAGTAAATATGACTGATGTAAATAATAATTATAAAAGGATAGCTGTTGCATATTTTAAATTTAAAGTTCTATTACCTGTTTCTATATTAACTTCAATAATATTTAATCCAACTTCAATATTTAGGGAGCAAAGTTGTAATCTTGATACGAATGTAAGCTATATTCAGAATGATTTAAGGATTGAATTAATAAATGTATCTTTTAATCTTATAGATAGTGGTATTTATATCCCGGAATTGACAAATAAATATGATGGAAGATTTAAAACAACTTTTTCTATTGATGCTACCTATCCTGCGAGAATATATCATTATATAATCAAAACCTTATACAATTTCGAAGAAATTGAAGAATATAAGGGTACGATAAGTGTAAAAAACAATCTCCCTGGAATCGATGGATACGAAATTAATGATTATGATACCGACGAAAGCATATCTGTGAATTATGGAGAAGATTTAGTCTTTGAATTTGATGTATATGATATTGAGGGAGTTGCTTACATAACCCTCTTGCTTATAAATGAAGACGATGATGAATATGAAATCACAAGGGAATACGAAGATGATCTTGAAATTACTGTTAGAACGGCAGAATTAGTTACTGGAACTTGGGAAGTTTATGTTTATGTGACTGACACTGATGGCGCAACTGTAGGTTTAGATGACGATTTCGACACAGCACCCCAAAAAATTACGGTTATTCCAGATATTTTAAGTAATATTTTACCTTGGATTATGTTAATAATCGGGTTAATCATCGGTATTCTGGTTGCCACTGGAATAACTTATTATACTATGAAATCAAAAATGTTAATTTATAAACCTGAAGAAAAGATAGAAGCTTTGGAGAAAAGATCTAAAAAGGAGAAAAAACCCAAAAAACCAGAACCTACTCCTACTAAACCAAAACCAACGAAAAAACTAATTGAAGAGGAAAAACCTGAGAAAAAAGAACTTAGAAAACCACGAAAAATAAAAAGAAAATTAAAATAAAAGAAAAAATTTGGTATTTAACAACAAATTATTTCTGATAATTTTTATTCTAAACCTAGCTCATGAAGTTTAAATAGAAATTTTCCTAATTTCCCACCGTAATTGCCTGCAGAAATTCGATTTATTCCAGGAACTTTCACAGCTGCTTCTATTCCTATTTTCATTCCTTTTTTTATTACATCTTCAGTAGCGCCATCTAAAACAATTTCAAAAACACATCCATCTCCTTCTCGCAACTCAGAATCCTCAATATTTTCTCTCAAAGTCGGACAATATTTATGGTTCGTGGTTGCAAAAAGTCCAGGGATATTTTCATACCTCGTTCCAACTTTGGATCCAGAGGGGACTATACCTCCAGGGAAGGGGGTAATAAGATTTTCTAAATCTTTTATTGCTTCGATAGCTTTCTCTGCAGCCTTTAGAGTTGAATCTTGGTCTTTACCAATTATTAAAAAGTTTCCTCCAGCAATTCCTTTACCTACTTTAAAGGTACTTTGAACTATAAATTCTCCACCCATAATTGGGATTTTCCATGCAGGAAATGGGTAGACACCTTCAACTTTTTCTTCATATTTATCTCCAAAAAATTTCAAGAAAAAACCTGTTTTAATTGCAAATTCTTTAACGGGATCTAATGATCCACTCAGAGCATCAAAACAAGCAGTAGTAGGGCAAGTAAGAATGCATTGACCTATTCGATGTAACATGACATCACTAACTTTATCCTTCTTAGTCATAAAAAACATTAGGATTACTCCTGGGCGTTTGTCCGGTGTCTTATCTGCTGGAACGAATACATCAATAGCAGCTTCAGCATCACAACCAATACCTGACGTACCATAACCGGTAACTTCTTGAGCAGCGATTTTCACCCATTTTTCATTTTTCGCAGTCACCAAAATCCGGGTAAAAAACCCTCCAAAACCTTCGCAATAGGTATCCTCTATTTCTACTCCGTTTAAAATCATTTTTCATCAACCATTTTTTTTTGAAAATTATTACTCAATGATATCTTTAATTTTAAAAAATAATTAAAACATTTGGAATATTTTAAGAGATATCAAATTTTTAATTGAAATAATAAAAAAAAGTTGTTAATTATGAGTGAAGACAAGGTATTAAAGATCGGGATACTCAAGAACGGAACTATCGGAAGCTCTCTGTTGCTTGCTTTCCTTATGGATGAAAGAGCTGAAGGAAAAAGGATCAATGTAGTAGAAGTTACATCTGGAGCTAAAATGCACCCTCCAGAAATATGTTTACCAACGATTGATAAATTACTCGAAATGAACCCTGAATTAATTCTTATGTCTAGCCCTAATGCCGCCTTAGGAGGCCCTAAAGCATGCAGAGAAAAGGCAAAAGAAGCAGGAATTCCAACCATAATTATTTCTGATTCACCAGCTAAGAAGGCTGTTGATGAAATTAAGGAAAAGGGAATGGGCTATATCCTTGTTAATTGCGACAGTATGATTGGCGCACGACGACCATTCTTAGACCCTATTGAAATGAGTATTTTTAACGCGGATTTATTAAAAGTTCTTGCTATTACTGGAGCACTTAGAGTCATAGCTGAAGAGTTAAATAAAGTTATATTGGACATGTTGGAAGGAAGAAATCCTATTTTACCTCAAATTATTATAGATGCAAACGTTGCAACTGAAGCTGCGGGCTTTTCCAATCCTTATGCTAAAGCTAAAGCAATAGCTGCCTTTGAATTAGCTGCATCTGTATCTAAAGTAACTGCAAAAGCATGTTTTGTATTAAAGGAACGAGCTGAATATATGCCTTTATTAGCCGCGGCTCACGAGATGATGTCGACCGCAGCACTTATGTGTTATGAAGCTAGAGAAATAGAGAAAGCTAACGATACTGTTCTTAGGAAACCTCATCACGCCAAGCAACAATTTCTAACAAAAAGAGGTTTAATGGATAAAGAACAATAAATTAAAAACTTGAAAAAATTAGAAATTAAACTTTCTTTTTCCTTTATTTTTATTTTTTTGTATTTTTTTAAAAATAATTTGATTTATAGTTCTGAAGTGCTTACAAATTTCTTTAAGCTTTCAAAGTCTGGACTATTTAGGGCTGTTATAATATTTGAAAACACATCGGGTCGTTTATTTTTCGAAATTGTCATTAAAACGGCTCCATCGCTGACTTCCTTAACTAAAACATAACAAATATCTGATTCATAGATAATTGTGGAAAGGCCTAAAGGACTAAGATTTTTTACATTTAAAATTTCCATTGCTTGTTGGTATATTTGATAAAGATTGGAGTCCAATGTACCCATTTCAAACCTTATGAATTCTAATGGCTTACTCTCAAATTTACCAAATGTAGAAGCGATTAATAATCCATCTGGTTGATTAAATAGAAGATATTCAGATAAAGAACTTGTTTTTAAATTATCCAATAAGGATCTAATTTTACCCAGCTTTTGCATACTTAATGTTGACTTTTGAATTTCAAAATCTAAAATTTCAATTAATCTATGCTGAGCACTACCCTCTTTGACAGAGACAGGAGTAAAAGCAAGCTTATCTCGTAAATTTTCGGATACATTTTCAGACAAAAATTTAAAGACGTCATCTTCCTTTGAATTTTCCAAATCAATTTTATTCAATAGAACATAGATTTTATCAAGATTAGGAGAAAACTGAATTATATATTCTAAAAATTTATCAAAAACTTCTTTTACTTTATGATTTATAACTGTAGAATCAACCATAAAAACTGACGTAGTAACTTCTGAAAAAATAAGTTCTCGTTGAGATTCAGAGAAATACCTTTCTAAATATCGTTCCTGACCTCCAGCGTCCCAAATAGTCAATTCCATTATGCCACGAAATATAAAATTTTCACGGGAAATACCCTTTGTTGGTTTAATGTTTGCCACTTTCATAAAGTTGTATCCTAGGCAGGTTGTTCTCATCAAACTAGTTTTTCCAGCTCCAGCAGGACCAAACAGTAATATCTTAATCGAAATTTCACCTTTAAATGATAAATATATGAAGATTTACATTTATTATAATATAACATTTAATCAGTTTATTTAATTTTTTGTAAATTCTTCTTGAATAAAAATATTAAATATTATTTTAAATTTAATTAGTTAAAAATAATTGAAACATAAAAAAAGACGAGTTTTTAATTATGGATTTGGAAAAACATATAAGAAATGTTCCCGATTTTCCTAAACCCGGGATTCAGTTTAAAGATGTAACTACCTTATGCAAAAATTATTCTGCTTTTAAAGAGTCTTGTGATAAGATAATTAAGCATTATAAGAAAAAAGGAATAGAAAAAGTTGCTGCAATTGAAGCTAGAGGTTATGTTTGGGGAGGTGTTATCGCATATCAATTAGGTGCGGGATTTATATTAATGAGAAAACCTGGTAAACTACCTGCAAACACAATTATCGAGACTTATGAATTAGAGTATGGTACCGATTCCATTGAAATGCATAGTGATGCGATTGAAAAAGGCGAAAAGGTATTAATATTTGATGATTTATTAGCAACAGGAGGAACGGCTAAGGCAGCTTGTAATCTTGTTGAAAAATCAGGAGGTACTGTTGAAGGAATAGCTTTTATAATAGAACTTACGGGTAGTTTACATGGAAGAGACAAATTAAAAGGATATGATATTTTTACTCTTTTAGAAATTCCTGTTGAGGAATAAAATATAAGAAACTGGGGAAGTTTATGGCAAAAATTGGAATAATTGGAGGTTCAGGATTAGATAATCCTGACATTTTAAAGGATGTTAAAGAAATAAAAGTTAAAACACCTTATGGTAATCCTACGTCTAATTTAAAAATTGGCAAGATACATGATGTTGAGGTTGTTCTCATAGCTAGGCATGGACGGGAGCATACAATACCTCCAACGCAAGTAAATTATAGGGCTAATATACAGGCGTTAAAAGATCAAGGTTGTACTCATATCTTAGCAACAACTGCTTGCGGAAGCCTTAGAGAAAAAATTGATAGAGGTGATTTAGTTATTTTGGATCAATTTATCGATTTCACAAGACTTAGGAAAATCTCTTTTTTTGAAGAATTTGCTCCTGGAGATATGAAGCATACTCCTATGGCTGATCCCTATTCTGAAGAATTAAGAAATCTCCTTATAGAGACCGCTAAGGAATTGAATCTTAAGCATCATGAAAAAGGTACAGTGGTTACCATTGAAGGTCCAAGATTTTCTACGAGAGCTGAATCAAATATGTTTAGAATATGGGGTGCAGACGTAATAAACATGAGCATTGCCCCTGAAACAGCTTTGGCAAATGAAGCAGGAATTCCATATGCAGCTGTCGCAATGTCAACTGATTATGATTGCTGGAAAGTTGATGAGGCTCCTGTTACTTGGGAGGAAATATTAGAAGTTTTTGGAAAAAATGTTAATAATGTTATCGCTTTATTAACTAATACCATAAAAAAGATGAAATAACAGTTTTAATTTTTAGTAGCTTCTATTTATTTTTTTTTTAAATTTTTTAGGGGATATTGTAGCTAATGGTAAAAATTACATTTTTAGGTGGTTGCAGAGAAGTTGGTCGATCTGGCGTTTTAATTGAGTCTAAAAACCAAGAAAAATGTGTCATTGACTATGGAATTCGTTTTCGAGGCAAGGAAAGACTTCCTCTTGATTTTGATTATAGTAATTTAAAAGCTATCGCTCTAACCCATTGCCATATAGATCATTCAGGAGCATTGCCATTTATTTTTAAAAATAATTCTGTACCACTCTTCACTAATGCTGTATCACTAGAAATAACTGAAATTCTTATAAGAGATATGATAAGAATATCAAATTATGCATACCCTTTTGGGTTAAAAGATTTAAATAAAATGATGCAATATACACGCTTTTTAGAGAATGGAGTGCGTCAAAAAATAAGTGAAGATTTTTATATCTCATTTATTAATGCTGGGCATATCCCTGGAAGTGTTTCAATTTTAATAGAAGTAGATAATAAGATAATTTTATATACAGGAGATATTAATAATCAAATAACAAATTTAGTTAATCCGACAAGCTCTTCTTTTATACCAGAAATTGATGCTTTAATTACTGAAAGTACATATACTCTTAGAAATCATCCAAGTAGAGAGGATCTTGAGAAAAATTTTGCAGAAAATATAATAGATATAACTGAAAACGGTGGAAAAGTTCTTGTTCCTGCTTTTGGAGTGGCTCGTTCTCAAGAAGCCTTATTAATACTACAAAAATATGGTTATGAGGGCAAAATCTTTATTGATGGATTGGCAAGAAAAATATCTACTCTTTTATTAAATTTTCCTGAATCTCTTAAGAATATAAAAATGTATAGAAAAGCACTAAATAAAGCTCAATTTTTATCAAGAAAGGGAAGAAATATAGCAAAGAAATCTAATGGAGTGATTATAGCTCCTTCTGGTATGTTAAAAGGGGGTGCCGCTATTGAATTTGTAAAATCTTTTTTAAAAGATCCAAATTCAGCTATTTATTTAATTGGATACCAAGTTGAAGGATCCCCTGGAAGAAGTCTTTTAGATAATGGAGTTATTGAATTTAAGGAAAAATATAGACGAGGATATATGGAAGATTTTAAAATTGAAGCTAAATGCGATTACGATTATTTTGACTTCTCAAGTCATGCTGACGGTGCTCATCTTCGCCAATACATTGAAGATTTAAGATTTCGTGATGATTCAAAATTTATCTTTTGTATTCACGGAGATAAAGAAGCTACTACTACTTTAGCAAACGAGATGGCAAAAAAATCTTATAGTTCTGTTGCTCCAGAAATAGGAGAGGTTTACAAAATATAAGTGGATTAAAAGGTTTTACAAATTGTTTAAAGTTTTTAATTGCTTTTTAATAATTTCATTACAATTTTCTAAAAAAAGATCGATTTTATTGACAGGAACGATAGTACCAGCTGCGGGAGGATGTCCGCCACCTAAAGAATCTAAGTTTGTAAGTTTTAGTGCCTCTCTAATTGCTTCTGAAAGATTTACTCCTTTATCTACAATTTGTTCATGAGCCCTTCCTGAGATTTTGTATACATCATCATCTTCTCGGAGGGCTACTCCAAAAATTGGTTTCATTATATTAATAAGCTTGCTTCTAATTAACATTGAGGAAACTGTTCCAATAATATTTTCTGGAATTATATCTTCTCCAAAAAAGTATTGAATAAAATCCATTTGCTGTATTTTATCATTTTCTTTAATCCATGAAAGTCCTTTCATGAGTAATTTTTTATAATTTAATTGATTATCTTTAGCTTGTTCATAGGAATTTTTCCTATCTCCCATTGCAATAGCAATTCCTAAAGCCGCATTATTAGTTCTTCCACAAGCATTTAGAATAAATGAAAATTCTCTTGAATCATAAAGATCTGAATAATTAATTTCATTTTTTATCAAATAACGATTTACAATTAGTTTTTTAATAATTTCACTTGGTTCAATATCTAATTTAAGAGACGCATATTCAATTATCGCACTCGATAGTTTTTGTTTTTCATCCTTATTTAAATCTTGTAAAGTTCTTACATTCCCTTCAGAATTCTCCATTAAAATACCTAAAGTCTGTAAAAATTTTAATGTTCTATTAACATTGTTAGTCAATCCCGGTAATATTATTTCAGATGAATAGGCAATAGCTTCGTTTAAAGGCTTTAATGATGTGAAATTTAAATCATCAATAATCTCAATATATCCATTTCTTTTCGCCTCGTCTACAATCAGTGAATTTAATCCCATAAAAGATCTGTTCGTACCTTGATTCTGTATATCTCCAATAGCACCGACGATCGCTACTGGAGAGAGGTCTAAATTTTTTTCGTTTAAACACTTTGCAAAGTAATAACAAAGTCCTGCTCCCGATATCTCTGTACTCCCATCGATATCATAAAAATATGGATTTATTTGCCAAGGAGTTGTTTTTTGATGAATATCTTTGATGGAATCAAAGTCTTCCTTATTAGCGATATTTTGAGGTAAATGGTGATCTAAAATTATAAAAGGAGCTAAATGACCATTTTCAATTAATTTTTCCTGAAGTTCTAAATATTGACCACTCCCAAAATCAGAAAAAATAATGAAATTATTAGTTTCACTATTTGCTATTTTTAGAATTTCTTCCCTCTCTAATTGTCTAAGTACTGTAATTTGAAAAGGAATATTTGCCCTATAAAGTGCTTTTCCAAGAATTGCCCCCGCTGCTAGGCCATCCGCATCTATATGGGTATAAATATGAACCGTTGACTCCATCTTTTCAATATTCTTAAAAAAATAACTTTTAGCATTCTCAAGGTCAACCTTTAAATTTTCTAATTTTTTAGCTGGATCATACATTTTCAAAGAATCAAAAATATTCCTTAATTTCTTATTTAACAATATATATAAAAATATATTTAATAATCCAAAAATTATTTATGAAGGAATAAAAATAAAAAATTTAGGCAATTAAAATGAAGATAAATGAACTTTCTTTAGAATTAGTAAAGAAGTTAATAGATAATAAGTTGAATTATAATATCGAAGTAATCGAATTGAGCAATGGTTCTACAGTTATAGATTGCACAAATGCTTCGAATATTGGTGGAAAAATTGTCGCTGAGATTTGTATGGGGGGTTTAGGATCTGTAGAATTAGGCTCTTACGACTTAGATGGGCATAAACTAGATTCTGTTAAAGTAACTACATCAGAACCAATAATTTCCTGTATGGCTTCTCAATTAGCCGGTTGGAGCGTAAAATTAAAAAAAGAAGTAGAAAAGGACGGAAAAATAAAGAAGAAAGTAGTGTTTCAATCATTAGGTTCGGGACCAGCACGAGCAAAGGCGAAAGTTGAAAAATTATTTGAAGAGATTAAATATAATGACGATTCTGATTGTGCAATCATTGTCTTTGAAACAAGAAAAATGCCAAACGATGAAGTCATGGCAATAGTTACAGAAAAATGTAATGTTGATCCTAGTAAAACATATGCTGTGTGTGCTCCCACTGCTTGCTTAACAGGATCTATTCAAGTTTCTGCTAGAGTAGTTGAAACAGGTATACATAAATTTCATGAGCTGCATTTTCCATTAGAAGTTATCCAGGATGGTTTTGGAACCGCTCCAATAGCTCCTATTGCTAAGGATGATTTCGCAGCAATGGGACTTACCAACGATTCCATTATTTTTGCTGGAGAAACCTCTTATACAATTAATGCAGAAAAAGAGAAAGAAGCAGAATTGTTTGAACTGATTAAAGCTGCCCCTGCTAATCAATCATCTAGCTATGGAAAACCATTCAATAAAATTTTTAAAGAAGCTAATTATGATTTTTATAAAATTGATCCAGGATTATTTGCTCCAGCAATATATAAGGTAAAAAATATAAAAACTGGAAATTCTATAATTGTAGGAGAAAAAAATCACGAGTTATTAAAGCAATCTTACGGATTAAGTTAAATATTATTTTTCTTTTCTATAATCCGATTTTTTTTTTTAAATATATTCTTTCCGTATTTTAGAAAAAGAGAATTTACATATTAGAGAGTTCTTCCTCGTATTTTAAAACATCCTCCATAGAAATATCTCTATCATATTGTATCTCCGCTTGAATTCCTAAATAAGCACATGCAAGTTTAGCCGCTGCCACAATTTCAGCTTTTTTTAGCGTTACTGAATATCCATCTTCTTGAAGTTGAGCAGCTCGCTCTTCCTTCATTTGAAATAACAAAGAAGCCATTTTATCAGCTACAATGAAAGGTAATTGATTTTTAATCACTAATCGAGTAATATTATTTACATCAAAATAATTTAAAGTTTCATGCTTAGAGCGCAAATAGCTCCTTAAATTTTCAGAATTTCTTTCACACTCTATTTCTGTCCAATCGTGGATGGCTAACCGTCTTCTAAAAAATATTAATTCCCAATCGATTCCAAGTTCTTTTAATAACTCTAATAATCTATCATCATCAGTTTTTCTTGATTCAATAATAATATAAAGTTGAAGTCCATAGTATTTATGCTCCTGTTGAAGAAAAAAGCCCCTTTGATGCATTGAAGCTAAAATCTTTAACTTAATTGAAAAAATATTATCTGAAACACTTTTTTTTATACAATCTATGTATATAAGATTGCCTTCTTCGTTAATATATTCCCGATCCAAGAATCCTAATATACTCTCGCGATTTTCTTTAATAAAATCCATTAATCCATCAAGAGTAGGTTTTACATCGAATTTTCTTAAATCTTGTTCCTCAACTGTAACATAATCGGTATTACTTCCACCAATAGCTAATTTAATTCTATGCAATTTAAGATCCTTCGTGTCACCAAATACCTTTTTAATTGCATCGTTTACGGGAAACACAGCATCCTCTAAAATTTTAATATCGGCACAGGAACTTTCATAAGGCTCTGGTTCGGTTAATACTTTATTTAAAATTGGAGCTTCAGATGGTTGTACTTCAATCTCATAATCTTTTACTAAGTCTTTACGAATAACAACAAATGAACGTTCTCCTCCTTTATTATATATTGATAGAGAAGTACTATCATCAACAACAGATCGAAATTTTTCGAACTTTTTACTCTCTGTATTATCTGACCTTACTCGACGGCGCCGCATGGTTTTATTATTAATATTAAAAAAATGTTTTAATTATTTAAAATAAAAAACTTTAGTCTTAAATTCTTATCTAATTTATTTTATTAATATAATATTTAAAAAAAATCTCATAAATCTATATAAAAGTTCTGAATTCAATCCATGAAAGAGTTATAGGAATAACCTTTATTTATAAATCATAAATAAATAATTATCTTTATTTTAATTCTTCTTCTAGAAAATAATTCTCTCCTTTCTTTATATATACAATTTTGCTCCCAAAATTATTAGTTATTGTATAGTTATCTCCTTCAATTTTTACAATCTGAATAGAATAAGGTAATCTTCTTTGATTTATTATATCTTCAATTATTTTCTTTTCATCTTCCATATTTCATACACTCTCGATTTGTAAATTAAATAATTATGGAAGTCAAAAAAATTTTTTGATTAAACTTTATATAAATTTTTTACTAAATTTTTTTTTGAAAAGATGTATAAATTAGAGAGGAAAAGATAGAAATATTAACTTATTAAGAAATTAATATTTTTTTAATAAAGCAAATTATTTATTAATAAGACAATCATTTGATTAAATATTACATTAATTTTAGGATATAAAATATGGCTAAGCAAGTACTCGATATAGGATTTTTTAGCGTGATGTATTCGCAAACAAACGGTACTGCTCATGCTGTGAGATTTTTATCAGAGGCAATTGCTAAAACTGGACATAACGTTCATGTTTTTGCACCAAAAATTACAAATGGTTATGAAACACCTAATAATTTATATCTTCACGATCTTGGGGGTGCAAGACTCCGAGGTAGCACCGAATTTGTAATTTGTGTCCCTATTCATAAAATTTTCTTTTGCCCTCACGACCATTTAGATATTGGTCATATAATGACACACACTACAATCGGGAGCATGGCTATAAACTGGTGCAAATATCTAGGAATCCCAATGATAGGAACGCATAATTCTCCTCTTCAATTTTATGCTGGACAGTATTTTCCACTTATCGGCAAGCTTATATCCAAATCTTCAATATTATGGAATTATGAACGTCATGTACTTAATAAATATGATTTAATACATGTTGCTACTAAATCTAAAAAGCAACAATTAAGAGATAATAAATTCAAAGAACCAATTGTTTATTTTACAAATGGAATCCATGATCACTATTTTCAAAATTTAAAGAGAAATGGAATCCGAGAAAAATACGATGTATCTCCTAATGATAAACTTTTACTATATGCCTCTCGAAAGTCCCCCGAAAAGCACATGATAAGCGTTATTAAAAAATTCAAGCAAATTCATAAAAAGGTACCAGATTCTCATCTCTTGATCGTTGGAAGTGATGGACCCTCATCTGAATATGTAGAGAGTTTATCAAGTAAATTAGATTATGTTAGCTGTGCTGGAAGAGTGCCCTTCAATGATTTATTGAAGTTATTTAACACTGCCGATCTTACCTGTTTATGGTCTTGGGTTGAAGCAGAAGGGCTTGTATTGATAGAAGCAATGGCACAAGGGACTCCAAGTGTAGGTGCTAATGGATATGGTATTAGCGATGTAATTAGACACGGACAAACTGGATATCTTGCGGATGATTTAGATGAGTTCGCTGATTATGTTATAAAATTATTTAAAGACGACGATCTTAGGGCAGAGTTTGGAAAAAATGCTCAAAAAATCGCTGAAAATTATAGAGTTAGTAAAATTGCTGAAACATGGATTAAACTGTATAAATTTACAATTGACGAGTTGTATCCGCTTAGATATTATAATAAAGAAAGAAAACATCGAGTAGAATTAGTCAAAGAATTTGTACAACACCTACCTAGAGTGAATTTCTGATTTTCTTAGAGGTTAATATCTTTCTTTTCTAAAATTTTAATTAGTTCTAGTTTATAATTTTATACTTTTTAAGTCATTAAAGATATAATAAATTAATTCATATAATATTTAAACAAACTTTTTTATCATTATGTCAGATAAACCAGAAGATACAAATGATTCCTCAATTGAAGTAGAAGCTGAACGAGAAAAATTAAAAAATACCTTAGCTGAAAAACAATCAGAAAGTGAAATAATCGAAAAGGATTTTATTCCCCATTTTTTCCCAACTTTTAGGATTTCTCGCAATTTATATCCACTTCCTATAATTATAGCTGTTATATGTGCGGGTTTTTTAGCTTATGCTACTTATGTATTAGCAGGTGTCCAAGTAGAAGGCGGCTATATTTCAGAAGAAGAATATGGGTTAACTGCTGGCTTAATAAATGGATTAATCTTTGTTTTGGTTGCAGCGATATCTTCTTTCATTATCATTTTCTTAGTTAAAAAGTTCGGAATAGGGATTCTAAAATTTGTTTTTGGTTTTTCATTTGGATTTCTTGGATTCATTTTAACTTATTTCTTTGCCGAAATTATAACATATATAATTTTCTATAATTTGCCGAATACTGAAATCGTTTTTATATATTATATCATTGTTAGTTATATTATTTTATTCGGTTCTGGAGCTTTTATAATTATTA
The DNA here is from genome assembly GCA_019058295.1 of Promethearchaeota archaeon. GTDB lineage: Archaea > Asgardarchaeota > Lokiarchaeia > Sigyniarchaeales > SOKP01 > LW40-45. The sequence goes on along the minus strand of JAHPZI010000022.1, from coordinate 49,478 downwards.
TGCTTTATAAGTATTTTACTACTAAATCTTATTTAACTAAAAATTTCTTTGTTTTATACGTAAGTTTTTTAGTTGGAGCTATGTTTGGAGTCATCATGCCACTTTGGACCACTTTAGCTATACTAATTGGATTCTCGATATGGGACATTTTTGCTGTAAAAGCTAAAAGCGGGCCAATAAAACAAATGATCGATATTGCTTCCCAAAATAATACTGAGGAAGAATTATCAGAAGAGGAATTAGCAAAGAAAATTGAGAGTGGTGAGGCTATATATGATACTTCAAAATTAGAAATTGGAATTGGTGACTTAGCATTTTATAGCATGTTAACTTCAGCTGCATTAATAATAACTGGCAGTTTAATAGTAATGATTTTAACTGCCATTGCTATAATGATCGGAACTGGAATTACAATTCAAGGATTAAAAAAAAATAAAATCTTACCAGGACTACCAATATCTATTTTTCTAGGAATAGGTACAATGCTCCTTACGTGGTATATTGTTTCTATTCTCTAAATATATAAATTTATTAATATTAATTTAGTGATTAAAAATGGTCGATATTAGTAATATTAAGACATTTACCGTTATCGGAGCGGGAGTCATGGGGCGTGAAATCGCTCAAGTTTCTCTGATGGCTGGTTTTAAAAAAGTTATATTAAACGACATTAGTCAAAAGGCCCTTGAAGATGCAAGTATTTACATTGAAAACGGCTTGAAAAAGATCGAAGGAAAAGGTAAGTTAAGTCAGGGTTTTACCACTGATTTGCTCATGAATAAACTCATGAAAGAATTAGATTTAGTTAAGGCTGTACAAAAGGCAGATTTTATTGTTGAAGCAATACCAGAAAAAATGAACCTTAAACAGGAATTATTTAAAAAATTAGGGGAATTTGCTCCGGAACATGCGGTTTTAGCAACAAATACTTCTACTATGAGCATTTCTAAAATTGCTGAGAGTTGTAATAGATCAGATAAAGTGGTTGGTATGCACTATTTTATCCCTATTCCAGTTTTACGTTTAATTGAAGTAATTAAAGGAGAGAAAACATCCGAAGAAACTATGGAAATTACTATTTCAGTTGGCCAGAAACTTCCATGTCTTAAGGGAAAAAGATTTATTGCTCGAATTGAAAAAGAGAGCCCGGGATTTATTGTAAATAGATTAACTATAGCAAGTAGTGCGTATCTAAACTGGCTCTTTGATGAAACGATGAAAAAAGGACTCCCATGGGAAAGTCTTGATGCTGATGTTAAAGATCTACAAGAATTAGGTCCATGTGCGAGATTAGATTATTTAGGGTTAGATACCATCTATAACACATTAAAATATTTTGAGGAAGTTCTCTCTCCAGATTTTGCTCCCAGTAAAGCTATTACTAAATTAATTAATGAGGGTAATTTAGGAAGAAAAACTGGAAGAGGTTTCTATGAATGGAAGAAAGATGGTAAACCCATCATAAATGAAGCAGAAAAAGCAAATCTCATTGATTTCGATCTATTCATGGCAGTTCAATTAAATGAAGGTTGTAGACTTTTAGAGGAAGGTGTCGTTTCTGGATATAAGGTCATTGATGATACAATGTTAGCCGGAATGAGTATGCCTGGACCGTTTGGTGCTGGTAAAAGGAATTATGAAAAATGGTCAAAATTATTAGAGGATTTCGTAAAGAAGTCGGGTAAAGAATACTTTAAACCATGTGAATTAATGAAATCAGGGAAATTTCTTAAGATGAGGAAATAATTATTTTAAATAAAACACAAATAATAATTGTTGAACTAAAATTGTCATCTGAAAATGTAGATTCACCACTAAAAACTGGATTTGAAAAGATTTTAGAGTTTATTAATAATGAACTCGAAACGAATCACCCAATTACTATAAAAGAAATTGTTGATAAAACTGGTTTTTCTTGGAGTTTCGTTAAAAAAACATTAGAACGGTTGAAAAAAGAAGAATATACTGGATATAATTTTGAAAAATCAGGATCTACATGGATAATTTGGAAAGATCGTGAACAAATAATTGAAAAATTAGACGATACATGTAGTAGATTTTTAGTTGAGAGGGAAGAATGAACAGAGAATATCAAAAAAATTAATGATTTAATTTTTTATTCTTTCTCTAAATACATAAAATATACTAAAATTTATACGTTAAGGGAAAACTACTTTAGTTTTTTGATATTTGTGAATATCACTCAATGTGTGAAATTTCACACTAAATTTTATTTGCATTCAAAAATTTTGCAATTTAAGTTAAAAAAAAAATTTTTTAAGAAGAAAAATCATGAAAGTAGAAAAATCAAGCCAAGATCTTGAAGCAGAAGTAATATTTCAAGGTTTATGCATTCATTGCGGAAGCTGCAATTCTTTTTGCCCGCATATGGATTTCAATCTAGAAACAGGAGAAGCATATGTCGTAGATAATTGTTCAGAGACAATAGGATTATGCTATAATTCTTGTCCTCGAACATTTTTTCCAGTGAGCGAGATCGAAAAGTCTCTTTTTGGTTCAAGCAGAATTGATTTAGCTGTTGGCGTTTATAAAGATATAATTCAAGTTAAATCAAAAAACAGCGATGAAATCTTATATAATCTTATCGCAGCAGCTTTTGAAAAAGGAATCGTTAAGCATATGGTCTTAGGAGAACCAAAACAAAAAAGCCCCCCTCTTGCGCTCCCTATTGTTGTCGATAATGCAAATGATGCTAAACAATACATACCTAAACTTACTCTTGAGAGTGCCGGACCTTTAGTAACAGGAATTGGTGAAGCATATTTAGATAAAAAGAAGGATATCGGAATTCTTGGTAACCCTTGTCATATTCGCGGCGTCGCAAAAATTATGGTTTCTGATTTTAACACAGGGATAGAGCGCACTTCTCTCAGAATTGCTAATGCTTGCTCTTCAGGTGGAATGGCAGGATGTAGATATTGTACTGACTTCTCAGGTGAGTTTTCTGACATTTCACACTCACCGTGGGGAGCTCCAGATGGAGAAGCATTATTAATAATAAGGACGGATATCGGGCAGAAAGTAGTCGATGCAGCAGTAGAGATGGGATTGATAGATATCACTAACAAGAACCCTGACTTAAGTGAAATGAAAAAATTTATTAATAAAAAACGTAAAAAGAATTTTAAAACTCTCTTAGGTAAGGATTTAATTGCTGCTAAATATTTAAAATTAAATGCAGAGGAAATTAAAGAGCTACTTGAGGATTAACCAATTCTTTTTTTTAATATTTTTTTTCTTATTATTATTTTATTTTTTAATGAAAAACTAAGAACTCTATAATACTTTCTTTTGTTTTACTATAATTGCTTTAGTTAGTATTCTAAAAATCAATTCGTTATTGTATCCAGATTTGGAAGAAGTTTCATAAAAATAGGGAAGACTATATTTTTGTTGAAATGCTTCTGCATCAGAAACTTTTACAACTCTCTTTTCTTCTGCTAAATCTTGTTTTTGTCCAACTAAAATAATAACCGGATCTACCGTGTTTTCTTTTACAATATTATACCATTCCTCCAAATTTTCTAAGCTTCTAAAGCGTGTAATATCATAACATAGTAAACATCCAACAGCTCCTCGACAATAATTCGGTAAAAAGAATCGAAATCGTTTCTCCCCCCCAAAATCCCAAATCTGTAATTTTGCCAGCTCAGTATCACTTATTGCTACATCATGAGTGATCAAATCGGTTCCAATCGTAATTTTCATTGGAATAAATTGCCCAGTCGTTAATCTTTGGATCATAGTAGATTTTCCGACCCCTCCGTCACCAACGACAATTATTTTGAATAGTAACCTAGTAGTCATTTTTCTCCTATAATTATAATTATTCCAGTCTTAATATAAACTTTAATTTTTTATTAAGTGTTTCGAGATTTTCAATAATTTTATTTTTTACATCCTTAGGTAAAGAATCTATAACTTTATAAAATTTTTCTTTATTTATATTATTTATATCTCTATAGTTTAAAAAGAGAAAGATTATAGATGCTGAAGGTGATATAGCAATAATTCCATAGATAAAAAACGAGATACTAATCGGATCTGATTCTTCAATGCCAGAACCTGGTAAAGTATAATTTATTCCTGGCATAATTCCGAGGTGAATTAAAAATGCAAAAAATACATTTAATAAGTTTAAGATTATAAAAATTAACAAGCTAATAAAAGAAATTATTTTAAAATTTTTCATTTTGAGAAAAGAAACGACATTGTCTATATTTTTGGAGAGTATTTGAGAATCTTTAACTTCGATTCCCTCTTTTAGAATTTCAATCCTACTATATTTCCATAAATCAAGAAACATCCAGTAAAAACCAAATGTATAGAAAAATATGATAAAAGAGATGAAATAAATATAATAATTATCAATCAATTGTGGATGATAGAATGATTCAGCGCCAAACCAGAATAATAAAATTAATTGTAATAGAGCACAAAAAACTAATCGATTTGCATGTTTTTTTTCATTACCTAAGGGATTATAAATAATTTGACTATTATCTCCCTCGCTCCTCTTCTTAATAATATCTATAATTTTAAAAAAAATGGCGAAGCTAAAAGATATTAGAGGAAATAGTAATAATAGAATATTATCCCATTTTTGAGCAACAACTAAAATAAATAGAAAAAAGAATAGAACTAAATCTCTTACAAGACTTTCAGAATAAATATCTTTTAATTTTAGATTATAATTCTCATTCATTTTTTTTATTAAATATCCTTAATAAATAAATTTTTATGGTCCTCTTTTATATAAATTTTGAATTTCATCAATATTTATGAATCAAAACCTTGGAGATAAATTATTGACTTCTCACAATTATTTGCAATTTTTCCCGTATGAACAATTTAGAGTTTCACAAGAAGATATTATAAAACAAATAGAAAAAAGTGCTCACACTAAAAAGAACATATTGCTCGTAGCTCCAAATGGAACAGGAAAAACCATTATTGCTTTAAGTGCCCTTCTCCCCTTAATAATTAAAAAAGAATTGAAAATAATATATCTTTGTCGTACACACGCTCAAAACACTAGGGTTATTAAGGAGTTAGTTAAAATTTCTAATTTCATTAAAGAAAACAACTTAAATTTTACAATAAATGGAATCTCAATCCGTGGTAGAAACGAAATGTGTTTAAATAAAACACTATTATCAATGAAACTTAATCCAATGGATTCCATGTCTGTATGTAAAGATTTGAGAAGAAATAAAAACTGCTCTCATTTCTTAAATTTATTGAAAAAAAAAAGTGAATTAGAGAATCCTGTTTTTATTGCTCCTGAATTATTTAATAAGCCAATTGATGCTGAAGAGCTAATAAAATTTTGTAAAGACAAGAAACTTTGTCCATATTTTCTAAGTAAATTCTTATTAGAAGAAATGAACGTTATTATCTGCAATTATCAGTGGATTTTTAATCCTTTTATACGTGAGACTTTTTTAAAATTTATTGGGCGTGAATTACAAAACTGTATTTTAGTTATTGATGAATGTCATAATATTATAGACGTTGCAACAGAAGTAAATTCGGCTCGAATTACTCCTTATTCTTTAAAGTTATGTTTAAAAGACTTAGAAATGTATCAAGCGCCAATTCTTATGCAAAGCTTTGTTACTATTTTAAAAGAACATTTGGATAAGAAGATTAATTCATTAAAGGTAGACGAGAAGGCAATAGCTCCAAATGTTTTAATAGAATTAATATATAAAAAACTTGGATTCTCAGATCTAAACGAATTTAAAAATTTTATCAATGATTTGTACGATTTTAGTGAGTCTATCCACGAAGAAAAAATTGCAAATGGTGAAATTTCAAGGGATTTTCTTGGCTCATTAGCAGAATTTTGGCTTAAATGGATTAAAACTTACGCGTTAGACAGCTATTTTTTTTGTTATAGAATCCAAGAAAGAAAAGGAAAAAAAAATATTGCTCTTGAAATTTTAGCATTGGATCCAAGAGAAATTGCCATCCCTATTTTAAAAAGCTGTTATACTTGTCTAAATCTTTCAGGAACTGTAAATCCTTACGTATTTAATAATCTAATGGCTCTTCAAGAAAGTGGTAAAAGTTATAAGGGTATAATCGCAGACTCACCCTTTAAAAAGAAAAATATTAAAGCGCTTATTATCGAAGGAGTTGATACGAAGAGAGAAAGTAGAACAGCAAGTATGTTTAAAAAGATGATTTCTAAGATAGATGAAGTTTTATATTGTACTCCTGCAAATGTAGGTATATTCTGTGCTTCATATAAAATATTAAAAGGATTGCTTTCAAATGGTATAGACTCAGTTGTAGAAAAAAATAATAAAAAATTGTTTGTTGAAGAACCTGGCTTAAGGGCGTCAGAGAATGCTATCTTAGTAAATGATTTTAAGTCAATGGCAAATTCGCAAAATAATGGTGGGGTTTTACTAGGTGTATGCGGTGGACGAAATTCTGAGGGAGAGGATTATCCCGGAGATTTTATGAATGCTGTGGTAGTTGCGGGATTTCCTTATCATTTGCCAACTCCTCGGGTGAATGCGAAAATTGATTATTATGATAAGGTATTTAATAAACAAGGATGGAATTTTGGATATTTATATCCAGCTATTCAACGCGCAAACCAAGCATCTGGGCGTCCAATAAGAAAAATATCAGACAAAGGTGCTATTATATTCATGGACAGCAGATTTAAACAGAAATATCAATGGATATCCGATTGGGTTAAATCAGAGCTTGAGGTTGTTCCAGATACAAAAGATGCAATAACACAGAATTTATATCCCTTTTGGAATTAATAATTTTGTCAAAAATTTAATGCAATATTTATATGAAAAAGAGTTCTATATATGAATATTAAAAATCTTTTTGATATCTGATATAATAATGTCTATTTATATGATTTTTTACGACGTTAGTGCTTTTTCATTATTTTTTGTATTTGGAATTATCATTATCTTTTTATTAATCCGATTAAAGAAAGCGGATATGGTAGCTAAACCATTTTTATTTACAATGAGTATTTTCTTTCTTTGTGTTTTAATTGGCCAAATTATGATTTATATCTTTAATAAAACTACAAATTTTGGAACAGGGATATCTGCGGGTACTGCCCATCCTATGATGATATTAAGACTCATTGGATATATTACAACAATAATAGGAACCATGCCTTTAATCTATATATTAGAGAAGCAAATGTTTAAAAAATCACTTATTAAAAACAAACACATAGTATCAATAATTCAAATTCTAATTATTGCTTTTTTAATAACATTTGATTTGTTATATCTCATCTTCCAATTCATCGATACTCCAGTTTTATTGAATACTTTTCTTATTATGGGACTTATCCTTACTCAGACTTTGTTTTTTGTAGGGGGTTTTTTCTTAATTGGTTTGAGATCTTCTGGAGAATATAGAAGAAATGCATTTTTCGTTGCTTTCGGATATTTAATACGGGTGTTATTAAACCTATTTTCAATTCTTTTCACATATAGATTAGGAGTAAATCCAACTCAATCAAATTTAATAAGTTTAACTATTTTCATGACCATAATAAACATATTGAATATTATAACTATTTCAATAATGGCGTATGGATTGCTAAATTTATATAAAAAAATTGAATAAAAAAATTATATAATTAAGCAAGAAGCTACGCGAGATGAAAAATAACATTTAAATAGGAATATTATCATTTTTTTTAATGGGGTTTTTGTAAAACTTCGATTATTGTCTCGAAGGAGGTGTTATTTTTAATGGATAAAGAGCAAAATTCAAATAAGGATGAAAATGACACAGATAATGAAATAGATAACTTAGAAAAAGCAGTAATTATATTCTATTTTATTCCATTTTTTATTGGATCTGTTGTTCTTGCGACTATATGGTTAACAATAGGTTTCAAAAAATTCGACACTTTTTTAGGTTTATGTGTTTATAATGGTATCGCAATATCATTTATTGTACTCATTTTCATTGTATCATTTATAAAATTTACAGCAATTTACTGTGAATCAATCCAGGTAGGATTCTTTTTTATCTGTTTAACTTGGATAACATGCTTCCTTGCAGCGATTTCAATAATGATATATTACGGAAACCATAATATCTCAAAAAATATTTTTTCTGAATTTTTATTTATTTTTTTTACTTTCATCGAATTTTCAGTTATTGCTGATATTATAGTTGCTTACTGTTCGGCATCTTAAAAACTAAATTTTCTTTTTTTTTTTACTTTTTAAAACTTAAATATTAGTGAGTATTAAATTATAGCACAATAATAAGGAAGTGAGTTAAAATAAGACAAGTACAAATAACGCTAAAAAACGAGCAAAAAGAGCTTATTCAAAAAGTTTTAGGAATCATACATGACGATCTTAACATTAGACATACGATTCTATTAAAAGGGGAAAAAAAATCCCTTATTATTATAAGGCAAAGGAGAACCTTTGTACCGGAATTAATTGATAGATTAAATAACATAGGGATCGGAATTGATTATGGAATTATCGATATTTTACCCTTGGAAGCGACCATCCCAGAATTGGTGGAAACCCTTGATGAAGAAAAAGACAGAGTTCCAGAGAGAGTAGCCTTAGAAGAAATAAGGAGCGATATCGAAGAAGGCGCTAACCCTACCTTTAATTATTTTATATTCATAATTTTATCTGCGATTGTAGCAGGTGCAGGACTTATACTAAATTCACCCGCAATAGTAATTGCTTCTATGATTATATCACCACTCATGGGACCTATCCTAGGTTTATCCTTCGGTATTACAACCCGTGATGGTAAGATGATAAGAAATAGTACAATAGCCCAAGTTTTTGGTGTATTAATTTCCATCTGTTCTGGAATCTTTTTAGGGTATCTTACAATATGTCTGGTTAAGAACCCACAAATTACTTCAGAAATGGCTGCAAGACGCTTTCCAAATTATCTTGATATCATTATCGCTATTTGTGCTGGTATCGCTGTTGGATTCTGTATTACTGGTACTGTGAAATCGACTCTTGTAGGTGCTGCGATTGCTTTGGCCTTAATGCCTCCCGCTGTGAATATAGGTCTCGCTTTAATGTATGGAGATTTATCTCTTTCTATTGGAAGCTTTATCCTTTTGGTTACTAATATAATTATAATTAACGCATGTACTATGATTGTGTTAAAAATAAAGAAAGTACATAAATTGCCAGAGAAAAAATCAATATGAGGTGAATTTATGACCGATTGTATAATTCTACTAACTTTTTAGTGACTATAGGCCATCTAAAGTTATTATTCACTCGGTTATAACAATTCTCCTTTATTTTATCATAATAATTCGGTTTGATTAAGACTTGAGATTTCAATATTGGGTCTGGAATTTCGTTCACTAAATACATAATTTCTGGATCATAAATAGACTTTCCATTTTTAACGTTTTCAGAAATTTGGGCTATTAAAAAGAAGGAAATTAAAGCATCTGCAAATTGAGATGTATTATCCTTTTCAATTAACATGCCAGTGCCGTTTTCAGGATCCTCCCGAAAATCAATAACAGTTTCTTGTAATCCTCCAACCTTAGTTGCAATTATCGGTATTTTGGACGACATCGCTTCCAAGGCATTAATACCAAACGGCTCCCACCGAGAAAGGACAGCATAAACATCCGCAGCCATATGAGCGAGATAAAAAATTTCAGCGGTTAAACCAAAAATTATTCGTAAATTATCTGGATATATATTCACATACTTAGCGTACGTCTCTAGTTCATTTAAACTATATTCAGTAGGCAAGAGAAGTAATAAAATCTTTGCGTCTGGAATTACCCTAGCAATTTTAGGAATTGATTCTAAAATAGTCTCAAATCCCTTCTGATGCGATATTCTCCCTGTTGCGATTAATAAAGGGCCAATCTCAGAAAAAGGTTTTACATTTCCATTTTTTATATAAGGATTTCCAAAAGCAATTTTATCTATAGCATTAATTATTTTGGATGAGTTAATTAGAGGGCTTTCCCTCAAATGGCCAATTTTATATCTTAATAAATATTTTTTCATGTCTTTTCTAGTTATTGGAGATTCATGAGGGATATTTAAAACTTCATGCATTTCAGCTCCTAAAGTGTTAAATACTCTTTGATATATTTCATTATACTCCCAATCGCATCCATCCCATATAAAATTGGATTTAAATTCTATTAGATTTTGTCCTAAATTTGGAATAATATCAGATCTCAAATAGGATTGGCTTACTGTTGTTACTAAATCGCTAACAACGGCACCAATTTTTTCAACGGTTGGTGGATGATATTTTCCTTCCTCTTTACAGAGGGTAAATATTTCTGTGATAGACATTAATTTATTTCCATCTACCATAAGGATTTTAATAGGAGTATCGTCAATACCACAGGCATGGTAAAAATCAATATTATATCTTGGCCATGTAAGTAAGTGAAATGTAATTATTGAAGAGACATCTAATCCGTTTTTAATTAATTCTTGCTTAATTCCTATAAATGGTATTACAACATGAAAATCATGCATATGTACAATGTTGGGTAAATCTTCTTCATGATCTATTAAATATTCAATAAAAGATCGCATTCCAATACTATAAAGGCATAATTTTCCGGCGAAAGTATCTGCATTATAGACACTGTCATCGTCTAAATATTTTTGCGTAAATGTGTTTTCCCCAGATAATAAAACAATATTAACTCCATTTAGATTTAATTTATAAAAAGAAATTTCATAACTATTTACTGGTTCATTTAATCCAAGTGGGGAAAGGTCCAATTGTCCTATACAATTAAATGGTAACCTAGATACTTTATTAAATTTTTTTAATCTTTCGAGTTGCCCATGAGAAGGAATAAAAACAGTGAGATCGAAATGATCTACTAAATTCTTTGCTTGGTTTGCTGGTACTTCACCAAGACCTCCTACTTTAGCAATGCCCGCGTACTCAAATGTAAAGACCCAAACTTTTTTATTACCAATCAAAATTTCTCATTATTTTTTTTTTTGAAAACTCTTATTAAATTCCAAAAAAGGTTGAAATTTATTTTATTAAATAATAATTGATCTTTGATCTTTAATTATTTTGAGATATTAACCTATGTTAGTAGCAATTACTACGACAAAAATCAAAAACAAAAATGAGGGGATTTTACATGAAGATATATAACCAAATTTTAATTCTATATTATTTAAAATCATGAAAAAATTATTAAAATAGATTTAAATAAATTTCTTAAAGAAATAATATCGAATAAATTATGTGTGATACTCTCGTAGCCCTTGGAAATTCAACTTCTGATGGAAAAAGCGTCGTGTTTGGTAAAAACAGCGATAGACCCCAATCAGAGGCTCAATTAATAACTTATGCTCCACAAAAACGATATTCTAAGGGAGAGGAGTTAAAATGTACTTATATTTCCATTCCACAAGTCTCTGAGACTTTTGCTGTGATATTAAGTCAACCATGGTGGATGTGGGGCGCTGAAAGTGGTTGTAATGAATATGGAGTCGCGATAGGAAACGAAGCAATTTATACTAGAGAACCATTAAGACAAAAAGGGCTCTTAGGAATGGATCTACTAAGATTAGGATTAGAAAGAGGTAAAAATGCGCGGGAATCATTAGAAATTATAACTAAATTATTAGAAAAGTATGGTCAAGGAGGAGGTTGTGGGTTTGGAGCTCCTAATTGGTTATACCATAACTCATATATAATTGCAGATTTTAAAGAAGCCTATGTATTAGAAACTGCTGACGAATGGTGGGTGGCAGAAAGAGTTAAGGATGTAAGATCAATATCAAATAATGTTTCAATTAGAGGGAAAGGTGATTTTAGAAGAGAAGGAATTATTCAACATGCAATTGAAAAGGGATATTGTAATGATGATGAGAATTTTGATTTTGCAAATGTTTTTTCTGATTCATATATTCCTGATAAATTTCCAATATCATCTCGTCCTGGTAAGTCAATGTATTTATTGTCTGAGAATAAAGGGAATATTAAATCAGAATTAATGATGAATTTTTTAAGAGAGCACGATGATGCGGGAATTTGCATGCATGGAGCATTTGAATCAGCTGGTTCTCAAGTATCTCACTTAAAACAAGGAAACAACAAAACAGTTCATTGGTTTACGGGATCCACTCTTCCCTGTTTAAGTATTTATAAACCTTATGTTTTTCCTATAGAAGACCAGAATGTTTTAAAACCAGGACCGTATAAAAAAATCAATCCAGATTGGTTTTGGAATAGACATACGAAATTTATTAAATCTCATAAAAAAAAACCTAAAAAAAGCATTCCAGAAAGAGAACAATATATAAAAGAAATAAGAAACATTGAACTAGAAATAGTTACTAAAATAAAGGATGACGAAATAATATCAAATGAAGAATTTATTCAAAAAGCTAGAATATTAAATAAAGAAGCTTGGGAAAGATCAATAAAATCAATAAATATTTAAAAATCTTTAAAATGAATAATTAAAAATTAAAATATATGGTAAAAAAATTACATATTAGGCATTTTTTTATATCAATTCTCATTTTTACTTTTTTACTCTGTGTTTTCTTGCCTGAAACAAACATATCATTTCATTCTCAAAATTATAAGAAGTTAAATGTTTTAATCCCACATCAATCTGGTACTACACTCCTATGGAATTTCACGACGGGTGATGATGTGAATTCTGTGGCGATTTCATCAGACGGAACTTATATTGTTGCGGGAAGCAATGATAACAACACATATCTATTTAATAAATCAGGTTCCGAATCAAAAATACCTATGTGGAATTATACTACTGGTGATGACGTGACTTCTGTTGCAATTTCATCGGATAAATTTTATGTTATCGCAGGAAGCAATGATAATCATACCTATTTATTTAATAATGTATCTGATTCTACACCAAAATGGAATTATACAATGGGAGATAATGTAAATACTGTAGCAATATCATCTGATGGGAATTATATTATTGCTGAAAGTAGCTATAATATGATATCTCTTCTTAAAAATTCGAGTTCTACACCATTATGGAATTATACTTTTGGAGATTCAATCCATTCCATCGCAATCTCATCAGAGAGCACTTATATCGTAGTAGGATGTGGAGATGATAAGATTTATCTTTTTGATGATAATTCCAATAATACATTAATGGAATATCAAACAAGTGGCGATGTGAGAGCAGTGGCAATTTCTTCAAATGGAAATGATTTTGTAGCAGGCAGTAATGATAAAGAAATTTATCTTTTTAATAGGGGTTGGACTGGACCAGTATGGAGATATAAAACAGGAGGTGAAATAACATCGGTAGCTATGACTTCAGATGGGAATTATATCGCAGCAGGATGTAATGATAATAAAACGTATATATTTGGTAAGTCGAGTAAAACTCCAATTTGGACGTATACTAGTGGTGATTCAATCAATTCAGTTGCCATCTCTTCCGACGGAAATCATATACTTATAGGCAGTAATGATAATAAAAGCTACTTATTAGTTCGATCAAGCAAGACTCCATACTTGATCGATGAAACAGAAGGGATTATAAAATCCGTGGCAATTTCCTCGAATGGTAAATATTTGGTAATAGGTAGTGAAGATAATCAAGTTTATTTATTTTATTGGACACCTCCGATTGCTGTAGTAGCTGAGGAGGAAGATGAAGATCTTGACATTGATTTTGGTGATGAATCTATACCATTCTGGATGATGTTAATGATAATACTTATCATTCTTGCTGTGATAGTTGTAATTTCATTGATTATAAATAAGAAAAGAAAAGAACCAATTAAACAAGAATCATGATTAAACCAAAGGATACTTTTTTTTGATTTTATGGGATATATGGGTGCTAAAAATCAAAAATTTTTTATTTTTTCAAATATTTGAACAATTACTCGAGAAAAATAGTAATTAAAAATATAAAAAAAAAATCATGAGTTCCCAGGGATTATTAGGTATGACGGGCGTTATTTCAAATTATAGACGAGGTCGGCATACAGTCCACCCAAAACATTGTATATTGGTATTTCCAAATATTAAGACAAGGAAAGAGGCAAACAAATTGATTGGGAGAACTGTTGTCTGGGTAACTCCCACTGGTAAAGAATTAAAAGGAGTAATTAGCCGTGCCCATGGAAATAATGGTGCTGTAAGAGCTCATTTCAAGAAGGCAGGCGTTCCAGGTCAAGCCCTTGGACAAAAAGTAAAAATTATCAAATAGTTTTTAATTTTTTTTATTGAGTAATAAGGATCTTTTTATTTATTTTATTATTTATTGTAAATATTTAATAAATCTTTCAAACAATTAATATCATAATTAAAAAAGAAATCATGAATTCTCAGAGTAATAGATTTAGACTTTGGAGGAGAAGAAAACGATGGTTTTAAGCTCGCAAACTAAACGAAAGGAAGGTGATAAGATATTAGGTAAGGATTTTTATTATAAAACTCTACCTGTATTCTTGATTGGGCTGATAATATGGGTTGGAACTACTATAGGTTTTAGTGGTCTTGTAGGTCCAGTTATATTACCAATGACAGTAGGATTTATCATTTTTTTATTAATCATTTATATTGTATTATGGATAGTAACCGTCATCATGGCACTTAAAAGACAAAATATCTTATCAATGGTGATTTTTATTTTTGCTAGTTTAGTTTCTGGAATGTTAAGTTCCACTCTACTTATATGGGCTTCCTCCATTTTCATATTAGAAATAGTACTGGGCTTATTTTTCATTGCTTTTTTAGTTGGGTTTCTGGTTACGCTTGGGTTACTAATAATGGGCTTAATTTTTAGAGATAAAATTAGTATAAAATGGATCTATCCTTTACTTTTATTTGGAGGCATTCTTATTATTTTGGAGTTCTCCCTAATATTAATTTTTGGTTCCAATCCAATATTAATAATTACTAGCATTCTTGTTTTAATCTGGCTTTTTGGTGTTATCCTCTGGGATGGATCTCGATTACCTCAGACTGTGAGTGAAGGATATTGGATGTTAGCAGTTATAGAAATTTTCTTAGATATGATAAACGTTATAATTAGGATCTTCATCATTCTCATAGAGATTTTCTCAGATTCTAGTTAGATAACTTGCCAGAAGTTTACTTTTTTAAGTCATAATTTTCTTAATAACATGGTGTTATCGAGTTTTAAATATCTTCTATTCTACTTCTTTAATAATGGTAAATAAAAAGGAAACTCCAAAAAAAGGTACAAAAACTAGTTCTTTTGGAGTTTCAAAACGGGAAAACCACGATTCATCTCTCTTTTATAATTCAAATTTATATAAAGGTTTAAACAAACTACAAAAAGTTAAATACGTTGATAATTCAGATAAAATTCCAAAAAAAGCTTTAGATCAGATAATTCAAGGAGATAGTCGCAAAATAGACTTATTACCTGATAATTCAGTACATCTAATGATAACCAGTCCTCCTTATGGCGTTGGAAAAGATTATGATGATAATTTGACTCTTGTTGAATATTTAAAATTACTTGAAGATGTTCTTAAAGAAACTTGGAGAGTTTTAGTACCTGGAGGTAGAGCTGCAATAAATATTGCAAATGTTGGGCGGAAACCATACATTCCATTACACGCATATATTATTGAAATAATGCATCAAATTGGTTTTCATATGCGCGGCGAAATCATTTGGAATAAGGGAGCATCAGCCGGTGTTTCAACCGCTTGGGGATCTTTCGCTTCGGCAAGTAATCCTTGTCTCAGAGATATACACGAGTATATATTAGTATTCTCAAAACTTTCAAATAGACTTGAAAAAGGAAACAAAGTAAATACGATAAAAAAGGAAGATTTCGTTGAATGGTCAAAATCTATTTGGAATTTTCCAGCAGATTCAGCCAAAAAAATAGGGCATCCTGCTCCATTTCCAGAAGAATTGCCTCGTCGTTTAATTGAGATTTATTCCTTTGAGGGAGATGTAATATTAGATCCTTTTATAGGTTCAGGTACAACTGCAATTGCTGCCTTAAAACTAAAACGACATTATGTAGGATATGAAATCTCAAAGGAATACATTGAACTCGCAAATAAGAGGATTCAAGTAGTTAAAAATCAAACATGTTTAGATGCTTTTGTTTAAATTAAAATGGGAGAGAGGAGATTTGAACTCCCGACATCTCGCTTCCAAAGCGAGGATCCTTCCATGCTAGATTACCCTCCCATTTAATGAGTGCTTCCATCGGGAT
The DNA here is from genome assembly GCA_019058295.1 of Promethearchaeota archaeon. Lineage (GTDB taxonomy): Archaea > Asgardarchaeota > Lokiarchaeia > Sigyniarchaeales > SOKP01 > LW40-45. The sequence goes on along the minus strand of JAHPZI010000022.1, from coordinate 33,235 downwards.
TCGAACCCGAGTCCGCAGGGTGAAAACCTACGATGCTTGACCTAGCTACACCATGGAAGCATTTATACCCCTGGCAGAATTTGAATCTGCGTTTCATGATTGAGAATCATGGATCCTTGACCTTACTAGATGACAGGGGCTTGATTGGAGCACGCGGCAGGACTTGCACCTGCATAGAGGAGATCTGCAGTCTCCCGCCTCAACTTTTCAGCCACGCATGCCTATTTTACTGGAGGCACTGGGAGGATTCGAACCCCCGCTCGGCTACTTACAAGGAAGCTGCCTTGTCCAAACTTGGCCACAGTGCCTTTATTGGTGCGGGATGGGCGATTTGAACACCCGTGAATCACTTGGAAGGCGATGATCCTGACCGCTAGATGAATCCCGCACGATTATTTCCAATGCTTTTTGGCGGAGCACGGGGGTATCGATCCCCCTTCTCACGATAGACGGTCGCGAATACTAGCCACTATACTAGTGCCCCGCTTCTTAGTCTTGCTGGGAGGATTTGAACCTCCGCTCCAAGGATCTACAGTCCCCTGCTCTACCTGTCTGAGCTACAGCAAGAATTCCAATGAAATTACTACTCCCGGACGGATTCGAACCGACGTTACCAAGTCCAAGGCTTGGAGTGCTTGTCCTCTACACTACGGGAGTATTTTTATGGAGCTGGTAGGACTTGAACCTACAACCCTTGGTATGCAACACCAAGTATCTTCCGATTGATATTACAGCCCCTTTTTATTTTCTATGCGTTATATTTATGAAAGAAGGACTGTGGGCGGAATCGAACCACCTCCTGAAGATTCACAAACTTCAATGCATGCCATTACACTACACAGTCCTTCATTATGAAGCTTTTACCCGTTTTCTGAAAAAATAAGTAACGTGATAAATGGATTTTAAAGTATATAGAAAACGGCGATCAAGGTTAGGAAAACTAAGGAAAGAATAAGGAAATCAATAGAGACGGGTAAAATTTTTTATTGGTGATAGCATTCGCTATCATATTGCCCCTGCTCGGGGGCGCCTATATCCTGGTAGGTGGTTGTTGCCACTTTTGCACGTCTCATTGTATTTATAATATCACAAATTAAATATTTAAATATTTCGTTCAAAATTACCCATTCTTTTCCCACATTCACTATCTTACCCATTTCTTTCCCATTTTAATCGTTTTAGCCATTTAAACAAAACATTTAAATACTTAATTAATAATAATGATAGTATTATGGCCTCACTTAGATTTAAGTTAAGATCGAAAAGGTGGCGAGTGAATCTCGTCAATAATCTTCTCTCCTCCAGTTTGATTCAGTAAATTCTTTACTTAAATCTGACAATCCACTTATTTATCTTTTGTACTTCCAAGATATTCTCATAGCTCTTAGCTTTTGCATTATACTTTTTCTTTTATCTTAATTCAACAACTTCAAACATGCCTCTATAGTGTTAATAGGTAGCATCTCCGACTGTTAATCGGGCGGTGTAGGTTCGAACCCTACTAGGGGCGTAAAATAAAAAAAATGAGGTGAAAAAATAAAAAAAAAAATGAAAAAATTGTCATTTAAGAATGACCAAAGGTGGACTTCAAAAAATCAGAGGAGATTTTAGGGATCATAGCTCAACTGGGAGAGCACAAGAATGAAGATCTTGGGGCGAGTGTTCAAGTCACTCTGATCCCACTCTTGTTATCAGATATCAAATTCAATTTCTAATAATAGGAGTGTAGCTCAGCCTGGAATGAGCGATAGTCTGATAAACTATAGGTTCGAGAGTTCAAATCTCTCCACTCCTACCATATTGGCACATCTATGGGCATATGGCTTAGTTAGGGAAAGCATGCGACTCTTAATCGTAGGATCGAGGGTTCAATTCCCTCTATGCCCCTTATCTTGGGAGAGTCTCCTAGCCTGGTTATGGATCTTCCCTTACGAGGAAGACTGCATCGGTTCAAATCCGATCTCTCCTATTAATTATGAGGGTGTAGCCTAGCGGATAAGGTGTTAGACTTCTAATCTAAAGGTCGTAGGTTCGAATCCTACCACCCTCATTAAATATGGGGTTGTAGCTTAGCGGTTTAGAGCAGTGGTCTCCAAAATCAAAGGTTGAGGGTTCAAATCCTTCCAACCCCACTATATATACGGGCGTAGTTTAATCTGGTAAGAATTATGGTCTCATAAGTCATGGATTGTGGTTCAAATCCACACGCCCGTACCAAACTTCACACCCGTAGTCCAATGGAGAGGATACTCGCCTTCGAAGCGAGGGGATGTAGGTTCGAATCCTACCGGGTGTATCAATAGGAGTGTAGCTTAGTTATTGGTAGAGCCCTGTGCTTATAACGCAGTGGTCGAGAGTTCAATCCTCTCCACTCCTATCAAAAATGGGCTGGTAGCGTAGCAGGTAGCGCAACGGGCTTTTAACTCGGAGGTCGGGGGTTCAAGTCCCCTCCAGCCCATTTTAAGTAAGCAAGGGTAGCTAAGAAAGGTAAAAGCGATAGACTTAAGATCTATTCTCCACAGGGAGTACGAGGGTTCAAATCCCTCCCCTTGTATTCTATTAAGCAGGGATAACCAAGCGGCAAAGGTACTGGATTTAGGATTCAGGGTTCGCAGGAACTACGAGGGTTCGAGTCCCTCTCCCTGTAAAAAAGCGGGAATGGCTGAGTGGTAAAGGCAGTGAATTCAAACTTCACTCCTCAAAGGAGGTTCTGCGGTTCAAATCCGCATTCCCGTATTCATAAAAAAAGCGACGGTGACAGAGCTCGGTTGATTGTGCCCGCCTTGAGAGTGGGAGTGGCTCAACACCACCGTAGGTTCAAATCCTACCCGTCGCGCTTATATAAGCAGGGGTCGCATAGTGGTCGAGTGCGTCGGGTTGCTATCCCGATAATGATATAATGTCATTCGAGGGTTCGAATCCCTCCCCTTGCGTATTTAATAGAGAAAATCCACTTAAAAATCTATTTTTTTTTATTTCAGAGATAATACACAAATAACATACTCATTTTTGAACTAAATTATATCTTTTATTGTTAAAACTAAATTCTCATTAAATTTAGGTTAGGATTAAAAATTAAAATGTCAGTCCAAAAAAGTAAGCAATTGTGCCGATTTTGTAATAGAGAAATGAATGTTTTATTTTATTGCGAAGATTGTGGTATATCATGTTGTTCTGACTGTTTGCGCGACGATTTCATAGACGATTTTATATGCCAAGATTGCAATTCTAAGGAGATTACTTATAACGAGAAAGAGGAAAAAAAAGTATGTAAAGAATGCGGAAAGGAAAACGTGCATAAAATTACTCAACATTTTAAATCCTGCCCAAAGTGTCATTCTCATAACGTTCTTAATATTTACGAAAAAAAAGAAGAACTCGAACAGAAATTTTTGGAATTAATTAAATTATCTCGCTCGTTTATACCAGACAAGGATATAATTAACAAATTATATTTAATAAGACATAAGATAAAAAATGCGAGGAGTCCTCCAATAAGATGTTTTCATTATCCCAAAATGGAATCAGATTTGTTAGCTATTTTTAATCAAATTGTCTATATAAAAGAGAATTTACTAGAAAAAATCAAAGCACACTTCCGTCATTTAGCACTGAATAAGCAATATTTTTTTGATATTTATAATCAGCCTAATTCAAATATAAGGATAATAGAGAATATTTTAGAAAGTGTATCTCAAAATCAGGATTCTATTAATAATTTCGTTAATAAAAATATAAAAGAAATTGATGAAAAACTAGAGTATTTCCAAAAAAATTTACAATTCATTGATAAGATAACTAAGATCTTTTTACCTAACCAGCAATTTCTAAATTTAGCAGAGAAAGAGAAGCCAATTTATGCAGTTAATACCACACTTATGAATGGATTAGATCCTCAAAAAAGATTAAGGAAAAGTAAAGGGATTTTATTTATTACCAACTTTGATTTATCTTTTGTACATGAATCTGGTTTTATTAAAAAAAGAAAAGACTTAATTTTTAAAGCTCCTATTGATGATTTAATTAAAATTAAGGATAAAGGAAAATTATTCAGAAAATTATTTTTACAATTCGATTACGGAAAATATGAATTTTCATTTCCGTCGAATATGGTTTCAAAAATAATGGAATATATTCTTTTAGCAAGAGCATTTAAAGAAAATGATATATACGATCATGCTTCAGCAAAACAACTTCATGAAATGGATTTAGATTTGAGCGATTTAGTAAGATATATTGAAGAAAGCATCCATTCATTTTTTAGTATAAAATGTCAAATAAATCAAGATATTATTAACAATAAAAATAAAGAAGATGAAGTTTATTTCAACAATCCTCTAAATTATCCGCAATATTGGGCTCAAAAAGGATATAACAACTATTCTATGAATGACCCAAACGAAGAATCAATTTTATTTAGTGATATTAATTCTCAATCGCCAAATCCAGAAGATCATAATTATTATAGAAATATCTATAACCCTTACATGCATCAGAATTTCCGACCTATGGATAATCATCAATATAATGGAAGATTTCGCGACGTTGATGAAAGAAATATCTTGATGAAAAGATTAAAAAAAGCCCAAAAGTTTGATCAACAATTTCCACATCCTAATTATGGATTATCAGGGGACTTATTCAACGAAAGAGATAATTATCGGGATTTTAATCCACCCTTCCCCGGAAATATTAATCATTCATTTAATGATTTTCATAAAAATCATTTGTATGGGCTATTTAACCATGAAGAACCTCCAATAGACAACATCTTATACGATGACGACCATTTATTTGAATTTGATAAAAAGCTTTATAATAAGTTGATCGACCTCAAAAAGGAAAGATTTAGTCTAAAGGAAACAATAAAAAAACTTGATGCCAAATTCAATGAAGGTATTATTGATCAAGCAATGTATTTCAAGACATTCAAAAATCTACAAAAAGAAGTTTACTTAATTGAAAAGAAAATCAAATCTTTAACTAACAAGGTTAAAAATGATAAGTCTTTAAGAAGAAGATTCAATAAAAAAGGATATTATTCTTAAAAGACAATTTATTTTAAAAAAGCAATACACACTTCTGTATTTTATTTTTTTCTACGAGTTTTAAAAATTATTATTACTTATTTATTTTTATGGTAAAAAAAGAAGGATTGTTTACTACAGTAGTTGGCAGCTTTCCCTTAAGTAATACTGAGGAAAACATGAAAAAAGCATTCAATGATGAGATTAATATTGGAATTGATTACCCATGCTATCCTCAACTTATTGGAATGAATTATCAATTCTTATCACCCTTAGCTAAAATCATTGACCCATTAGATGAAATTGATGAAAAGTTCTTTTTAAATGATGATTTTAAGATTCCAGATAAGCCTATTGCTTTAGAATATGGACAATTTATGGTTGATTTTCTGAATGAAAATCCTGGGCTTAAAAGTCTAATAAAAGGTACCAAAGCATGTTTAACAGGCCCCTTTACTTTAGCTAGTGAAATCATTTTAAAAGATAAGCTTGCTGAAGGAATAAATCCTGTGATTTTTAAAGAAGCAAGAGCAATAATGGAAGGATGGATTGTAGATAAATTAGCTGAGATTATGAAGAAAATAGGAAAAGCATATAGCGATATGGGTATAAATATCATTTCTATGGACGAACCAATATTAGGACTTCTAGTAGGAAGAAAGGTTTGGTTCCACACAGAAGATTTTATTGTGGAAACACTTAATAAGGCTCTCTCTGGGATAAAAGACTTATCATCTGTGCATTGTTGTGGCAAAATCAGTCCAAAATTACGTGATTTACTTTTACAAACTGATGTAAAGGTGATGGACCACGAGTTCATTGATAATGAAAGTAACTTTAGAATATTTGAAAAAAAACATTTCGAGAATACTGATAAATATTTAGCTATAGGTACAGTAAAAACTAAAGTAGCTCCCATGAAAAATGGTGAAATAGAGGACTATGTGGAGAAAATTGATTTTCTTAAAAAATATATAAAAAAAGCAATTGATTTATACGGCAAGGAGAATTTAGTTATTAAACCCGATTGTGGATTTGGCCCTTTACTTAAAACGTTTGGAGAAGCAAATGGATATAAAATTGCTCTAGGAAAATTAAGTAATATGGTTAAGGCTTTACAGGAAATTAAATAGAAGTATATTTTTCGCCAACTAAATTTAAATTTTTTAAAAAAGAAGATATTATTTTATTATTCTAGTTCCTTCCTCAATTTTTCTATCTCTTCCTCAAGTTTAGCCTTTGAAGTGGCTTCCTCAGCTTCGAAATCGAGATCGACGTCCGAAATATATTGGGGCATTTCTCCTCCAGTAGGTACCGTTGGCATCGATCCGCTAGCATCAAGCAATATTTCGGTTTCAAGTTGGTTTAATTCTGATGTTACATCAATACCTAAATCTATTTCTGGATCTCCCGCGAGGATATCTCCTGCTTCCTCAATTTCGGAGACATATAATTCAGAATCTTCAGCAACTTCTGCAATTTTTACGGGGGATGCCTTAGTTGCTATTGTTTTTAGCTCATCACGCATTTGAGCCATAAAATTTCCTGATTGTGCGATTGCTGAACCTTCTTCTATAGCTTCAATTTGTCTTTCGAATTTAGCTCTTATGTTAGTTGCTCTATCTACTTTTATTTGATAGTTTTTGTATTGAATAAGATAATTTTTTGCACGTGCTTTTTCTCCTCTCTGTAATGCTATTTTCGCGTTTTGGCGGGCTACTTCTGCTCTTTTCTGATGAGCTTTAGCTCGAAGTCCTAATTGTCGAGTATAACGTTTTACTGTTGTAATTAATTTATCTTGACTTCCGCCTTTCCTGGGGAACAGTTTTTTACCTAATTTTCCCATTTTTTACATCGTCTCTGTTTTTTTGGGATTTAAAATTATAATAATCTTTATTAATTTTATATTAAATATGATTTTTTTACCTTAAAAATTTATTTTGAAGCATTAACATTTTAATTTAGAAAAACAAATAAATCTTAATAAATAAATGTTGTATAGACCAATTTTGATATGAAAAAAATAGTGATATGAAAAAAATAATATTAAATTTCGAGAATAAAGGCAGCGATTTTAAAGAATTAGTGCAAGAAGCATTTAATAAAGATATCTTAAATTTCTTAGTTTCTAAAGAAACGCATTCAGAATTTAAGAATATTGAACGTGTCAAGATTTATTCCAAAGATTTAGACATATCTCCCGATTTACGTATATATACTGATAAGGATATTTTAATGCAAGCTATAGCGAAGGGAGATCTTAAGGGAAATTTAGGCTTTCATATTGAACTTAAATCAAAAGATGATGAGAGAGAAATAATAGAGCTTTCAAAAACAGGAAATGTTGACTTTATAATAGCATCTGCAAAAGATTGGAAAATCATTCCTTTTGAAAATCTTATCGCAGAAATGCATAATAACGAAACTGACCTTATCGCAGAAGTAGAGGATATAAAAGAAGCAGAATTGATGCTAAAAACATTAGAGATTGGGGTCGATGGCATACTAATGACGCCTAAAGATGCAAATGATTTAGTAGATCTTAAAAATCTTATGTTTGAAACCTTTACCATAGAATTAACAGAAGCTAAAGTGATTAAAATCGACAATATCCCTGAAGCAGAACGAGTGTGTATAGATACCGCATCTTTATTACGACCAGGAGAAGGGATGCTAATAGGGAGTACAGCAATGGGATTCGCCTTAGTTCATGCCGAAGTATTTGAAACTCAATTTGTAGCATCTCGCCCATTTCGGGTAAATGCCGGAGATGTCTCTGCATACATTTTAGTCCCTAATAATGATCCTGATAAGATATATCGTACTAATTATTTGAGCGAATTAAAGGGAGGGAAGAAGGTATTAGCAGTGACCAATAAAGGAGAAGCGCGAATTGTTTCAATTGGACGTGTAAAGATCGAGACTAGACCAATGTTGCGATTTGAATTAGAAGCATCAAGGGGAGATAAAACAGTTCCATTAAGTTGCATATGTCAAAATGCTGAAACTATTAGATTAGTCGATGCCAATGGAAATGCTAAATCAGTTGTTGATATAAAAGTTGGAGATGAAATTTTAGTCCATATAGGACCTGGAGCGACTCATTTTGGCACTGCTATTAAAGAAACAATAATTGAGAAATAAAATCTAAAAATCAAGTTTTTTGTATTATAAATTAAATAATATTATTGATGATTAAATGTCGAATATAGAAAAATGGTTAGAACAATTGTTAACATACAGAGAAACCCCTCTTGAAAAAGAGAAGGAAGAAACACAAAAAAAAATTGATGAAATTGAAAAACTAGCTGAAGATCTAGATGAAAGAGAATTAGAAGATGATTTCCACGAGCAAGTTCAAGTTGCTGCTTATTTTATTAGTCAGGCAGGTTTATCATATAACGATCTCTGTTGGTTATTAGCCGAAAAAATATTAAAAAAGACTTATAAAATGGGAACTCCACTTTCTATAAGGGATACTAGCGAAAAGGCAGATGTGATATTTCATAATAATTTGTCCTATGCCGAATTATGCTGGCTGAATGGTGAATTGGATCTAATCATAAAAAAATTTTTTGATAAAGAATAGGCTTTTAATTATAATATTTCAAGAAAATACTAATAATGACAGTCTATTGGGCACCTTTACTTCATATTTATCAGCCGCCAACCCAAGAAATAGAGATCTTGAAAAAGATTGATAAAGAGTGCTATAAACCACTTTTTTCAATGATAGATGAGCATGATAATTCCAAATTCACTTTAAACATTAATGGAATTCTAATTGAACTCCTCTATGAATATGGATTAGGCGATACCATGGATTTTCTTAGAAATCTCGTTTCAGAAAATAAGATTGAGATTGTAGGAACCGCAAAATATCATCCAATTTTGCCACTAATTCCGAAAAAGGAAGTCTATCATCAGATAGGTATGAATGAAGAAATTAATAGAAAAGAATTTGGCAATATTTGGCAGCGAAATGGATTTTTTCCACCTGAATTGGCAATTTCCCGAAAAGTTTTACCAATTATTCATGAGCTAGGTTATAAATGGGTCGTAATGAGCGGGATTGCATGTCCAGAAGATTGGCCTTATGATAAGATTTATTGTTCGCCGAATGGCCTTCAACTGTTTTTTCGCGACGACATACTTAGTAATAAAATTTCCTTTAAGAAAATTAAAGTTAAAGAATTTTTAATAAGTATTAAGGAGATTTTCCTACCAGAGAAAAACTCTAAAATGGATAAAACTAAGGAAATTGACAGATATCTGCTCACAGCGATGGACGGTGAGACATTCGGCTGGCACATAAAGCAATATGAAAAAACATTTTTAGGAAAAGCGCTAAACCTAATCGAAAAGGATGATGGTATAAAGATTGTTTTTATTTCTGAATTAGAAAACTATTTTCCGATCAATAATAAAAGAATAAATCCAAAAGATTCAAGTTGGAGTACATCTCCCAAAGATCTCGAAGATAAAGTTCCTTACCCTCTTTGGAACCATCCTGAAAATAATATTCATAAATTTTACTGGAAAATTTTGAAGAGCTTAAATAATTTAATGGAATTAGCAGATAAACTAGATCTTACCAAGAATTGGGAGGTCTCAAACTATTATCAAACAGCGAGATATTTTTATGATAGAGGATTATATAGTTGTCCATTGTGGTGGTCGAATTCAATCCACGGAATGTGGAGTCCTAATTTAATATATAATGGACTGGAATTATTAATGAGATCGGCTCTTAATGCTCAATTAGCGTTAGTCCAAGCTGGTATAGAAGAAGGTGAGGGATATTTTGATTCAATTTCATATTATCAAGGGTTACTTTTCATGGAAATTTACTCAATAACTAAAAAAAGTTTAAAAAAAAAGATTAAAGACATATAATCAAAAATTATATAATTCTGAAATTAATATAATTAACAAAAGAGAGTTATGTTGATTATTTTTAAATAATGTCGAATGAAAACGAAAAAAAATTAAAATATTGCGTATATTGTGGAGCGAAAACGGAAGGTCAGGCATATTGTCCTAATTGTGGCAAATTGGTTAGCCCGGGTAAACCAAGAGTAGAAAAACTTCAAAGGGACAAAATTTCCCCCGTATCAGAAGAAATCTCACGTAAATGTTCTGGTTGCGGATCAATTATAACTTCCACTATTCTCGAACAATGCCCTATATGTAATACTCTTCTAGAACCTGTCCCAGACTCCCTAAAACCAACAAAATCTAAACCTGGTTTCATTTTTGAAGATAAAAAACTGAAATCGGAACAAGAATTAATAATAAAAAAAGATTCTTGGAATATGAAAGAAGGGTTAAATATTTTTATATTATCCCTATTTATATATGTCATCGTCCAGGTATTATTATTTATGTTCATATGGTCCCAACTAGGTGAATCAACATCGAAAATAAATATTAATTTAATTCTAATAAGTCAAATACCTGGTATAGCTCTAGGGATTTATCCTTTATGGTATATATACTCTAATAAACATAAAAGTGAAAAATTAGGTTTTACTTCTGATTCAAAGAAAATCGCATTAGCCATTCTTATTGGAATTGTGGGAGGATTATCATTAGTGGCAATAAATTACGTATCTGATTTAATTATAAGCTTTCTTATTGAGATTGGTTTAAAATTTTTTGATATTAGTGAATATCTTGCACAAGAGAATAAAGCAATTAAAGAAGCTAGCTTTCTATGGATAATATTATTATTAATAATGCTAAGTTTACAAGCAATCTCAACAGAAATAGTATTTAGAGGCGTTTTACACAACACATTAAAGGAAAGATTTGAAAAGGATGAAAAAGATGTGGCGGGGAAATTAAAAGTAATTTTAATTATCGCATTGGTTTATTCTGGTGTATCCATCTTATTTTCTTATTTTATAGGGATAATCTTTTTTATTCTAAATTTTTTAGTCTTTCTGCTACTCGGTATTCTTTATGAAATAAATAAAAACATTTTAAATACAATTATCGCTAGTATTCTTTATTTTAATATGATGATAATCTTGATATATTTCTTATAATTTCAAAAATTATTTTGTGAATATAAAAATTTAATAATCCGAAAAATCTAATATCTCTAGTGTTATTATTTATTTCCACTTCTCTAATTAATACGATTAATTAATCCGACAAAATTTAATTCTTCTGGAGTAATACAGATTGAGTAAAAATATTTATCGAAATAAAGGTTCTAAAGATAACATTGTAATTTCAATTGCTGGACCTCACGGGGTTGGTAAAACAACCATTTACACTCTTTTTAAAAAAAAAGTTGGAGACAACGCCAAATTTAAGTTTTTTCCGGAGAGATATAAAAAAATACCCCCTTTCCCTTTTGGTTCCCATGATAAGCAAATCGCATTTAGAAGTGAATTTCACTTCCTCCAACAACTAACAAAAAGAAATACAAATATTCTAAAATTTGATGAAAAATACAATGGAAGAATAATTCTTTTAGACAGGACTCCAATTTGCGTGTTGATTTACTCAAAAAGTCTAAATTTGAAAGAAAAAGATTATCAACTATTATTAGACATGTATAATTCAGTTAAATGGAGAGAAGATTATATAATTTACTTAACTGCAGAACCTGATACAATATTAAAAAGAATAATTCGAAGAGGATCTCTGGAAAAGATCAGGAGAGAGTGGAATGAGGAGGAAAAGGAATATTTATTGAAAATTATTTCTTTTTATAATCAATTTCTTCTACAGAAAAAGGAAAAGGACAAAATTTTTATTGTTAACACTGAAAATTTGACTGCGGAAGAAGTTTTAAAAGAAATAGAAGAAATTATTGTTGATTTATCGGGTTATTATTTTAAAAAGATTGTAAAACCACCACAAAATCAAATGAGTATAAAAGAATTTATTAAATAAAGTAAATATATTAAGAATGATTGTCATATTTGACATAATAAGTGATTTTTTATCAAAATAATATCAACAGAAATCATTCGAGTGAAAATAAATGGCCGTATCAGAAGAATTATCGGATGCTGTTAGAGAGAAATTGATGACTGCTTTAAAAATAGAGGAAGCCAAAACAGATTTAGATAATTTAATAGTCCTCTCTACGGTAGGGTTGAAGGTCGCGTCAGCCACTTCATTCGAATTAGATGCTGATACAACATCTGCCTCAAGTACGGCATTAATAGATTTAGGAGTAAGGCTTTCAGACGCTACTCAACATGGTTCATTGAAGGAAATCCTTTTACATAACGCTGCGGGTTATAGTATTTTAATGGCAATTAACGAGAACTATATTGTATTTGGCGGTTTGAGTGCCGCTTATCGTATAGGATATTATTTAGGGTATCTCCGAGAATTGACAAAAAAACTGAATATTTTAATTTCTGGAGGCGAAATTAGTGAAGTTTCACTCTTACAACAAGAAGAAGAATTACAAAAAATAGAACAAAAAAGAGTAGAGGAAGAAGCTCAAGAAGTTTCAAATGTTATACCTTCTGTCGCCGAAGATAAAGCAGCCATGGACGAATTATTAAACTATTTGGACGATTGGGATGAAGAAGAAAAGGAAGCAATGGGTATTGAGGATGTAGAAGAATTAGAAACTAATAATATTGTTTCTATTCCCAAATCGATGATGGTTAAATCTCAAAACGATACTGAAACTATATCCATCCCTGAAGCAACTCTTGATGAAATTGACCAAGATACTAAAAGTGAATTTAAATTATATAAAGATGAGGTTCCACCTGTTCCACTTGAAGATTATACTCCTATGGATGTTGATGAACAAGCCCCTCAAGAAGCACCCTCTCAAGAAGTAGTTACAGAAGAAGTCGTTGCCGAACCTGTAAAGGAAGAATTGCCACCTCTCGATCAATTACCTTCTCTTGATGCTCTAGCACCCCCAGATTTTGAATCAGAATTTGCAGCTACAGAATATGAAACTGAATTTATTTTAGAAGAAGAATCTGAAGCTTTAGATTCAGTTTTAAAAGATCTTGGTTGGGACGAAGAAGATTAAATTTTAAATCGTTTTTTAGATATTTATTATTCTATTTTTTAAATAAAATTGATAGTAGATTCAGATATATTTAAGTAAAATTAAAATAAAAGAGTTTTAAAAATTTAAAAATTTAAATTCTCTAATATCGACGATCTTTCACAAGTATTTTTACTTTTAATGCTTCAGGTCCTTTTCCTTTCGTTGAATTTTCTTGAATTTCAAATTCAACTGTGTCTCCCATATCTAACTTCTTAAAACCCTCCATCTCAACATTAGAAAAATGGACAAAAATATCGTCCCGGTCATCTACGGAAATAAATCCATAGCCTTTTTTGTAATCGAACCATTATGAATTAAATGCTTAATTTCAATATTAAGCTAATCGGAGATCGATTTAATTTTTCACGTGTCCGGTTACTCGACTACCTTCTGCCGTTCCTTTTTTCTTTGCCATATTACAACACTTAATCAAGTTTAGTACTATTGTAGGAATATAAATTTATTTAAAATATCTTAATTCATATGTTTTAATTTAAGTTATAAAAAAATAAATTATTTTAAAATCTTTTTAATCCCTTTTCCTAAAATAAAATAAAATCAACAAAAAAAAAAGCTATTTATCATTATCATAAATGGGATTATGAATATTTCATCTAAAGTTATAGAAATTTATCGGAAATATTATATTTGTCCACATTGCCTTGGTCGATGTTTTGCTTTGTTGGGAACTGCTACGACAAATATAGAGAGAGGTAACTCTCTACTTCTTTCAATCACAATGGAAAATCATGATCTTTATTTATCAAGAAAAAAGGACAAAGAAGAAGTTGCTCTTGTTAATTTGCGTATATTAGCTGAAAATGCTAGATTCATACCAGCAAAAAAAGTATTAGAAAACGAGGGAATAGAGTATACCTTATGTAATGAGATAAAAGAATGTTATTTATGCAATGATATATATCTCAATTTACAAATCTATATAGATAAAGCAAAAGAATTAGTTAAAAATATCGAGTTTAATAGTATTTTAGTGGGTACAAGTCCAGATTCCGAAATAATTAATCGAGAAGATAAATTTAAAGCAGAGTTCAATATCTTAAGTTCAGAATCGTTTAAAAGCCATTTTAATCGCGTTGTTGGAAAAACAATCTCCACAGAATTAAATAAACCTGCTGAATTTAGCAACCCTGATATACTTTTTTTATATTCAATTGGGTTTAAAAATTTTGAAATAGAATTAATTATAAAATCTGTCTTTATAGCTGGAAGATATAATAAACTAATTAGAGGCATCCCTCAAACTCATTGGATGTGCAGAAATTGTCAAGGAAAAGGTTGTGAGATTTGTAATTTTTCTGGCAAACAATATGAGATAAGCGTTGAAGAATTAATTACTCCTGAATTTTTTAAAGAAACCCAAGCGACAGATTCAAAATTTCATGGTGCTGGGCGGGAAGATATTGATGTGAGGATGTTAGGCACTGGGAGGCCATTCATTCTTGAATTAAAGAGTCCAAAAGTAAGAACTTTAGATTTAGATAATATTGAAACTAGGGTTAATCAAACTAATGCTGGAAAAATAAAAATCTGTGATCTAAGATATAGCAACAAAAAAGAAGTCATAAGAATTAAATCTAAAGCAGAAACGTCAAGAAAAACATACAAAGTATTAGTAGAAGCCGAAAAAGAATTAAATCTTGAGGAATTTAACAAAAATATAAAAGAATTAAAAGAAATATTTGAAAATCAACAAGTTAATCAAAGAACTCCTACTAGGGTTTCTCATCGACGTGCTGATATAATAAGGAAAAAAATTATTTATAAAATAGAAGCTAAACAGATAAAACCGAATCTATTCCAGTTTATAATTGAAACACAGGGAGGAACCTATATAAAAGAATTAATAAATGGAGATAATGGTAAGACAATTCCCTCTTTTGCAGAAATATTTGAAAGCCCCTTAATTTGTAAAGAATTGGATGTTATTAATGTAGATTATTGAAAAAAACAATTAAAAAATAACGTATTGACTAAATCATAAAATAAATAAAGTATAATTCATAAATTAACTAAAATAATAGAGTAATTATTATTTTAACTTGCCTTAAGGTTAAAGAATTTGACTATACATAAAGGTTACCGTAATAAATGCAGAAAAAAGCATAGAAAAAAAGTACGAGCACGTGGCTTAGGATCGATTGAAAAGCATTTAATAGATTATAAAATTAATGATAAAGTGGATATCATAACAGATCCTTCTCAACACAAACGTGGAATGCCGCATCGCAGATATCATGGTCGAACTGGAGTAATTACTGGAATAAGAGGTCGCTGCTACGAGGTCGAAGTAAAGTTAGGAAAATCAAAAAAGCTTTTAATAATAGGAAAAGAACATTTGAGATTAAACCATATCTCTATTATAGAATAATTGATAAAAGACGATTTTTTTTAATAATTTAACTGCAAATTAAAAATAAAATTAAGGTGTTTATATTGTCTGGAAGGAAAATAGATGAAAAGACGGTATCCATACCAGAAGTAAAGAAGATTATGGAAAATGTCAAAAAACGAGTAGATGAAATCGATCCTGAAGAAGGCATGAGCCATTTTCAAGAAATTACCTATAATTATGTAAATCATTATGCTAAAATGTCTGATAAAGATGCTAAAAAAATTAAAAAGTTTCTAATGGAGAAATATGACCTTGAAGAAATGTTTGCGATTAACATAATCAATATTAATCCCCAAACCGTTCCAGAATTGAGAATTGTGTTAGAGAAGAGTTTTACTGGAAAAACTTTGAATAACGAGAAACTTCTAGAACTCTTATCTCAAATAAATGATTTAAAAACCTCTTAATAAAATTCAATTCATTATATTAATTGTAAGATAAGTTTATTACAAACTTAGAACGATGAATTTATAAGTTTTATCGTTTTTAATACTAATGAGTAATCCCATTAAACATTAAGAATTTAATTTATATCTTAAAAAAAAAAAAAAATTATGGATATCAGAAAAGTAGAAAATTTTATAGTTGGTGGTTATGGAAAGAAGAGATCGATACAGAAAACCTTCGTATCGCAAGGGTCCACCTTATCGAGACAGAAAACCAAGAAAAAAAAAACAATTTATAAAAAAGTCTCGATTGCTAATTATATTAGATATTTTGCCGCATGGCCATCCCGAGGAAGATAAGCCTAGTTGGACAAAGACACCACTCACACAGGTTCTTACTTTTCCTGATTTCGTCCTATATGAAGTAAAAATTGATAAAAACTCCAATCTCAAACCTGAAGAGAAGGGCTTTTACGAAGAATTTTTACAAACAGGTAAATTAAAAGAAGTTCTGAAAAAAATCGATTATAATGATTTAACTAGTACCTCCAAAGCATTGATCCAACCGGTGCTCGAAAAAGAAATTTTAAATTATGAAGAAGAATTTATAAATTTCTTTAATAATTCTACAGCAATAACTCCTAGAATGCATGCCTTAAAATTACTACCCGGGATAGGAAAAAAGCACATGTGGGAGATAATAGACGCAAGAGAGAAACAAAAGTTTGTAACGTTTCAAGATATAGCGGACCGGACGAGTATTAGTAATCCACCCAAGCAAATAGCCCTTAGAATAATTAAAGAGTTATCTAGAGATGTTAAGTACTACTTATTCAGCAAAACGCAAAAATATGAATGAAAGGTATGAATAAAAGAGATATTCAGCTAATTTTAAAACAATTAAAAATTAAACCTAAAAAGAGTTTAGGCCAAAATTTCTTAATTGATAAAAATATTGCGAAAAAAATCATAATAGAATCTAACCTTTCAAATAACGATGTTATATTAGAGATTGGTCCTGGGCTAGGAGTATTAACGGAATTATTAGTGGAAAAGGTAAATAAGATTTACGCTGTTGAAATAGAACCAAAATTTTGCGAGTACCTCTCAAAAAGATTTGAAAATTATAATAATATAGAAATCATAGAAGGGGATATCCTAAAAATTCAAATTCCTAAATTCAATAAAGTTGTGGCTAATATTCCATATTCAATCACCGGTCCAATTTTAGAAAAAGTATTTTTTAAATCCAATCCTCCTCAAGGAATTATTACTATTGAAAGCAATATTGCTAACCGTATTTTTTCTGAAAGAAATTATAAAACTTTTTCTAGAATTACTGTTTCTTTTAATTCATTCATGCATCCAGTCAGTAATTTTCCTATATTGCGAAATTGTTTTTATCCCTTACCAAAAATTGATTTATCCCTTATAAAAGTAATGCCAAAAGAAAATATCCATCAATTTCTAATGAACACCGAAAATATTAATTATTATCTAAAATTCATTGCTGGAATTATGCCTTATAAAAATAAAAATCTTGCAAATGCTTTAGAATTATATTTAAAAAGAGATAAAACAGAAATATTACAAATTTTAAAAAGCAATAATTTTGAAAATATCAAGCTATTTAGCCTAAGAATTGAAGATTTTATAGAATTGAGTAAAATTTTTTTTAATTACGAAAAATTAAATAAATGAACGTGATTTAAATAAGGCCATTAATACATTATGATTTCGAAAATGTCTATACTCCATCCGATGACACTTATTTAATTATTGATTATTTTAAAGAAAATATTAAAAATGATAGCTTCGATGGGAAAACCATACGTAATATTAAACATATCTTAGATCTTGGTACAGGAACCGGGATAATTGCAATATTTCTCCAATTGATTAAAGTTAACAATCCAAATTTTAATCCAAAAATTTTTGCGTCTGATATTTTAGAAGAATCAATAAAATGTGCGCAATTAAACGCAAATACCCACAATTTCGATAATACGCTGAATTTTATTATTTCTGATTTATTTAAATCCTTTCCAAAATACCTTAAACAATTATTTGATATTGTTATTTTTAATCCCCCTTATTTACCATCATTACAGAAGTTTACAGAATCTAATAATAAAACTAGAAGTGATGTTAGTTGGGATGGAGGACCAAAAGGAATTGAGGTGATTATGAGATTTTTATGCGAAGTAAAGGATTTTGTCAAGAAAGATGCTTATATCTATTTTATCAGTTCAAGTAAGTCAGATTTAACCCAATTAAATGAATACATAAAAAAATTAGGTTTTAAAAATGAGATCTTGGCAAAAAAGCATATTTTCTTTGAAGATATTATCTTAAATAAATTAGAAATAGAGGCTACTTAAAAGGGTCTTCGGGCACGCCGTTTTTCGAGAAGATTAATACCATTTTGATTTAAAATTCTCGTTAAATTATTAAATAATAAATTAATTTCATGAGGTTTAAAAACTGCTCTATTATGGGCCTCAATTTGAGGTATGGGCAAACCATATCGTTCGTTTAGACAAGAAATAGGTAAAAGCATTGAAGAAATTAAATCTGCTTTTTCAGCTGCTTTTTTAAAGTTAGTACTCTCGTCCGTGAAAAATTCAATTCTACAAGGTGTATCATATTTAACAGTTTTTAGATAAAATGCATAAAATGTAAGTGGAAAGTAATAGGGTATTTCTTTTTTAATCCCTGTATCTCGAATTTTATCAATTTCTCGTTTACACATAAAAATACAACTTCTTTCAGACTTTTTTAGCAGTTTATTGAATAATTCTAAATCAGAAAAATAATCAATTAATTTTCGATAATTTATTTTAATAAAATCGTTTAAATAATCTTTATTTGGTTTTAATAGTTGTATTGTATCTCTTAACAAATGCGATAATGCAGATGTGCGAGTGTCCTTGATTGAACCAATTAAGATAATCCCTTTTTCTTTGCAATTTGAATATAATTTATGGTATTCCTTCAATAATTCATCATATTTTTTGGAAATTTCAAAATCTTGAGAAAAAAGTAAATTAATAGGTGTTGGTACGATTGATCCATCTATTATGATGAAATCAATATCCGTTGACCTATTTATTAACTTATTTAATAACTTTATTTCCATGAAAGTCATATCCATTGAAATTTTATTTTGCACAAGATTTTCATCCCTGTTAAGAAAATTACCTTGTATGGAATAATTGTTGAAGCCGTTTAAGTCCGGATAATATTCAATTCTTGCGCTTTTACCATCTTTATAAAAGTAATATTTAACGGCCAACGCTTTCAAAAACGAAAAGTCTACATTCATAAATTTCTTAATAACTGAACTACCATCAACACTCACGAAATTCAATCCACTGATACAAGAGGCTGAAACTTCTTTTTTTATTTGTGTTTCTTTAATGTTATATTTAGGATATTTTATTAAATCTGAAAAGTCTAAATCATTAAGATTTTTGAGGATTGCAGTGCAAAATTTATCTTTTACTTCTTCAAGTTCAACATATTCTTGAGCAATATACTTCAAATCTTTCAATAAGATTTGTTCTTTTGTTAAACCGATATTATTTAAACTATTCGAAGCACTATCAAATTCTTTATCGTCTACTTTTATAGAATTAGTTTTTAACATCCTTAAGAGAATTATAAAAAAAGGAACAATAATAATTGTAACGAGATACTAAATTTTTTGATTTTTATTAGAATTTGATTTATATTTGATCAAAAATTAAAAGTTTTTATTGACAACAATTTAATATTTATTTGTCTAATAATATCATAAATTTTTTTAAAAAAATCAGGAATTTTTTTTATGACTGATTATGATTATACATTTAAAGTTCTGATGCT
The DNA here is from genome assembly GCA_019058295.1 of Promethearchaeota archaeon. Lineage (GTDB taxonomy): Archaea > Asgardarchaeota > Lokiarchaeia > Sigyniarchaeales > SOKP01 > LW40-45. The sequence continues at coordinate 13,498 of JAHPZI010000022.1, read as the reverse complement.
TGGAGATGCTAGCGTTGGTAAGACCTCGCTTACCCTTAGATATATCTCTGGATATTTTACAGAAGATCTTAAACTCACTATAGGCGTTGATTTTTATTCTAAAATCCTTACCGTTAGTGGCAAAAAAGTAAAATTACAAATTTGGGACTTTGGTGGAGAAGAAAGGTTTAGATTCCTCCTTCCGCATTATTCTTTAGGAGCCAATGGAGCCTTCTTTCTGTATGATATTACAAACGCCCTTACTCTTGAGAGTATTTCCAGTTGGACAGATTGCGTAAAAAGCAACGCTGGAAAGATTCCAATAATGCTAGTTGGCTCGAAGCTTGATTTAGATAGATTTCGAGCAATTAATAGGGAAGATGGAATACAGGCTGCAAGAAAACATAAACTAGCATCATTCGTTGAATTATCCTCAAAGACCGGACAAAATGTTAAAGAAGCGTTTGAAACCTTAACAGAGATTCTTCTAAAAAGAGCGACATCTTAAAAAACTGAAGTGTTAGATTTAATCTTACTTCGTTATTTTATTTATTTCTATTTTCGTCTTCTAAACAAGCTAGTCTCTCCCGACATCGGCGTAATTTTTCATCATGTAAATCACTACACGCTTGTTTCATTTCTTTATACTCCTCGCTTTTAGGATTGAGAGGGTATAACCATAAAAAGATCATACCAATTATAATAAAAATTGCAGGGATAAGCCCCACCAAAATTTTTATCCCAAAGATAGCACTTGCTGGTTGAGATTCGCCAGGACCCAAATCTTGATCGTAAGCAAAGAAATAAAATATTAAACCAGATACAGCGGCTGAGACAGATTGAGCCGGTTTTGTAATTAGAGCATTCGTTCCAAAATACATCCCTTCTCTTCTTACACCAGTTTCTAATTCATCTTCATCTATTATATCTGCTAATAATGTAAAAACTAATACAGTTTGACCTGAAAAACCGAATCCAATAATAGCAAAACTGATACTCGCAAGAATAATGTTATTTGCAAAAGTCACCATTATAAAGCCAATAATAACTACAGAAGATAAATATAGTATAGCATATTTATTGCCAAATTTTTTATTCATTATAATTCCTAAAGGAAGACCTATCAATGAAAAACCCAGATACATTAATAAAGGCAGGGTGGCAAGAAGTGAATCGCTTGAAACCTTCAAAACATCTTGAATATAAAACGGAAGGTTTGACATAACAGCTAATACAACGTAAGTCATCATAAAATTAAAAGCAACAAAAATCAAGAAATTCTTATTCTTTAAAGTAGTTTTTGTAGATGCCAGCAATCCTAAATTTTCTTGTTCATCTGGTAATAGCTCCGGTCTTTCTTTTATCCCAAAAGCTGTAAATAATAAAAAAATAGAACCTAATATCGCTACAACAATAACAATCGTTAAAAATATTGGGCGATTTTGACTATATGGTTGGACATTTTGAATGAAGAGAATAGGAAGAGCATAACTTATGCTTATTCCTAAACCACCCCCAATAGAAGCAAATAAATTCATTTTTGCTCGTTCATCTGGCTCAATAGATAATTCACTCATGAGAGAATTGAAACATAAGCCGACAATTGTAAAAAAACTATCATAAATAATTAAAGTAACTAATAACCAGATAAAATATACCCATTGTTCGCTGTCGGTTGGAGTTAAATAAAGTAAAACAAAACTTACTGACATTAATGGTCCACCCACCATTATAAAAGGAATTCTTCTTCCGTACTTAGTACGAGTATTATCTGAAAAAAATCCAAAAAGAGGATCATTTACAGCATTCCAAACTAAATAAATAATCCACGCAAGAGCCCACAATAATGGGTCAATCTTGACGATTTTTATGTAAAATATTAAAGTCCAAGCCGCAAATAAGCCCGTTGTTAATTGGAGCCCAAAGGAACCTAATCCGTAATATGTTTTTGTTTTTAACGGGATAATATCCTTTTTAATTTCCATTAATTATAGTATAAATTTAAGAATTAATAAAATAGATGATAATAAGATTTTAACCTTCAAGGTTTTTTATTTTTGAAAAAAAATCTTTTGAGGGCGCTGCATTAAAAAAAAACATTTTAATGACTTCGTTTCTAAAATCAACATTTTTTTCCGCTAATTCGAACATTTTATCAAGATTTACCCCTTGTTTTTCATAAAAAAATTCTACCATTGAACGTTTCAATTTGAAATTTCTAATCATCTTCTTAATATATTTATGGTTTTTGTAGTACTTCAATGTACGATTAGAGATATCATCAGTCTGGAGTGCTTGAATTGCGGCCTCTGCAGCGATTTGACCAGACACTATGCTAGGATGTATACCCTCACCGCTAATAGGAGATACAAATCCAGCTGCATCTCCGATAATCATAATATTATCCCCACATAGACTGTTTTCTAATACTCCTTTTGCCGATAGTGGGTAAGATCCAACCCAGATTTTTTTATAATTAGATTTTGGGAAAAATTGTTTAATGTGAGGATCATTTAAAAAGTCTTCAAAGATCTGATTCAAATTATATTTAAGATTATCTTCAGCAAAAGTACCACATCCAATATTATAGCGGTTTTCACCTATTGGAAAAATCCAACCATATCCTTTGTATTCTCTAAAATAAAGATACATTCTTCTCTTATCAAGATTATTTTCGCCTTCAAGAATCGCACATTTCGCTAAACCTAAATTTTCAACTTTCCAACGTTCTCTTAAACCAGATTTAACGGCTAATTTAGAACTCATTCCATCAGCAATAATAATGATTTTTCCTAAATATTCTTTAATCCCCGAGGGTGTTTTTGTCTTTATACCAATTTTCTTTTGATCTTTTACTACAAAATCAAATGAAATATTTTTATCATAAAGCTCTGCTCCTTTCTCAACTGCGATATTCCTTATAAAAGTATCAAATTCCAAACGATCGACAATTATAGTATCTGCAATTAATTTTTCCCAACTATATTCTATTTTATGATAATCACCAGAAAACATTATAGCACCACTGAATTTATGAGGATTAAGCTTCTTTAACTGAGGATAATACTTAGACATTATTCTCGCACTAACAGCTCCTCCACAGGGTTTTCGCCAATTAGTATCTTTTTCAATTAACGCTACTTTATAACCCGCCTCCGCTATAATTTCAGCACATCTGGAACCGGCAGGACCTCCTCCCGAAATTAGGACGTCATACATAACACACCACTATTTTCAATTATTTCTATTTAATATTTTTTAATGAGTACTTTTTATTTTTGAGATAAAATCTTTTGGAGGTGTTCGGCCGAAAATAAAAATATTTATAACATTCTCCTTAAATTCTTTATTTTTTTCCGCCATTTTAAAAATCTTATTGAGATTTTCACCTTCATTTTCATAAAAGAAATTTACAAATTTACGTTGAAATTTAAACAATCTAATGATTTTTTTGATATTTGGATGCCTTTTGAACTCCTTAAGAGAATCTGCCGAAAAATCTTCTCTTTCTATGGCTTTTATAGAAGTTTCTCCTGCTACTTGTCCCGAAACAATTGCACCATGAATACCTTCTCCACTGATTGGAGCTACAAATCCAGCTGCATCACCAACAAGAATTAAGTTATCGTCCAACATACTTTTTTCTAGAACTCCCGTGGCAGGTTCGGGAAATATTGCTGACCATATCATTTTATAATCTATATTAGATATTAATTTTTTAATCCGTAATTCTTTAAGGAAATTATTAAATAAATCATTTACATTATATTTTAAATTGTTTTCATAATAAGTAATTGAACCAAGATTAAATTTTTGTTTGTCTATAGGAAATATCCAACTATAACCATACTTTTTAAAAAAAAAATACGTACCCTTCCCATTTAAATTGTTTTTGCCCTCTAATATTTGTGCTTTACCTATACCTATATCTAAAGGTCTCCATTTCCCTCTCAATCCTGATTTGTGAGCTAATTTTGAGCTCATCCCATCCGCTACAATAATTATATTAGCTAAGTATGTTTTGGTGCCTGAGGGCGTTCTTGTTTTAATTCCAACTCTTTTTCGATCTTTATATATGAAATTGTATGATACATTTTTATCAAAAAGCTCTGCTCCCGCATCCACAGCTACATTTCTTATTAGATTATCAAATTCTAACCTATCTATTACAATTGGGTTATCTTCAGAATCTTCATATGAATATTCGAGTTTATGGTCATCAGCAGAAAACATTGCCAATGTATTTTTTTTGATTAAATTTAATTTTTTCAATTGCGGGTAATACCGGTAGATACTTGATCTAGGTAATCCCCCCCCGCATGGCTTTCGGAAATTTATATCTTTTTCAATTAGTGCAACCTTATACCCCGCCCTTGATATAACTTCAGCACATTTTGACCCTGCTGGTCCTGCTCCTGACACAATTACTTCATACTTCATTTTTTTTTATCTTCTTGTAATTAATCATTGGCGGCTCCACGTTCATAAAAAACGGGCAATGCTTGTGCTTGTAATCTGCGTCCTTCATGAGCGCTAATTCCAAAAAAAGGATCAAATTCCCTTAAAAATTCTAAATCCTCAATTTTAGGAGATGGTATTTTTTCTAAAGTTTTTCCATAATCTTCAGCAACTTTTAAATCCCATGGGATTTGTTCTCTAATATCTTCAACAGTAGTTTGAGGAAATAGACCTGCCAGATACATCTCTTTTGAATTTTCATCAAATCTGAAGAGACCATACTTAGTAATTAATGCGGAAGGTCCACCTGGAAGACCTGCCTTACGCCTCGATTCACCTCCCGTTAACCATCCTGGACTAGTAATATAATCTAATTTATTTACAAACTGACCGCCGACCAAAGTTAAAACTGTACGATTAGAATGACCTGAAAATTCGGGAGCTCCTCCAGCTCCTGAGAGTCTAAAATCGCTTCTCTTACTTATATAATAATCCCCAACAACCGTACTATTTATGTTTCCATATTTATCAACTTGGGCGGCTCCTAAAAGACATACATCAGCATAACCGCGATTAGCAATTGTTGTAAAAATATCAAACAAACCAATTGAATATGAAAATCCTTTACTTGAACCAGGATCTGATATATCTTCTAGAGTTTGAAATAGATTAAGGTCAACCATTCCTGCTTCACATAGAATTATGGCATTTGGCGCGTGCTTTCGTTTAGCTAATGCGCCTGCTGCGAACGGGATTCCTTGACCAATAATACATAATTCTCCATCTTTAATCTCTTTACTTGCTGTTATTATTAACAATTCTACACGCATATACTTCATAATTCCAACTCTCCATATTTTTCGACTTTTTCTAAATATTCTTCTCTTGTTTGTGTTATTTTATGACAAAAATCATCTTGCCAATATTTCTTTTTATATCCCATATTTATTTGATCCGACAAGTATTCATTTACTTTACAATGTTCTAAAGGTTCCTTACCAAATCTTTCTATATAATGATCCAAATAATCTTTTCGATCCTTTCTATCGTAAATCCATTCTTGCATCCATTTTTTATTGGCTAAATTGGAAAGAGTCTGAGCAAAATAAAACGCACGGAACCCATTATCGACGTCATAGTATCCAGCTAATTCGCTTGGATGTGCACCCCAGGGTTCTTCACATACTGCGTTAACCCTAAATCCAGGTACAATAGTTAAAAAAGGTGAACGCTTAATTTTCTCGTGATCCACAATTTCTTCACATGAAACGATTAATTTTTTACAGGATAAAGCACCCCACTTTAATGTACCTAAACTACCCCAAAATTGAGCATTCCCATATTTGTCAGCTCTTTGAACATGTAAAATTCCAACATCAGGATTTAAAGCGGGTACTACAACAGATTCTTTACCTGTAAAGGGGCATTTAATAATTTTAAACTTATTTTCTCCCATTATAGTTCTTAGACGAAACATATCGGTTTCTTTTATAGCATTCATTACTGGCATATATGTATATCCTAAAGCACCTGCTTTAAACATTGCAACCATAGTAAAATTTGAATAATCTTCAAATTCAACAGTTTTTGCGCGTAATGCTCGATCTAATTCATTTTTATAACGACGCCCTCCACCTCTGTGAGAATACGCTGTAATAATCTTAGATATACACTCTCCTCCTATTAATAAATCACCTTCCTCAATAAAAGCATTAGAAGCTAATGTTAGATCCTTCTTTCTCTGCCTAATTATTTCATGAACAATAGCAAAAGGGATTGCATACACAAAATTACAAGGATTAAGCATATCTCCATCCTTAACGAATTTAGATACTGCTTCTTTTATTGTCATTACTTTATTATTTTCAGAATTCATTTTTTTTAAGACCTAAGTCTATAATTGATTTTCAAAATGATTTAAAAATTAAATCAAATTCACAAATTAATAATATTGAAAACTAAATCTTTAAATTATTTATTGTTTCTTACTTCTCCTTAGCGTAGAAAATATATTAATTCTAAAAGGATTATTAAAATTAATGAAAACTCTTACACTACCTAATGGTGAAAAAATTTCGATAATAGATAGATTAACAGCAAAATATATCTATGACGAGATTTATGTTGATAAGGTTTATTTAAAGCGTGGAATTAACGTTAAGGATGGAGATATAATATTAGATGTAGGTGCTAATATTGGTTTATTCTCTCGTTTTATCTCTACTCAAGCAAATAATCTAAAAATTTTTACATTTGAGCCAATACCTGCAATATTTAATGTATTAGAAGCAAATCTTAAAGACGTTAATGCTGATATAAAAAATTTCAATATTGGCTTAGGAAAAAAAGAAGAGACCCTTGATATTACCTACTATCCCAAATGTAGTGGAGATTCAGCTATTATTCCATTTGATTGGGATCTAAAAGTGGATCTCTTCTTAAAGAACTATGAAGAAACAATCTGTAAAGATATGCCTCAAGCAAAAAATATCCCTGAGGATCAACGTAAGGGATTAGTTGAAGCTGGGCTTAAAGCCGTATACAGAGGCAAAATTGTTCAATGTCAAATACGACCTCTTTCACAAATTATACAAGAAAATAACATAGAACAAATTAATTTAATGAAAATTGATGCTGAAAATTATGAATGGCAAGTGCTCGCAGGAATTAAAGATGATGATTGGGGAAAAATACAGCAGATAGCAATGGAAGTTCATACCCATATAAAAGGAGGAGCAAATTTAATGAATGAACTTACAAATTTATTGGAAAAAAAAGGATTTAGCGTTGAAGAGGGGGATCCCAGTCTAGAAACTATTATGGGAGTGTATATGTTATATGCTAAAAAGGAATAAAGAAAGAAAATAAAGGAATATTTAGGTAGATTTAAAATGGATAAGAAAATGCAGAAAATGCCAGAAGAAGAATTAAAAGAAGAAATTCGAGACTTTTTAACAATAAGAAAAATTTTAGTCTTATGCACATGTGCAAATAATATACCCCGTGCCACACCAATGGATTTTTATACAGATAAAAAGTCTGATGATTTTAACATCTATGTAGGGCCAGCTCCGGGAAGAAAAGTAAAAAATATAGAAGAAAATCCTGTTGTAAGTATTGGAATTTATACTCCAATGGATACTGGTAAGATTCAAGGTATGCAGATTACCGCTACTGGAAATGAAAGGTTAATTTTCATGAAAGAGGGCGATGAAGGATTTAAAGAAGCACAGAAAATAGTCCGAGGAAGAAGAAAGCTACTTTTAAAAATTATACCTGAGAAAATCGAATTATTAGATTATGATTTTATTAAACAAGGTTATTCAAGACTTCAAGTATTAGAATTATAATCAATGAAAACCGTCTGAATTTATTTCTCAGCTTTTCTTGAAGGAATCAGAACAATTTGATCCTCATCTTCGATGTTGTAGTCCTTTATTTGCGTATCTTCAAGCATGATTAATCCCCCTGTGGACAATAGGAAATCGTCTAAATCGTAATCAAACAAAATACCCAATTGTTCCTTGACATCACTTATAAAATCTGATGTTTCAACAGTAATTATCTTTCTCTTCTCCCCTGATTTAACTAATGATATTACGTAAACACGAAAAGTTTCTATCGCTTCAACCACTGTCATAGGTGGAATATATATGATTTCACCGTCAGTTTTATCCCGATTCTCAAACATACTATCAATTAAATTCATTCTGTCTTCTTTAGTAAAATATATAATTTCCTTAATGAATTGCTTTTTATCGATATCGGATAATCCTAAACGATTTATTTTTATCCTTTCTTCAGGACTGAGTTCTGTAAAAATGAACTTATCAATTATAGGCATTTCTTCGTAAGATTTATCAGAATCAGCATACTTTTGGATAGAAGGCATATTTTTCATATACTCCTCAATAATATCAGATGTTTGCCCCTTTTTAACTAACTTTTTTCTCTTTTCGAGTGCCTTTGCTTTAGATAAGAATTTCTTTTCTCTAACCCTCTCATCTGTTGAACCCACTTGATGTATAACGGTATAAATCGTGCTTGTAGATACCACTGTGGCACTCCCAATAACCAACACAAAAAACAAAAGAAGATTATTTAAGAAAAAAATGAGATAGATTAGTATAGAAATAGCACAAAGAGCTATAAGAATTACAATTAAAGTTTTATTTTTTTTCGGTGTATTTTTACTCATAGTTTTATCATCATTTTCTCATTATTATTACATTCAAATTTCAATAAAAATGCAATAGGATTAAATATGAAGTAATTCAAATTCAACCACTACGCACCAATTTAACTGCTTTTAAAAACCTCTCCTGATTGATTTTGTATAATTTTCTAGATTTTTCTTTTTCAATTTCTACTAAATTCAGATTTGTTAAAGTTTCTAAGTATTTTTTAATTGTGTTATGATTTTTTTTCAAACCATCAGCTATATCTGTGATCTTTAACGCCCTATTTTCGTTCTTCATAAATTTCAAAATAGTTTGGACAACTTTATTTCTCATATAATAGTGTATTTCATCAAATTTAGGATTAGAATCAAATTTAAAGAATATTCTTCGATTCCCCATTTTTTTAGACCTAATGAATTGGAACTTTTCTAAACAAGATAAATGCCACAAAGCTAAATTACTTCCAAGTTTTTGATGGCTCATTATTTCGTTTATGTTTTTTCCCGGATTTTTTCTTATATAATTAAGGATCTCATTCCTTGTTGGATTTTCAATGATATCATTCTTCATCAACTTAGTTCCGGCAATAATAACTCTTTTTTTTATCAAAGATTTAATGATTAATTCAATTTTGTTCTTATTTATGTCTGGGTTTTTCCTTACACGGTTATTTACAAATTCAACTATATCTCCCATTGAAAAATAAGGCTTTTTTGATAAATATTCTCTAACTATCCCTAAAACAACATGTTCTGCATTTTCCGAGATGCTCATATCCTAATACTTTACGTGCATTAAATTATCCAGTTTTTATTAAACTTTTTTCTCTCTAAGATAAATTATTAAGGGCTATAAATTATTTAATTCTTTTATTCAATTTATAGTATTGTTATTTGAGAATCCTTGATTGTTTCAATTTATCTTATTTAGAATAAAAAAACTCTTCACATTTATTCCTAATTCATTCAAATAATACTAACAGTATCTTTCTATTAAGTTTAACACAACAAAATAAAAAAAAATAAAATAAAAGGAGTGATTAATATGAGTTTTAAAGACGAATTTGATGAGGATCTAGAAGAGAATATTGAAGAACAAGTAACACGTTCTAAGACACCTGCTTACAAATCTCCTGCGGGAGGTAGAAAAATTACGCTTTATTTCACATCCACTATTGGTCCTGGCGAGAAAAAACAGAAATTAACCGTTGACGATGGCAATGCCGTTGGAGATATCAAGCAAACCGTTGGAAATATTTTTGGATTAAATCCAGCTGATTTTCACATTTCTTCAGGCGGGGTAACCATGGATGAAGGTTCACCCTTAGACAATTATAGTGTATCCGATGGAGACGAGGTCCTCTTAATCCCTGCTAGTACCGCGGGATAAATAAGAAGGCTTTATGCCTTCCCAAATTTCTTTTTTTTTTTTATTTTAATTAAATAATATTAAACAAAATTAAAATGATGGTGTGTAGAATTGTCAAAAAGAAAACGACGTTCTAAACTGACCTCTTTATTTTCAAAATCAAAAAATTCAAATCGTACTAAATCTCGCACCATTAGACTTTCTCCTAATAGAACAATAAATCGTACTACATCTCGCACTACTACTCGCTCTCCTAATAGAACAGTAAATCGCACCACTTCTCGTACTACGGTGCGTACACCAACAAGAACAGTAAACCGTACATCTTCTCGTACTACCGTGAGATCTCCACCAAGAACTACGAATAGGACAATACAAAGGACTAACCATAAAACACAAAATCATACCCATACAAGTTCAAATCCAGTTCATAGATCTACTCATACCAATAACTCAGCATCGAGAAAAAAAACTTATAGTTTAACTAGATTAAAACCTAAGGGCACTATCCTTAATCAAGAAGATTTCAAATGTATTTTCTGCTTTCAATTGCCCACACTTCCTGCGGATGAGAAAAGAGGTATCATTATTTGTCCCCACTGTGGACATCCAGCCCATGCTGATGAGTTTAGGAGATGGTTAAAAAATTCGAGACTTTGTTCTAGATGCGATAGACCTATTTCAATAAAATTCATTCAACATGTAGAAATAATACCGACTGTAGTATATTTAAAGGCGATGAAAGTTATTATGAAGAAAAATAATAGGGTCATTAGGAATCATAAAAGATATAGGAAATAAAAAGAAAAATTAATTGCATCCTCAATAGATCTATCTTTCCAAGTTCTTCTGTATCAATAATTTACACTTCATTTTTGATTTTCCAGAATTTTTTTTTTGAATTTTTTGTAATATTTAAATTTTTTAATAAACATTAGTAACCATTAAATAATTGTTTTCAAAGAGGATTATTTAATATGAAATCTAAAACAAAAATTATAGGTTTAGGACTATCTATTGCGATAGTTTTCTCACTATTGACTGCTTTTAATAATAATATCAGCAATCTTTCAATAAACGTTTATGAAAACGACAAAGATATCGAGAAAAATAATATTACCAATCCTAAAACCACTGGAAATTGGATAATCGATCCAATATATATTGATGATTATAATGGTCCAACTTGGGATGATATAAATTCTTCTAACGAGTGGTGTAATGGTGAAGGAACTAAGGATGATCCTTATGTCATAGAAAACGTTTCCATTAATGCAAACGGTTTGAGTTATGGAATTCATATTATGAATTCTTGGTCTAAATACTTTAGAATTCGAAATTGTACAATTTATAATGTTGGAGGTTCTTTAGGTGCTTCAGGAATTGAGTTACTTGGTGTGCAAAAAGGCGAACTAATTGATAATGACGTTTTGAGTAGTGGTTTTAGGGGAATACAAATAGCATATTGTAATAATATTAATGTAACAGATAATGTTGTTAACAACATCGGCGATAATGGAATATATCTTATTAGCTGTAGTAATTGCAATTTAATAAATAACACGATAAATAACTGCAAAGTTGATGGAATGGTTCTATACGATAGTTATTATAATGTACTCTCAGGAAATAATATAACTAACTGTGAAAATGATGGAATGTCTCTATTGGATAGTTATTATAATTTATTCTCAGGAAATAATATATCTAACATTGGAGAAGATGGAGTTTTCTCATTGCGTTCTTTTAATAGTACATTTATAAAAAATAATATCTCTAATAGCTTTGAGTCAGGATTAATTATTATTGAAGGTAATAATAACACAATGACTGAAAATATTATAAGTAATCACTATGAGGATGGGATAATACTTTCTGAAAGTGATAATTCAATAATTTCAAAAAATAATTTTACGAATATCGCAGGAAATGCAATTTTGATAGAGGAAAGTATGAATAATACGGTTTCTGGAAATTTGTTTAAGGACAATGGATTAGTACTCGGTGGTTCACTTGAGGAACTTTCTTCACAAAGTATTGATACATCAAATAAAATTAATGGAAATCCACTCTATTACTATACTGATAAAGTTTCACTTCAAACAAATGATTTTACTATTGCTGGACTCCCTGGTCAAGTGATATTAGTAAATTGTAATAATTCAAAAATCTCATCCTTAAATATTTCTCGAACTTTAGCAGCAATTCAAACATATTACTGTAGAGATAATGTATTCTTTAACAATAATGTCTCATTTAACTCCGCTGCAGGAATGTACTTATTATATAATAATAATTATACAATCGAGGAAAACATCGCTAATAATAACCATATGGGCATTGCTGTTGGATTTGGCAATAATATTAATATAACAAGCAACATTGCTAATAATAATTCTGATTTTGGAATAGCGATTGGTTATATTGAAGACACTACAATCTCAGAAAATAATCTTACATATAATGAAGTTGGAATTCTTTTAGATTATTCAAATTATAACAATATTACGAAGAATATGGTAAATTTCAGTTTTGATTGTGGTATACTTTTAAGACACAGCAATTATAACAGAATAACGAACAATACCTTATATAATAATACGGTTTGTATACGGGATGAATATTGTACAGGTAATATTTATTTATATAATGATTGTAAAGTTGTTTATGTTAAAACTAAATCTCAACCTGGTGGAGGTGGTGGGGATGACGATGATGACGACGATGAGGAGGAAATAATTCCATTTGGAAATTACTATCTGCTATTTGTTTTTATTGCTATAATCTCTTTAATTGTAATTATAAAGCGAAAAGCAATTCTCAAAAAGTAATAATATAACTTTTTTTTCTTTTTATATTAATAATAGGGTCATTAACAATAATAAAAGTTTTAGGAAATAAATAAATACTTTACTTCTTAATTAGGATTTATAAATTTGTTTTAATGTAGTTAAATAATAATTTAAATTTTGAATGAATCATGAGAGACGAAAAGTTATTAATTTTAATCGTAATAACAATAATTTCCTTCATTCTATATGCCATAGGCATATATATTCAAGTTGTTTTTCAAGGAATTGAATGGGGAAATCTCTTTGTTTATTCTTTACTTCAACTTTTCGGAAATGAATTTGGAGTTGTGATGGTTGTGATTTTTGGGACCGGATTACTTATAGTTTTATATTTTTTGCCCAAATTGGATTCAATCACTATTTTTTTATGCTGGTTTTTTATTTTTTCGTTATATCAATGCGCAATAAATTCATTCTTACAATTTAATAATTTACCGGATGAACCTATAAACCAATTTTTTAAGTATTTTTTTCCAGATTTTTGGTATCCTACTAAAGAAATGGTTTTTATAATTGTATCCTTGATTTTAACTATTTTATGGATTAAAAAAGTCTCAAAAGAAGAAATTAAATCTATAGATATGGTTATAATTATTCTATTAAGCGTTAGTCTCATTATAATAATTTCACTTAGTCAAATTCTGCTAATAAATGCATAGG